>JAYGGE010000015.1:0-61298 GCA_046581505.1 Verrucomicrobiales bacterium | reverse complement strand
TGGGAGTGCCATAGCTCTGCGAGCCGATCTTAGCCACCCACTTGACGTTCTTGGTGGTCGCCAGGTCAATTTCCTCCGAGCCCTTCTTCTTCTTGCCCGGATCCATCTCCAAGGGGATGCTCTTTTCAGCTGACGCCATGTTGTTGTGAGACGAACCACCCCATTGCGGCCAGTCAGCGTTGTTGCTGCCGCCCGTGACATCCGGCGCTGGAACTGCTGCGGGCTGAAGAGCGGTTTTTGACTTGGACCCCGGAACGGTACCGGAAGAGGTGACTCCTCGATCACAGGAGCAAATCAGCATGTTCGCGCCAGCAGCGAGGGCTATAAGAAGTGTCTTTATATTCTTCATGATGAAGTTACTTGCTAGTGGTAATGGAAATGTTGTCTATGTAGACGGGCTTCTGGCTTTGGGGTGAAAATCCAAACAGGCCGGGAGCCCCCTGTGTGTGGCCCTTGTTGTGCGGCACCTCAATAGTCCATGCGGCCGGCTCATCCTCTCCCCTTGGCCACGCTTTTGCACGCACTGTTGCCGTTGCACCTTTGTCGACATCAACACGGCACTTGAGGGTATACCATTGCTTGTATTTAATCGGAAAGGGAACTGACACCTTGAGGCGTTCCTGATTGGAGTTCACCTCAAGCAGGTTGGCATTTCCCTTGAGCACGATCAGGTAGCGCTGGTTGATCAGCCCGACGTCAGACTTAATGCGGCGGTTGCCGTCGGTCATGACATCCGCCTGCATCGTGTAGTTATTCAGGTCAGGATGCCCGATAAAGGTCATCGCACGTTGAAAAAGGACACGCTCAAGGGTCTTGCGAAGCGCCTTGCTTCCCTCTATCTCGCGGACCTCCCACTTGAACCGTGCCCCGATCCAGGGAAGCGGCGGATACGCGAACTTTTCGCCGGGATCAATTTGCGAATCGACCACAGTTTTGTATGACTCAAAATCCTCGGAGAACGGGATGGACGAGAGCACTCTGCCGCGAAATATCCCCGCAACATCACCATCGCTCCCCTTCCAGGCGCCCGCCGAGGCCCTGGCTGCAGCCGGCGCACTGATCGTGTCCTTCAGAAATCCTGCGTCCATCTGGGTTTTCACCTTCGCGGTCGGCGGGATATACTTTGCAAATTCGCCCGAGTCGCTGACCCCGACCGTTTGCCCCGCAGCATCAAGGCGCTCAAAGGTGAGCTTCCGACTTTTTCCCGGCTGCAGCAACACATCGGTCGGCACGATCCGCAACTCCGTTGCCTTGCCGGGCTTGCCTGCAGCTGCAACAGGCCATGGCGGGCTTTCAATTCCCTTTTGATTAAACTTCCAGCAGTAGAGCTGCTTTGTGGTGTGCAGGTAGAGATGCCCGTTCCAGATAGCCGGGGATCCAATCAGGTTGCCCTCTGGTTCAAGGATATGCAGAATCTTCGCGCCCTCATCGGAGGGTTCAATAATGTAGAACTTGCCGTTGAAGATCGGAACATAGAGCTTGCCGTCGCAGTAAAGCGGGGATGAATGGAGGTTGTCGTTGCCGAGTTTCTTGTGCCAGAGGATTTTCCCGGTTTCGGCATTAATGCAGTTAAGCTCACCGACCTTCGATACCTGGTATACCCGGTCGCCGACGATGGTCGGTGAACTGGTGAACGAGACTGTCGGGTTGCGCCACACCTCCGAGGTTGCCGGCAATACGGCCTGCTCGGCAGCAAAGTCAATTGTCCCGGGCATCTTTACCGCCACCATCCTGCCCTCCTCCGTGGTATCGAGGTTCTCTTTACCGTGCGGACAAATTACCGTGTCCCTGTAAATGACCGGACTCGAGTTTACCCCGCCAAAGCTCATATGAAAGCGCCAGAGCGGCTTACCGTTAAGCGCATTGACACAAACCAGGTTGCCGTCCCCGGTGCCGGCATAGAAAACCCGCGTGCCGTAGCGCGATTCAACAACGGCTGTGGAAAATGAACTGTCCTTTGGAGCAATGCCAGGTTGGCTCACCCAGACGATGTCCCCGCTATTCTTGTCAAAGGCATAAAACCGGTCGCGTGCCGGCCCCTGCTTTCCCCAGTAACTGGTAATGCAATGCATGATCACCAGGTTGCCTTCAACGATCGGCGCCCCGGTACGGCCATTTGGAAAGGTAAGCCGCCCAAATCGCTCCATCATCGAGTGCTGCCAGAGAATCTTGCCCCCGGCACTGAAAGCAACGAATCGGCCGTTTGTTGTCTGCAAATAGACATTCTTGCTCTCCGGATCAATTGCCGCGGCACCAATCGAGTAGCGGTCATAAATAGTGTCACTGATATAATCCCGGAATGCATGCTGCCAGATCTGCTCACCGCTATTTGCATCGATACAGGTGATGGTCTCCTCGACATCAGCACCCTCCCCGTGATAACCGAAAACATACATCTTACCGTCCGCGACCACCGGAACTCCGCGGCCCTTCATCTTGAAGGTCCACAGCGGCTTTTCATCAAATGCCCAATCGCTGTATTTCTCGTGACAAACTCCATCACCGTTAGGTCCCCGCCATGCAAACCACTGGGGGGAATTCTCAGCGCCAGCCGAGATCGGCACAGAAAAAATGAGGAGAATTAAGGCGTTGACGGTGGAGATCGTTCCCGGTTTCGACATAGGCTAACAACTTTAACGGTTAATGCACTTCAATGCGCAATGCTTTCTTTTGAATAAATTCTCCGATAAAATGCGCATGTCAGCCGCAATCTCAACGAAAAACCCGGCAGCGAAGCCGCCCTCTACCAGATATACTTTAGTTCACCGTAATTCGTGATCCCGGATTATCGCAGGTTGATGCAGGCAAGGCGACCGGCATTATTACGCACATACAGCTTCCCTTCAGCGATGGCCGGCGGCGCCCAGCACCGACCTCCTAGCGCCTGGAACCTGCCCCTGTCAATAAAACCGGCGGGAGTCGCGTCACAAAGCAGCGCCTCACCCTTCTCGCTGACCGCAATCAGCTTATCTCCTGACAGGATGACATTACCCCGGTTTCCCCCCATCGGTTCACTCCATTTAACATCACCGTTATCAAAACGCACGCAACAGAGCCGTGCCCTGGTACTGTTGTCCCCGCTCACCATGTATAGAAACTCCCCGGCACGCACCGGTGACTGGAACTGGCAGACCACATCCCTGGTTTCATAAACCAGTTCCCCGCCCTCACCATGCAGGGCAATCAGAGCGCCCCCCTTGCCGTAACCGGAAATAATAAAAATATGCCCTGCGAAATAGCAGGGAGTTGCCGCATTAATATTATAGCGCGTCTGCCAACGGACCCTCCCCAACTCCTGCCCTCGAATAAGGGAATACATCGCAAGGCCATAGGAATTAAAGACTGCCACCATTTTCCTTCCGCCATGTTCAAATCCAATCGGCGCTGAATAACTTGACGCATCACTACCCGCACTCCAGCGCCTCTCACCTGTCTCAGGATCAAGAGCAACGACCGAACCCCTCTCTCCGCCAGGCTGCACGATCAAAACCCCGTCTCCCAAAAAAGGAGCGGCCGCAAAACCATACTCAGGCATCCTGCCACCGAGATCCTTCACATAATGTCTCATCCACAATTCAACGCCATCAGCCATGCTCAAGCAGCGAAGCTCCCCCTCATGGCTCAAGACATAAACACGGCGTGCCGCGGCATCAATCGTCGGGGTTGCCGCAGGCCCGCCCTCAAACATTCTCTTGCCAAGAGGACAATGGTAGGAAGTCGACCACATCTCGGCACCATTTGCCGCATGCAGGCAGTAAACGGTGTCGGTGCTACCGGTATTGCCGATTCCCAGAACACGTCCATCAGCAACTGCCACACCAGCCACCCCCTTTCCCAGTTCCGTGCGCCAGAGTAATTCCGGTTCCTTTTCCAGCCAGTCCTGTCGCAAATTAACATCACCCGAATGCCCGTTGCGATGGCTGCCAAGGTGTCCCAGCCACTCATCCGCTCTCGCTGAAGACGGCGGGTCTTTATCCGCGCCCTGCGCGTCAATCTTTGCCGTTCCCGATTTAAGCTTCCTGGAACATGAAGTTGCAGGAAACAACAGGCACGCCAGGGCAAATGTATAAATCCAAACCCCTGACACTAAGGCCTTGGGATTACCGCACCCGCACACTATTCCTGACGATTCACTCTGCATCCCGTCAACTAACGCAATAATAACATCAAAATAGCGGTGACGCACTCACTTCGAACTGCCAAATTCCGCTGCTTTCCCCGCCAGGGCAAGAACCCTCATTCTTGACAGACAGTGCAATTCAAGCTATTAAGCAGCGCTCGCCCCGTGCCGGAAAATCTCCAACCCAAACTGCATACTCATGTCCCAAATTAAGGTCATTCTTAAAGAGAAAGTCGAAAACTTAGGTGTAGAAGCAGACGTTGTGAAGGTTAGGCGCGGTTTCGCCCTCAATTACCTGATCCCTAAAAACAAGGCTTACGAAGCAACCCGCGGCAACCTTCGGCACATCGAATCACTGCAGCAGGCACGTGTAGCCCGCGAAGCGGAGGAACTGGAATCCGCCACCAAACTCGCCAATCGACTGAACAAACAGCGCCTCAAGTTTGAACTTGCGACCGGGCAGGATGGAAAAGCCTTTGGCTCGGTTACCGCCAAGGATATCCACGAATCCTTGCAGGAAACTGATCGCCAATTCCGTGAGATTGACAGGCGCCAGATTGAACTCAAAAAACCAATCAAGGGCACAGGCGATTTTGAGGTAACTATTAAATTGCATACTGACGTCACTGCCACCCTCAAGCTAAAAGTCTCGGCCAAGGACAGCCCCGCCGTCGAGGAGGATCCCGGACAAACGCAGTAGGTCGGTTCCAAACACACCCTTTCCCTTTAAAGCTTGGGAAGGGAGATCAGCCAAGCAGTATAGCTGTGGACAAAGCGATTCTGTTTACAGTTTGCCTCCCCAGCAATGATTGACAGGCAAAGAAGATGAATTTCCCCTCCCCCGTGTGTTTTTACTTTAAACAAATTCCTCTCTCTCCATACTTGATGTAAATTAAACATTTTGTATGCCTGAAAACCCCCCTGATCCCCTCCCCGTACCCCATCAGGATCTTCCCGAGACAGTTGAAGAACCTCTCGTGGCACTTTCCGCTGAAGATTCCCCCCAGTTGCATAGCCACGGGGTGAGCAGCCAGCGCACAGGGGCACAAAGCGTCTCACTGGACAAGCAAAGACCACATAACCCGGTCGCTGAAAGTCCTCCCAACGCACAGGATATTGCTCGTGCACTTCCAAACAATACTGATGCGGAGAAGGGCGTGCTGAGCGCAATGTTACAGTCCCCCACCGAAATTGTGGGTGAAGCAGTAGAAAAACTCAGCCCGGACGCATTCTACGTGCCTGCTCATGGCACCCTGTTTGAATTAATTCTCAAGCTTTACGATGCGGGACAGCCAATCGATGCCATCACGCTGCAGGAAGCCCTTCTCCGGGAAAACCTCATGGAAAAGGTCGGCGGGCCGGCAGCTGTCCTCGAGATCATGGATTTCATTCCCGATGCCAGTCATTTCGACTTTTATGTTGATCTGGTTCTCGAAAAACGACTGCTGCGCGGCATCATCACCACCTGCACCGCCTGTATAAAGTCAGCCTACGCCCACGAAGGAGCCCCCGGGGAAATCCTCAGTCAGGTCGAGCAGGACATTTTAGATATCGGCAACGACAAGGAAAACGCTGAGGAACAGGGTAATATGCTGACCCACGTCATGTCCGCCATTGAAACCATCCAGGACATGTATGAAAACGAAGGTAAGGTACAGGGTATACCTACAGGCTTTCGCGACATTGACGCCCAGATCAATGGCATGTTGCCGGGGCAAATGATCATCATCGCAGCACGCCCCAGCATGGGCAAAACATCGCTCGCCATGAATATTGCCGAAAATGTGGCCGTCGACCAAAAACTGCCGGTTGCAGTCTTCACCCTAGAGATGACTACGCAGGAGCTAGTGCAGCGACTTCTCTGCAGTCGCGCACGTGTCAGCGGACAAAAAATCCGCTCCGGCATGCCGGATAGAAAAGATTTTCCAAGACTCATGGAGGCCGCTGATGAACTCTCCAAATCAAAGATGTTCATTGATGAAACGCCCAGTATCAGCATTTTGGAACTTCGGGCAAAGGCGCGCAGACTTAAACAAAAGGAAAATATTAGCCTGGTAATCGTTGACTATCTGCAATTGATGCGTTCCAACACGCGTCGGGCACAGGAAAATCGACAGATCGAAATTTCGGAAATTTCAGCCGGTCTTAAGGCACTGGCCAAGGAACTTCATGTCCCGGTCATCGTGCTTTCTCAGGTTAACCGTAATCCTGAGGACCGGAAAGGCGGCAGGCCACGGCTCAGCGACCTGCGGGAATCCGGTTCGCTTGAGCAGGATGCCGATGTTGTCGGCTTGTTGATGCGCCCCGAGCGCTACGCTGACGAGGAAGACGATCGCGATGATCTCGAGGGAGAGGCAACGTTTATAATTGCCAAGCAGCGCAGTGGCCCCATCGGGGACATTCCTCTCACGTTTATAAGCGACCAGGTCAGGTTCGCTAACCGCTCCTTTGAACAGGAACACTAAACGCGGAACACGCACCGTGAGCTTCAGCTATAAGTTGCTAACACTCATGTCCGATCATCGCCATCACGGAATACCAGGATGACATTGGAGATTATTAACGGCGCTCCTTGCAAGCAGTTGACAACTGCGGCATGCGAACTTTGAGGGGCATTGTTTAGGGGGTTACTTGGCATTCACCGCTCTCGAATCCCATGTAATTTTGAGAACTTCAACGCATCATCTCGAAAAACTCAAAAAAATAAATTGCAACCATAACCAATTGCTACTGAAAGCTTTAAAATCTATTATGCCTTAGATTAAGCTGTCACCCTCTGGCAACTTCCGGCAAAGGAAAAGATCCACACAACTCTCATACATAGCAGCAGAATCACGCCGGGGTGCATCCAGGATATACGCGAAACATTGAACCCCAGAATGTAACACACCGCAAGTTCGCATTGCCTCTGGCATACAGCCACCAATAATGTTTAGATTTAAACATTATACACAAGTTATTAACAATCAGGAAAACGACATTTCTTTAAAATAATCGCTAACATCTCTCCACGGCAATTCGTGATCCTTCCTGCTCGACAATCCTGATTTTCGCTCCCGATTCAATGAATTCGCCGGTGGAGACCACGTCAAATCTTTGGTTGCCGATCCTAGCCATCCCGGAAGGACGCAAATCCGTCTCCGCTCTGCCGCTCAGGCCAATCACATTGCCGGCTTCCAGCCCAATTGAACAATCCCCGGTTACTCCAGATACACTAAGCGGTTCAATTCCTGTCCCCTTTCCTACACCGGAGTCAAGCACCAGCCCGCGAAATACCGGAAGTGATGGCAGGTAGCGCAGCAGCAGCATAATCAAAAGCCCCGCACCGATCACGGCAATTGTAAGGTTGATCATTGGCCCGGTGAGCACCGAGCCAATCGCAGACAACGAAAATCCACCCTCCCAGTTGAGCTTGATCGGGTCAATCATTGCGAAAACAAGAGATCCGAAAATCAGAGCAAATCCGGCAATTCCAAAAACAAGGAGTCCCGGAAAAACGAAAAACTCAACAATAACAAGCACGATACCCAAAAGGAAAAACCCGATCGACTCGAACCCCGCAATGTAGCCGGCAACGCTGTGACCGAAAAAGAACAATCCAAAACAGATCAGAGCCACGAATCCCGGCACTCCGAAGCCGGGCGCCTTTAGTTCCATGTAGGCTCCGGCAATTCCAAAGAGCAACAGCCAGGGAGCCAACTTAACAATCCAATCCGCAACCATTTCAAACCCCAGAGGCTTCGCCGTGACAATATCACCCTCAATCCCCTCCTGAGCTATCAAGTCCTCTATTGAATTGGCCGTGCCTTCTGCAAAGAGATGCCTGCCATCAATAATCTCCACTGCCTGTGATGAATTAAGCACCAGCAAATCGTTCTCAGTATCCGGATCAAACGCATCCCTTTTATCAAGCGCCCCCTCGGGGCTGATGACGGGCAACTCAAAAGCGATCTCTATCTTTGTGTCGATAAAAGCCTTCGCTATCTTCGGGTTGTGGCCTTTTCTCCGAGCAACGTCATCAGCCGTTGCCAGGATATCTCCCATGACCTTCTTCATCATCGTCTCAGGGATATCCTGCCCCGTCCCCATAACCGGCGCCGCCGCTCCAATCGTGCTTGGAGGATGCATGTAGATACGATCTGTGGCTATCGCTATGAGTGCCCCTGCCGACATTGCCTTTGGATTTACGAAAGAATACGTGGGTATCGAGAGTTGCTGTAAATCGGAGAGCATAATCTCCTCAGTATACCAGGCGATGCCACCCGGCGTGTTCAGGTCAAAAATGATCGCCGACGCACGGTCATCATCCGCTTTCTTGATGATTCTCTGCAAAAACTCAAACTTCGTTTTCCTGATCAGCGATTCCATCTCAACCGGGATGACAACAATCTTCCCTGCGTAACTTTCCAGCCGTGTCTGGCCGAAAACCCGCTTTTCTTCCACATCCTCTGCAGTAGAACTGTCCGCCCCCGAAATCGCCTCTGCTTCTTCAGACCCAGTTCCATCGCTGGGCACCGCGGTACGGGCGCGAAGGATTAAGGTCTCGGGAGCCACTGCCGAGACCGGTTCACCGCTCATACCGGCCGCGGACAACAGCGTTTCTAAATCTTCCGCCACTCCCCCTGCTATCCCGGCTTTCAGGGCATGCGGCGCATCCAGGCTCAAAACGTCACCTGAGTTTGAGTATTTAATGCCGCCTACAATGACTTCCTCTTCAGGATCGCAAAGCCCCCTAACTACCTGCTGCGGCCAACCCCTGGATGCAATTAATCCAGCCAATTCATTCGCCAGGTCATAATACCGCAGGTCGGTAAGCCGTCCGGGCAAATGCTCCGCCGGCCCCCGCCAATCAATTGCCTCGACTTCTCCGCCAAGCCTGGTGTTCTTGGAAAAATATACCTTGTCCGCTGCTAACGCGGCAATCGCACCGGCTCCGGACGCGTCCCCCACGATCCATGAGATCACCGGCACCTTAAGCTTGACCACAATCTCAACAAACTTCCTCATTTCCGATGCCAACCCACCCGGACAGTTAATACTCAGTATGATACCAGAGGCACCTGACGCCGAAGCTTTCGTCAGGGAATTGCGCAAATATTCGCCCTGTTGCCGGGTAACGAAAGCATAGCGACCCACTTCCAGCACCACCGGCCGGTTTTTCCACCCACCTTCAATTCTTTCATCATCCTGCGCACTGGCGCCTGCCATTGCCCCAACCAGAAAAGCAAGGCATTGCCATCGAAACGCTTTGAGATTAAACCCAATACTGATGACAACGTTTGAAATACTCTGGAACACGGACAAAGAATATTGCATTAAATGGCTTCAAGCCTTTCCTGTTAACCTAGCAGGAGACAGGGAAATAGGCAAAGACAGTAAAATTACACGGCAAACACTAGAATGGGCTTGATCCCAGAGAGCACCATCCAGGAAATACTCGGAGCCACGGATATCGTGGAACTGGTGGAGGGATACTTTCCCCTGCAGCGGAAAGGCCAGGATTTCTGGGCCCTCTGCCCTTTTCATTCTGAAAAGTCACCATCCTTCAAGGTTAGCCCGTCGCGGCAATCCTATTACTGCTTTGGCTGTAACGCAAAGGGGAGCGCGATCGGTTTCATTATGGAATACGAGAGTCTCGACTACCCTTCTGCCATCAGGCGTCTCGCTGACCGCGTAGCGATTGCAATCACCGAAACTGCAGATGATCCCCTTGCGCGCGCCTCCGCAAAGCAGCGTGCACAACTGTTGGAATTGCACAAGAATGCAGCTGACTGGTTTCACGAATATCTGATGAAAGGCAAAGCTTCAGATGCTGAGAATGCGCGCAGTTATCTTAAAGAACGCGGCGTGAATGCTGACATTGCCCACCGCTGGAATATTGGTTTTGCCCCCTCCAACGGCGATCTCTTTGCACAGTGGGCGAGAGGGAATAACTACCGGGGTAAGTTAATGGCGGCGAGCGGCCTGATGTCACTGCGCGAGGAAGCCGACCCGTCACGCGGCCTCTACTCACGATTCCGGGATCGGGTCATGTTTCCCCTCAATAACGACTTTGGTGAAACCGTTGCATTCAGCGGCAGAATCCTTGACCCCAACGCTAAAACAGCCAAATACGTCAACTCCCCTGAAACCGAACTCTTCAGCAAGAGTAAGATTTTCTTCGGCCTCGACAAAAGCAAGCGTGCCATTTCCAAGTCTGAGTCAGTGATCATCTGCGAAGGTCAGCTTGACATGATCAGTTGCTTTGAAAACGGCATCGAGAATGTCGTGTCCCCGCTGGGAACCGCCTTCACCGAGCATCACTCCCGGGCACTGCGGCGCTTCGCCGGAGAACGCGCCGAGGCATTGCTCTGCTTTGACTCTGATGCCGCCGGGTACAAGGCCTCGGTCCGAGCCTACAAGTCACTCTCCTCCGCTGGAATCTTCGTGCGTGCCGTTGAACTTCCTGCCGGCGAAGACCCCGATTCTCTGATTCACGCACAGGGCGCCCCCGCATTTCGTGAACTGCTCAGCGCCGCACGCCCATTTTATCATTTCCAGATCGACCGACTGCTTGAAGCTCTCGATATAAATGACCCCCGGGATCGTGTCAGTTTTGCCAATGAACTGGCTCCATCAATTTCAATTATTGCAGATTCAGTGGCACGTGAAGCCATGATCAACGAGGTTGCCACCCGGTTGGGTATCGCGGCAATTGATTTTCGTAAACGGGTCGCAAGCTCTGCCAAGGAGTCACAACACATTCCAGCAGCAATGCCCGGAGAACTCAACGCGGACACTCAGTTGTGCATCGTGAAAGATGCCGATGTGCGTATCCTCCTGCGACTTGCACTTACCGATAAAAGCACCCTATCCTGGATGGAGCAAACGCGCCGGGAATCACTGGAGCTAATCGAGCCCATGCCGCACGCCGATCTCCTGTCAGAAATTTGGCAAACGCCACCTAAATCAACCAAACTCCACATAATCAACGCATACCTGGCAAAATTACCCCCGGAAAAAGAAAATGCGATCAGGGACATCCTCGTAGAGCGCTGCGCCGATCTTTGCCTTGAAGACGCTCAGCGCGCACTTCTCAGGCTGCGCATCAAAGCACTTGAAGATGCGCGTGATACGACAAAAACAAAGGCTTCACAGCCCAACTTGAGCAAAAGTCAAATTCTTGATCTTACTGGCAAAGTTGAGTCGCAAAGGAAAGAATTACTTGACCTCAAAAAAGCCCTAAAGAATATTGCGACCATCAGAGCTTAAATCGATAAGAGTTTCTCTGCTCCCCGTTCTGATAACTCACAATGAAAATAATGCCGGGCAAAACCTCAACCTCACCTAAGCGGATCCCCATAAAAAAGCGGCCTACATCAACAGCCACACACCTTGGAAACACTAAAAAAAGGGTAAAGAGCCCGCGCAAGGCAAAAGCCCCTGCCGCCAAAACAAAATCCCAAAAACAAAAAAGCAAAACGGCACACCCGGCACCCAAAGCACGCAGAAAAACACAAAAGCCGACTGAAAATTCCACCAGCATAAGATTTGATGGCGTGATCATTGAAATGGAAAAGGTCATGACGGTTAAGGGAATTATCAAGCTTCCAAAACGGCAACGGGGACGTCCCACAAGACAAGAGGAAGAATGCCGCGCCAAGATTCTTGCTGACCATGGGATTACCGGGGATCCACGCATCAAGCGCCCTCGCGGTCGCCCCAGGAAAGACGCAGAAACACCATTACTCACGGCAAGAAATTCATCCATAACCAAAGTTCACGGGCAAGCAAAGGCAAAGGGCAACGCACTGTCAATTGACTCTCCAAAGATTCAGGAGATAATTCGCAATTTGATCAAGTTGGCAAAGGAACAGGATTACCTGACCTTTGACGATGTCAACGAGGCTCTCCCGGCATCCGCATCAAACGGTTCACTTCTTGATGCTATCATTTCCAGGCTCGATAACATGGAATTTGCCATTATCGATGCCTCTCAAGTTGATAAAGTCAACGAAATCCGGAAGCAAAAGCAACAGGAAAACGAGGAACCTCAGAAAGCCGAAATCAAACTGGACATTCTTGATGATCCCGTCCGGATGTATCTCAAGCAGATGGGCCAAGTTCCCCTTCTGACTCGCGAGGAAGAAGTTCAAATCTCAAAACGCATTGAAACCGCAGAGAACAACGCGCGTCGGTTGCTTCACCGGTTCGGTTTTGCCAGCAAACTCTACCTTGGTACCGCTGATCGCTTGCTTCAAAGTAAAGAGAGATTCGACCGCGTAATTTCTGACAAAGAGATAAGCAGCAGAGAGCGCTACCTCAAGGGACTCAAGCGCCTTGTAAAACAAGTAAGTGATACTCACATCGAGACTGACGCAATCTATCGCAAACTTCAAAAACCAAAGACCCGTTCAAGGAAAAAACTTGAAGAAACCTTTGAAACATTAATGTCCAAACTCGGGAGAGCTTACAAGCGCTTCCACTACAAGGAAAAGGTGTTCGAGCAATTCCTGGACAATGTCAGTGATTATCACGCTGAATTTCAGAAGCTCGAACGCAAAGTAAAGCGTAGCAATTCCAGTACGGATTCACGCGTGCGGTTCAATGAATATTGCCTGCACTCATGGCACACTCCCGAAGAGCACAAAGCCAACTATACGGAACTTCGTAAGTGGGTGCATGCTGCAGTGCGCGCCAAGTGTGAAATGGTTGAAGCAAACCTCCGACTGGTTATTTCCATTGCCAAGAAATACACCAACCGCGGTCTCTCATTCCTTGACCTGATCCAAGAAGGTAATATGGGCCTGATGAAGGCGGTAGAGAAATTTGAATACCAGCGTGGTTACAAGTTTTCCACTTACGCCACCTGGTGGATCAGGCAGGCTATAACACGCTCTATCGCAGATCAGGCACGCACCATTCGCATTCCGGTGCACATGATCGAAACGATCAACAAGTTAATGCGGGTTCAAAAACAACTCGTTCAGGAATACGGCCGAGAACCATCGGAAGATGAGATTGCCGAGGAAATTCATCTGCCGGTTCAGCGGGTTTGTGCAGTGCTTAAGATGGCACAGCAACCAATTTCACTGCAAGCTCCGGTGGGTGACAGCGATGACACCAGCTTTGGCGATTTCATTGAAGATGTGAAAGCCGAAAATCCGATGGAGAAAACCGGTTTCACTCTGCTCAGATCAAAAATCAAGGATGTCCTTGATACCCTCAGTGAAAGAGAACGCGCGGTGCTTGAGCAACGCTTCGGACTCATCGACGGATACACCCGCACCCTGGAGGAAGTCGGGCAGCAATTTGAAGTCACCCGCGAGCGTATCCGCCAAATAGAAGCTAAGGCACTGCGTAAAATGCGCCATCCGACGCGTATCCGCAAACTCGAGGGTTTCATCGAGATGTCCTACGTCTAGTGGCGCAAAAAACACAGGACTTTCGGCCATTAAAAACAATTACCGGAACCGGTTCAACTCCTGACCTGCAATCAGGTTAGTTGACAAATCCTGCCCCGAAAAACATTCCGGCTACTGCGGCGGAAAGCAAACTTGCCAGGGTGCCGCCAATCAGGGCCTTGATGCCAAGGGCGGCAATATCTGACTTCCGCTCGGGAGCAAGCCCGCCTATGCCTCCAATCTGAATGCCTATCGAGGCAAAATTGGCAAAGCCGCAAAGCGCAAAGGTCGACAGGAACACCGCATGCGCACTCAGATTGCCTGCCGCTTTCAAATCCCCGAGATTCCCGAAAGCGACAAACTCGTTGGCGATAACCTTTACTCCGATCAACTGCCCAACCTTGAGGATTTCATCGCCGCCAACACCAATAAGCCAGGCAACAGGCGCAAACACAAAGCCGCATATCGCCTGAAGTGACAGTGATTCAAAAGTCTCGTCACTGGCCTTTGCCACCCAGGAATTGATGTTGTCCGCCTCTCCCGGCAGGGGAATTACGCCCAGCCATGATCCGAGCATGTAATTAAGCATCGCAATGATGGCAATGAAGGCAATGAGCATGGCGGCAACATTCAGTGCAAGTTTCAGTCCCTCGCTCGTGCCGTTGGCAACCGCATCAATGGCATTGGTTCCCATCCTTTCCCGGGATACATTAAGATTGCGATTCACCTGACTTGTCTCCGGAACAAGTATCTTGGCAATGAGCAGAGCCGCGGGTGCGTTCATCAACGATGCGCAAAGCAGAACTTTGCCAAATAATTGCATTTCCTCCTCATTACCACCTCCCAGAAATAAGATATATGCTCCGAACACCGAACCCGCAATGGTTGCCATGCCGCCGACCATCAGCGCGGTAAGCTCTGAGCGGGTCATGGTCGGGATATAGGGCTTGATAACCAGGGGGGCCTCGGTTTGCCCCACGAAAACATTGGCCGCCGCCGCAAGGCTCTCGGCTCCTGAAAGTTTCATCATCCTGCTCATTGCCCACGCAAGAACCTTCACAATCCTCTGCAGGATTCCCATGTAGTAAAGCAGTGAAGAGAGCGCGGAGAAAAAAATGATCATCGGCAGGGCATGGAAGGCAAACACGAAGGTGCGTTCAGTGCCGAATTTCTCTGCAATGCTCTCCGGGTTGCCAAACACTCCAAATACAAACTCCGAACCGCTCATGGCAAACCCGAAAAGGGCCACAAAAAATTTAGACAGCCCGTCGAATATTGTGGCGATGCCGGGAACATTGCCCAGCAAAAGTGCCGCGATCAGAAACTGCAGCAGCAATCCTCCGGCAACAACCCGCCAACTGATCCGGCTGCGATCAGAGCTGAGGCAATAAGCAATCCCAAGCAAGCTCACAATGCCGATCAGTGCCCGCAACACGTAGCCAATAATTTCCATGTCAAAAAACAGATTACTCGTCTGCGCCAAGGTGGTCAATGGCAGTCCAGACTGCTATGGTATTAATCCGTCCAGGATCTCACTCCCGGTTCGCAGTAATGTCCCGGGAATTTCACTCACTCCCTCAATAATTCCCCCCAGGACTTTCCTCATCGCGCTTTCAACGCCAAGTTCCCTGGCTACCCGCATCAGGTTCTCAGAACCAATCAATCCCCCTTCACTCTCCTCGTCACCTTCAGTAAGAAGAGTCATCAAGTTGATCCCTTTTTTCCTGGCACTATCGGCAAGCAGTCCAATGGCCTGCACTCCCTTCTCTCCAGCCCCGACCAGTTCAGCCCACACGGCAAGCCCTCCCCTGCTGAGGAATTGCTCTCGGATATCAGCAGTGAATGGATCAGGAGCCTCTGGGTTGATCCGGCAAACAGCCCATTTAAATCCCTCCGGCGGCTTCTCCACGGACGATTGCCCTGAATCAAATACCACGGCAAAAGCTTCATCGCGATCATAGGAAAATACTCTCTCCACGATCACTTTCTTAATAAGCGGCAGCCACTTAATTACATCAGGAGTAATCCCCAGCATATAGATGCCGGCAGGATTCGCGTCTTCACTGAGAACGGCCCTGCCCTTCAGGCATGCCGTGCCTGAGGAAAGGATATAACAGTCGTTAATCTGCGTCCTTCCCCCCTGACGCTTAAAATTCACCTTGAAATCATTGAAGGAAAGTCGCCGGAAGCGACTTGATCCCAGCATCTCATCGATGCGATCAAGCACCGGCATTGCCTCAAAAACTCCATCTTTAAGCCTTGCTTCACCTTCTATTGCCAGACTCTGAGAATCTTCCCCTCCCGTCATTCCGGTGACATCAACATCGGCTTCAACGATACCCTTCAAGCGCTTAACCCAATCTTCGGGCAGGATCTCTTTGGCCGGAACATTCCGTAACCCCGCCTTTAGATCGAGAACCGGGGCGTTATTCCCGGAAAATCGAACCTCGCCGGTAAAGTCAAGCCTGGCATTGTCAAATAAACTGAAGGCAGCACGGTCAATTATCGCTCTGCCGTTACCTGCGCGAATCTCCGCCCCGTCCAGATCGAGGGTTGGCTGACCGGGTTTGCTAATCCTTCCCTTCACGGCACTAACCCGATAAACCTCAGGCACCGTTGTTGGCTTGATTTCCATCACTGTTCCGCGACCAGAAATGCTTGTGTTGTGAGCACGAAAATCGAAATTCAATTCGGCAATCCCCGCCCGTTTCACTGCTACGCGTTCCGGAAAGAAAGCACTGAGCCAGCCTCCCCCGGACTCCTTTCCGGATCCAACCACTTCCTCTTCCCCGCGCTTACGCACAAAACCTTGCTTGACGCCCCCGGGGGCAATAAGGACATTCAGCCGATTAATATCAATATCTGTAATTTCCCAAACACGATGCCAAACTGCACCGAAGTTAACACTTGCCCTGATGCTATCGGCTCTGGCTCGGGAAAAGGCTGCATCCCGGTAACCTTTGGCAGTGAAGAGATCCGTGTAAGCAGTCATGCCAGTCCACTGGAAATCGGAAAATTCGCCCTCCACATTAAACATTTCTGCAACCTCTTCACTGACAAGCCCACGGAACTTGTCACTGTGAAGGTAGGCACGAAGTGAGAGCAACACGACAAACCCGCCAATAACGATCACCACAAACATTGCCACCGCGGCAGCGAGTAACCGGCGGCCCAGTCTTTTATTGCCTTTTGCCGATCGTCTTTTGCGCCTTCGAGCCATTCAATAACGTCGTTAAGCAAAGCACACTGTGCACTCTGCACCCTAGACTACTCGTCCCTGCATGCCCTTTCGACTACTTTTTCCGGCTTTGCCTGAGTGCGGTTTAAGGGTTTATGTATACACCCGTTAGACAAAGCCATCACGACCCAGTGCTCAGCCTCGAGAAAATCTGTTATACCATCGACAAGGGAGATGAGGAAATTGAACTTATCAGCGATGCGACAATCCGCGTCAACCCCGGTCACTTCATGGCCATTGTTGGTCCTTCCGGTTGCGGAAAAACCACTCTGCTGCGGGTTATCGCGGGACTCAATGAGGAAAGCAGTGGCAACATTTTCTGGAACGGACGCAATCTCGCCAAAGAAGAAGACCTGTCTCCAGCCGAGATAGGCTATGTCCCGCAGTTCAGTATTGCCTTCGATGAACTGAGTGTTGAGGAAAGTGTCGAGAGTGCCGTACGCCTCCGGGTTCGCTCAAGATCGCGCAAAAAGATGAAAGCCATCCGCGACCACGTGCTCATCCAGGTTGGCATGACGGACCTCAGAGATCGACGCGTGGGTGTCCTCTCGGGAGGCCAGAAGCGAAGACTGGGATTAGCCCTTGAACTAGCCAGCAACCCTACACTTCTGCTCTGTGACGAGGTTACCAGTGGATTGGATCCGAAATCCGAGCAGGAAATTGTCCGGCTCATGCACCAACTTGCCAATGATGGTGATCGTATCGTGGTAAACGTGACGCACAGCATGAGCAACCTCGAGCTCTACGACACTGTCCTTGTCCTTTTCCAGGGCCACGTCGTCTATCACGGCCCTCCGGCGCGAATGACCCACTACTTCAGTGTAAACAGTGCCGAGAATATCTATCCCACACTGGCAAAACGCAGCCCGGGACAATGGCACAAGTCCTGGGAGAAACATCGTGACTCATATTACCATGACAACGAAGCTGACGATAGATCCCGGGAAGGCACCCACAGTCAAGCCCCTGTGACAGCAGCAATACCCGGTCGTCTTGCCCAGTTACAAGTGCTGTTGGCACGACGCTGGAAAATCTTCTTCCGTGACCGGACACAAATCCTCCTGCACCTCGCAATGCTCTTCGGCTTTCCCCTGCTGGTCGTTATCTTCGGCCTTGACGGGATTCCTCAGCCCAGGCATCTCCCGAGTTCAACTTCCGTGAACCCCCTGGAACAAATCGGCACTCAGATGGCAGTCTCCGCGGATCATCTTAAAATCGGCGGTCTGCTCTCCGGTCTGGTAATGTTTCAAGTCATCCTGTTGACCTTGATGGGGTCAAATAACTCCGCCCGTGAAATCGCCGGAGAACGGCTACTCTTTGAAAAGGAGAAATTTGCAGGACTGCATGTCTCCAGCTACATCGCCAGCAAGATCTTCTTTCTGGCGATGCTTGTTGTCATTCAGTCGGTCTGGATGGGAATCTTTGTGGAGTTCTTGATCCCCTCACTGCCGGGGGAACTTGTCAGCCGCCTTATTATCCTGGTGCTTGTGAACGCGGCAATGACTTCAGTATGCCTGGGCATCTCCGGCATGATGCGCACCCCTGAACAGTCATCACTGCTGAGCATCTACCTGGTAGGATTCCAGTTGCCGCTCTCCGGCGCCGTGCTCTCCCTTCCCTACTGGCTGGAGCCCGTCACCCGGACCTTCATTTCCGCCTACTGGGGATGGTCCGGAAGCCTCGACCTGATGAAAAATGATAACTTCAGCCAGGCAATTAATGTCGTTACTGAAGACACTTCCCTGATGGCGACAAGCGTTTGCTTTACTGTTTTGACTCTGCATATAACAGCCGGCCTCACCGCTGCCTATATAGGCGCAAAGCATCACCGATGGCATTAAAATCAGGCGATTCTCGCCCTAGCGCCAGAGTTTGTATATAGTCGTTTGGCAATTGACCGGAACGCATCTACCTTATTAAAACTTACAAGTTATGGCTCGCCGCGCACGACAGGGGGTAAGCCCCATTCAAATTACCTGCATCGCGATTGTTCTTGCGGGAGTGGGCCTGCTTGCAGTGCTCAGTTTCAACTCCACAATTTTTAGCTCGGGTAATTCCAGCCATTCCATGCGCTCGGCCAGCGAGCTCGATATCACTGATTATATCACGAGCGGCAACAGCATGGGAGGTACTATCTGGCGCGTCACGGGAACGATTGACGAAAAGCTGCGCTGGACGCGGGAGCGCGGACAGGTTGTGTCTGTTTACATTGAACAGGGGGCCACCAAGGAGAGCCTGCCAATAATCGTGCCCAAGAAATTCAAAGATTTGAGCATCAATGTTGGTGACCGCTTCACCTTTAAAGTGGAAGTGGTCGAGAAACAGTTCCTTGTCGCCCGCGAACTTGTCCGATCCTGAATAATCCCCAGCCAAATTTGCCATGAGCCCAAATTGCAGCAGCCTAGTAACGATAACCCTTTGCCTGTTTATCAGCGAGAGCTATTCCCAGGTGCTTACCGGGCCCAACGGCAAAGGTGGAGCGACATCCACAACAACCACTCAACCCGGCAGCACAACGGTGGTCAATCGCGAACCCGCGAAACAGAGTAAACCGTTTCTGGGCACCGATGTCCCGGTATTCAACCCCGGCACTGAGATCTTCAGTTGGGACGGCCAGAACTGGAACGTCACCAACAACCGCCTGATGCGCGCACGCTTTGAAAAATACCTCAACACCCAGGCAGATGATGCCGGTGAGGACGAGGAATATCGTGCCGTCATCAAAGAAATCCTTCAACAACTCTCTCCGCACAAAGCCGGCCGCAGGCACCTTCAGGATGCCGTCGCCCTGCTCCCCCGGGCATCCCGTTATCGAATCGATGCCAACCTTTGCGATTCACTGTCCCAGGCGATCCTTGGCGTCTATCACGGCCAGAAGAACGCCGCGGCTTTGGCGGTAACCAACACTGCACTCGAACGTGAGAAGAAGGGCCTGCACTGGAACGTTGAGGTTGCCACCTCCGAAGATCTGATCGATGAGGCGGAAAGACGGCGGGGAGGCGCAAAAGGTGATGGAAAAGGCGATAGCCAAAACACCGGGAAAGCGGTTTCCAACACCGGCAGAGTCGCCGGATATTTCCAGCGACTGGCGGAAATAGAAGCCATGAAGATTGCCAATAAGGCTAAAATCGGGATATCCGAGATACAGGCCAAGGTTGAGTACCAGGCACTGATCCTGCAGTTTGCCGTGCAACGACGCTGGGAACACGTGCTCATTTCCTCCCGTATATATCGCCGGCTCTTCCATGATGGAGACGGCATTATTGAAATCAAGGAGGGCTCTGATGCCGATAAAATGCTCGCCAAGGGACTCGGGGTGAGTCCCACTGTCTCCTCCCTTGACATGTTTGCCAATGAGGTTGTCCGCGATGTGGACGAAGGAGTCCGGGCATTTGAATTCCTCGTCGAGAAAGACGAGCTTGAAAGCGCATCCAAACGCCTGGCCGAGGCATTTTTCGTCGGCGAATACCTGCCGCGGGTCCGCACTCTTGAACGCGATTCAAAACAAAAAGTCCAGCGCTTTGTTCAGGATGCCGACGCATTACTCAGCGCCATGGAGGTTCGCGACTACAAAACCGCCGATGAAGTTGTCGACAGGATGCGCACCGGAGCAAAGGATTTCAATTACTCCAAGGCCAAGGCGGGTATACAATTTTACACGAACATGAGTAACTCCAGCCTTGCGCAGGCCAAGATCGCCGGCCAGAAAAATGATATGGAGGAATACAGTCGTCAAATGCGCATGGCAATTGAGGCATGGCCCCTTAACCCGCAAATCAAGGAGCAAAACGAGTTATTTGCTTCAGTGGCGGATGTTTATGTTACCACCCTCAACGAACTGGACACACTTCTCTCCCAGAGCAATCACAGGGAGATCATGAAACAGCAGGGTCGCTTTATCGCCGCGGTCCAGAACGACCCGCAGCGCAAAGAACAGCTGGAGCGCGTGCTTGGCGGCGTAATGAGCCTGCAGTTCAAACTGGCGAAGATTGAGGGACTGGCGGAAAAAAATGATCCATGGGGAGCGTGGGAGATGGCCAAAGAAGCCTCCGTGACTTCCGGTGATGACATTGAACTCAACAAGCTGCTCACAGCACTTACATTAAAGGTGACCGAGTTTGTTAAGATTATTAATAAAGCAAAAACTCTCGAGGATGGAGGCCATTCCGGAATGGGACTGACTTACTACCTTAAAGCCAAACGCATTTACCCTAACAGCATGTATGCCGAGAGCGGCATCACCCGGATTCTTGATGACGTCCTCCCAAGTTCCGGAAGCCTTGTGTCAAAAACTGGCGATAGAGACTCAACCACCCCTGAGCCACTGAGCTTTGACTGAGAACCTTGCCAAGCAAGGAAGGCCGGGCGTCTCCTCTCTACCGGCCTTTATGGGGTGTAACCGCGCATGACCCAGCGCATTTCCTTTACCGCCGAACAAATGCCTGCGTGCAGCGCACGGGACACAAGGTGGTGTCCGACATTGAGTTCCTTCAGGTGAGGCACGGAAAACAATCCGGGAAGGTTCTCAACAGTAATACCGTGCCCGGCATTAACCTGAAGGCCTGACTGGCTGGCCAACTCTGCACATCGCCTCAACCGATCGACCTCCTTCTCACGATCCTCTCCCGGCATTGCGTTCGCGTAGTTTCCGGTGTGCAGTTCAATCATCTCAACTTCACATTGGGCTGACGCTTCAATTTGCCTGAGCGAAGGATCCACGAACAGGCTCACTCTCACACCGGCATCCTGGAGCACTCTTATAACGGGCACCAATTCATCCCTCTTCAAGCTTACATCAAGCCCCCCTTCCGTCGTAACCTCCTGTCGGTTCTCGGGAACAATACAAACGGAATATGGACGCAGTGAAATTGCAAGGGCAATGATGTCTGGGCTGTTCCCAAGCTCAAAATTAAGACGGGTACCGATTTTCTCGCGTAACGCGACAACATCACTATCCTGAACGTGACGACGATCCTCACGCAAATGAGCAGTAATGCAGTCCGCCCCGCCCTCTTCAGCTGCCAGTGCCGCCTCTACAACACAGGGTTCAGCATGCCGCGCATCAGGCATACCCGAATACCGGGCCTGCCTTAATGTAGCCACATGATCAATGTTTACCCCCAACTCAAGCGAACCGCCTTGCACTCCTCAAGATGCGCACAGAAACAGATACAGTCAAATCCGCCTAGTGCCTGAAATGTCGATGCCCTGTGAACACCATGGCAACATCCCTCTCGTCGGCGGCAGCAATGACTTCTTCATCACGAATCGAACCTCCTGGCTGGATGCATGCTGTCGCGCCCGCTTCCGCGGCTGAAATCAAACCATCGGGAAAAGGGAACATTGCATCACTGGCAACCACGCTTGCCGCAAGCGACAAACCGGCCTCCCCCGCTTTCCACACTGCTATGCGGCAGGCATCCACGCGTGACATCTGGCCTGCGCCGACTCCCAGCGTCCTGTCCCGCGCACCAAACACGATGGCATTTGATTTAACATGCTTGCACACCCTCCATGTAAAACGCATTGCTTCGATTTCATCAGCGCTCGGGGGGCGGGCGGTTTTGACTTTCTCTTCAAGTGAGTCAATACCCAGAGCAGATGGGTCGGCATCCATTACCAAGAGCCCGCCGGGAGCCGACCTTACGACAGGCTCTTTAACCCCTTTGGTAAAGAATTCATCGGATACACGCATTAAGCGAAGATTCTTCTTCTTTTGCAGAATTGCACGGGCCTCTGTATCAAAATCCGGGGCGATGATGACATCGGTGAAAATTCCCCCAATTACACGAGCGAGCCCCTCTGACAATGGCCGGTTGCAGACGATGACGCCCCCGAAAGGAGCCTGCCGGTCAGTCTCAAAAGCCTTCTCCCACGCATCACGAAGCTCTTCCCCCTTATCCGCGCACCCAACTCCGCAGGGGTTGGTATGCTTCAGGATGGCTACGCTTGGACGCTTGAACTCGGAAATCAGTTCTGCTGCCGCGGAAATGTCGAGGACATTAGTGTAGGAAAGATCCTTGCCCTGCAACTTTGTGAAGAAATCTCCAAAACTGCCATACAATGATGCTTCCTGATGGGGATTTTCCCCGTAACGCAGCTCTGATGCCAACGGCAGCGAGATACTGTAAGAACTCACCGTCTTCTGGCATTTGTTCAGGTAACCGCTGATTGCTCCATCGTAGCGTGAAGTACGCTGAAAAACTTTGACCGCCAGCGCCTCCCTGGTTTTCAGCTTGGTCTCTCCGCCATTCTCCTCGATTTCACTGGCAACCAGATCATAGTCATCAGGATCACAGATCACGGTAACTGCATTGTAATTCTTCGATGCCGCACGGAGCATGGCCGGCCCCCCTATATCAATGTTCTCGATCGCCTCGCCAAGAGTAACCTCATCCCTCGCAATGGTTTGTTCAAAGGGATAAAGATTAACAACCAATAGATCTATAGGCGGAATGTCATGCTGTTGGGCCTGCTTCGGATCCTCGGGATGATCCCGCCGATACAGCAACCCCCCATGCACCCTTGGATGAATAGTTTTAAGCCTGCCGCCAAACATCTCATCAGCTCCCGTGTAATCAGAAATCTCCATCACAGGAATGCCCTCGGACGCTATTACGCTGGCAGTCCCGCCTGTTGATAAAAGTTCGACCCCGAGATCATGAAGCCTTTTAACAAAGGGTACGAGTCCGGTCTTGTCAGAAACAGAGATAAGTGCGCGTTGAATCTTCATAAAATAAATCAGGAGAACGCAGATTTATCCGTCGAGTTAAGGCAGCGCAAGCCCAAAGCTTCACTACTTGCCCTTTGCATTATTCCCGGGAGTCAATCGCACATTGCCAACCCTGATATACTGATCACTCCCTGTTTTTATATAGTAAACACCAGCAGCAAGCGGGTCTTCGCGATTTTTCCCGGAATTCCCATTGTACCGATAGAGATAATACTGTCCACTGTCCTCTCTGTCTGCCTTCAGCATTAACTTGTCACTATAGCGCAGGGGCTTTCTCTTCCTTTGGTATAACTCCCTGCCTCTGTAGGTAAAAAGAGGTTTGCCCAAGTCATGCGGTTCAGGTAACGAACCCAGCTGAAACCAGTTTTGATCACCAAGAGCAGTCGGGAACCCATAGTCCTCAAGATCAGTTCGGTGAAAGGCACTGGCAACGGTGAACACTGAAACCAATGCCACTGCAACGGAAAATCCCAGTAACACACAGTCAGGGGTCTGTTTGAGTGACTTCAATCTGCTAATCTAGAACTCATGCAATCATCAAGCCCAATCGTCAAGAATTGCTTATTTAGAGCCCCTTAATAACACCACTAATCCCCGGGTTTATCAGGATAATCGGTTGACACGCCGACACTGTGAACCTAGTCTCCGGGTCCCTCGAACCTAGGGGCTTGCCCTGTGGGCAACAAGCAATGGCGCTCACTGACAATGAAGACTTTCTCGGCAAAAACAACTGACGTTGAGCGCAAGTGGTATCTCATCGATGCCGCAGATCAGATCCTTGGAGATGTCGCGGTTCGCGTGGCCTCGTTGCTGCGCGGCAAAGACAAACCGATTTTCACCCCGCACATAGACACTGGAGATTTCGTGATAGTCATTAATGCGGAAAAGGTTCGCCTCAGCGGCCGCAAGGAAAAACAGAAAATTTATCATCGCTACTCCGGTTACGTTGGTGGACACCATCAAGATACCCCGGAATCACTCCGCCAGCGTGCTCCTGAGCGCATAGTAGAGTTCGCCGTTAAGGGGATGATTCCCCGCAACCGGCTTGGGAGCCAGATTATCAAAAAAATGAAGGTCTACGCGGGACCTGAGCATCCGCATCAGGCACAGGAGCCGGAAGCATGTCAATGCTCCTGAAGCAGGGCCGTAAAAAATCCGGCTGATACTTTCCGAAACACATCGCATCATGAGCAAGATCGCAACCATTAAATCCACAGGTCGCCGGAAGACGGCCGTTGCGAGAGTCCATATGAAACCCGGGACCGGCAAGATCACCATTAATCATGAACCGATGGAGGATGTCTTCCCTACAGTTGCTCTCCAGAACAACCTGATTTACCCGTTGCAAATCGCAAACCAGCCCAAAAGCTGGGATCTCAGCGTGACCACCAATGGCGGAGGAGTCACCGGACAGGTCGGAGCAGTACGACTGGCAATTGCCCGGGCTCTTCTTAAGAACAATCCTGACCTACGCGCAACCTTTCGCGAAGAAGGCCTGCTGACCCGTGACGCCCGGAAGAAGGAACGCAAGAAAGCCGGACAACCAGGTGCACGCAAGCGCTTCCAATTCTCCAAACGCTAATCGCGAGGAATCCGGATGCAATCCACTAACGGGCGTCCTTAACAAGGCGTTCGTTGTGATGTAGATCGCAATATCCCGCCGGAAGAAACGGGACGCTTTCTTGTCTTCCCGGCTCTTGGGAAAACCAAAGGGCTCATGCTTCACAAGCTTTCCACAATGATGCTGCGAAACTCAACACGGTTGCCTTCTTCGCGCAAAACTATTCCGCCTGGAGTTTTCGGCCCACCTCTGGCCCGATTCTGTAGCAAGTCATTCACCTTGACCTCAACTGCACCATCAATAACCCGAACCTGCAGTTTATTCCATTCACCTCCAACCTCATTGCTCGCTTTAAATTTCGGAGCACGGAACCCTAAGCGTTCACCGGAGTCTGCAATAAGATCCAAATCCCCAATGCGATACAGATCACCTGAATTTCCAGGGCGTAGCTGAACCTCCAGATACCCCTCGCCAGGCTCACCTGCAAATATTCCGACTCCGCTGTCCCCCACCCCTTCTGGAAAACGGTATTCCAAGCTTATCGAATAATTCAGGAACCTCTGTTCACTCCGGAGTTCTCCCCTGTTGATCCCGAGCGCCTGAAGCGTCCCGTCTTTAACCAGCCAACCGGGCCTGCCGACAGCCTTCGGTAGATTCGCCCCTCGGACCTCACGCCATCCCTCAAGATCATTGCCGTTGAAAATATTAATCGCATCAGCCTTTCCCGAATGTCCGAAGTTAAGATCTGCAGTGGTCGCGTTTCCATCAACCCACTCCATCCACTTGGCGGCAGGCTCTTTTCGCTCTGCCGCATTGCCCGCCGCATAATAGTTGAACCTTTTGCCGGTGATCCTTCGCAATTCATCCAGGCTGCGCCAACGCATCCCAAAATCATCATCACGCATCAGCAACTGGGCCAAGGGCTTAAGGCACTCCCGGCGCTTGAGTAAAGACAAATGCCTGGCAACCTCCCACTTCACGTATGGGCATGGATCGTCAACTGCCGTGAGAATCAGATCCGCTGCATCACTGCCCGCAAGCTCCACAATCGCCCGGACAGCCCCGCCACGCACCACATTCGATCTGCTTTTGAGTGCATGCACGAGGTAATTAATGTCGGCATCCCTCGCAGTCACGATTGTTGCCTCACTGACTTTTTTCCAGATTTCACCCTTGCCGTAATTCTCCCTGGTTTCAAGGGCAGCAAATAAGAGTTCTACCACGCCGCGGGTTTTTGTCCTGATAATGGCATCCATCACGGATCCTATCAGATCATCAAACCGCTCAAGACTATTAACCTCAAGCACTCGTTGAATACGCACCGACGCCTCAGGAGACACCTTATGGGCAAGTTCCTTTAGTGCAGCACGATCAATTGCCAGCATACGAGAAAGTTTAAGTGTCGCCGTCTCCCGCGTCGCAAAATCCTCCGAATCAAGTTCGTCAACAAGGCGCTTGAAGCGATCTGCACCATCCTCCTGATGGACAAGCAACCCGAGTAATTCCACGATACCCTCCCGGTCGCCCGTGAACTCAAAACCAGACAATCCGGCGGCGATTGTAGTTTTACAGGCAACACATGCTGCCAAACTGAAAATCGCCATCCTGATGCACGTTAATCGAATCATCATTTCAAAACCTAATCCTCTAACACACCGCACATAGACTCAATTCTCCCCGCCAAATACAGGTTTGCAAGAAGTCCCTGATAATTCAACCACCCACACTGAGCATCAAGCCAAAATACCAATCTATCAGGTCATGACCGTAAAAAATCCAGACCATCGCCCCAAAAGCAAGGTAGGGACCAAACGGAATACGGGTTAATGGGCCATCCCTTCTCAATATTTTGGCCGGTAAAGACACTGCAGTTCCTGTCACAGAAGCCACAAACACAGTGAACAGGACGGCTTTCCAACCAAGGAACACTCCAATCAATGCCATGAATTTAACATCCCCGAATCCCATCGCCTCGCGGTAATAACGAATCGACCTTGCCGTGCCACTGAGCGTTTTCCAATCGGCAGTCATAACCTCCTCTCCATTAACATGAAGTCGATCCGGGAGAATCGAAATGCGCACCTTATCAAAGGTCTTGCCGTTAATTTCCGCCTTGTCACATTCAATATCAACCCTCTCAGAACCGACAAAGAACAAATCCTCAAAAGGTGTCCGTTCACTGCCGGCAATGAGGACAGGATTCTCTTCACCTTCAACAATTCTCCACTCTCCGGTGTCTGAAATCTTCAATGCCTTGCGGCCAAATGCAATCTTACCCAGAACAACCACAGCATAAAGCAATCCGTAACCGGCAACTCCACCGACAAGCGACCATCCTAATGCCCACAACCTCGGTTCAATTCCACTTCCTGCGGGAATGTCACACTTCATTAACAGATGCGCCATGGATGGCACAATCAATACCGCCAATCCGCCGGCAATTGCCCCTCCCTTGGTGATACCGTCGGGTATTATCTGATAATCAAAGTCAATGAATGTGGCGGCGATCAACAAACCGAGAAAAATCCAGATCACAGGCACCAGTTGAGGGTCATCACCAAAGCGAACCCACGCCGCAAGAAAAAGCAAGGCCGTCAACAACTCGACATACCAGTAGCGAAACGATATAACTGCGGCGCATTTATTGCATTTGCCGCGCAACAAGAGCCAACTTATCAAAGGTATATTATGATAGAAAGGGATCCGGTAATCGCATGATGGACAAAATGACCGGCGGGGTGAATTTACTGACAGTTCACGGGGAACACGATAAATTACAACATTGAGGAAAGAGCCGACAATTGCCCCAACCACGAAAGCCACTATTGCCAGGAAAGTTGGTAAATCTAGGATGCCCATCTGCTCTGGCAATTACGCATGACTCCGTTTACTTGAAAACCCCTTTGTAACTTGATCCGCAAAAAGCTTCGCCATCTGAAAACCTCCGCCGTCCTGACAACTGCGTGCACACTGTTAATGTCAACAGGTTGCCGGAATATCCCGCAAACGCAGCTTCTCCAGGATTCACTTACCCCCGGACGGACTGCCCCTGATCAGTTATACCACACCAATCATCGCCTCATCTCTCTGGAGCAATTCATTCCGGGTCTATTCGTGGACTTACGTTATGGATCCCCGCAAAACATTACAGGTCGCAAACTTTATCCGGCAGGAATGGAGGCTCTCCTGGACACCCAAACCGCACGTAAATTAAAAAAAGCCCAGGCTCATTTGGCAACTCGCGGCAAAGGTCTGAAAATCTGGGATGCATACCGCCCTCCAGAAATACAATGGCAATTACTGAAATCCGACACGACAAGCACATACGTTGCGGATCCAAAACAATGGTGGTCGAAGCATTGCTCTGGTCGCGCCGTGGATGTGACACTGATTGAACTGGAAACAGGAATCGAACTTAAAATGCCTTCTGCATTCGACGATTTTTCAATCCGGGCTTCATCGGATTACCGGGGCACTGATCCGGAAGTGATAGAAAATCTAAACTTGCTGCAATCAACCATGAGTAAGGCTGGGTTTGTAGGATTTAAGAAAGAGTGGTGGCATTACGCAAACTCCAGTCACTTTTCAAGAAATATAGCTCCAATCCCTGCAAAAAAAGCAGGAATTAAACTTTTGGATTTTCCGGACACAAACTGGGAACGATAAGCATTTACCGGAAGAAAGCTTCGCCAAGCGAATTCTATGCCCTTTACAAATCATTCTGGAAGCGTTGATTGGATACGTGTCACATCCTCTGACTATTGCCGGCCGCAAATTCAATTCCCGACTTTTTGTCGGCACCGGAAAGTTTTCCTCAAACGAGGTAATGCGTGATGCTCTTGCCGCTTCAGAAACCGAAATAGTGACTGTCGCCCTGCGTCGCGCCGACCTTTCCGGCAAGGCTGACCCATTTGCTAACATCCTCGATTTCATTGACCCGAAGAAGTATTTACTCCTGGCAAACACCAGCGGGGCAAACACCGCTGATGAAGCTGTCCGCCTCGCAAGGCTTGCCCGTTCGGCGGGCCTTCCCAACTGGATAAAACTCGAGATCCATCCCGATCCCCGTCATCTTCTTCCTGACCCCATTGAGACACTCAAGGCCGCAGAAACACTTGTCAAAGAAGAATTTGTTGTGCTGCCATATATCAATGCTGATCCCGTATTGGCCAAACGCCTGCAAGACGCAGGAGTTGCAACGGTTATGCCACTGGGTTCACCAATCGGCAGTAATCTAGGCCTTGTCACAAAGCATCAGATCAAAATTATTATTGAACAGTCGACTGTCCCCGTCATTATCGATGCAGGTATTGGCACCCCGAGTCATGCCGCGGAAGCAATGGAAATGGGAGCCGATGCCGTCTTGGTTAACACTGCCATCGCCATAGCTGAGAATCCGCAAAAAATGGCTAACGCCTTCCGCCTTGCCGTAATCGCCGGGCATGAAGCTCTAGTGTCTGGAATCCCTCAAACCCAGGGGACTGCTTGTGCCACCAGCCCGCTTACCACATTCCTCTATCCGGACAGCCAGTAGCTCTAAAACTTGCAGGATTGCTCCACTCAGCTTAATATTTAGGCTACTTAAATCACTAACCCGCGGCAAACTCCCGGAAAATCGATAGACTTTGCCTCCCGGCAATTGACCCATGTTCTTTCGACCGCCACCCGCCCCGTGACTCCACTGTTTCGCAAACTATTGGGCATTAACTGGCTGTTGATGTCAGTCGTGGCAGTGCTCCTGATTTTTGGCGTCCACTCAATACACTCCGCCACAAATCATCTCACCGGGGACAATCTTACCACGAAATGGAATAAGCAAATCATTTCAATTGGCATTGGCCTGGTATTCTTTTTCGCGGCAACGCTCATTGATTACAAGTGGATACGATGGGGGGCGTTGCCGATGTATGTGATCTCTATCGTCCTGCTCCTATCAACCAATCACGGCAGCGACAAGGTCGGGGCTGAAAGTTGGTTGAGAATCGGTCCAATCTCCTTCCAACCGTCTCAACTGGCATTGGTTTCTGGCATCCTGCTATTGGCAGTCATACTCGGAGAGTTGCCCAAATTGCACAAGATCTTCGAAAGCTCATTCATAAGGCTCTCCATTGCCGGGTTCACTGCCGCGTTGCCCTGTATGATAATCCTTGCTGAACCGGATCTTGGCTCTGCCATGGTCTGGATTGCAGTCCTCATGCTTATGCTGATCATCGGTCGAATTCTCCTACGCTACATAATCGTCATAATTGAGATCGGGCTGATCGCCCTGCCGATACTCTATTTTTTTGGCCTCAAGGATTACCAGAAAGATCGCATCGAAACGTGGTTGAACATGCTTAATAACCGTCCTGTCGATGAACTGGGTTCCGCCTGGGTTCCTAAACACAATTTGATCGCCATTGGATCTGCCGGCTACACGGGTAAAATTCACAGCAATCCAGAAAACACATCACGCACGGCCAACCCTGCCACCACCGACAATCGCAAACTGGTAACCCAAATGGGCTTCATTCCCAAGAATGTTGCCATTAATGACTTTATCTTCGTCACGATTGCCGAGCGCTATGGGTTTCGCGGGGCAACGTTACTCATTTCCCTTTTTGCAGTGACCCTGTTGTTGCTGCTCTACATGGGATACCGCGCCCGTGACTCTCTCGGCAACCTTGTCATAGCCGGTTGTATCGCACAGCTATTTTTCCATGTTTTCATGAATATAGGAATGTGTGTCTTATTGGTTCCGATTACCGGGCTGCCATTGCCGTTCATCAGCTACGGAGGAACGTTTATTCTGATGATGCTATTCATGCTGGGCATGTGCCAAAGTGTCTGGGTTCACCGCACCCATGCCCGCGATGACCCGGATGAGAACAATCCGAGACAAGGCGAACTCACTCTAATCCATCCTGCATTAACCAGAATTTAAACAAGCACGCCATTCTAGAATGGCGGGGTGGTGCTTCGCAGGTAAGCGAAAATATCCTGCAAATCCTTGTCTTTAAGGCCGTTCAATAAACCCTGCGGCATAAGTGATGCCGGAGAATACGCGATCGACTTAATGTCACTCTTAAGGATAGACCGCGTAGCTCCTGACAATTCGCGAATAAAAATCACCCTTTCATTCTCCTCAAGCTTAAACCCGGAGTGAACCGCCCCGGACGTCGTTAATATTATCGCATTTTCAAACCCTTCCCGGATTTCTGCACTCGGCGCAACGATGCTCAAGAGCAAAGCTCCCTCATCACCACGCTGATAACTTGTGAGATCAGGCCCAATCACTCCCCCGCTGCCAAACATCAGGTGACATGACCCGCAACGCTCAACAAAAATCGCTTCACCTCTCTTGGGATTGCCGGGATTTTCGGCAATTGCCTTCTGGATTCGCACAATTTCAACATCTTTGCTCGCGGGGACCCTACCGCGACCTTCCGCGGAAAGTATTTTATCAAGAAGCATGTCTATCTCGGCATTTTTGTGCAGTCGCAGTTTCTCAGCCACTCCCGCACTGACGATACCAGGCCGAACATCTCCGGATTCCACCACCCTGCGTAAAAATTGCAGAGCTCCCTTTCTCTTGCCCGCCATGTAATCGACAGCCGCGTCACGCAATGCCGGTGAACCTGCCTTGATCCTTTGCATCATCACTGCACTCACCTCATCAGTGACTTCATAACCACGCAGCGCACCAATTGCCGCGACCTGCACCTTGGTACTCGGATCTGTCTGCAGGACAGAAATCAGCCCCGGCATAGCCTGCTGCGGCAAAATCTCTCCAAGCGTGGAAATGACTTCTATTTTCTCCGCTTCTTTCAGGGATCCTTTGGCAAGAACCTCAATAGCGGAATCAATTGCCCCATCCAGCCCGATGCGAACCTTCAATGCCGCCGACAACAGGTTCGGAATCTTCCTCATCTCTTCCTTCAAGCCTTTCGGCAATCTCGCTATCTGACGCCCTTTTACCGCTTCAGCAAATCCGGACATCAGCTTTTTCTTGAAGCTGTTGCCGGGCGCTAATATCAAAAGCCGCTCACAACAACTATATCCGTGCTGAGTCCCCTCGGAAGCGTAACGCCGCATGATACGCTCGAGCAGGAAATTGCTGACCATGGAATGATTCCAAAAAGACGAATCAGAAAAGACCTTGAGTGTTTCCCCGGCGTCGGTCAATGCCCCCTGCTCGAAAATCCACCAAACCAGCAAAGGCAGGTGCGGGTCATTGTAAAATTCATCCCTTCTTGCAATTGCCTCAGCTATTGCAAGTGCGTCCCGCTGCTCAATTAGACGCGCTGCAGCTGCCAACTGCCCAAGAACCTCGGCTGAGGTCTCGGAACTCGCAATGGAAACGAGTCTATGCCAGCCGGATTTCCCAGATGATGTCTCAACAAATCTTCGCAGCGCATATCCCTTTACTCCAGGATTAGTGAATTCCCCCCCAAGTAAATCACCCTCTGCAATGACAGCAAGTTCGACATCCTCCACGTTGTTCACTGTCATTCTTTTCCCTCCACGCCGCTTAATCTCTTCGACTGCAAGTTGGCGTTTCGCCTGATCTGCGGCAACCCGGCGACGCAATTCCATCATCGCCATGCGACGTTGCCATCGGTTCGGTGCCCTGAGAGCGGAAATAACCTGTGCCGATGTCATCTTTCTTGCATCAGGATATTTCACGAACCCCTTTTTCTTCCCCCGAACCCGATAAATACGCCCCTTATCATGGTCAATGTCACCCTCATGGTTTCGGTAATGGTTTACCTGCCGATCATGCCAATCAGCAATATAAATTGACCCGTCCGGGGCCGGGGTAATCATCACCGGCCGAAACCACGGATCTTTCGTTTGAACCACGCGCTCGATATCCCGCGTCTGAAAAGTCGATCCGTTAGGAAAAATGTCACTCATGACCACATTGTTGTGCAATACATCAACTCCCCAAAGCTTGCCGCGATAACGCTCAGGAAGCGCCATTCCCTCATAGATAATGAACTGATGCGTAAATCGCTCGACCGCCACATTCTTCATTGCCGGGAAGAATCCATATGCATGCGCATTGGTTAGCGCACCGTGTTTACCCCAACTCTTCCGATAATAGGCACCCTGTAAATAATGGAATCCACGGGTATCCCCGCCATTATGGCCGGAAAAAACCCTTCCTTTCGAATCAATTTCAACGCCGAATGCATTGCCCCCTCCCTCGGCATAAATCTCATAAATCCTCCTCTGTGGATGATAGCGCCAAATATTCTGCCCCATTGACTTAACCGCATCCTTCGGCAAATCAATCCCCGGTCTGATGATCGACGCACTCACCGTGCTGCCCTGTGCACCGTAGAGCCAGCCATCAGGAGCAAATACCAGGCTGTTGGCAATTGAATGCGTATCCTCAAGGCCAAAACCGCTTAGATGAACCTCAGGAACTCCATCAGGAACATCATTCCGGTCAGCATCCCCATAGAACAGGAGGTAGGGCGGATTTGTCACCCAGATCCCCCCATCACCATGCGCGACGCTGGTCACCATGCTTAATCCGTCAACGAACACCTTGTGCAGGTCGAATACGCCATCGCCATCGCTATCCTCATGAATGCTGATTCTGTCCTTCCCCCGAAACGGCGACCCGGACGCGTGCGGAGGAGGAGGCGGCACCCGGTCATATCCAACCCGCCAGACTTTGTCACGACTGAGCTCTTTAAGCCCCGCCGGGTTCGGATACTGGATATACTGAACAACCCAGAGACGACCCCTCATGTCAAAGCTCAAGTGCAGCGGCTGGCGCACCAGAGGTTCGCTTAACACCAAATCTATCTCAAGGTCACCGGGCACCATAATTGTTGCCGCTGATTTTCCCTGTGCATGCTTACCCAACACCCAGTCAATCGAATTGGCCAGCATTTGCACAAATTCCCTGCGCTTAAAATCCTTCACATGCCCGAGTGAGGTGTAAAAAATTCTGCCGCCCCATTGATTTTTCCGCACCCAGGCAACAGGCTGCTTCTCCTTCACCCCCTCAGCCCGGCCCTCCATGAGCACAGTAGTGCCCGGTGCCAGCGGAAGAACCTCATATAATGATCCGCCAGTGGAAAATTCCGCATCTGCTATGCCATGTAGGACAGGGTGCCTGGAAACACTGGCCTTTGCAAAGGTTGCCAGTTTATTGCCATGATGCCCGTGATAATTCCCGCCAAACACATCAGCATCAAAGCCTTCCCATTCACGGTGCCCCTCAGGCGGAGGTTTCCCTCTCAGTGAAAAGGCGTGGCTTGCAGTGCGAATGCCAATGACAGGTTTTCCTGATTTGATGAACTTCTCAAGTGCTGCCATCTGGCTGGCTGGCGGGGTCCGTCGACGCACGCTCAAGAACAGGGCATCGGCATCCTCAAGAGCCTCGCTAATTCTGCCGAAATCATTCTCCCCGTCACCGGCAACAATGAATTCACAGCGATAACGGGCCGTGAGTTCGCTGGAGGCAAACGCAGAAAGCGATTTATCTGTTTGATACTCACGCTCACCAATGACAAAGAGTATTTTCGAACGCAGATCTTTCTTGAAACCAAATGACGGTCCGCCAAGCAACTGTTCACTGCTTACTGTCGGGCAAACATACTTCTCGATATGCTCAATTATAAGATCCGTGCCGGCGAAATGACTGACCTGCGGGTGCCTCGAGGGGTTATACATTGTATCCGTCAGGTCCCTGACAAGGACAACATCTTTCCCGTTCCTTGCAAGTTGCCTTAATCCAAAAGGACGGCCAAGCACGCACATATTGGCATGCACACCCACAAGCATGACATGCTTGATTTTATGCTCTTCAAGCACATTCCAACTTTCCTCTCCACTCTCAGTAATAGCATCGCGATCAGGATCAATCTCAATTGACTCAATCTGCCGCATCCACGGAGACCGGGGGTTACGCCCCATGTCCTTGAGTTTCTCTGCCCATTGGGCATGCTCAGTGGGATCGTCATCTTCACCTCCATCACTGTGGTCAATTGGATAACCCGCCTGTTCCTCCCTCTCATTGATCCAGTGCACCCAGGAATTAATCCCCTCCGGGAGATTTACTGCTCTCGGTGCTTTCTGAGCCCTTACCCTGGCAGGATGCCCCCTGTAGAAATCCATGCACGCTGAAGGCGCGTGAATAATCAATCCGCCACTAGAACGCACTTTTTCCAATAAACGGTTTACCCTCGGAGCAATCTCCTTCACCCGCATTACCGCATTGCGGCAATGGTGAGCATCCCACATGTCACAAACAATCACCGCCGTTTGTCCCGCCTGCCATTGCTCACGCTTTAAGCGGAAAGTAAATTCCCCCGGAGCATCCTCAGCACGCTCACGCAGTTCCATCTGGAAAGGCGCAGCAGAGCCATACGGCAGAATTGAGCCAATAAACAAAAAAATAATCCACCTCATTCAGATCAATCTACCCGGTAGGCATACACCATAAAATAAAAAAAACCGACCCCCCTCAGGCGGTCGGTTTTTAGAGTTTGGATGCCGTCAAAAAACCTTAGGCAATCTCCTGTGCATGAAAACAATACCAATCATCAAGATTATTGAGATTCACCGCATCAAGGATCGATCCATTGTCCTCAATACCGCTGTCCCCAAGGATCTGCTGACGGGTTGCGTCATCGTGATTGTATCCGACGATGCTATCATTGAGTGCCTGGACTCCAGCAGAATCAAGCGTTCCCCCTTTTTGATCGAGAATCCATTGCTCAAGTTGTGGATAGGTCGGCTTACTGTCCATGAAACTGGAAAACGCCTCCTTGTCGATACCTAGGCCATCGAGCACCATCTGGTCATACCCGGCACCAATGCCGGGGTAATCATCATGAAGCTTTGCAACCTTTTCGAGGGAGACTTTCTGCCATAGGCGCGGCAGGTGAAGAACTCCGATTGGTCCGGCAATACCAGAACTGATAAGTGGAATGATTTTACTCATAGTATTAATTATTTCGCGTTTATTCCTGATTCGTTATTTTACTCACGGCAACCTTAGACAAACCGTGCCCTCCGGGGAAGGAATTTCTTTAATAACTTTTGCCCTCCCAAACGAGCGCCCCCTCCTAATCCGGGAGTTCAAGCTTCAGGAAAGTACTGCCCACACGACCTTCAGCGGTAGTCGGATGACTTCTTACATTCATCATCTTCAGAATCCAGGATCCTTTGTACCGCTGAACACTTTCCACCTCATAACTTTTAATCAACCTCCCCTTGGAATCAAAACCGTTCATCCGCACCAGTGTCCCACTCTCCTGAGAGACCCAGACATCAACAATGGAATAAGGCCCTTTCCCGTCAGGATTATTACAACGAATCTTCCAGGCTGCCCCACCTTTGGCCTTCTCAACCTTCAAATGCTTCGGTTCAGGCCAATAAAGAAACCTCATCGCAATATCCTCATAAAAAAAATCGCTCCCCCGAATTCGTTCAGAATATCTCCCAGGGGCAATCTTCCCGGATCCGCTTCCTGTGAATTCAGTCAGTTCATATCGGCCATTTAATAGTTTTAATTCGAGCACTTGATCCACCTTGTTGCGCCTGCTGTTTCCCTCAAAAAAGACAAATCTCACCCCCTTGGGAAAGAACTCCATTCTTATTGGGGTAGCCTTCAGCCCAATTTTACGCGGCCTTATCTCGCCATTAAAAACCTGATCTTCAGTCGACTGGCTATACCTGACAAGTTGCAGAATTTCCTCTGCTGCCGGAATGCTCTTCCCGTCCTGGGCGTAAAGAACCCTGGACATCAACAACAGTAGAATAATTGCAGGGAAAATCGAAAGACGCCTATACAAGTGCATATGAATTGTAATTAATTTATCTGTTCTTTTGACAGTGTCACACTAAACGTTATTCAATCTCGAATCAAAAATTCGAGGCGGCTGCCTTTACCTGAGAACGAGGCCCAAAGAGCCTCACGCGAAACGCATCAAGATGAATCGCCAAGACAATATGCCCGGTTACCTGTTAGCAGGACTTCTGCTACTGACCCTTGCGCGCTTGATAATCGCCGGATTTACCGAGCTCTCAGCTGACGAAGCATACTATTACATGTGGGCACAACGCCTCGACTGGTCCTACTACAGCAAAGGCCCCGGCATCGCCACGGCCATCTGGTTGAGCACTTCAATCTTCGGTCAAAGTGAACTGGGAATCAGGATTCCAGCCTCATTGCTGGCTCTCGTCAGCAGCCTCGTGTTGTGGCGATTAATTCGCAACATGTTCGACCGTAAAGTTGCCTCGTGGACCCTCGTGATCCTTAATCTCACTCCAATTTTCAATGCCGGATCATTGCTCATGACAATAGATCCGCTATCCATCACATTCTGGATCGCCACCATGTCGTTCCTCTGGCAAGCACTTAACACTGATCAACCTGTCTCGCGACAATGGCTTCTGGCCGGGCTTATGATAGGGCTAGGATTCCTCTGTAAATACACCAACGCCCTGCAACTCGTTGCCGTGGTCCTCCTGCTCTCTTGCTCTAAGCGGTGGCGTCCGCACCTGCTCAAACCAGGCCCCTATATCATGCTGGCAGTCTTTATATTATGCACAATCCCGGTATGGCTGTGGAATGCGCAAAACCACTGGATTACATTCACTCATCTCAAAGATCACACTGTAACCGACCCTGGATCTTCCAGCTTTAATCTGCTGGAGCTTGGCCAATTCCTGGGAGGACACCTCTTTGTTTACAGTCCATTGTTCTTCATTGGCCTAGCTTGGGCAATTTTCCGCGGCAGTCGGAATCTCTGCCGCGGAAACAGTGAAGCATTCCTGATCTCATTTGCCCTGCCAATCCTAGCACTCTATCTGATCATCTCGCTCCGTAATGCAGGAGAACTGAACTGGACTGCACCAGGCATTATTTCCGCAACTGCCCTGTTACCCTACTACTGGCGAAATATCCGCATACTTCCGAGAAGTAAAAAAACAATCCAAACAGTGGCTTTCATCCTCGCTGCAGCCCTGACCCTGCTCATGATGAATACCGATATGCCAAGGGCAGCAGGACTTCGCTGGGGGTACAGCCATAACACCACTCATCCGTCCAAACCGCTATCCGCACACCTCAAAGAACCGCACATGGCTCTTGATAATGCTGCTGACTTCTCCACCCGGCTGCGGGGATGGAGCACGACAGCTGCCCATTTGGCAAAATGGATCAATAAAATTGCCGCGGACAAAGAGACTGATATATTTCTTATTGCCAACCGTTACCAAACTGCCGCGGCAATGAACTATTATCTGCCGCAGGATCTTCCTATAATCCATCCCACAAACCGGCATCCGAGGGTGCATACACCAGAATCCAGCACCCCGGTCCATCAGTTTTCGTTCTGGCCCGGTTACTCAAACCCTGCCTTCCCCCAACCTGCAGTGGGCCTTAAAAGCAATTCGTCGGCAATCAGAAATTCTCAATTTCTTGGGAAAACCGGCATTTACCTAAGCGATGACGCCAGTCGAAAAAGCCCTCCAGTCGCCGTAAAAACCGCATTTTCTGAATGGGATTTAGTTGATGTTGTCCACATTTTGCGCCGCAAAAAGACAATGCGAACAATAAAAATATTTGTTTGCCGTAACTACACCGGATTCAATCTGTAGTTTAATCATGAGCACCCCCGACAGTAACACGCGCTTTCTCTCCCTGGTTATCCCCCTTTACAATGAAGAGGACAACATCAGACAGCTTCAGGAAGAAGTCGCTAAAGCACTTTCTGACGTTGACTATGAACTTGTCTTCGTAGATGACGGATCCACCGACGAAACAGTATCCAGAATCCAGCGCTCTGAGCAAATACGGATAGTGGAATTTAAAGAAAACTGCGGGCAAAGCGCCGCAACCTACGCAGGCGTTCATGCTGCGCAGGGCAAGATAATAGCACTCATCGACGGTGACCTGCAGAACGACCCAGCTGACATCCCTAGGCTTTTACAAGAAATAGAAAATGGTGCAGATTTGGTTTGCGGCTATCGAGAAAACCGCAAGGATACATGGTTCAAGCGCCTCCAAAGCCGGATAGCCAATGCTGTGCGCAGCCGATTTGTCGGTGACGGTGTTCGTGACACTGGCTGCACTTTAAAGGCAATGCGCAAAGAATGTCGCGAGGCACTGCTTCCATTTACCGGCATGCATCGATTCATCCCTGCATTAATCAAATCACTGGGCTACAGGATCACTGAAATACCGGTAAGCCATCGCGCACGTCAGCACGGCACCAGCAAATACGGCTTCGGTAATCGTGCAGTCCGCGCAACTCGCGACATGTTTGGTGTCCGGTGGCTTAACTCAAGACGCTTTAATATCCGTATTAAGTCCTAATCTTAATTAACTAAGGCAGGACCACAATCACTCCCTCTCTTTGTGCACGCCTCCCGAAAAACGGAAAATTAACATTAACATTCCGGCGGTATTGACTATCGACATTATTTTTACCAATGTATTAAAAAATAAAGGTAAATTAATTATATTTTAGCTCCATTATAAACACCAAACCAATAACCCATTATGAGCTTGCGCGAGCATCTGCGAAATGTCCTCCCCGAAATCCTTCCTCCCGATCCGAAGGATGCCATCAAGGGAACCGAATTAATCGAACTGGTAAAACTCAAACTCGAACAAAAATACAGTGATGCGACTTTGCGATATCACTTCTCAATAATGTCCTGTGACCCCAGTTCGCCAATTGCCAAGGTTGAACACGGACAGGGATATTATCTGCGGACTAATACACTGGCCGCAATGAAGAGTGCTCGGCACATGATCTCACCGAGTCAGGCAACTTTTGGAGATGTATTCGGATACACCACTTCAAATGAAGCACTGCTAAGAGCAAACAAGTTTCGCTCTATCGTCGCGCGATGTGCGGAAAACGAAGGAAAGCTTCCTTTTGTCCTTGAAAAAACTTTTGGCGAAGAAGCCCAGTATGACGATCTCTGGAAATACCCTGATATAGTTTCCATCAACTGGCAGATAGGCCAAGCCTCAGAACGCGGGGTGGAGTTTGATCGGGACATGTTGCAGTTGCAGCGCAGCTTTGGCTCTCAACCATTCACGCTGCACAGCATGAAAATGAAGCTGGAAATGCGACCCGACACCTTCCGTGAAGATTTCTTTCAGTGCCTGAGCAACTCACGCTGGGCTCACTTCGGCGAACTCATCATTGCCGAACCCATTGATGCTCCTGACATTATTGAAAGCTTGCGCTCCCTTGGCAGCGAATTTGGAATCGGCATCCTTAGTTTCGGGCTTTCCGCCGAAGCACTCGACGAACTACCTGAACCCGATGCCATTCAACACTTTACTGAAAGAGAACTGGAGGGACTTCACAAACTAATCCGCTTCCAGCGCATCGCTGAACCCAGACCCCGCAATGAACTTGAGTGGGAACAAGTAAGGGCAATCCGGGCATCAAACCAGGAAATTGAACAGATGTTTCAATGGTTATCGCACAGTCTTGACAATGGCCAAGCCGAATCCTTCGCAAACTTCCGAAATACTTTACCTGAAATCGCAACCCCGGTACCACTACAGTAAAGTGGAAAATTCCCGTCTGGGAATGTAGCTGTATCAATATTAATTTATCAAGCCTCAGTTGTTGGCTGCGTTTTCTCTTTTACCCTGCGATTGTTATAACGAACCTCGCCACTCAACCTTCAGTCGAAACGATCCGGCTGAAGAAACGCCGCAGCCATTATTGCTGCTTTCACGCAAGTCAAACTTCATGAATCGCCCTTGGCGCATATGCTTCGTGCGCCGAGATGTATAATGACGGTTCAGGCGCAAGCTATAGAACCCCCTTATTCATTCGCCTGACTGGCTGGCTTGCGCACTGCGCGCACCAAAACGAGTGCTCCATCTGGAATCACGGAAGTAATAGCAATATCAACAATATTTATTTTAACCCCATTTATACGACCCGTTCCCACGGGTAAAATTGCAATTCTGTAACCACGCTAGCGCAACACAACCCCCACACCACCTGCACCTGTCTTAAAGTCAAACCAACACGCTATGCTACATGAACCAAACTAAGGTCAAGTCTTCTGTTCATCTAGCATGGCCCACAAAAGCAGGCCTTCCAACATGACCTTTACCCTGTATTGCAAAGGGCATGCTGAGCACTAATTGACTTTTCTCAAGGACAAGGGGATACTATAAACCCACTTTTGCGCTTGTTCGCGCAACTCAGACCTCACATATCATGCGCACTATCACAACAGCACTGGCCACGTTGATATCACTGACATATGCAATAAGCCTCCTTGCCCAGGATACTTCACCAGCAAAGCAATTAAGCCAAAATCCAGTCAAACCAGTTCAATCCGCCACTGCTCCGAAATGGCTCAAGGGAATGCCGGTTGAAGACCAGCGTAAACTTCGAGGTCTCCTTGGTGACGCTGCCACCTATCTGAAGGGGATCCGGGTACAGGAAGCGTTCGAGAAAATATTGGAAGCGGAAGCGTTGGCTCCAGAATATTCAGTCATTCATAACCTTAAAGGTGCCGCCTACACCAAAATCCGCGAGTTTGATAAAGCCACGGCAGCATTCACAAAAGCCCTTGAGCTTGATCCTGCTTCATTCATGTGCCGTTTCAACCTGACTGAAATGAACTTCGTAAAAGGAAGATTTGATGAAGCCGAAAAAGGGTTTCGCCAGCTTATAAACGATCAACCCAGCCTTCCTGAAGCAAACAAAGCTCTGATCCAATTCAAAATCCTCATATGCCGGCTCAAACAAGGCGATGAACCCGGCGCGCGCGCAATCCTGAAAAACTGGGATTTTCTGGATGATCACCCCTCTTTTTATTTTGGAAATGCCGCCATTCATTTCAACAAAGATGACAGTGATGGGGCTCGGACATGGTTAAGTTCAGCAAAAAAAATCTATCCTCAAAGTGCTATCAATCTCTATACAGATTCATTTATAGAAATCGGCTGGATTGAAAACTTTGAATGATCAATTTGGAATAACCCGGGACGGCATCCCCGATGAACAAATACTCCAACACTCCACAAAACCCGGCGCAAAATCCTGCGGTCGCCTCGAAACCCATTGATCAATGATCTCAGGAGACAGGAAAGTTCCAGTCTCCACCTCACTGCACGGCGACAAGAAAGGCCCGCCGTGTTCACACCGGAATAAGCGAACAAACTCCCACCCAGTCGCTGGACATGCCGCAAGGGCGGAGATTTCCTCTACTGGGGCCTGAACACCCAACTCTTCCCTGAGTTCTCTGGCTGCCGCACTCTGGTAATCTTCACCAACGCCCAGATGCCCTGATGCGCTGGAATCCCACAACCCGGGAGAACTGTCCTTGCTGCTCGAGCGCTTCTGCAAATACAACTCTCCTAAAATATTGAAAACAAATATATGCACTGCCCTGTGAAGCAGTCCTTTTGCATGAACTTCATCGCGGGAACTCTGCCCAAGAACCACGTTGTTATCATCCACGACATCAAAAATCTCGTCCCCACATTGCGGAATATCCTTAAGTGGATGAGGATCTAGCAAACGGGTCAACTGCAGCCATTCATCCAAACAAAGCTCCTCAGCACGTGCTCTCTCAGCAATACCCAGCACTTTACAAACCCCGCTCCATGAAAGTTCACCAAGCGGCAAAAGCTTTTTCAACTGCTTCCTCCTCTGCGAAAATCCACAGCGCAGCAGCCTGTCAAAAATCTGTCGGTTGAATGGCTCAATCTCACCATTTAACCGACAACCAACGCGAACTACTGACGAGTCAACAGCCGGTCTCGGATAAAACGGATCCGGCGGCAAAGTGAACAATTGCTCAACTTCCCAGCCCACTGCAGTCAAAAGCGTTACTCGCCCGTAGGCTTTTGTCCTCGGAATGGCAGCAAGTCGCTCCGCGACTTCCTTCTGCAGCATGAAAACCCCTTTTGTTACAGGTGTCGGCGGATCCAAAAACTTCCTGATGATCTCTCCACCACAGGAATAGGGCAAATTGCCGATCACTTTTACCGGCCCCTCTGCAAACAATGAACGCAGATCAAATTTAGTGGCGTCAGCATGCTCGACCTCCACTGAGGAATCCCCGGCAAAAGTCACTCTGAGAAAATCAGCCAACCTCCTATCAAACTCCACAAGAATCAATCGCCGAACCCGACCTGCAAGATAGCGGCTGAGCGAACCGGTGCCTGGACCAATCTCAATGACTACATCATCTCTGCCGGGATTAATCTCCGAGACAATTGACTGCGCAATCGTAGAATCCGTAAGGAAATTTTGCCCCATCGACTTGCTGGGCTTTACCTCCAGTCGATCCAGTAGGGTCTTCACCTCCAGATTAACGGAAGGCAACCAAGGAATTCCCCTGAAATCAGGCAAGTCTCCACTCTCCTTCATTGCGCAACCGTTCGCCGCGCAATATAACAGCTTCAACCGAATTCGACACGCCCGCATAAAACACCGAGAGTTCACCCATGTGACCCAATGACACTGGCGACTAAAATAACCCTGTTACGCCTTCTGATGGCTCCAATATTCGTAGTCCTGGCACTCGCCTATGGCAATGGACTAAAAAACGGCATTCCCAATGAACTGCTTCGCTGGGCTGCCATTTGTGTATTCACACTTGCGGCTGCCAGTGATGCAGTCGACGGCTATATCGCAAGACATTGCAACCAGTCAAGCCGCCTTGGTATTTTCCTGGATCCTATCGCCGACAAGACATTAATGCTCTCAGCGATCCTTACGCTGAGCTTTACAAGTTGGGGGCAAAACCTGCCCCTTTGGTATGCCGCCCTTATCATCGCCCGCGATGTCATCGAGATTTCAGGGGCTATTGTGATTGGCTACATCGCCGGCGACATCAAGGTCATCCCGCACTGGACGGGAAAACTCGCCATGTTTCTGCAGATTGCAGTAATATCCTGGGTTTTCTTTTCGATTAAAACACCCCCTTTGAACGTTATTGCAATCATCAGCGCCATACTCACTTTTATCGCAACGGTGCTTTACATCCATGCAGGACTGAGTCAATTGCCCCACCACGAAGATGACGGGACGTTACGCAACTAGAACCATCGCGATCGTTGGTCGTCCTAACGTTGGCAAATCAGCATTATTTAATCGCCTGGCCGGTCGTCGAATCTCAATTGTTCACGATCAACCCGGAGTAACCCGCGACCGAATTTCAGCGGAATGCCGATTATCAGAACCCCCATTTACAATCATTGACACCGGGGGCATAGGATCAAACCCCGATGACACTCTTAGCCAGGCCGTAGAACAGGAGGCCGACATTGCCATCGCGGCAGCCAAGATAATCCTGTTTGTCGTGGATGCTCAGGAAGGACTTACTCCTGTCGATCATCACCTGGCAGATTACCTGCGAAAAACCGATAAGCCAATTTATCTTCTGGCCAACAAGATTGATGAGGATGTGCACGAAGGGCTTGCAGATGAATTCTCCGCTCTCGGATTGGAACGAATCTTTGCTGTCAGCGCTGCTCATAACCGGGGAATTGGCAAACTTGCGAAAGTTGTAAGTTCTCAACTGCCCGCCGTCGCCGCATTGGATATACAACAAGGCACACCCATAAGAATCGCCCTCGTTGGCCGCCCCAATGTCGGAAAATCTTCTCTAGTTAATGCGCTGCTGGAGGACGATCGCACTATTGTTAGCAATGTCGCAGGCACCACTAGAGATGCAATCGATATCCCATTCACTCATGGCGGGATCGATTATATCTTCATTGACACTGCAGGCATTCGATCCCGTAACAAACAGGATAACTCAATAGAAGTCTTCAGCGCAATGCGCTCAAAATCAAGCATCCGCCGGGCAGATATCTGCGCACTCGTAATTGATGCCGCGCAGGGAATTACTGCCCAGGACAGGAAGATAGCAGGCATGCTCGCTGAATCCCACAAACCATGCATCATTATGGCAAACAAATTCGACCTCTTTCACCCCGATGCACCAAAAGCAGAACGACTCATCGCCATGCAGGAGGAAATCAGAGAAGGCCTGTTCTTTGTTCCTTATGCGCCGGTAATTGCCGCCTCGGCAAAAACCGGAGAATCAGTCCGTCGACTCTTCTTTGGCGTTGAACAGATACGTAAATCCGCATGGCAAGGACTCAACACCGGATTGCTCAATCGGCTCCTCCAGGAAGCCCTCATTGCGCACCCTCCGCCTGCCGGGAAAAACAGCAAACGATTCAAACTGCTCTATGCCACCATGACACAGTCCTGCGATGCAGCCCGACCTGTACCCGTCGCTGATTTTATCCTGTTTTGTAACAAAAGAAGCCTGTTGCCACAGTCATATGAACGTTATCTGGAAAGCAAGATTCGGAAAACTTGCCCTTATACCGGCATTCCCATACACTTTGTTTTCAGGGAACGCATTCCCCGAAACCGGGGCAAGAGATGAAACCTAGCCGTAGAGTTGACGATTACAGCGAATCTTGCGTGCCAGCAAAAACACCCCGATAAGAATCAATATCAGCAGGGGAAACATCCAGATCCTCACCCAATCAAACAGCCCCGGCTTCGGCTCAATCGCAAATCGCCATGCCGCCGGTGAGGAAAAATGCCCTGCCGGATTTTTAGTGAAAATCCGGAATGCAAATTCACCGCCGGGTTCAATCCCCATAATTTCCGCCCTAACCTCAGACTGGTCACTCGTGATTGCCAGGTATTCAGGATCAATCTCGATCCAAGTCGGAACCCGAATGCCGGTTTGCTGATCCCTCACATTCACAAGCGCCTCAACTATATAATCCCACTCGCCTCCTGACGGGACTTCCCAGGAAAACGCAAGGGAACGCTCACCCTGCTCGATAATCCTGATTTTTCTTACCGGAGGTATAGAGCGATCTACCACCCTCTTAATTTGAGTCCTCCCCGGTAAAATGTCTTCCAAGGGAATCCTTCCATCCTTCCCAACCGTCCCAGCATCCAGAGGGGTGGTATCAAGCGGCGGTACAACATCTGGGGGCTTCATTCCAGGCGGCAACAAAACCTCCCCTTTCAGGGTGACCAGTATAGGATCCCCTGCGTAATCAATCTTGAGTTCTTCCTCAACTCTACCAATTTTATCAGTCTTTAACTCGATATGGTAAGTGATGGATTGATCCGGCTTTAACTCCTTGGCCTCCATCCCTTCAACAAGATGAAAAGGAGGATTTACCCTGGCTGAAATAAAGGCAGTCCGTCCTCCCTCATTGTGGAGTTTTAAATTTCCGGCAATAACCTGATTGAAAAAACCCTTGAACAGAAGATTACTGCCATCACCAGCCACTACCACTCTTGGCGGGCATGCGTCAGCGCTAACCTGAACAGTTCTTGCAATGCCTCCACCTCGAACTTCCACTATGCCTTCAAAACTTCCTGTATCGTCAGCCGGGATTTTGAGCCGCACAGGTATCGTTGCCCCTGAATCAATCTCATAGATATCATCACCTGATTCAAGTTCATTGGGCAGCAGCACCTCCAACCTCAACACCTCCTGCAAAAGGTTATTCACCTGTAAATCACCAATACGGGAATTATCCAGTGCACTGAATTTTAATTTCAGTTTTGAACCAACTCTGAAGGGCGGATGTATCTCAGCACGGAGAATCACACTCTTTCCCGGTTTCCCCGATCCAATCATCAAGGGAACCTCAATTTTTCCCGGATTGATTCCCGCAAGGAACTCTATCTCCAAGACTCTCTTGCCCCCAGGGGGAATATTTAGCACAACCTCATCCCGCTCCAGCAGAAAGCCTTCGGGGGCACTGACTTTAGCAGTGAACGGATCATTGCCGGAATTCGATATTGATAATTTACGCCGAACCCGACCATTCATGATAACTTCTCCGAAATTTATTTCTTCAGGGACATTTAACACAGCCTCAGGCTCAACGATTCTTAACCTCACCAGAGCTTTCCCCGAAAACATACCTCCCCCCGGAAGCCTTGCCCTAAATACAAACTGATCTTCACGAACCTCCGCCTTCGGGTCACTTCGGTAAACAACATCCCCCTTGTTAACATTCAAAAGATTCAGCTTTCCGTATTTGGGATACTCATCAATTAAGTATTCAAGCTTAATCCCCGGGGCCTGCGCGGGCACTGCAAGCATAAACCTTGTCTCCTCCCCCCTAATCACCTCCTTGGTAAAACCCTTGACCCGAGGCCCTATCCCCTGGGGAACCTTGATGTCCGCCAAGCAGGGAACGCACAGCGTCAGCAGCAGAATCGCTGTCCTCACTATACAGCAAGCAGCGAATATCTGGCCTGGCCTTGAATGATGTAACCGCCGGATCATCTTAATTGTAGAAAATAACGTCAAAGGCGTTGGAGGTCAAAAGACCATTCTCTAACCAACGGCACGTCACGCAACACATTTTCACCTCTAGAGATACCCGTTCAGCCTTCGTCGTAGAAGATCAATTGCAGTTGCCGAAGCGCGTTCCTTGAAATTCAGCCGATCCGTCCTGAATTGGTAATACCACGCATAAGCACCGCAACCTCTGCTGGCCAATCCAATCCATACCGAACCCACCGGTTTCTCCTCACTGCCGCCATCAGGACCGGCTATGCCAGTGGTCGATATAGCGTGATCCGCACCCGAACGCAAAAGGCATCCCTCCGCCATGGCCTTGGCGACAGGTTCACTTACTGCCCCAAAATCCTCAAACATGGCCTCAGTTACTCCAAGCAACTCCCGCTTCGCTTGATCCGCGTAAGTCACATAAGCAACATTAAATACCTGCGAAGATCCCGGCACATTGGTGATACAATTTGCAATAAACCCCCCTGTGCAAGATTCCGCAGTCGCAACACTCTCACCGGCAATATTCAGGCCTCTTACCACGCATCTCTCAACGGCAAACTCCCCTTCAGCAACATAATCCTCAGGCGACGCCCTTTTAATCACAGTATCAAGAACGCTGATGTCCTCTTCCGCGCAGATACAACGCACAATAACCCCTCCCCCCTTCAGGCAATATCCAAGCTCAAACTGTTCAGAAATGGCACTTAATGCCAATTCAACTCTACTGGCGAGCTCCGATTCCCCCAATCCCATAAAAAAATAATTCCGACAGGCCGGCACACTTGTCCCGCTTGCGGCAAGAATGTCCTCAAGCCGGGGAACAACAAGTTGTTTAAATATTGGATAGAGTTCCCTAGACGGTCCCGGTAAAAGAAAAATGTGAGCTCTGCAATCACCAATCCCTGCAGGTAAATACAAGCCCGGAGCGGTTCCATTATCGTTCACCAACACCTCCGCCCCCTCAGGCACCATCGCCTGGCGGTGATTCATTGCGCGCATCCGTACTCCAGTCCCCTCAAGGCGCCTGCGTATTGCCTTTATCAACGCCTCGTCCTCAATCAGGGCAAGTCCAAGAAATTCGGCAGTCATTTCACGTGTCAAATCATCCGAGGTGGGCCCAAGTCCTCCAGTAACCAGGATAATCCGTGAACGCCTGATCGCTCCGGCAAGCACCTCCTTTATTTTCTCTCCGTCAGGCACCGCGCTCTGACGATTGATTCGCAATCCAAGGCTCAGGAGTTGTTCTCCAAAATACCCCACATGGGTGTTGGTTACTTGGCCAAGCAACAACTCGGTTCCCGTGTTGATTACCTCAAGCTCCATCGACTAGTCAATTAGCTCGGCTGAAAGGATTCAAATTTGACGCGCCCCGCATCTGACCACAAATCCTCCAGGGAGTAATAATCACGTCGATCCCTATGAAATATATGTACAATGACATCCACATAGTCTATTATCAGCCATTGACTCTTGGGATGACCTTCCCGACCGCGGGGCATGATCCCATGCTCCGCGGACATTTTCTCATTGATCTCGCGATCAATAGCCTTGAGATGGGGGGAAGAACTTCCCGCACAGATGACAAAATAATCAGCAATTGACGATATCCCACACAAATCGAGCACGATAATATCTTCAGCCTGCTTATCATCCGCATATCGAGCGACAGCGAGTGCCAACTCCTTGCCCTCAATCGACTTGAATTCTTCCATAGGCAATACCCCTTGATCCTGATCTCCGCTTCACGCCTAATCAAACGAAACTTTCTGTCCCTGCTGCCGCTCCGATACAAGCACCCGAGGGGGACTGCTTTAATGATTCATTAATGAATTTATTTGAGTAGGGCGGGTAATGTCGCTATCTAGTTGCAAGCATATATGGATGCCCATCTCGGCCAGCTAATCCTCACAGGAGTGCCGGGCACTGAACTTGAACCTGCTACAGCGGCACGTTTGAAAATCATTCAGCCCGGCGGATTTATTCTCTTTGGCAGAAACATCAAGTCTCCCGAGCAGCTCCGTAAACTCATCGATAACCTCAGAGACATCAGTGCCATTGAACCATTCATCACTATTGATCAGGAAGGGGGACGAGTATCCCGCCTGCGTTTAATAGGCAGCGAACCGCCAAGCGCACAACAACTGCGAAAAAAAAACGACCCGCTCCTTATCAAGCGACATGGACAGCTCACAGGAAAAATTCTTCGCCTGTTTGGATTCAACCTTGATCTCTGCCCCGTTCTGGACTTATCCCCCGATGACAATGCCGACAACTCCCTCAAGGGACGCTGCTATGGCTCATCAATCGACCAGGTCATAAAGAACGCTTCCGCCTTCAACAATGCATTGCGCGCTGAAGGGATCCTCTCCTGCGGTAAGCACTTCCCCGGTTACACCTACGCCGAATGCGATGCCCACGAACAACTCCCGGTGATCAATCGAACCCGGTCACAGTGGGAGACCACGGAAGCCGTGCCATTCCGTGCGCTACTGTCCGAGCTTGACAGCGTTATGGTATGCCACTCGCACTACCCCTTCTTCGATCCAGAACGACCACGCTGGCCCGCATCATTGTCGCGCAATGTCATCACGGAAATGCTGCGCGGCCAGCTCGGGTTCAAAGACGGGTTGGTAATGACTGACGATCTCGACATGGGCGCAATCCTCAATGAGGTGACATTTGATGAAAGCATCCGGAACGCTATGCATGCCGGCAATGATATGGTCATGATCTGTCATCGAATGGAAATGGCGCAGCGCGCGCTTGGAACCCTTGAAAAAATGGCTCATCCCGATATTGCAGAGGCACTTGCCCGCGTGTCCGGGACAAAAGCAAAACTTTGTCCCCCGTCCCCCTTCAGCCTTGAAGCTTTCAGCAAGACAGACTCCATGATATGGGAACTGCGCGTCGATACACTCGGGGAGGACGAAGCCGGTAATCTCAGCAGCGAAGAGGGTAAACGCAGCCCGGTTGAAACATACTGAGCAATGCCCTAACTGTAACAAGCTTATCTTTTAATAAAATGCTGCCAGAACTTGAACAACTGCTCCTCATCCAGGATCTGGATCAGAAGATACGCGCGCTAAAAACCGATCTGGATCGCCTGCCCCGTGAGGAAGACAATGCCAAGCTTCGACTCATTGGTGATCAAAAATCCAAGGACAAGATCAAGCAGGAGATTAAAGTGAACGAAGTCGCAATCAAGTCTCTCGAACTTGATGTTGACACACGCAGGGATACCATCGCAAAGCTTAAGATTCAGCAGTTTGAAACACGTAAGAACGACGAGTTCCAGGCACTGAATCACGAAATTGAGCGCTATCAAACCGACATCTCCAACCTTGAGGACAATCAACTTGAACTCATGGAGGTCGCAGAACAACTCACTGCCGACCTCAACCAAGCCAAGGAAACGCTTAACAGCACTCAGCAAATCGTTTACAAGGAACTCACCCTGATCAACGAACGCCGCTTGCATTGTGATGCCCATTTCAGTAAAGCTAATGCAGAGAGAAAATTGATAGCCACGGCCATTGATCCCGACTTGCTCAACGAATTTGAACGGATTTTTATCAGCAAGAAAGGAGATGGAATTGCTGAATTGAAACACGGAATCTGTGCCGGCTGCCACATGAAGGTAACACCAGCCACGGCATCCGCTGTCCGCGCTTCAAAAAAGATTCCCCACTGTGACCAGTGCGGAAGGATGCTGCACTGACCCCGGGAAATACCTCAATTCCTCCTTCGAAATCCTCTCCTCAATCGTTACCGGACTGTCCACTCTCGGCAAAGGACCTGATCCGCAATTCCTCTATCGCTGCGATAACTTCATTCTCATCCACTTCGTTAACCTCAATTTTACGTCCAATCTCAGGGACAAGGGTAATTGTTAATTTGCCGCCAAGATGCTCCCGGAACTCCTCCAATCCCTTGAGAATATTCAATTTCCCTTCTTCACGGCGATAAAGATTTTCATCACAAACCGTGAATCCGACAGACTCTATCAATGCCAAAACTCTGTCACAGTCTTCATCTGAGATGAGACCTATCCGCTTTGAATAGACAAGATCGACAGCCATCCCTACAGCCACAGCTTCACCATGGCCAACGCGAAACCCGCTGATCTGTTCCAGTTTATGCGCAGCCCAATGACCGAAATCCAGAGGTCGCGCTGACCCAAGCTCATAAGGGTCCCCGGATGTCGCGATATGATCCACATGCAATTCCGCGCTACGCTGGATAATAACTTCAAGCGCAGTTGTTTCAAGGTTCCTCAATTCTTCAGACCTGCGCTCTATGTCCTCAAAGAAAAGACGATCCCGGATGAGAGCCACTTTAATACCCTCAATAATCCCAGCCCTGCGGGCCCGCTCAGGAAGAGAATTAAGGAACATCAGGTCATTTACAACCGCAAAGGGAACCGCGAAATTTCCTATCCAGTTCTTCTTGCCTAAAAAGTTGACTCCATTTTTCACACCCACTCCGCCATCACCCTGACTCAGGCTGGTTGTTGGCATCCTTACCAGACGAATGCCGCGATGCGCAGTTGATGCTGCAAATCCAACCAGATCAAGAAAAGCTCCACCGCCAATAGCCAGAATAAACGAGTGCCTATCAATTCTGCGCCGGTTAATTTCCGACCAAATCTCCGGCACCAGCGACCAGTCATTCTTGCACGACTCGCCACCGGGTAACACAACGGGAGAAGCGACAAGCTCAAGTTCCCCGTCTTTTGCAGTAAACCACCTGGCAATATCCCGGAGAAGGTTCTGGTTGCCGCCAATAACCCCCCCGTCAACAAACACAAGCACACGGTGGGACACCGCGTCACCAGCCCTGGCCAGGACATCACCCAATACCGCATTGCCCGGGGAAAATACATTGCGGGTAAATACCACTCGATGAGCGAATTCCAGATGAATCGGACGTTCAATCATAAAATATAAAGCTGCTAACAATCCTCCATCAGCACTTCAATATAACGCCTTAAAGCGTTGCCGGTAAGTCCGGACTTTAAATATTTCTCTTTTAGGAAAAAATCAGGTGGCTGCTATCCTCTTCTGCAAAACCAACACGGCAGGCAGAACAGCCACCAGTCCAATCGCCAACCACGGATAGGCCGCTGAAATTGCAACAGCATCAATCAACAGCATCCCGGCAATCAAGAAAGCCACCGCCCGCGCCACTCGTCCCTCTTCATCTCCGCGAAGAATCAAAACACAGTAAGCTGTCCATCCTGCCCAGACAATAAGGCAAATCATTACCGTCATTTCTGATTCAACACGCTGGAAATACGTCCACGCCGCAGCAAGTAGCGGTGCTGCCATCAAGCAAATTCCACCCACACCTGTTCCCTTGTCCGCCGCCTCATCACGAGCGGCAAGGGTTATCCCCACTGTGTAAATACCAAGTGCCAAGGCCCAAACCAAAACCACCTCCCTGAACCATTCACCCTTTACCGATACTGATGCCGCCGCAAGATAAAGGAGAAAACGGCAGCCTCCCATGATATAAACTGCTCCTTTCCAGCGCTTGTGAAGCACATTGTAAGCCACAATCAAAGCCGCCAGCAACAAGGCCCAGACGGGCCATACGCCAGCCTGCAGCAACAACACAAGTCCTGAACCAAGCAAGAAAATCGCCAACCCCCATACAGCGCTTAACCCAATCTCTCCTGATGGCAGCGGCCTCTCAGGGCGGTGTTCACTGTCAAAGTCCACATCAACAGCATCATTCATGACCATGCCGGCCGAATAGGCCAATGAAGCTCCCAGCAGCAGCATGAATAAAGATAAACAGGCACTGAACTCTCCGCCCCCGAGCAGCCATCCAACAATGCAATTGGCCCATACCGTCGGCAGGTTCGAACCCCTTGCCAGCTTCAAAAAAACATTCAATCTTTTTAACATTGTCATGCCAGCCCCCGTTGCGAGAGCTGACCCAGGGTCCACTCGTACTCGCGCCTGAGTTGCTCCACCACATCAACACAATGAAGCTTACCCGGCAATACCTCCCAAGTGTAAGTTTCCATCTCCAGATGACAGCAAATTGAGGGATCCTCCCTGAGTAAATCCAGTAGCCCCTCTATATGATCCCTCGTGTCTTCAAGCCCCCCTGCAGGCTCACTGTATAAAGGAATATGAAAATGTACCCGCCATTGTTCTTCAACACGACCGGGTTGATTGCGGGCAGCCTCAAGGGCATCGGGCAGATCGCGGTAACGCCTCAGGCCGCCATCACGATCCCGCGCCACAACCTGATGCAGGTAAACGTCTTCCTGAAAATCCTCAAGCCTGGCCAACACCGTTGCGTCAGGAACAAGCTTCAGCGCGGAACTTAAATGAATCTTGCTGATCCGTATCCCGGCGGCAAGGATTGTCCCGATCGCCTTCGCCGGTTCCTCAAATTCAACAGCAAGGTGGCAGGTATCGTAATTCACTCCCAATACGGAATCAAACTTCCCCCCATATGTGTCGCGAAACCGCTCAAAAAAAGCAACCGTCTCGGCACTGGTCTCAAACCAGCCAATGGGTTCCGGTTCAAGCCCAAGGTGCAGGTCTTTGCCCGTCTTCTCAGCAAGGTTCAGGATATGCTCTGCGCAGGAAGCCAGATTGTCGATAATTGCAGCACCCTGGGCCGCATCATCGGTGATGAACTCCTTAAAACTACCCGGCAGCGTGCTTACGCTTCCCGAAATGCCATCAGGAACCAACTCCGCAATAATATCAAACAACAACTTGGTATACGCCAATCTCTGCGGACTGGTCCAATCCGGTCTGTAAACCTGCTCTTTAATTCGCTTGCCGTGAAAATTTCCATATGGAAACCCATTGATGGTGAATACATAACAATTGTTTTTATCAAGCCAGTGGCGAAAATTACTAAGATTGCCCTCACCCGGTTCACAGAGTTCTTCAGCTGCCTTCCGGCCAAGCCTAAGGCCTATTGCATAAGGACTCCCCGGAGCAACTTCGGCCTTCACTCCAAGGACATACTTCTCGAGTGCTGCAAAAGTCTCCTGCCAGCCCTCACCCCGGTGGATATTGGTGCAATAAGCCAAATGCAGGTTGTTCTTGAGTTCCATCTGCGGAGATTACAGGATACCGGCGATTGGCTTCAACGCCTCATCCTCAAATATTCATTTCAGCCTAAACCTCGGGCTCTGCCCCATGAACCCCACCGGGTTTAAGTATACAATCCTGTCGATAAAAGCATCATCATACCCCCGTCGGCGCATCTCAAGGGCCGCCTTGGGCACAGACAAAGGATCACTGACTCCCCAATCGCAGGCACTATTCATCCAAACCCTGTCACATCCGTACAGTTCCAGCATGTCAATGGCGCGGTTAGGCGTCACCTTGGATTCCGGATACAAGGTCATGCCGGCCCAGAAACCCTTTTCCAGAACCAGCGGTGCTGTATGCTCCTCGACATGATCAATAATCACCTTGCCCGGATCAATCTGTGGGTGATTAAGCAATGCATCGATAATCAACTTTGTGCCTTTTAGCTTATCCTCAAGGTGAGGAGTGTGGACCAGTATCAGTTGATTATGATCCTCAGCGAGCTGGATATGCTCCTCGAGAATCATCAGCTCGTTGCGGCTGTTCTTGTTAAGCCCGATTTCACCGATGCCAAGCACGGTGGGCTTCTTGAGAAATTCCGGGATCAAGGCGATAACCTCACGGGCAAGTCCGGGATCCTCAGCTTCCTTCGGGTTTATGCACAGCCAGCAATAATGCTCTATGCAGAATTTCGCGGCTCTCTTCGGTTCATATTCAGTTATCTGGCGAAAATAATCATAGAATCCCTGTGCTGAGGCACGATCAAATCCCGCCCAGAACGCCGGCTCGTTAACAGCCTTACAGCCGGCGCATGCAAGCGCCATATAATCATCGGTTGTGCGGCTCACCATGTGAGCGTGTGGCTCGATATATCGCATGATTCCTGAGAAGGGAATTCAGTTTTTCCTGCCTGGCGCCCCAAATGCTCCCTGTATTACAGCCGCCTCAATCGGCTCTTCTGTCTGGTCACTTAATGCTTCAAGAACCCGGGCTGCACGTCCCGGCTCTTCACTGGTCACTTCACCGAAAGCCTTCTTCAGTGCATGCACACGGTAATCATCAGCCTGCCCATGCCGATCAAGGCGATCCAGGAAAGCCGCAATATCAATCAGCTTGATCCGGGCATCAAGGAAGCCTAGGTCAACAAGGTTGGGATCATTATCTGCCACAGTTCTAGTCTAATGCTTAGCCGATGAGCATCAAGCCCTTCAATGGAATCTATTTCTTCAGGGTGGTAAGATATTCGACTAGGTTAACCAGCTCGTCCCGGCTCATTGTCGCCACCAATGCCGATGGCATCAGGGAAACCGGTAAAGCCTCCTTTGACTTGATATCCGGACGCTTAATCGAGATCAATGCACCACCCGGCACCTTCATTGCCAGTTCTGCATCGCCATCACTGGCCACATAACCGATAAGCTTCTGCCCGCTTTTAGTCTCGACTGCAAAGCCCTCATAACCAAAGCTGATTGCCGCACTGGGATCCATAATTGCAATATACATCGCCTCCCGGGCTAGCTTATCGCCGATCTCAGTTAACGCCGGCCCAAAGTCAATTCCCTTGTTACCGGATCTGTGACATGCAAAGCAAGCACGTAAATAAACAGCTTTCCCCTTTTCGACCACCCCCCTCATCTTAACAAGTTCAGCAAGTGCAGGCAACGCCTCCCCCCCGAGAGAAGCGGGCAGTGGCAAGACCTTTGCCGCCCGGGCCCTCACTGCCGGATCCACCGATGCGGCAAGGGCAAGGGACGCCCCACTCTTCAACTCCGCGGCCAAGCTGTCGGTTTCCGCCAACTCAAGCAAGCGCAACTGCCCCGCTGGGCTGCCCGTCAGCGCTTTAGCCGACTGTCTGGCAAGCGGCAAATCCTTCCCCTCCAGAAGGCGTTCCAGTGCCGCAACAGATATCGGATCATTCACCGCGCCAAGGGACATCAGCAGCTGTGGCCTGTCCTCTCCGGCACCGGCGAGAGCCTTCGAAATAGCGACCTCACCGCCAATGGTAACAAGAAGTCGTGCTGCGCGGGCATTGACCTTCTCCCCGGAAGCCAGTGTCGCGAGGACGGGGAGCTGGTCGACAATTCGAAAGCGCTCTAGCAATTCGTAATATTCTTCGCTGCCGGCGTCCCTGACAAGGTAACGTCCAATGGCTTCCTTGACCTTTGCGGAAGCTGACTCAAATCTGAAGGAGTCAAGTTTCAACACCGTCTCAACAATCAGCCGATCCCTCGCGTCATCAGCCGGCAATGCCGGCGACAACGCCAAGATAAGCAGAAAAATGCCGATCCGCATTGTTGCCTAATCAAGGAGAATGCTCTGCAACGCGGCATCCTTTTCCGGGCCGCTGTGAAAGTCAAAAGCTCTCATGAAGCGGGGTTTATCTGCCTCAGCGGTGGCCGGATCCTTGACAATCTTTGCCAACAGTGAAGGCGCCTTCGCGCTTCGAGCGCGCCAGACAATATCACGTCCTCCCGGGCTGTTCCATTTGCCGCCTGCAGCAGCCCAGGCATCCATGCATGCATCCCATTTCCCTTCAGCGGCAATTCCAAGGGCCTCCAGGTACCAGCGATCCCTGCCATCATGCTGGATTGCAAGGGCAGCCCAGAGTGCCGCAACTTCCCCGCCGTCCTCCTCGCGCAGGGCTATTGCACACTCGCGTCGAACCTGCGCATCCTTGTCCGCGGAAAGTTCACGAACAAGAGTAAGGACTCCCGTCCCAAGTTGACGGGCAAGGCGAAGCGACACGATGCGCAAATCCGCTTCAGGATCCTTCTTCAATCGTGATATAACGTCTGCTCCGGCACCCGGCATCTTGCCTAGGCACCATGCTGCCCGGGCGCGTTCAACCTTGTCCTTTGAGTTCATCAGCGCTCCCAGCGCCATCTCTGCCTTCGCCCTGCCCATTGCGTGCAATGAAGTCCATGCCAGGTAACGAGCCTCAAAATTAGGACTCTTAAGCGCCTCCGTCGCTCCTTTTGCAGTCTTGAAGTCAAAGGATGGAACCTTGTATCCCTTATGCCCCTCAGGGGTCAGCCTGAAGATCCGGCCACGATCAAGGTCACGCATTCCGTGCCCTCCAACCCCGGGGTCATACCAGTCGGCAATCAAGAGTGAGCCGTCAGGTGCCACCGCGACATCACTTGGCCGGTACCAGCGATCACCACCTCCACTTAGCAGCGGCAACATCTCCGCCTTGTATCCTGCCCCCACATTTACGCGGGGATAAGCACGGCAAACGTTGGGTCCTGCATCACAGTGGATAACCTGGTTGCGCAGGGACGGCATCAGTGCTCCCTCGTAGACAATGATCCCGGTCGGTGATCCCGCCCCGGTCTGAAGGAGATTGGGAACAACACCGGGATCATTGAGATGCCAGTGCCGGTGCGGTATCTCTTTTTCAATGTTTGTGCGCTTGTCCCGCCAACCCTTGCCGTTAAACTCATCACGGTAACCGTAATTGCCAAACTCCATGACATAATTGATCCGTACGCCGCGATTACCGTCGTCGTCATTATCGGACTGCCAGATCGAGCCGAAGGAGTCAACCGTCGCCTCCCAGTTGTTGCGAAAATTCCACCCCAGTGTTTCCACACCGCTGCCGTCAAGGTTGCAGCGAAAGACCATGCCCTGCTGGTACGGCTTGCGGTTGGCACTGACCTCATTACCCGCCTTATCAATAATCACCTTGCCGTCAGCCGTCTTTAATCCCCGGGCGGCGTTGCCGAAATTAAAATACAGCTTGCCATCAGGCCCGAAGCAAAATGCATGAATCCCGTGGTCATGCTGTTTACCTCCCACCACGTTGAAAAGCACCTTCTTATCATCCGGCTTATCATCCCCGTTGGAATCGGTAAACAGAAGAACCTGCTCCCCGGCGGACACGATTACCTTGTCCCCAAGCACACAGACGCCGTGCGGCGAGTCAATGTCACGCCCCTGATAGAACACCTTTCGACTATCAGCCACGCCGTCACCATTGGTATCCTCAAGGATCAGGATCTGGTCACCCTCGGCGCGCTTGCCGTTATGCCTGCGGTAATTGACGATTTCCGCCATCCATACCCGGCCACGGTGGTCAATATCAATGCTTGATGGACTTAAAATCATCGGCTCGGAGGCGAAAAGTTCCGCCTGCAGACCGGCCGCAACATCAAGCGCGGCAAGCGAATCGTCCGCATCCAGTCCTCCCGCTCCGCCGCCACCACGGTTACGGGCCGCTAACTTGGGTTTTTCCGTGTAGACCAGGAACCTTACAGTGGGACTCTGGCCGCCCTGGTCAGTGCCTCCATTGTCAAGTCCGCCACGCGCCTTGAATTGCGTCGTCCCGGCGGGAAGATCAAACTCAAGCACGGAGTTGGCATGCACCCCGATCCCGTAAGCCACCGGTTTGCCATTGATCTTCATGGCGCCACCACCCGCATTCTTGCCAATGCGCGCCTGCCCCCAGTCAACACTGGCAGATTTCCACTTCAAGTCGGTGAGCTTCTTCTCCTGCCCGCCAACGAGAATACGTGGCTCCGCCCAGTCGGCCCAATCGGCACCAAATCCATCGCCACCGTCATCAACGACAAGATACAACTTCTTTGCCCCCTTGAGATCGGCATTAATCTCAACGGCATGCTCCGGCGTGGCGCGGGAAATCACCTTGCTGACAAACCTTGGCTTCGGCCCGGACTTGGCCACAACATACTTTACGCTTGTCTTTAGCTTCGCTGCTTTCTTTTTACCTCCCGGCTTCGGGTAATCCTGATTTGCGTCCAGTTCCGACTCACTGGGCCGATGACTGACGAGACCCTTCTCGGGAATATCAAGCCCCGCAGACCATGCCACAGCGTTCAGCACCAGTTTCCGATAGCCGTCGTCACCAAAATGTTTGTGGAAATGCCCGCCGGTGAAACCGACCCCGCGACCGCCGTCCTCCCGCTCAACGGACCAGCAGAGTGTCTCACTGCGCCCGGAGGCGGACACGATGTGCTTCTTCGGACCACGCGGCCAGGATGTCTTCCCGGAACGGGCAACATCATCGGGCACTGAATCGAGAATGCTGGTGACCCCTTTACGCCCCTCACGAAAGCGCATATTGAAATACCATTCGTCATTCAATGAAAAATCAGCAACTCCACGGGTTGCCGGATGCTTGCCGTTGAGTTTGGACTTGGCTACCCAGTGCGGATTAATCGACCATCCGCTCTCATAATAACCGCCAATCCACTGCTGCAGCGCTTTGCCTGATCTGCCGGCCGGAACCTCAACGGCATAATGCATGCACATGAGACCGCAACCGCGGTCAATTTCCTTCTTCACCTGGTCAAGTTTGCCGTTGATAGGATGCCTGCCGCCGCCATCCATGAACAACACGATGGCATCCGCACCCTTGAACGGGTCGGCGGCCTTCGGCCAGCCGTTGCGGTAAACCACGGTCTCAATCTTCTTGCCGAGCGCCTCCTTCAGGTGGGTCTCCATCAGCAGGCAGCCTGCGTTGAACTCGTGCGCCCCCCAGCCATGGCTCCTGTTACCTGCCACCATTACAACCTTGGCGCTGTCCTTAGCCACCCCCAGTGAAGTAAATCCCATGGTGAATGCCGTAATTAGTAATTTAGAAATGTGTTCCATTGTTTTTTTATTCTTCAGATTATCATTACCGGATTCATTGTTCAGACGAAGGCCTCCCAAGGCCTCGCCACGAATTCCAGCACCATTTCCGCGAGACAAAACCAATGGCCAAAACCACAAGCTCAACCTGCCAGAATTTCCAAACTGCACGCTTTATTCCAGAAGTAAATCCATAGCTGTGCAGGCCTACTCCCATGACATTCACATACCACCATGAGAATGCTACAATCATTCCCAGCACAATCGCGCAGAGGTGAACACCATCCTGCCTGATGTGACCACCCATTCGGGCGTGCAGGATAGCCAGCGTGGCAAGCACAATGAGAAGGGCGCCGTTCTCTTTCGGGTCCCAACCCCAGAAACGCCCCCAACTCACGTTCGCCCAAATGCCGCCGAGAATCGTGCCGACAAGGGAAAACAGCAGCGTGAAGCACATCACCGCATAGACCATACGGGTGATGTCACGCAGGAGTTCCCGATCACGACAACCAAAGATTCTGGCAAAAATATACACGTGCGCAATAATGGCGGCCAGCAACCCGGCAGCATAGCCCATCGTCACGGTTGTCACGTGCGTGGACAGCCAGAAATTAGAATTCAAAACAGCTACCAGTGGATCCATCGTGTCCTCTCCCTTCATGCCATCGTAGAGCATGGAGAGGAATACCCCAAACGAGCATGCCAGCAGGGCCGCAGGAAGCACGATTGGTCTCCTGGTGAAAACGTGAAACACCACAGAAAGCAACAACACAATAGTGACAATGAAAATTACTGTCTCGTAAAGATTCGCCACCGGCGGTCGCTGCATCACGATACAGCGCAGCGTCAGCCAAGTCGCAAGCAGCGCCAGCGCGAAAATTCCAAAGGCAACCCCAACGCGTCGCAACCATACAGCAATCATCGATTGCCCGACAAGCAGAGCTCCCATCATGAGCAGGAACCCCAGCAACAGGCAAGCCTGCACATTCGCAGCAAACTTGCCCTTATAGAGAAGCAATTCCGCGCCAATGCGTCTCCCCTCTCCTCGCGGTTCCATCGCTCGTCCAGTGCTTTTACTGAGTATGGAAAGGGCTTCCTTGAAGTCGCTGGAATTCGGCTCAGCAGAACCCAGTGCCTCAAGCATCTCAAGCGCCTCAAGCTCAAACGCAATTTTCTCCGCCCCGGCAATACCGCCGCGAATGCCCGCCTCCATTAAATCAGAAGGCAATAACCAAGTCGCCTCATCCACATCCCTAGGCGGAGTAAAGCCAAACAGGCGAGCCGTCTGGAGATACAAACCCATCTGCC
>JAYGGE010000176.1:0-85363 GCA_046581505.1 Verrucomicrobiales bacterium | reverse complement strand
GTTCTTCATGGGCGAGTACGTCGCGATGCTCTTGATGTGCTGCCTGATCGTCACCTTGTTCCTCGGTGGCTGGCACTTCCCGTTCATTACCAACCCCGAAGATCACTCCATTTTCGCCGGACTGCTTTCCGTGGTGGTGTTCCTGACCAAGGTCACGTCCCTGCTGTTCGTCTTCGTGTGGATCCGGTGGACCCTGCCCCGTTTCCGCTACGACCAGTTAATGAAACTCGGTTGGATCGTTTTCTTTGAACTCGCCCTGCTGAATATATTCATTACCGCCGGCATCCTCATCCTGACGCGCTCCTAGATTAACCATGGCTATTGTCGTTCAACGCCCCAGATTAACCCTCGCCGAGAAGTGTTACTTCCCGGCGCTCATGAAAGGCTTGCGGATTACCCTGGGTCATGCAATCCGAACTCTGCGCCGCAAGAAGAAGGTAACAATGCAGTATCCCGAAGTGAAGTGGGATGACCATCTGCCGGAGCATTACCGCGGTGCCCCGGCACTTGTAACCGACGAACATGACCATGAGCGTTGCGTGGCCTGTCAATTATGTGAATTTATCTGCCCGCCGCTGGCGATTACAATTGTTCCCGAGGAGATTCCTGCCGGGGATGAGTGGCAGAAGGTCGAGAAACGCCCGAAGAGCTTTGATATTGACATGATCCGCTGCATCTACTGCGGCATGTGTGAGGAGGTTTGTCCTGAGCAGGCGATATTTCTTCGCAAGGATTATGCCATTACCGGGATTTCCCGTGAAGAAATGGTTCATGACAAGAAGAAACTTTACGAGATTGGAGGCAAGCGCGAGGGACTGGTCAACAAGTGGAATGAACTGAAATAGCGGTCACCTTTGATATTCGTAACATGTCATTGCTTTTCTATCTGTTTTCAGGAGTGATGCTGGTGTTCGGGGTGCTGGTTGTGGTTAACCGCAACCCGGTCTCCAGTGCACTTTCGCTGGTTGTATCATTTATGGGACTTGCGGCGTTGTTTATCACGCTCAACGCCTACTTCATAGGCGTGATCCAGATTCTCGTATACACCGGCGCAGTGATGGTGCTGTTCCTGTTCATCATAATGTTGTTGGATATCAAGTCTGAGCAGCATCGTGACTTGAACTATGTTGCCATGGGTGGCGGGGTCGTGATTGTCCTCGCCTTTGTCGCCCAGCTTACAATGCTCTTGGCAGGTTATGCTCCCGGGCAACAAAAGCTTGTGAGGCTGCCTGAGGATGCTGCGGTTCACCAGGATGTTAAACGCCTTGGTGAGGCAGTATTTACCGATTTCAATTTTCATCTGCAGTTGCTTGGAGTGCTTTTGCTCATCGTAACGATCGGGGTGGTAGTGCTCAGCCGCCGCCAGGGCGAGGGTAACTAGGAAGGAATGGTGATGCCGAGTCTCAATGAATACCTGATGGTCAGCGGATTGCTTTTTGCAATCGGTTTTGCGGGTGTTCTGATGAGACGGAACATCATCATAATCTTCATGTGCCTTGAAATGATGCTCAGTGCCGCCAACCTTTCGCTGGTTGCTTTTTGGCGTTTTGGAAACGGACAGGGCATGCCTGCGCAAGGTTATGACGCCCAGGTACTGGTGTTTTTTGTCATTGCTGTGGCTGCCGCGGAGGTGGCCGTCGGACTTGCCATAATTGTCGCCCTGTTTCGTGCCCGGCGCACGGTGCATGTCGAAGACCTTAACAGCATGAAAGGCTAATGAGCACGAGATGAGCATTGCTTTCATTATCCTTCTGTTGCCACTCGTTGCTGCCGCGTTGATTTTGCTGGGCATCGGCAAGAAAGCAAACCTGAGCGCCTATGTGTCGGTTGCCTCTGCCGGTATCTGTTTTCTCCTTACACTGGTGCTGCTTCGCTGCGGGGGTAGTGAGGCGGGATCGTTCACCTGGTTGAGGGTCGGCGGCCTCGAACTGAAGATTGCTCTGGAAATCACCGGACTGACGGGGGGAATGATCCTGGTGGTAACTCTTGTGGGGCTGCTGGTACATATCTTTTCCCTGGGTTACATGAAGGATGATGCGGCGAAGGCGCGCTATTTTGCAGGCTTGTCGTTGTTCATGTTCTCGATGACCGGTATCGTCCTGGCCGACAACTTCGCGATGATGTTCATTTTCTGGGAACTGGTCGGGGTGAGTTCCTACCTGCTCATCGGGCACTGGTTCCAGAAAAATTCCGCGGCGGAGGCTTCAAAAAAAGCGTTCCTTGTCAATCGCATTGGAGATTTTGGTTTCATGGCGGGCATTCTTTTGCTTTGGGGGGCGACCGGAGAGATTGCTTTTTCCGGCCTGGAAGAGGCCCTTGAGGCACAAACCTTTGATGCATCATTGCTCAATTGGGCGATGGTCTGTATTTTTTGTGGGGCGGTAGGCAAGTCCGCGCAGATTCCGTTGCATGTATGGTTGCCGGATGCGATGGAGGGGCCGACCCCTGTCTCTGCTCTTATCCATGCGGCTACCATGGTCGCAGCCGGTGTATTCATGCTGACAAAGGTGACTTTCCTGATCATTGCCGCGCCGGTGGCGGCTTCAGTGATTCAGCATGTCGGTGCGCTGACAGCATTGATGGCGGCGCTGATAGCGACCCAGCAGAGTGACATTAAGAAGATTCTTGCATACTCAACATTGTCACAACTTGGCTACATGGTGATGGCCGTCGGGTTTGCCGGCTTTCTGCACTCGGGGGAAGCTGTCGGTGAAGCGGCCTCAAATGCCGGCTTTTTCCACCTCTATACCCATGCCTTTTTCAAGGCCCTGCTTTTCCTCGGGGCCGGTGCGGTGATTTTCGCCTGTCATCATGAACAGGACATCTGGAAGATGGGTGGCCTGATCAGACCGATGCGGGTGACTGCCATTACTTTCCTGATAGGGACTGCGGCCCTTGCCGGGTTGCCGCCACTTAGCGGATTCTGGAGCAAGGATGCAGTGATGGCGGTAGCACAGCACAGCACGCCGCTTCTGATTGTCGGTTCAATTACCGCTTTTCTTACAGCGTTTTACATGAGCCGTTTATGCACCGTCGTGTTTTTCGGGAAAGCGCGTTCCCAAGCGGCCCGGGAAGCAGGGGAAGTGCCTTTGACCATGCGTGCACCGCTGGTCATTCTTGCGCTTGGCGCGGTGATTGCCGGTTTTAAGTTTGCCTACGGCTGGTTTATCAACCCGGCAGACCTTCCGCATCCGCCGGGCATGTTGCTGCTTGTGCTGACGGTAATTGGAATTGCGGGAATTGTTACCGGGTATCTGCTCTATCGCGGACGGGAAAAGGATCCGCTCCAGGTGAAGGTATTTGCCCGGAAGTTCTACCTCGACGAAATCTATCTGTTTCTGGTCAGGGTATTTCAGGATGGCCTGGCGTATCTGGCCAAGGCTGTCGATCAGTTGTTGATCGATGGGCTGATTATACGCGGCAGTTCGCGCCTGACTGCGGGGGTGGGTTCGTTGCTGCGCGGCTTACAGGGGGGCAACCTGCAGGGGCATGTGTTCCTGTTTGGGTTGGGAATTGTCATCGTTATTTACCTTATCACCATCGCCTTAAGATAGGCATCGAGTTAAGTGACTATTATCGACTTAATCATCATTCTTCCGATCCTCGCTGCTGTGGCGATCGGGTGTGGCGGTTATGCCAGGATACTGGCACTTGCAGCGGCCGGGACCAACCTGCTTTTAGGGCTTATCGTGTTTGCGACACTGGTCGTCAAAGGAGGCGTCGAGATGCATTTTAAGAGTTCATGGGTACTGCTTGATTCCCCTGAACTGACCCTTGGGTTTGCTGTTGATGGCATGAGCGGGGTGCTTGTGCTGCTGACTGTCATCGTGACTTTCTGTGCGGTCAGGATTTCGCCCGAGAACATAGGCAAGGGGAGCGGGAAACTCCATTATATATCATTGTTGCTCATTGCCGCGGGTGCGCTCGGTGCGTTTTGCGCCACCGATCTTTTCTTCTTCTACGCATTTCACGAGCTTGCGTTGATTCCAACTTTCCTGATGATAGGGATCTATGGGCATGGGCGGGAAAAGGTTGCCATAGCCTGGAAGATCACCATCTACCTCGGTGTGGGAAGTCTTATCCTGCTTGGCGGGCTAATTGCACTATACGTCAGCCTTTCGCCGTCAGATGCACCGACTTTTGATATTGCAAAACTCGCGCCTGCTCCGGGTGAGCATCCACTTGACGCTGAAGCGCAGAAATGGATCTTCCTGCCCTTGCTTGTTGGATTCGGGATCCTGGTTTCACTCTTTCCGTTCCACAGTTGGGCAGCACCTGCTTACGCGACCGCTCCCACGCCGGTGGCAATGTTGCATGCCGGGGTGCTGAAGAAATTCGGGCTTTACGGGATCCTGCGTGTGGCTGTGCCGCTGTTGCCTGCGGGATTCGAGGCCTGGAAGGATCTGTTACTGGTGCTCCTGTTGGGAAATATCCTCTATGTTGGACTGGTCACAATTTCGCAGCGTTACCTTGACCGGATGCTTGGCAATTCCAGCGTGATGCACATGGGATACATCTTCCTGGGAGTTGCCTGCTGCAACAGTATAGGATGGGGCGGGGCGGTATTGATGATGTTTGCCCATGGTATTTCGATTGCCCTGCTATTTGCCCTGTGTGGATCGTTGCGCCAGCGCCTGGACACCCTTGAAATTTCGCGCCTCGGAGGCCTTGGGGGTAGTATGCCTTTCCTGGCGGTGACTTTCGGTTTTGCCGCTTTTGCCTCGATTGGGCTTCCGGGTTTCGCCAATTTTGCCGCGGAGATTACTATTTTCTTTGGCGCTTTCAAGAGTGCCGGGCAGATTGGCGCGCTGCAGGTTGCCACCATACTGTCACTGTGGGGGGTCGTGATATCCGCTGTGTACATGTTGCGGGCCTATAGAAATATCTTTCAGGGGGAACTCATTGGGGAGCGTTGCCCTGCTGATTTGGCGCAGTCGATGAGGTTACCGGTTATTCTAATGCTTGTGATACTGCTGCTCACGGGATTCTTCCCGAATATCATCCTTAACCTTATTCCCAACCTGTTTGAGGCCCTTTGATTTGATGCCCCCTTATTATCTAGAGATATGCGTGGTGGTGCTTGGTTGCCTAATGCTCTGCATGGAGCTTTTTGCTGGCCGGAGGTCACGGGACAAAATTGCCGTGGTGGGTGTGGCAGGCCTTGGATTGGTATTTGCGTTATTGATGTTTGCGGCATGTCCACCGGGAGAAAACCTGCACTATTGGGGAATTTATCATTTTGACAAGTGGGCGGCCTTTTACAAGGGGCTGGCATTGATTACCACGTTGTTGGTATTGGTGATGGCGCGTGAGTTTGCGCCGGTTCTTAAGCATTATACCTCGCAGAGTGAGGAAAAATCCGGGCTTGGTGAGTTTTATTGTCTGCCGATTTTTGTGTGTTCAGGATTGATGTGGATGGCATCAGCCAAGGATCTGATCACTATTTTTGTCTCACTTGAGCTGGTTACTATGGGCTTCTATGTATTGGTGGCGTTCATGCGCCGGAATGTGGGTTCGCTGGAGGCAGGGGTGAAATATCTTATCCTGGGTGCCCTTTCAACAGGGTTCCTGGTCTATGGGATTGCCTGGACTTTCGGGGTGACGGGGACATTCAATCTCGATCAACTCTGCGTTGTGCTTGCTGGCGATGACATTCCCCGGGCACCTATGATGTTTGCATTTACCCTCCTGATAGTGGGGATCGGTTTCAAGATCGCCGTAGTGCCGTTCCAGATATGGGTGCCCGACGTTTACCAGGGGGCTGCGATGCCGGTTACCGCCTTCCTGTCGGTTGGGTCCAAGGCGGCAGGATTCATCGTGTTGCTGCGTGTTGTTGAGCCGTTCTTGTCGACTCCATCAATCAGGGAACCGGTCATTTACCTGATGATTTTCGTGACCTGTGCTACTCTGATTTACGGCAACCTCGCGGCGATTGCTCAAAAGAACATCAAACGCCTCCTTGCGTATTCAAGCATTGCCCATGCGGGGTTCCTGCTGATGGCCGTGCCGGCATTGGGCGGGACAAGCAACATAACAGGTCCCGGTCCTGAATCGGCGATATCGTTCTATCTGGCGGGGTACCTGCTGATGACCTTGCTTTGTTTCCTTGTCCTTACTGTTGTGAGAGGTGCCACGGAGAGTGAAGACCTTACGGCACTGGAAGGATTGGGGAAACGCTCACCTTTTCTTGCCTTTGCAATGCTTGTTGGAGTGGCATCCCTGGCGGGAATTCCATTGACGGTGGGATTCTTCGGAAAATTTTTCCTGTTTAATATAGCTATTCAAAATGCCATGCAGAACGGTTTGTGGATTATCGTGTTCCTGGCAGTTCTGGGTGCTGCAACGGGATTTTACTACTACTTCAAGATAATCCGGGCGATGTATTGGGAGAGCCCGATGGGAGAAGGTGAGGTATCAGGATTGGAGGTGGGGAGGCTGACGATGCTTGCCATTATCCTGCTGGTGGTCGCGGTATTTTTCTTTGGCGTTTTTCCTGCACCGCTCCTTGGATTGACTTTGTAACAGCGCATATAGGCAGCGTTCTGCAGGGGCTGGAACCCGCCTGTCTGTTGCGAGATGCTTGGACAGGGTATTTTGTCATTCTGGTTTCGCTTACCGTTGTATTTTGGTGGAGTCAGGTTTAGATAAGCAGGGTGAAGATCTTGCTGGTTGAGGATGAGACGGAAATTGGTTCACTGGTCAGCGATGGGCTGACTAAGGAGGGATTTTCCGTGGATTACTGTGAAGATGGCGATTCAGGAATGGAGCACGCGACCACGAGATCCTATGATGCGGTGGTTCTGGACATTATGCTGCCGGGTAAAAGCGGACTGGAGATTCTGAAGAAGCTGCGCGAGGGACACAATAATGTGCCGGTAATTATCATTACCGCCCGGGGGGAAAGTGATGACCGGATAGAGGGACTAAACCTCGGAGCTGATGATTATTTACCAAAACCGTTTTTTGTCGAGGAACTGGTGGCACGGTTGCGGGCAATCTGGCGGCGTTCGTCAGACAGCGGGATGAGCTTGCTTAGTATTGGAACTCTGTCAGCGAACCTGATGAGTCGTGAGGTCATATGCTCGGGCAAGAAGATTGAAATGACTCCGAAGGAGTTCGCATTATTGGGGTTTCTTATGCGTTCTCCCGGGCGTGTACTCACGCGCAGCCAGATTCTTGAACAGGTCTGGGGCTACCATTTTGACCCGGGCACGAACCTCGTGGATGTCTACATCCGACGTCTGCGAACAAAGATCGATATTGAAGGTGAAATTCCTCTTATTGAAACTCTCCGTGGCGTTGGTTACCGCATGATTGACCCAGATAACTCGGAATCGACCAGGGAGGGGTAGTTTGTGGCGCTTTCGTTTCGTCTCAGGATTGCACTGTGGTCAGCCCTCTTATCAGGTATTGTATTACTGATTTTTTTCGGGATCACCGCGTTAATGGTGTTTGACACCCTGCGCGAGGAAGTGGATGACAAACTTTTGATCTTTACTCAGCAATACGCCCTTGTTGCGCGAGACATGGACGAGGGAAGGGTTCCGCAGATGCAGCAAGTGGCGACATTAAGTGCGGAGAGAGACGAGGGGCGTCTGATTGAGTTGGTGGATGCGGAAGGCAAGCAGAAGTATCATGATCCCGGCTGGCCAGAGCCGGGCGAGGAAATAAAGTATTTGGAAGGGGGCATGGCAGAGACCATCAGATACAAGGAGGGATCATGGCGGGTGATGAGCCGAACCTTCGCCCGTTATCGGGTGAGGATGGCAATTGATCTCGCAGAAATTCGCGCTGAAGTGTGGAAAATGATTCAAAGTTTCCTGAAGGCACTGCCGATTGCACTGGTTTTCATCGGAGTTGGTGCGTGGTGGGTGGCCGGGAGAGCAGTGAAACCGATTCAGAAAATTATTGCTACTGCGGAGCATATCACGCCGGAGGGGCTTGCTGAACGTATCGAGGGAGTGGAATCACACGATGAGCTTGGCAGATTGGCGCGTGTTTTGAACCGCATGATGGAGCGGATTGAAGTAGCGTTTCACCAGACCAGGAGGTTTAGTGCTGACGCATCGCATGAGCTTCGAACACCGTTGGCGGTAATGCAGGGGAAGATTGAGGTTGCTTTGCAGGAAGATGAGCGTAGTGACCGCGATAAAGAGACCCTTGCAGAGTTGCTGGGCAGGGTCGGGCAATTGCGTTCGATTATTGACAGCCTGCTAATGCTGTCGCGTTCGGATGCGGGGAGCCTGACGTTGGATCGGGGTGAGCTGGATTTGCACGACATTCTAGCTGATGTCACAGAGGATGCCGAGATCATTTCCAGTGACGAGGGAATCTCATTAACGACTTATCCCTGTCCGTCAGGAACGCAGGTGAACGGTGACGGCCGCTTGTTGAGATTGGCGATATCAAACCTGCTGACTAACGCGATTAAGTATAATATCAGTGAGCGAGGTGAGATCAGCAGTGGAGTCTACATCAAGGAGGGTTTCTGTGAAATAGTGATAACGAATACCGGTCCGGAGATCAGTGAGGAGAACCGCGACCGGATTTTTGAGCGTTTCTATAGAGGGGATCCGGCGCGGGGTGCCGCTAAGCGTGGATTCGGACTGGGGTTGAGCTTATCGCGGGTAATTGCAAGTGCGCATGGCGGGAAACTTGAACTGGTGAGTTCGAGGGAGGGTCGAAACTCTTTTGTGATGACTCTCCCTATCGTTGAGCATGCTGAGTCAATACCGGGAGATCACATTGCTACCTGATAAAAGCCCCGTGGTTGCTGCTTCCGGTTTGGCTTCTATGGTTATCATAAGATGAGCGAAAAAGATGTGGCACCCGTGGATAAGATGCGGAGTGCCGGGATTTCTGTTCCATCAGTTGCCGCCTTTGAACGGGCTTACCGGTTTTTATCTTCGGGGGAACGAACTGACATACCGGAAGATCTGATTGAACCTATTAGTGATATAAGCGATTACGGAGGATTAAGCGCACCGGAGGCGGCTCTAGTGGAACCGCTTCTTGAAAAGACTGTTATCATCAAGTTAAACGGAGGGCTTGGAACAGGCATGGGTTTGCAACAGGCAAAGTCCCTCCTTGAAATTCGCGGGGATCTTACCTTTCTGGACTTGATTGCACGCCAGATTCTTGCAATGCGTAAGCGGTCCGGCAGAACTGTGCGATTTCTTTTAATGAACAGCTTTTCGACCAGCAAGGATTCATTATCATTGCTTTCGAAATACCCCGATCTTGGTGGCAGTGACGGTTTCGAGATTTTACAAAGCCGGGCACCAAAGATCGACGCAGCTACCCTGGAAGCTGTCAGTTATCCTGATAATTGCCAACTTGAATGGTGCCCTCCCGGGCACGGTGATCTTTATCCTGCCCTGATAAGCAGCGGCTGGCTTGACCGGTTGCTTGAACGCGGAGTGATATACGCGTTCATATCCAATTCCGATAACCTCGGCGCGACGCTGGACTTTAAATTGCTTAATACGTTTGCGGACAGTGAGATGCCATTCATGATGGAAGTGACTTCTCGCAGTGAGGCGGACAAGAAGGGTGGACATATTGCCCGGTTAAGGAACGGCGGCAGGCTGTTGTTACGGGAGTTGGGACAGTGCCCTGAATCGGATATTGATGCATTTCAGGATGTCAGCCGTCATCGGTTTTTCAATACCAACAACCTCTGGCTGCGGCTTGATGAGTTGAAGAGCAGGATGGAGATTGCGGGCGGGGTATTGCCACTTCCTGTAATAGTGAACAGGAAAACCGTCGATCCCCGTGATCTATATTCGCTTCCCGTGATCCAGTTGGAAACAGCAATGGGGGCTGCCATAGAATGCTTCGAGAAGGCAGGGGTGGTGGCGGTGCCAAGATCACGCTTCTTGCCCGTAAAAACCTGTGATGACCTGTTTGCATTACGTTCCGATGCGTATGTCATGAGCGAGGATTGGCAACTCCGGTTGGCACCTGAGCGCAATGCCCCCCCTCCGATAGTGCATTTGGACAAGAGGCACTATAAACATATAGAGCATGTTGAGCTTGCGACTTCCGATGGGGTGCCTTCTCTGGTTAAATGTGAACGATTGGAGGTGAATGGGCAGGTGCGCTTTGAAGTTGATACAGTATTTTCAGGTTGCGTGAATGTCCGTAACACGGGTTCTCAGGAGGCGGTGTTGCCGTCAGGTTTTTACGCCGATGAAACCGTGGTTCTCTAGACTTTTCTAGCTGGCATGATCAACCTGTGCGAGGAACGGTGACTTGTCGGCAAGGAACGTGGAATAAAAGAGCGGCGACAATCTTGGTCTGCTAGGAAGATGTTGGTTGCAGTGAAGGGGGGAATTGATTCTTTGCAGAGGTGCTTATATAGTCGACGGGTTGGAAGGATAAGTAATGACTGCCGGATGAAACTTTTGAAGCTCATTTTTGTTGGCATGATCACGCTGGCATTGATTGCGGAACTTGTTATCAGGGTGGCTTTCCCTGTTCCCATGGAACCGGGAGCCACTATCTTGCTTTCAAATGAGATCCCGGGCTTAAAATCCAGTGTCCGGTTCAGCTATGACGGCGATCAATTGCGCAAACTGGGATGGAGCAACAATCGCCAATCGGATAATTTACGAGTGCTTTGCTTCGGCGGGAATGCGACAACTTCCATCATTCAGGGAACTAAGGACACTTGGTGGGGTGTCCTTGCCATTGAACTCTCAAAACAAACGGGGAAAACAGTGGAAGTGGCGGCCCTGGCTCACAACCGAGGCGGAAAGGTTCTCCCTGCGCTGGTAAAAGCGGAGGTCATGCTGGAAAAATATGAGGTGGATTTGATTATTTGTTGTTTTGGGTTTGGTGATGCAATGGGGGTTTATGGTGACTATACATACGATCCCGGCAGGCTTGACAAACTCAGGGAGAGTAAACCCTCAGGTTTTAAATACTCGCTGGCAAAGGCATCTCATATTCTGCGCATGATCCGCAACAGCAGAACCAAGAAATATCTAAGAGGAAGACACAAGCCGTTTACTGAACATAATTACCTCCGAACACACTTCAGCCTGCGCAAGGCTTACTGCGATGTGCTTCCGTTAAGGGAAGGCATAATACGCACGATGCGCACCGGCGATGATCCCGTTAGGGATTACGTCGATGGGATAAGAGGGTTTATTTCTTTAGCCGTTAACAAGGGGGCGAGAATCATCTTAATTGAAGAGCCAACGATCTATGACTCTAAATTTACCAAACCTAATGATGATTTGTTCACACCGGTTTTCTTTCCTAGCTTACCGAAGCAGGGGGATGGCTATCGGGTCAGTCCTCTTGCGGTGGAACAGGAAATCCAACGATTTTGCGATGAAGGCAGGCGGGTTTGCGAGCAGGAGGGTGTGCCATGGTATAATCTGCAGAGTGAAACACTTTCGTCCGAGGGTTATTTTGTCAGCGAGACTTACCTTACCGACAAGGGGGCGCGTGCAATGGCGTTGAAAATCCTTGCCCCGGCACTCCAAGCATTGAAACCGATGCAATGAGTGTTCTCGCAGGAGGGAGAGCAAAATGGTTGTATTTAGCCTAGGGACGTGCTAACACAGGGATTCCCAGCGTGATGATGGGCTGATTATTGAGGCTTTTATACAGGTGCTATCCCCGCTACCAGCGGGACGACGCGAACAGAATTTTCCCCAGAAACAGAAAATCCAATGCTTAAAACCTCTTCGTTCTTCGTTCAAGCCCAGTTTCGGCGACAGTTCTTTCTCTTTTCCTTGGTGTTAAGCGGGATTGGTTTCTTGTTTTATGGTGTTCCCGAGTTGCTTGCACAGGCTACCCCTGACGTGCTTATTGAAGGGGATGATGAGGAGGGTCCGGCAACCATGTTTGATAATGTCAAGCAGGCGGGTCTCTGGATGGTGCCATTGATAATTGCATCGATTGCCATGGTTGCACTCGTTGTCTATAACTTTATTCAGCTTACCGCTGCAAAGTTCAAGCCGGAGGATTTGAAGATGGCTTTGCTGGATCACATGGCGAATTGCCGGGTTCGCAGCGCGATTGAAGTGTCCTCAACAAGCCCGACTTACCTGGGGCGGATGATGGCCAGTGCCCTGCCGCACGTTGACGCAACGGATCCTGATACCCTGGGACGTGACGATGTGGAAGACGCCGTGGCTGAATTTACCATTCGTGAGAACCGCACGCACATGACCTGGATTGGTTACCTTGGTATTATCGGCCAGATTGCACCGATGCTCGGGCTACTGGGTACTGTTGTCGGCATGATGGGTGCATTCAACACTATCGGAAGCCAGGGACAGGCTGATCCTTCAGCACTGGCTGAGGATATAGGGCTTGCCATGGTAACCACGGCATCAGGACTTATTATTGCCATCCCCTCGGTGTTCTTCTTTTTCTACCTGCGTAACCGATTCAATGGTCTGGTGGCTGCCTGTCATCAGGACATGTCGGACATGCTGGATGCCAGCCATCAGGCAGTGAATGCGGATCAGGTAATGGCGAAGGTTCCAGAAGGGTTGCAGGCAGGCTAGCGTGGTTGTACACGTATCACTTGTTGGCAAAATGGCTTCGGCGAAATATCAGGCAGTTCTAGAGCAGGCGGAGGATGACGCCAAGATGGACATGTCGCCCATGATCGACATGGTGTTCCTCCTTTTGATCTTCTTTATGATCGCTTCAAGGATGGTCACCGTAAGGGTTGACCCCAACATCAAGCCACCCGTGGCGGACCAGTCGGTCAAGCCCAAGAGTGCAAAGGGCAGGATTATTTTCAATGTTTATGCGAGGGGAGCTGGAGGGGAGAGCAAGTATACCACCGCTGATGGCAGCCAGACGGTTACCCTGGAGCAAATTACCAATAAGGTGCAGATGTTTGCCGAAAGCATGGAGCAGAGGGGTACGGAGCCTTCGCTGCTGCTGCGTGCACATAAGGATGCCCAGGTAGGTGATATCAAACAGGTCGCGAAAGCTGCAGCGGACGGGGGAATAAACAAGGTGATTTTCGGCGCTTTCAAGACTGACAAATAATTTTTATTGATTAATCAAATGGGTCGCAAGAGAAAGTATTCCCCGGAAGGAGCAAAGGATCCGGAACTGGATATATCGTCGCTGGTTGACGTCGCATTCCTCCTGCTTATTTACTTTCTGGTGACTTCCACGCTGAAAAAGGACGAGACCGACCTTTCAATTATCCTTCCGACATCGATTCCAACGGACAACCCGGATCCTGTGGACCCGCTTGCAATTCTGATAGAGGCTGATGGCAGGGTAATTATTGACAAGACCGTGGAAGTGGGCGGCGCCAGGCCGAAGGGATCCAAGCCGGATAAACTTCCTCTACTCAGGGAAAAGCTTAGGGAGTATAAAGAACTTGCTGATGGGGTAGGAAGTAAGCCGGTGGTAATCGTTGCGGCGGCCGATGAGGGCAATACCCAGCGCTTTATCGATGTTGTAAATGCTCTCGCATTCGTAAAGATTAAAAACATCACGATGACGGGGTTCAGTGGCCCGGAGTGATTGATGGGTAGTAGGTTCCCGCTTCATTAACAGGGAATGGAAATGCTTGTTTCCAGTAAAAGTCCGGACATGTGTCATCCTGTGTCATCCAAAATCGACCTTTCGGATTGTGGTGGGTTGTTGTAAGGTGAGGATGATGATTTTATTGTTTGCTTATCCTTAAATAAAATGAATTTGATGAGGGCTCAGATACGAAGTGGTTCCCGTGGGGTATTGTTTATCCTGCTTGCTCTTGTTTGTGTTGCTGCCCTGTGCATCGGCACCGTAAAGGCTCAGAATCCCGTTGACGACAATTACCGCAAAGCCGTCCAGTTGATGGAGGAATCAAAGTGGGCGGATGCGGCAAGTGTGTTGCAGGCCGTGGTCGGGGATTACAAGCAGAATGCCTTCAATATCTACGGTCCGGCTTTTGGACTTATCCACTACCACCTTGGGCTGTGTCAGATGCAGCTCAAGAAATACGCGGACGCTGAAAGGCAGTTTGAGATAACCTACAAGAATTTTCCCAATCGCATTCCCAAGGAGAAAGCTGAGCAGATTCCAAACACCCGCAATCATTATCACCTTATTGCACTTTACCGCTGGGGAACCGCTGCCCAGGCCAAGGGGGAATACGAGGGGGCAATAAAGATTTACAAGAAATTCGAGAGCGAGAAACCGGAGAAGGGCACCTACTCGCCCTTTGAGCTGTACATTAATTACGGTGTTTGCTATGCCCGCCTTGCCAAGATTCCCGAGGCTACCGAATATCTCCAGAAAGTCTACGGAGTGTATGACAGAATCAACCTGCGTGAACGATGGATGCTCCAGAACGCTTTCTTTGATCTTGCTGAGAAATGGATTGAGAAAGAGAAGACCAGCGAAGGAATGGCTTTCATGCGAACCAATGACATGTGGCTGCGTTTTCCTCCTTTTGAGAGCTTCAAGTATGGCTTCAACAAGCGTTTACTGAAGCTTGCCCAGGAGGCTTCAGGTGGGGAAAAGAATCTTGATGCGCTGGCCTTGCACTTCTTTACCCTCACGCCGCGCACTGAAGATGCGATCTTTGAACTTGAAGACAGGAAGGGCTTCTACAAGGCCGAGGCTGCTCAGAAGAAGGTTCAGCAAAAGATTGATGACCTGGAGAAGACTATCATTGACGGGACGGCGGTGGATATTTCCGGTCTTAGGCTGCTGGCCTCTATTTACGAGAAGAATGACAGCCTGCGCAGCGCATATGCCATTTATGATTACATGTCGCGCCGCTTCCCGACAGCCAAGTCGACTGACGGCAAGAAGACAATTCACCTCCATCCCGAGATTGTCTATCAGGCCACCCGCTGCGCATTCTCAATTGGCGATTTGCTTTCCGCCCAGCATCACGGCATGAATTTCCTTAAACAATATCCCGGTCATGACCTCGAGCCTGCGGTACAGAGTATGCTGATGGAGCAGCTGTTCCGCCGCGGGGATTATTTGCGGTGCATCAAGATCGCGACCGATATTCTTCCAAAACTGCCCGAGGGCACTCCTCAGCACGATTTGTGTCTGTTTTGCCTTGGGGGATCCTACTATTATGATGGCCAGTATGAGCAGGCGGATCCATTGCTTGAGCAGCATGCCGAGAAATATCCCGAGAGCGGTTTCCTTGAGGAATCCAGCTATTATCGCGGTGCCAATAAAGTAAAGCTTCTCGAGTGGGATCAAGCGGCACCTCTGCTTGAGGCGTGGCTCACGAAATATACGGAGTCTGCCCTCCGGCCTTTCGCGATCCTTGATCGTGCGATGTGTCATTTTGCGCAGGATGAATTTGACCCATGCCTTGCAAAGCTCGATGAGATCGAGCAGCGGTTTGAAACCAGTGACATTTATGATCGCAGCCTCAACCTCCGTGGAGATGTGCTGCAGGTGAAAAAGGACTGGGCGCAGGCCGAGCAAACCTACCTTAAGGGCAAGGCGCGGGCAGAACAGGACGGGCATTACCAGGTTGCCGCTGAGGCACTCAGCCAACTGATCCCGGTTGCGACCGCCCTTGAGAATTTCAAGGACGCGGCCGGGTATTACGATGAATTTGTGGGGAATTTTGCCGAGAATTACCTTGAGCCACAGGTTGTGTCCATTGCACTTGAGGCACTTTCCCATGAGAGCGTCAATCGCGGCCAGGAGGGCCTCGACAAACTTGAGGACATGATTGACCGCCTCGGGCGGCAGGAGAACGCCGATTTAGAAAAGGCCATTACAAAATTTGGTGATGTTTCCGTGGACCTGAACGGAGCGGATCAAACCATTGATAAGCTCAAGAAGATGGCCACCAAGGGCGGTCAACCCGATTCGGTCCAGGCCTGGTTGCTTGTACTGCGCGTTGACATCATTGAGAAGGAACTGGAGAAGGGTGCAGACTCCAAGGCGGCTATCCGAACCGCCTTCAGCGAATTGAAGAGTTTCGACAAGAAGGTGCTGGCTCCATACGTGCTTGCGAAGATTGGTGATTTCCTGCGTAATGCCGACCAGTCCCCGCAGGCGGTGCCCTGGTTTGAGGAGATACTCGGGCGGGGAGGGATCGATTCGGTGGATTACGCCAAGAATGCGCTTGCAAAGATTTATTTCAGGGGTGCTAATCCGGCACTCCATAAGAAGGCCCTGGACAACGTGAAGTGGGTTCTTGCAAACTCGGGTAACAGCAAGTTGACCGAGGAATCCGCATACGAGCGGGCCCTGCACTACAGTCGGGGAAAGACTTGGGTGGAGGCAGAGGAAGCATGGTTTGGATATGTCTCTAATAAATCATGGAGGAGTCATAGCCCGGAAGCTTGGTTTCTCCTCGGCGAGGCGCGTGATAAGCGGGGCAGGACCGACAAGGCTTTAAGTGCCTACCTGCAGAATTATTATAAGTATCCACAGTATGTTGATTATTCGATCCCGGCGATGACCCGCAGTGCCGAGATCCAAAAGAAGAAGGGTAAGGGTAAGGAGGCCTATACCCTGGCACGGATGGGCGGCTTAAGGTTTGAGAAAAAACTCCAGAGAGATCCGCGCTTCAGGGAACACTTTGCGAAGCTCAGGAAGATTTACACTGATCTTGCGCCGATACACGCCGAGGAAACCCATGAGGATCCGTTCCAGTAAAGGGGGGTTAAAGCAGATAACCTTCCATTTTAAGTGATGAAAACCTTCAAGATATTACACTGGGTTCCCGTAATTCTCTTTGTGATGGCGGGACAGGCGTGGGCGAAACCGATCTCAGTTGTCATAACGCTCAGCAGTGGCAATGATTTTCCGGGATTTGCCACCAAAGCAGACGACAGAAATATTTACATCAGTCAATTTGAGGATGGGTCTGCAGCTGCAGGATATGCCTTCAGCAGCATGAAGGGGATCTCGTGGGGCGAGCCGGATGACTGGAAGAAAGCGAAGGAATACTGGGACCGGCGTGATTATGCCAATGCCACCAAGGCATTTAAGCAGGCGATGGAAGACTACAAGGGATTTGCCAGTTCGCCGCACCCGATGATGAAAGACGCGATAGGTGCCCAGGCTGTATTCTACTACATGGAGTGTCTGCGTCGCACCGGGCAATTTGCGGCAATGATGGAACCCTATGTGCAGGTCCAGAAAGTGAACCTCGGGGCGAAGTGGCAGGATCAGATTAAATTGTTCCAGGGATGGGCTCACCTTGCCAAGGGAAGATGGCGGCCATTGAGTTTCATGATGGAGGTCTATGAGGTGAAAAAATCGCAGATCCCCGGGATCGATGATTGGACAGTCGCCCCAAATGAGTTGCCGTTAGTAGACAGTTTAAATTTCCAGCATATGGCGCAGGTCGCTTACCTCAGGGCGATTTCAACCGAGAAGCTTTCCGATGAGATGGCAGTGAAGTTCGGGGAACTGGACCCGGACGCGGAAGCGACACGGGAAGAGCGTATCGCGCTGAATCGCGACATCACGTTAATGCGGGGTAAGGCACTCACTGATTATTCCCGTGCCTATACAATCAATTATGGAGCAGAGCGTGGCCTTGCACTTCGGTCAATGCACGCTTCCCTGAAACTTATTGAGAAGATGCCCGGGTTTAAGGAGAATTATACGATGCAGAAAGAGGCATATGGTATTGCGGTTTTGTTTAATGTTCTTAATCCTAGCGGTCTCTCCACAGATCTTAAACATTTGTTGTCCAAGCCGGTGGAACCGGAGCCAGAAGACAAATAGTGGAATTGAATTTACCGGTTGAATATGGTTACTCAGGAGCGGGTGGCCGTGATTAAGAATATGCCTCCGGGATAAAGAGGCAAGGGCGAGGCGCTCATTTACTGATTAATGGCAATGTGGTTCTCTGCAAGAAGGTGTGATGCAGGCAAACGAATTTTATATAAGAATAGGGGAACAAGGCGACCTGAAGAAGTAAACAAAAACGCCTACCCCCTAGAAGGTGGCAGGCGTCAGAGTTGAGTGTGTGGTTTAATGCAAGGGAGCGCAGTCTATTCGTTGTCTTTAGCAACCTTTAGAGGGTGCTTTAACATGGTGAGAACTTCCCGTGGATTCATTTTCCTGACCTTATCCTCATCAACTCCAAGTGTGATAAGGCGCTTTTTCTGATCACTTTGGCGTCGTCGCTTGGCGGCACCTCCCTTGCGTGGCCGGGTAAGATGCGTTTTCTGGAATTTTCTCTTTAATCGCATGATAAATGAAAAATTGTGACCGTTTGATTGATGATATTCCGTTAAGTAGTAGATGGACCGGGCGCTTAATTTGCACGAAATTGACTTTTTCGAAAGTGATTTTGTCTAGATTACGGAAACTTAAAGGAGAAACCTGCGGCCAGGCTGGCAATATCAAAAAGATCAATGGGCTTGGCGAAGGGCATCAAAAACCGGTTTCGGTACCATTTTAACAACATGTTCCTCCCATCCCTCGGGACCAACCAGTCCCTTGACCATGCTGCTGCTTAGTTCTGCGAGGTTGAGTGGAGGCATGAGGAATATGGTAGTGATCGTTCCGTTGAGTTGGGCATTGGTGTGACGCATCCCGCGCTCAAATTCATAATCCTGTGCAGAGCGAATGCCACGGAGGATATAGCCTGCACCCACCTCGGTGGCGTAATCGACGAGGTAGCGGTTGCCGAAGTGCGAAATGCACAGATTTTCGCTTTTGGGCAGCGAATTACGAAGAATGTCCATGCGTGCTTCAAGGCCATAGGTGTATTCCTTGTCAGGATTAATGCCAATTGCCACTGTAAGATGATCAAAGAGTGCCAGTCCCTGTTCGACCATCCACAGGTGACCGTTGGTAAGGGGATCGAAACTGCCCGCGTAAACGGCTCTTTTCTTGGAATTTTCCATCGTATTATAATAAGGAAGGGTATTTGGTAAGGAATTTTTTACGTTTGACTTCGAGGTCACCGATCACAGTGAGTGACGGCCCCGTTTGCAATTCGAGCGTTTGACCGATGGAGAGCGGAAACGATATATGTTCTCCATCGATATACAGCCTGCCTTTGCGGGTCAGGGATTTGAGTGTGATGGAATTTGAAATGGCAGGCAGGGAACCGCGGTTGCCACAATGATAAGACTGGAACCTTTTGTCCTCGAGAGGCAATGGCGTGCCACCTTCCTGAAAAATCCAGGCGGTTGATCCTGCTGCAGTAGCGACCAGAAAGCCACTGTTGCGGAATAATTGCTCACCAATCCGGTAGCGGGTTGTGGCGGCCGGATTGGGACTCGAAAAGAGGATATCATTGAGGATAGGAGGTCCGGTTATGTTGCCGTTGATGATTGCCTGGGCACGCGAAATATTGAGCTTCGGAAGGTTGCTCAATTGGGTGAAAAGTTCAGGGAATTCTGGGCCGTCGCAGGCAGACAGGAAACCGACACTGCGTAATGGGTCGGAGTTAACGCCGAGTATTGGGGTTTCAGCATCGATGAAATGCGAGGTCTCGAGAAACGTTCCATCGCCACCGATTGTCACAGCAAGGTCAATACCCCGTGTAACAGTTTCCGACAACTCGGAACGGTAAAGCATCTTTACTTTGGCGCCAGATTCGGTGAGTACTGATTTAACCGTCTCGATCGCTGTTTTTTGTACCTGATGACTATGCTCAAAGAACTGGGCGTCACGTCCTGATTCTTGCATAAAGAGCGCTACATGGGGATCCTTCGAACTGCGGAACAGTTCCCATGCACTTTTTTTGTAAACGACCAAGATCCTCATCGGGAAATCTCTGCAATTCTGCGAGATATTAGATTGCTTCGCAACTTTCGCAATTGTGGATAATTTAAGATCTTTCTGGATCTGATTTACTCAGCATTGGAGAGTCGAAATGTCTTCGAATTCTTACATTTTCGATAAATATTACAAGACACACTGTGTGTGATTGATTTTTCGTGGTGCACAATCAGGTGTTTCGTGCTCAAAGCGGCGATGAGGCGCTACAGGTCACTCCCACGGCATGATAGTGTTCGATTGGCTTATTCAAGATAAAAAGAACGGAACTGGTGAGCATCATGGTAATACGGAGATTAGGGCGGGGTGCATTTTCATGCCGGGCTTTGACTTCCCGTCACCGAACTATACGATCATTAATCAATTGTTATGAAAAATCGCCAACTTTACGGTTCCAGATTATTGATTGTTCTTTCCTGGTGGTTGTTTGCTTCGTCTCTAACTGCTCAACAGGCGGATGTCTGGGCGCACGATACCAGTGACCTGAAGCCGGATCCATCGGTTACCTTCGGGGTTTTTGGAAACGGTCTGCGCTACGCAATAATGCCAAATGCAGAACCTCCGGATCGTCTCAGTATGCGACTCTACGTTGATGCGGGATCGCTAATGGAGACTGACGAGCAGCAGGGCCTTGCGCATTTTATAGAGCACATGGCCTTTAACGGGACAAATAATTTTCCGGCGGGGGAAATGGTAGAATATTTCCAGCGTCTGGGGATGTCATTTGGTGGGGACACCAACGCCCACACATCCTTTAAGGAGACTGTTTATAAGCTTGAATTACCGAAACCGGAGGAAGCATTGATAAAACGCTCTATGCTTTTGCTTCGTGATTATGCTGACGGCATGTTGATGAGTAAACCTGAAATCGAGAAAGAGCGTGGTGTGATATTAAGTGAGTTGCGCACCCGTGATTCAGCTGAATGGCGCACTCAGAAAGTTGCATATAAATTCGCGTTGCCTGACTGCCTGATCAGCAAGAGGTTTCCCATAGGGACAAAGCAAGTGATTAAGGGTGCCGGACGTGGCGCATTCATGGATTTCTATGAAACCTGGTATACACCTGATCGCATGGCAGTGGTAATCACCGGTGCCGTGGAAGTGGGCAAGATAGTACCATTGATCAAAGAACAGTTTGGTTCAATGAAGCGACTGTCAGTTCCGAGAGCGGATCCTGATCTGGGGACGATTACAACGGGACGCGGAGTCATTACCAAAACGCATTATGAGAAGGAGGCAACGGAGACGAATGTCAGTATTGAGGTGGTTCGCCCTTACAAATGGCAACCGGATAACAGCGAAAAAAACATTCGCGAGACCGCGCTCCGTATTGCCACCAGCATCATTGACAACCGCTTATCGGAACTGGTTAAAAAGAAGGGTGCTGTTATTACCGGGGGCGGTTGTTATGCACAGGATTTCATGGATTTTGTCCAGTTTTCCAGTATCTACGTGACCTGTGAACCGGGGAACTGGGATGGCGCACTGGCGGTTGCCGAGCAGGAGATCCGCAGGGCCCTCACGCACGGGTTTACCCGGGCGGAATTTGATGAAGTAGTTGCCAATATCCGCAACGGCTTCGAGCAATCGGTGCGTAGTGCAGTTTCACGCAAGTCCCGCGGGCTTGCTAACGGGCTCGTGAGTTCAATTTCCCGGGGAAAGGTTTTTTCCAGTCCTCGCCAAAACCTTGCTTGGTTTAACGAGCATATTTCCTTAATGGCGCCGGAAGTTTGCGTTACTGAACTTCGTGATGCATGGGATGCGGATGATCGGCAGTTGTTCATTGGCGGTAACGTTAACCTTCCTGACAGTGGTGCGGGCATTATTAGCGTTTATGAAAAGGCAGGCCGCGTTTTACTTGACCCGCCAAGGCAGGAAGAACAGTCGAATTTTGCCTACACTCATTTCGGGAAGCCGGGCAAAGTTGTTGACCGGATAGAGATTGAGGACCTTGGCATTACCCAGTTGCGATTTGCCAATAACGTTCGCCTCAACCTTAAGAGGACGGATTTCGAGAAGGATTCCATATCCATTGGTGTTCGCATCGGTGGTGGGTTGCTGACTGTTCCGGCGGATAAGCCCGGCCTGAAACTGGTTGCTTCGGCGGTAATCAATGCAGGGGGGTTGGAGAAGCACAGTGCCGATGAGTTACGCAGGCTTTTTGCCGGCAAGACGGCGGGTGTTTCATTTTCAGTGGGAGAGGACACCTTCGCTTTTAAGGGATCCACCAATCGCAAGGATTTCAAGGATGCTATCGAGTTGCTGACAGCGTACATGGTTGCTCCTGGTTACCGTGAGGAGGCATTGCGACAGTTGCACAAGAACCTTGATCCGATCTATACCCAACTGGCGTATACCCCAATGGGAGTCTTAAATGATCAGGTTGACCTGTTCTTAAAAAAAGGTGATTTCCGTGCAGGATTTCCCAAACGCAGTGAGTTGGTTGCCCGCACCCTTGATGAGGTGAAGCAGTGGCTGGGTGAGCCTTTGCGTTCGGCGGTCATGGAGGTTGCGATTGTGGGTGATTTTGAGGAGAAGGACATCCTGAGAGATGTTGCCAGAACACTTGGAGCGCTTCCTGAACGTCGCCTTGAGAAACCAAAGTTTACCGACCGGCGAGTGATGCACTTTGCTGATGGAGGACAATCAAAGACTTTCGAATTCAATTCTGAGATTCCAAAGGGAATGGTTGGAGTTTATTGGCCAACTGAAGATATATGGGATATCAGTAGAACCCGTCGTTTCAGTGTGTTGGGCACTATTTTTGCTGACCGCTTGCGCAAGAAGGTGCGCGAGGAACTGGGTGAAGCGTATAGTCCGTATGCACGCAATATCCCGAGTTCAAGCTACAGTGATTTTGGATATATGATGTCGATCATTACAGTTGATCCTTCCCAGGCGGGAAAAATAGCCAGCGTGGTTCTTGGAATTGGAGAAGGACTGGCGGCAGAGGGCACCAATGTGGACGAGCTGGAGCGTGCAATAAAACCTTTACTCAATGGCATTGATCAGCAACTACGGCAAAATAGTTACTGGCTGTCCACTGTGGCACTGAGTTCTCAGGAGTTTCCCCAGAAGATACAATGGGCGCGCACGATGATGGATGATTACAAGGCCATCAAGGTTGGTGAGGTTAACGCCCTGGCCAAGAAATACCTTGTGCCGGACCGTGCAGTGGTCATAAAAATCATACCGACGGGAGCGCAGTCGAGCAAAAATTGATGGCATAATGGAACAGGCCCACTGAGTATCGAATGACGCTGGACATGATCGTTATCATGGGGTGGCTTTTTGCCGACATCTTTACGCTAAAGTTTAGTGAATACAACCATTTGATGTTCAACATATAGCACGGGAAGATTTTGAACTTCCGCAAGTGGGTTGACGCTGGGCATCCGCTTTGCTTTAGTTAGCGCCCTTGATCTACGAACAACTGAGCTGGAGAGAGAATTAAAAACTATGCCCACTTTTGGAATTAACGGATTTGGCCGGATTGGTCGCAATGTTTTCCGTGCGATGACTCCTGAGCAGCGAAAATGTGTCGTTGCGGTTAATGATATCACGAATAACAAAACCCTCGCTCATCTGTTGAAATGGGATTCCACCTGCGGAAAGCTCAATGCTGAGATCAGTCATGATGACACCAGCATTACTGTCGATGGGCACATAATTCGAGTATACGAAGAACGTGATCCAGCCAAGCTTCCGTGGTCTGATCACGGGGTGGATGTTGTTCTTGAGTCGACTGGTTTCTTCACTGATCGTGAGAAAGCCCAATTGCATATAACCAACGGTGGGGCAAGGAAGGTTCTTATCTCCGCTCCGGGGAAAAATGTTGATCTTACCATGTGCATGGGGATCAATTCCGATCAGTATAATGGCGGCGAACATCACGTGGTTTCAAATGCCAGTTGCACTACCAATTGCCTGGCTCCGATGGTTAAGGTGCTTAATGATGCATTTGGTGTAGTGCGGGGAATCATGACCACCATTCACAGTTATACCGGTGACCAGCATCTGCTTGATGCACCACATAGCGATCTACGACGTGCCCGTTCTGCCGCGGTTAACATTATACCCTCAAGCACCGGTGCCGCCCGGGCAATTGGCGAAGTTATTCCCGAACTCAAGGGTAAACTCAATGGTGGTGCATTCCGTGTGCCCACCCCAACCGGGTCGGTCACTGATCTTACCGCTCAGTTGCGGGAAAAGACTACTGTTGAGGAAATGAACGCCAAGTTTAAAGAGGCAGCCGAGGGGCCGCTTAAGGGAATCCTTGAGTATTCCGAAGAAGAGCCTGTGTTGATGGATATCGTGGGCAATCCCCATTCCTGTATCATTGATGCTGATGTGACGCTCGAGATGGGCGGCGATCTTGTAAAAGTGGTTGGATGGTATGACAACGAGTGGGGCTACAGCAACCGGGCAATTGATGCCATGCACCTTCTGGCGGGTGACTGATTGGCAAATTGTCTTTAATACAGTTTACAAAAGGGCATCTCAGTGATGGGGTGCTTTTTTTCTCTAAAGGAGAGTTTTCCCAATATGGCAAAGAAAACCATACGTGACATTGAAATTGCAGGCCGTAGGATACTGATGCGCTGTGATTTCAACGTGCCGCTTGATTCCTGCGGAAATATTACCGATGACACCCGGATTTCAGGGGCGATCCCGTCAATTCGTTACCTTTCTGACAACGCGGCCAGGGTGATTTTGTGCAGTCATCTGGGGCGTCCCGGGGGAGAGGAGAGACCGGAGTTCTCGCTGAAGCCCGTTGCTACCCGGCTTGGGGAGTTGCTTGCAATGGAGGTTGGGTTCGTTGAATCCTGTGTCGGTGAAGACGCAGTGAGTACAAGTGAAAATCTGAAGGATGGAGGAGTGTTGTTGCTGGAGAACGTCAGGTTTCATAAAGAGGAGACAGCCAACGATCCGCTCTTTGCGTCCCGGCTGGCCAATGGTGCTGATGTCTTTGTTAATGATGCTTTCGGCAGTGCTCACCGTGCTCATGCATCAACGACGGGTGTTGGCAGCCATGTTTCCGAGAGCGTCATGGGGTTACTCATGGAACGCGAACTTAAATATCTAAGGGAGGAACTTAAAGACCCAGACCGTCCTTTTGTTATTATACTGGGAGGCAAGAAAGTGAGTGACAAGATCGGTGTCATTAACGCCTTGTTTGACAAGGCGGACACCATTCTTATCGGCGGAGCCATGCAGTATGCCTTTCGCAAGGCCCAGGGGTATGCCGTGGGTGAGAGCCATGTTGTTGATGAGGATATCCTGATCGCAAGTGAATTGCTTGAGAAAGCCGAGGTCCAGGGAGTGGATCTTGTATTGCCGGCTGACAGTCTTGAAGCTGACAGTTTCTCCGGCGATGCTGCTACCAGCAATATAATGCCTTATGCTCAGGGTGGTGGAATTCGTGAGGGGTGGGAGGGTATGGATATTGGCGAGCAGGCTATTGACGAGTTTTGTGATGTGATAAGCAGTGCCAAGAGCATTGTCTGGAACGGTCCCATGGGTGTATTTGAGATCGATGCTTTTTCAAGGGGGACAAAGGCCGTCGCGCAAGCGGTAGCTGACAGCGATGCGCTTAGTATCATTGGAGGGGGAGACTCAGTCACTGCAGTCAAGAAGTTCGGTTTTGCAGACAGGGTTACGTTTATTTCCACCGGGGGTGGTGCTTCCCTGGAATTACTTGAGGGTAAAGAACTTCCCGGCGTGTCTGGCCTTGATGACCTTTAAGTATACTTTTCAGCTGCAACCGTATTCACAAAAATATTACACCCACATATATCCATGTCCCGAAAGCCCATCATTGCTGCCAACTGGAAGATGCACAAAGGTCCCGCTGAAGCGGTCGAGTTCATTGAGGAATTCGACAAGCTGATTGGCGGTTCCAGTTCTGTTGATATTGTGCTGGCACCTGCGTTTGTTTCGCTGCCGGCCGCCAGGGAGGCCCTAGTTAACAGCGAACTTATCCAGGTTGCCTCGCAAAATTGTCATTTTGAGGAGAAAGGTGCATTCACCGGCGAGATCAGCATCGGCATGCTGCAGGAGATCGGGGTTGATTATGTGATCATTGGCCACAGTGAACGGCGGGCCATCTTTGGTGAGGATGATTGTTTAATTAATGCAAAGGCGAAGGCCCTGCACGCTGCGGGAGTGAAGCCGATCATCTGCATTGGTGAGACTCTTGAGGAGCGGGATGCCAATCAGGTTGAAATTGTCCTGCGCCGGCAACTCAAGGAAGGCTTGATGGAACTTGATGGCGGAAAAATGTTTGAGACGGTTATTGCCTACGAGCCAGTCTGGGCAATAGGAACAGGTCGCACAGCAACTCCTGGGCAGGCGCAGGAGGCTCATGCCTTTACCCGTGAAGTGATAGGGGAAATTTTCGGAGAGGAAATTTCAGCCAAGATTCGCATCCAGTATGGCGGCAGCGTCAAACCTGCAAATACTGCTGAACTCATGGGACAGCCTGACGTTGATGGAGCCCTTGTCGGCGGAGCGAGCCTTGACCCCGGCAGTTTCTCGGAGATTTGCAAGAACTCATCAGTGTAGTTCAGGCCCGCCAGGAACACTCCGGTGAGTAATGGGTCGGGGAATCCATTGGCTGAATCTTGCCGCGACGACTGCCTTTAGCCCGCTAATTTGAATCCGATCCAAACTAATAACACTCCCAGTATTGCGCTTAATCCTGCGTAAAGTGCGGCGAGGGCCACAGCTTGCCCTCTCATCAGGTTGAAGATTTCCCAGCCAAAGGTTGAGAACGTGGTGAATCCGCCCAGGAAACCCACCACAATGAGGAGCTTTAGTGCTTCATTTTTGTCCAGGAGGGAGTAGGCGATGCCAATCGCCAGGCAGCCGAGAAGATTTATAATGAAGGTAGGATAAGGGAAAGACGGATTGTCGAGGGTGGATTTTATCACCGAACTGAGACCCCAGCGGGTTGTCGCCCCGGCGAAACCGCCCAGACCGACGAGAATTGTTGCTGTTGTTACTTGCATGGATTGACAAGATTTAGCGGTGTTCTAGTGTCCCGTCCACCATGAGCAAGAAGATTGTTGTCGCTTATTCCGGGGGACTTGATACCTCAGTGCTGTTGCTTTGGTTGAAAAAACGCTTTAATGCGGAGATCATTGCCTACTGTGCTGACGTTGGCCAGGGGGAGGAACTTGATGGCCTGGAGGAGAAAGCCCTTCATACCGGAGCCTCCAAATGCTTCATTGGCGATTTGCGGGAGGAGTTTGCGGGTGACTTTATTTTCCCGATGTTTCAGGCTGGTGCAATCTACGAGGGACAGTACTGGCTGGGCACCAGCATTGCCCGTCCGTTGATAACCAAGGGCATGATTGAGGTGGCCAGGAAGGAGGGTGCCAGCATGCTTGCACATGGCGCCACGGGCAAAGGCAATGATCAAGTGCGTTTCGAGCTGTCAGCGGCATCGCTGGCCCCGGAAATGGAAATGATTGCCCCCTGGAGGATGGCTGACTTCAGGTCTGAGTTTCCGGGGCGTGCGGAAATGATTGCCTATGCAGAGAGAGAGGGAATACCAGTTCAGGCGAGTGCGGCGAAGCCTTATTCAATGGATCGCAATCTGTTGCATATCAGCTTTGAGAGCGGAATCCTCGAGGATCCGTGGTATGATGCAAGTTCCAAGGAGTGTGAGGACATGTATATTCTCTCCGAATCCCCGGAGGCAGCTCCAGACAGCCCGGATTATTTACAGATTCTTTTCAATAAGGGTGATGCTGTAGGGCTTCAGATTGATGGCCTCAAGGAGGTGATGGAAAAACTTGAGGTTTCCGGATCGGGAGAAGACAACGGCTACATGAGACTTTCTCCATACGCAGTCATGGTTATCCTCAATTACCTTGGCGGCATACACGGTATTGGCCGGGTGGACATGGTCGAGAATCGCTTTGTGGGAATGAAGAGTCGAGGGGTATACGAGACTCCAGGAGGGGCAATATTATTTTATGCCCACCGCCAGATGGAGAGCCTCACGATGGATCGCGAAGTGATGCATATTCGGGATGGATTGATTCCAAAGTATGCTGAGCTTGTGTATAATGGATTCTGGTTTGCTCCGGAACGCGAGGCGATCCAGGCACTGGTTACCGAGAGTCAGAAAGGCGTTACCGGCGAAGTGCGGGTTAAGCTCTACAAGGGCAACGTGATTGCTGCCGGGGTAAAGAGTTCGAGGAGCCTTTATAGTGAGGATGTTGCGACCATGGAAGGAGGCTCGGAAGAGGCTTACAATCAGGATGATGCCAGTGGTTTTATTCGACTTAATGGGTTACGTTTACGGACGGCGGCCCGGGTTGAGGGATTGGAGTAAGCCTTCTTTAGTCGCTTCTCAAGACAGCGTAGCGGTCCAATTGGAACTTGGCCAAAGGAACCTGGGCAATTACAACCCGTGGTGATTCAGTAACGCGGGATTTCTGGATCAGCATGAACGGACCAGGCGTCGATTCCTCCCATGAGGCTGAACGTATTTTTAAATCCCCTGGTTCTAAGGAGTTTCGTTGCCTGCAGGGAGCGCATGCCGTGGTGGCAGTAGATGATTTTTTTTCGCTTGTCCGAACAATCCCAACCTGCCGTTTGTTGTGCGAATTGAGACAGTGGAATGAGTTCGGATCTGTCGATGTGGCAATATTGCCATTCTTCTTCCTCCCGACAGTCAATAATCTGGAGGGTTTCCGCTTGTGCCTTGAGAAGGCACATCAGGTCCGTGACACTGATCTCCATTTAATATTTGAGCATGGGAGCATTAATAATCCACAATGACTGGGGTTCCTACGGATACATTATGAAAGAAATGGCGCGCGATCCAACAAGGCATGCGGATGCATCCGTGGGAGGCGGCAAAACCAGGCAGATAACCCTGATGCATTCCAACTCCGCCGTTGGTGATGCGCATGAAATATGGCATTGGGGCTCCCTCAAAGTGAGCACCCGGGGGAGGAGTGGGATATTTGCGGACATCGACATCGTTATTGATGACGGTGCCATCGGCTGTTTTCCACATTCCGTAGAGGTTTGAGGCGTGGTTAATTTCCTTCTGCAGTATCTTGTAGGAACCTTTCGGAGTAATAAAGCCTTCCCTGCCGCTGGATATCTGTGAAACACCAATGAGAGTGTCGCCTTTGTAGAACTTTGCTTTCTGTTTCTTCAGGAAAATCCTTATTAGAGGGGCGCCAGATGCTGTTCCTTCGTCCCAATAGGATATCGTATCAGTGGGTCCGGCTGATGTCCTGTTTGTAACTCTGGATCCACCTATGGACTCCAGATAAACTGCCTTGTCCCCCGGGTCATTTGAGAGATCGGTGGAATTGCATGCCGGAAGCAAAGTTGCCAGCACTAAAATGGGTGGGAGTAAGAGGTGGATTTTTGGCACGGCTTAAGAATTATATTTCAGATGTTTAATTAATAATATAGCCATGACCCGGTCAAGGATTCTGACGATGCGGGTTTGGCGTTGCGTGGGAGTGTCACAGGAGTTACCAATTGTATCAGTGAAGATGTCCCTGGCGGCATAACAGTAATGCCAAACTACGATTACCAATGCGAAAAGTGCGGAAACCTCTTTGAGGTTTTCCAGTCGATGAATGACAAGAAACTTACCAAATGCCCGGATGGGTCATGCAGCGGCAGGGTGCAGCGACTGCTGGGGACGGGAGCAGGAATCATCTTTAAGGGATCCGGGTTCTATGGTACTGATTACCGGAGCGAATCCTATAAAGCCGGGGAGAAAGCGGCACAAAAAGCCAGTAAGGAGCAGAAGGGGCAATCTTCCGATAAAAAGAAAGAGCCTAAGTCAGCTTCCAAGCCGTCAAATCCCAAGGCGGGCTAATCACTTACCTGCTATTCTGGGGCAGGATTAAGTGGTGGATTTGGACATCATTTCAAAATGCAGTCGAGACGACTCCTCTTGTATCTTTTAAATCTTGTTTGCGCGATAGGAATGGCGGCGGGCACGGTGTTGATCTTCATGCCGCAATCGCTTGCAGATATTGAGATTACAGATGAGGGGGAGATTCTTTCCGGGGATCTTCTTGAGGAAGTCCATGGGGCAATCCGCAGTGGCATACCGTTTAAATGCAGCGAGAAGGCTCTCAATGATCACCTCAGTCAGGTCATTGTGGCTCGTGAAGCGAGTGGCTTTGAGATTTTCTCTGAGTTCAAGAGGTTGTTGGTTAGATTGAATAACGACAGCTTTGAGCTTATCTTTGAGCGTGATGTCCTTGGATTTACAACAACAGTGAGCGCTGAATTGACAATAAAGGTGTTGACCGAAGAATCGGGAAAAATGACAGAGGTAAAGGTAATTGGAGGTAGGTTTGGATGTTTGCAGGTTCCAAAAAATCTGGTAGGGCTTATCAGGAAAGAGTTGGAGAATGTGGGTAAGGTCCTTGCTCCAGAAAAAGGGGTGCTTTCTTGCGTTGGAGGTATTAATGTCAGGGACGGCTGGTTGATTCTCAAACCTCATGCTTGAATTCGCCTCAAACCTCTCGGCGCAATTGGGCCTTCATTTTTTTGTTATCCCACGTCATCATGCCCAAACGTATAATCGGAATCATTGCGGTTGCAATGCTGGTTGATTCGGCAGGATTTCAGAATCTTTTACATGCTGTTGCCCCTGGTGAGGGAGGAACCAGTCACAGTCGTTCGAGGCAATTCGTCATTCACGGTAAGGATGGGCATACTCGCGGAGTGTTTTGTGTATTTTGCGAAGATGTTAAAGATGAGTTGCTTGGATTGCTTGAGCAACCTGATCGCTGGCGTTCGCCAATTGTTCTCCAGCTTAGCGGGCACACAACTGCCATTGGCGGGGATAATCTGATCCGGCCCAAGATATTCAGGTTGGCAGGGGGGGGGTTCAGGTTACAGGCGGATGTCGAGATTAGCGATAGCTTCACGGCGCAATTGCTAAGGGAAGAAGTGATCCGATTGCTGCTTGCTGAGTTCATATTGCGTTCACATCCCACTGTGGATCTTAAAGGGCGTGGCAGCCTTCTTCCTGAGTGGCTGCGCGTTGGTGTGGCGGAGGCCATTGAGTATCGCCGTCAGGGGCGCCCGCCCGAGCTGTTCTCCACGATTTTAAGGTCGGGCAAGATTATATCGGTAACGGATATAATCTTTGCTGATCGACAGGAGACAAATTCCATTTCGCGGGAGATTTACAAGGCATCCTGTTGCTGCTTGATTCTTGCGCTGGTTGGTCAGGAAGCCGGGTCAATGAAGATGGGCAGGATGATTTCAGATCTTGCCGTTTTCAGGGGGTCGCCGAAGGCCTTGCTTGAGAAGCATTTCCCGGGAATCGACGGATCAAAGAACAGCCTGGAAAAATGGTGGGCACTTGAGCTTGCCACGATGGCTCAACCAACAGTGAAAGATATACTTGATCCTCTGGAGTCCGAGCGGGCACTGGAAAATTCACTGAGGGTTCGTTATGTTGAATGGCAGGTGAGAACTAAACCTGCCAGGGTTTTCAGGAACAGGCCTAAAAACATCTGGAGCATCTTAAAATCGCGGAAGAAAGTCGATGTGGAAGGCGAAAAGGCTATGCCGTTCAATGCGGATTTTATCGAAGTAGATATTGCAGATTATCGTCAGTTTATTAATCATCCGGAGCGGACAAAACTGCTTGCAGATATTGAGGTGAAACTTCTGCAACTCAGTTACCGTGCGTTCCCGCTGCACCGTCGGATGATTCAAGAGTATCAGGTGATCCTTACTCAGCTTGCAAAAGGAAAAACGGCGGGAATTGACGGGAAACTGGCCAAACTGGCTGCGGCACGTATTGATCTTGCCCGCTTGACCGGTGAGGCGACGGATTACATGAATTGGTATGAGGCAACCCAGGTGAACAGACGCAGTGGGGCATTTACAGCCTACAAAAAGGTGTTTGAGGATCTTGACCGTCCTCTGCCCCCCCGCAGAGACGGGTTGTCTGAATATTTGGATGATCTCGACAAAGAGTTCCGGCGGGACTAAAAAAGAATAAGATGCAAAATTTTACTGTACGGGAGCGGGCGATTTTGGTTGCGGTGATAATGTCCTTTTTAATTGGAGCAGGACATCGCTTATGGAAAGCCAACTCTGGTGCTGCAGTGATTATTGACACGGAAATAGAGCAGGTAAACCATGCAAAAAATTGATTTTAAGGATGCTGTTGAATCGTTGGTTTCCAACGATTCGCGTTACGCCGGGGACGCTTACTATTTCCTTCAGGAAGTCTTGACCCAGGCTGTCAATAAACAGCGCAAAGATACTGGTGGCGAAGACCGGCACGTGAGTGGAGAGGAGTTGCTGAAGGTTTTTCGTGCACGGGCAAAAAAGAAATTCGGCCCAATGGCCGTGTCTGTATTTGAAGAATGGGGGATCAATTCTTGTGAGGATATCGGAGAAATAGTCTTTAATTTGATTACTGTTGGAGCATTCGGGAAAAGTGAGCAGGACCGCCGCGAAGATTTTTCCGGAGGGTATGACTTTAAAGAGGCTTTTGTAACACCGTTTCTTCCGGTAAGTAAACGTGGAACTGAAAGTCACTCAGATTCCCGTCGTCATCAGTGATGGCAGTCGACCGGGAGTCCATTTTATCCGGCAATGGTGCCTCGGCAGTTGAAGTGCCCGAGTTGCCTGTGGAGCGGGTGGTATTTGACAACGGCCTTACGCTCATTGTAAGGAAAGATAGTTCGGCGCCGATTACCAGCCTGCAGGCGTGGTGTCGTACTGGCAGTGTGCATGAGGGGGAGTGGCTTGGTGCAGGGCTGTCGCATATTCTTGAGCATATGCTATTCAAGGGGACGGAATCGCGACTTTCAGAAGATGTGGCCCGGGAAGTAAGTGAATTGGGGGGGCAGATTAATGCTTACACATCGTTTGACCGAACGGTTTATTACATTGATTGCCCGGGGGAAAGCTCGAAGGGGTGTCTTGACGTTCTGATGGATGTGGTTGGACGGGCCACGATTCCGGAAGAGGAATTTACCAGAGAACAGGAAGTTATCCGTCGTGAGTTTGCGATGGTTGACGATGATCCTGAACGATTTGCCAGTCAGGAAATGTTCGCGACCGCTTTTAAGGTTCATCCCTATGGGATCCCGGTCATTGGACGTCTTGATATATTCAACCAACTGTGCCGGGCGGATGTTGTGAATTACTATCGCTCCCGTTATGTTCCCGATAATCTGTTTTTTGTCATTGTCGGCGATGTTAATCCACAGGAGGTGCGGGATCAGATAGCTTCATTTTTTCAGGATGTTCCACAGAAACCCCTGCCCGCGATCCATGTTCAGCAGGAACCCGCGCAACTCGGGAGGCGTGATAGTTTTAAGAAGTTTCCGACATCGGTGACAAAATTCTGGATGGCGTGGCGTATACCCGGTGTGACTCATCCTGATATGCCGACTCTTGATGTGCTGGCTGCGATTTTTGGCGGCGGGCGCAGTTCAAGACTGCACAGGGAAGTGCGGGAGAAATCTGGATTGGTCCATCGAATTGATGCTTTTTCATACACTCCTGCTGATGGCGGACTCTTTGCAGTTGGTGCTGACTTGAATCCCGATAAACGAGAGGATGCAGAGCGGGTTATTTTCGAGCAGGTGACCCATCTGCTTGATAAGGGGGTAAGCAGTGATGAGGTTTCGAAGGCCGGGCGTATGGCGTTGGCATCGCAATTGGAGTCACTGGTGACCATGCATGGGCAAGCTGCAGATCTCGGATCAAATTGGATCCTTGCACACAATCTCGGGTTTACTTCCGAATACATGCGGAGGATTTCCGGGGTTACACCTGATGATGTTGCAAGGGTTGCTGCTCGTTACCTTGTTGATGAGGGACTTAATGTCATTGAAATCGGGGCGGAGCGTGAGGCACCAGCAGTTTGCGTCAATACCTTGAGCGGGCAAAGGCAACTGGAATGCTTTGAGCTTGATAATGGTCTGCGCTTGTCGGTCGAAGAGGATCATCGATTGCCTCTGGTCTCGATTTGCACCGTATTTCGCGCGGGATTACTTGCCGAGGATGTAGGGAATTCAGGAATTACATCATTGCTCGCGGCCAGCCTTTTCAAAGGCAGCCTGAGCCGCAGTGCGAACGAGTTGGCGGATGTGATGGAATCTCTCGGGGGCAGTGCCGGAGCGGGGGCTGGGAATAACAGTTTTTATGTGAATGCCGGAGTAATGGCACCGGATATTGAGCGTGCGTTTGACGTGGCAGCCGATGTGATTTGCGAACCTGGATTTCCTGCAGATGCAGTATTTCGTGAGCAACAGGCTCAGATTGCAGCGATTAATGAGGAATCAGAGCGCCCCATGGGGGCGGCGGTGATTGCTGCACGAAACGCGATGTTTGGCAATCACCCATATGGCAGGATGAGGCTCGGTGAGAGCGATACTGTGTCGAGCATGAATGCGGATTGCCTGAGGGATTTTCACATCCGTTATGCAGTCGCCAGGAATGGTGCGGTTTCCATCTGCGGTAACATCGGGATCAGTCATGCCAGGGATCTTGCCGAGGAGTATTTCGGAAGGTTGCATCCCGGCGAGCGGGCTTTTGAATCTGTCGAGGAGGTTCAATGGCCGAATAGCAGGCAGATGCTCACTGAACAGCGTGAGAAAGAACAGGCCGTTGTTGTCATTGCGTTGCCAGGGATTGATTTCTTCAGTCCAGACAGGGCGGCATTAAATATTATTGAAGAGGTTTTAGGAGGAATGGACGGCAGGTTGTTCATGCGGATTCGGGAAGAACTTGGGCTGGCCTATTATACCGGCACCACGGAATTAACAGGGATTGCCGGGGGAATGCTGATCTTTTATGCGGGGACACGACCGGATTCCGCTCAAAGGGTTGAACAGGAATTGCTTAATGAACTGAGTAAACTTGCCGAGGAGGGGATTTCAAACGAGGAGTTAAAGCGGGCGAAGCGTGTATATGCCGGTAAGCACTGTATTGCCAAACAATCGCATGACGCTCGGGCGCAGGAAGCGGCATTAAATATGCTTTATGGCCTTGGAGTGGATCACGGTGAACTATTGTTGGCGCAGGTTCATGAGTTGGACAGGCAGGAAGTTGGCGCGGTTGCCGAAAAATATCTCAGATCGACCTCGATGGTGCAGGTAAAAGTATTGCCCTGATATGCGGCCAGAACCTTGTAGAGATTGTCGGTTTAAGGATGTCCGTGAAACTTACTGACCCGCGCATTGCGATCGTTGGCAGTGGGGCTGTCGGGTGCTTTTATGGTGGTCGGCTGCTGCATTCGGGGCGTGATGTGCATTTCCTGATGCGAGCCGACCTTAAACATGTGACTCTGGATGGATTACGGATCGAGAGTAGCGCAGAAGGGATTTTGGATCTTCCGCAAATCAATGCCCGTGGCTCTACTGAAGAAATTGGTCCCTGTGACCTGGTAATCATTGCACTTAAGTCGACGGACAATGGAGTTCTTGAAGAATTGATCCCGCCGTTGTTAAAAGAGCATACCGCTTTGCTCACTTTACAGAATGGACTGGGCAACGAGAGCTTCCTTGCTGAGCGTTTCGGTACCGAGAGAGTCATTGGCGGGCTCTGTTTTGTTTGCCTGAACCGGGTCAGTCCCGGTGTGGTTAAGCATATCGCTGAAGGTCGGGTTACTGTTGGCGAATTTGCGGGATTGCCGCTGCCGAGAACACACGATATTGAGCTGATGTTGAAACATGCCGGAATTTCCTGCAGGGTATCCGATTGTCTGATGCGTGAACGGTGGCGCAAGCTTGTATGGAATATACCATTTAACGGGTTGGCTATTGTTTCGGGGGAAATTGATACCGCTGCCATTCTTGCAGACAGGTCGCTGCGTGAGCGTGCGTGTGCGCTGATGAACGAGGTGATTGAAATAGCAAGATGCTGTGGACATGAGTTGCCGTTGTCGTTGGTGGATGAGCAGATCAGGGTGACAAAAGGCATGGGTGCGTATAAACCCTCCAGTATGCTTGATTATGCAAAGGGGAAGCAGGTGGAAGTTGAAGCCATCTGGGGGGAAGCTTTGAGCATCGGGTTGACTGCAGGTGCCGGAGTGGAGCGACTTGAGCAATTGTATGAGGAAATTTGTTCTGCTGTTTGCAGGAGAGATTGTAAATCGGGTTGATTTCTGCTGAAAGACAAGCAGCATGCTGCGCAGCATGAAGGAACAGAGCAGCCCGGTAACCATTCCTCATTCCATGGGTGACTGGCAGCCCAGGGTTGGAATTATTCTGGGTTCAGGGCTTGGCGGGTTTGTGGATGCGATGAATGTTCTTGCTGAACTGGACTATTCCGCAGTAGACGGTTTCCCCATTTCAGCTGTGCCGGGTCATGCCGGCAGGTTTGTCTACGGAGAGGTTGGCGGAGTAAATGTTGTTGCAGCCCAGGGGCGCGTGCATCTTTATGAAGGGGTTACGGCTTCTGAGGTAACTGCAGGGGTATGTTATTTTGCGGCAATGGGTGTTGAATTGTTGATTCTGACGAACGCGGCCGGGTTGGTGAATGAAGATTTCCAGGTGGGTGACTGGATGCAGATTAAGGATCACCTGAACTTAACGGGAACCTCACCGTTAATCGGTGGCTGTAACTTCCACGATATGAGTTTGGTGTATTCCCCTGATTTTCGTGCCAGGTTCTCGGAGGCAGCGAAATCGGAAGGTATTTGTCTGCATGAAGGGATCTATGCAGGAATGCTTGGTCCTCAATATGAGACCCCTTCCGAGGTAGGAATGTTAAAGATCCTTGGCGCGGATGCTGTTGGAATGTCGACTGTTCTGGAGGCGATCCAGGCAAGGGCACTGGGGCTGGAAGTTGCCGGGTTTTCATGCCTGACAAATCCTGCCGCGGGACTGGGTGATTGCCGTTTGGATCACAACGAAGTCCTCAATGTTGGTGAACAGGCAACCGACAAGATGGTGAAACTGCTGTTGTCTGTGCTGAAGGATTGGAGTTGAACCCCCACAGCGCAATTTAAGTCAGGAATCTGATTCTCTTGAGCGCGGCTCGCGCATGTTGGTCCCGGCCGAGGTTGGGGAGGTGACAAACGGTCCTCCCTCAAGTGGTGCGGCCTCTGAGAACGCGACGTCCGGCATCTCGCTTGATTTTCCAGCCAGAGGAAAATCCTTGCGCAGAGGGAAGAACGGGTAGCCTTCCCACATCAGGATTCGGCGCAGGTCGGGATGTCCGGCAAATGTGATGCCCAGCATATCGTAAGCTTCGCGTTCGTGCCAATTGGCCGTGGGCCAGAGATCAACGACCGAAGGCAATTCACGCTCCGCCTCATCGACCCCGGTTTTAATTCTCAGATGGCAGCCGTGCTTATATGAATACAACTCGTAGACAACCTCATAGCGTGGATCTTCACCCATGTTATCGATGCCTGAGAGGTCAACAAGATAATCAAAATACAGTGTCTCCTTACAGAATTTCAGGGCGTCCTTGACTCGGGACTGGGGGATTCTCACTGATACCTCACCACGAAACAGGGTGCTTCCATGGAAGTCTTCTCCAAGCTCCTGTTCCAGTGTCCTCGAGGCTTCCGTGGAGTTCATAGTGGGATTCCCGGGTTGGCAGTTCAACTGAGTTCTTCAAGGAGTGCGCATTTCTGTGCGCGCGTGGAATCCTCATCGGCAATCTTTGCCTGCAGGCGCATGAGTCCCTCGAGCAGTGCTTCCGGACGCGGGGGGCATCCACTGACGTAGACGTCAACAGGTAACAGGCGGTCAATGCCCTGTAACACGGCGTAGCTGCGGTACATTCCTCCCGAAGAAGCGCAAGCCCCCATTGCAATCACCCATTTTGGTTCGGGCATTTGGTCATAAATGCGCTTTACAGCCAAGGCCATTTTATAGGTCACAGTTCCTGCCACGATCATCACATCGCTTTGCCGTGGAGAGAAACGCATGATCTCAGCTCCGAAACGCGAGATGTCGAAGCGAGATGCCCCGGTGGCCATCAGTTCAATCGCGCAACAGGCCAGACCCATTGGCATTGGCCAGAGAGAATTACCGCGCATCCAGTTAATCGCTGCATCCAGGCGGGTGAAGATGATATTTCCCTCTATCTTGGAGTCGTAAGCAGCGGGAGCGGTTTTGGGTGCCATGAGCTTGTGCCTTATTGAGGCAAACCCTAGAGCCGCCGACACAGGCGGCAAGTTCTTTGTGATTTTTTTCACAAAGTCATAGCTTGAAATTATAGTGGCATGCCAAAAAAAGGACTTGAGACTTTTAACGCTAAAGCTGTTTTAATGCTGTATAATGAGAAGATTAAAGGTGAAATGATGGCATTTTTTTCATCCACTGGTGAGACTTGTGGCAGGCTGGCCGGGAATTAGTTAACCTGTTGCCACAGCAATGGTGATTTTTTCAGATTTTAATGTGAATATATATGAGTGAAGAAGAAGCAAGTTCCCCGCTGACTCCCACAGTGAATACCGGTGATAAAGGGGGGGAGAATATACAGCCGGAGTCCGTTATCAGGCAGTCAGAGACTCCCGAAGAGAAAGATCCCGTGATTGCGAAACAGGTGAAGTTTGGCATGAATCGTTCATTGTTGGCGGGGATTTTTGCAACCGGTCTGCTGATAGTTTCCGTGGGTTCGGCTTTCTTTGATCATTTTATGATCACCCCCTTTGCTGCTGGATTGGCCCTGTTCGGCATGTTGTGGTATGTCTCTATACGCCGTCGTTCATCTCCTGATGGTGTCATTTTCTACAGTCACAGCCAGATTCTTTATTATTGGCCAATCTGGGTGGGGGCATTCGTGATCAGTGACCTGACCGAGGTCCCGGGAATTTCCACCAAGGTTGATATTGCGAATGCGGAAATCATGTTTGCCCCGGCACAGATGGCTCTGTTCCATCTTATTGTGGTAGCGGTGGTGGTATTCTTTACAAGCGTGAATATTCGCGGTGTGTGGGCGGTGGTTTTTGCGGTGACACTGTTGGCACTCGGGTTGACATTCAGTGTCTTTAACTGGTGGAGTGAGGTTTTTCAGTATCTTGGAGGGCTAAGCCTGCACGCGGATCAGGGTTTTTACCGGGTTATGGGAGTGGTGATTTTTGTTCCCTGGCTTTTAGTGGTGTTTGTTTTCGACATACGCCGGTTCTTTCACTTTATGCCGGCACAGATCACGATGGTTAACGAGATAGGAGAGGGTGAGAAGAACTTCGATTCGATTGGGGTTGTCATGGAGAAAAAACGTGACAATTTCATGCAGCACATGGCATTGGGTTTTGGTTCTGGTGACATTATTATTACTCCAAAGGTTGCTGATCGTGAGGTTATCACTTTTCCGAATGTGCTCCGGATTAATAGTGTTCTTGACCAGATACAGGAAATTCGTGAACAGCGCGGCCGCAATGTTCTTTAATGTGACTGTGGATTCCCTGCGGTTAGTCCTGGGTTTATTGACGTTGCTTACCGGTTTTGCCCGGGCACAGTTTTTTAATGATTTCGATCAGCCGCCACATGATTATTGGACGGCGCAGATGAACGACCCGATGACACGGTTGTTGGCAGAGATTGAGAGGGGGGAGAAGGTGATCAAGGAGCAACCGGGATTACCGCTGGTTAGGCGACTGCTTAAGGGACTCGAGATTCCTGTCGAGTCCCAAGTATTGGTGTTTTCGCGCACCAGTCTCCAGCGCGGGCTTGTTTCCCCGGGGAATCCGCGTGCGATATTTTTCAATGAAGAAACCTATCTGGGATGGATGCCTGAAGGAAGGATTGAAATTGCCAGTTCGGATCCGGAGAGAGGATCGGTGTTTTTCTTCCAGCGCAAGCTGGATGACAGGCAGGGAAAACTTTTTGTCCGGGACAGGGTCTGTATCCAGTGCCATGCCGGGAGCGCCACGAATTTTCTTCCCGGGCTACTGGCAAGGTCGGTGTTCCCGGATGGCAGAGGCAGGAGTCTCAAGTCTGTTGATTCTTTTGAGAGAGTCGGCCACAACGTTGCGTTAAGCGATCGCTGGGGTGGATGGTATGTGACTGGCGGGCATGAGGAATTGCGACATATGGGTAATGCCATTGCTTCCCGCGGTGCCCGTGGTGTGGAGTTAATCAGTGATAAAGCAGTGGAACAGGTTGGGTTAAAACATTTTTTCGATACCTCGCAGTATCCGATCGCCACCAGTGATGTGACAGCGCTGCTTGTGCTCGATCATCAGGTAAGTATGCATTTTAAATTAATGGAGGCATCCTACATCGTGAGGCAGGCAATTCACGATGCCGGCTGGAGCGGCAAGGAAGTTCCCCTTGAACAGCCGGAGCAGTTCGAGAGAGCGCTAAGGATTGCGACGGAGCAGGTGGTAAATCACCTGTTGTTTGCAGACGAGGTCCCGATTGGAGGAGGGCGTGTTGCAGGAGATGGCGTTTTTGTGAAATCTTTCCTTGCGGGGCGGGTTGCCGACAGCAAGGGGCGTTCACTCAGAGACTTCAAGCTGGAAGAGAGGATGTTTAGTTATCGCTGCAGTTACATGATTTACTCGAAGTCATTCACTGGCCTGCCAGAGGTTCTCAGGAAGTCAATTTACAGACGTCTTCATGAAGTGCTTGAACCAAGGCTTCCGGTGCATCGGTATGATCATTTCGTTCCCGGTGAACGTGCCGCGATCCTCGAAATTCTGAATGAAACCGTGTCCGGGTTTAAGGATGCCGTTTAATGGCTTCCCTTGTGGTGTTCCTTTAACAGGTCCCGGCCAAAGTCACCGATAAAGTCACGCCAGACGGCGTGCACGTGATTGGCTCCGTTCTGGGTGTTGTCGTATTCGAAGAGGAAATCCTTGCTTTGGATGCGGTAATAATGCCCATCATTACGCTCATGTCCTCCGGCCCATGCGAAGTGAAGTTGCTTGCCGCCATCGATAGGCTTGCGACTGTTGATTTCATCAATAACCTCCGGTCGGTATTTTGCCGCATAGCGTGAGAGCAGGCTTAATAACATGGTTTGCTGCGCGGCGTTGAGTTTTTGGAAGGTGATGCCCTGAGCCGGCAGGAAGGTTTTGCGGTCCGCATGAGGTTGTTGCTTGGTAATAATGTCAGCAGGAGCTTTTGCACTCAGCGTGGCAAGCTTGAGTTGCTCTGCATCTAAGGATTTTACCAGGGTGCGTGCAAGATCTTGTTCAGCGCTAAGAACCTCTAGGCCTTCGAATGTGCCGTCTTTAACGCGCGCCGGGTTGGTTCCGAAAAATGAGGGGGTAACGGAAAACATTTTTCCTTCAGCCACGGCAACATTAATGGAGAGGTGGTGGCCTTCAAATCGCCATGCCCACGTATTGTTGGGTCCGGGCTTGCCGAAAATAGAGACGTAGTAAATTTCGGGATCCCTGATCGGGTTTTTGTTTTCAAGCTCATGAAGAATTGCCTCCAGGGTCATTATGGTAACTGCCTGCCTATATCCCTCGTTGCTCATGACGGTGGACAGCAGGGCGTGGGCCAGCAGGCGTTGTTGCTGGGTCATATCCTTAATTTTCAGGCCTTTGCGTTTTCCCCCCGGTTTTATGAACTTGTCGGGGATAAAGAACCAACCCTCTCGGTGGCTGTCTGTAGGCGTGAATGTTGTCTTGGAACGTTGTTCATCATTGAGAGAAGCTAGAAATATTGTCGCGGCATCCGCCATTTCCTCGGCCGTATTGTCATGGGTTGCAGTGTGAGCAATGACGGGGTGGGCGGTGAGTAACGCAATGGATGCAATATAGGTGCGGATCATAATGGTGTTCTAGGTGGTTTTTGTGAAGTTGTTAAGGCTTAAGTTTAACGCATACCAGTTGGCGTTTATCACGGGCAAACAATCGTCCATTGCTGAGCGCCGGCATTGCCCGCGTGTCTGCACCCAATATCTGGCCGCGTGCGGCAGGATCAAAGGACTTGTTGCTGGCCTTGGCGAGGATGAGTTCCCCGCGTTCAGTCAATATAACGAGGGTTTGCCCGGCGAGGGTGACACTGCCTGCCGCCATTCGACCGGATTGCCATTCAATTTTACCGCTGAGAGCATCGATGCAGCGCAATTCGGTGCCTGTTTCCTGACGGCCGTGAAACCCGATCAAATGTCCTTCAAAGTTAACCGGCGTGGCATAGTGGCAATCGAGTTTCTGATTGTTTTCCCAGATTGGCTTGAGTGATTTTCCCCCGGGAGAAAGTTGCCATACGGCTGCACCGACCCCATAGCATGCCGAGAGAAAAATCCGGTTTGGGGAGACAATTACCGGGCTCGCCGCGTTTACCGAGGTGCGCATCGTTGAGCGGTGAGGATGTTCAATGAGGACTTCTCCGCTCGTTGGGTTGAGGCACACAAGGCCGTTACGAGTGAAGCAAACTGCAATTTCCTGCCCGGCATTATTTGCTGTTACGGGAGATGCGTATCCAGCTTCATGATCAGTCGCTTTCCACTTGATGATTCCAGTGGCCGTGTTTAACCCGACGATTCCAGCGCCCTTGCCTCCAACCTGCAGAATAAGGGTGTCTTTGATAATAAGTGGCGAGCAAGCACGGCCGAAGAAGCCCTTCGTGGACTCCAATTGCTCGTGTAAATTAACCGACCAGATGCATTTCCCTGTCAATGAATCGACACAATGGGCCAATCCTTCAGCACCCAGCAGATATACCTTCTTGTCGTGAACCAGAGGCACTGCGCGCGGCCCGTTGTCGAATCCAAAGTCATCTGTATAGTCAGTGGCATAATTGAAAGTCCAGTTAACCTCGCCATTTTGTGCAGAAAGAGCTTCAAGGACTGCTTGGTTTGCTTTGCGGTGAAAGATGAATACCCGTCCTGCACTCACGACAGGCCCGGCAAATCCGCTGCCGAGTTTGTGGCTCCAGATGATCTCCGGTTCACTCCCGGGAAATGCCGGGAGCAGGCTTTCCCCGCTGGTACTGCCATTACGCTTCACACCCAGGAACTGCGGCCAATCTGCTGCAGTTGCCGGAATAATCCACAACAGGAGCCCCAGGATGATCAGGGTGGATCGGAAGTGTATAACTAGCCTGGATACCATATTTTCCGGGGTTGATTGACGGGCCTGCTGTAATCCCATGCGCGGTCAATCAGTAATTGGAGATCAATCTCGGGTCGCCAGTTGAGCAGGAACTTGGCCTTGGAATTATCCAGCCAGGTAGAGCGGTAGGGGGTTTCAACGGGCACACTGGGGATTCCCCGGGATTGTTTCAGGTAATCGGCTGCCTTCCCGTAATCCACCGGTTCGTCCATGCATATGTTGAAAGTTTGACCGATTGCCTGTCCGGGCAGGGCAATAGCCGCAATGATTGAACTTATCAGGTCATCGACGTGCACAAAGTTGCGTTTAATGGCTTGGCCATCGGGATCAAGCATCAGTGGTATGGTACCGCTTTCCAGGTATGCATCGGCTTTTTCAGGACCGACCAGATCGCGCCAGCAAGGGCCGCCGAAAACATCCTTGCCGAAGGACAGGCTAAACTTGAAATCGTCCTTCTCCATAATCCATGGTGCCCGCAGGCAACATCCCGGAAAGTCATATTGGATGCGGTATTGTTCGAGCATCACCTCTTCCATTACCTTGGAAAGGGCATAACAACCCGGATAGGCACTGTGCGGTTGAGTTTCAGTCACCGGAATCTGGTGGGGGTAGAAGAAGTGGCCCATTGAGGCATCGCCACCAATCAGGATAAACTGGCTGAATGCAGGGTTTTTCCGGCATTCCTCCAGAAGCCAGAACAGTCCCTTGACGGTAACATCCATTACATCCTCAGGAGTTTCCTTGCAGGTGGCAAGGTGCACTGCGTGGGTGATGTTTTGGGTTGCCCTTGCAACTGTATCGCGCTCAGCAATTGATCCCTGCACCACTTCGACTCGATCGTGGCGGGGAACGCTGCGGTTATGGCACAATGCCACGATGGTGGCGTCTGTAAGCATTGGGCTGCTGAGAATTTTTTTTAAAAAAACACTCCCGACCTTTCCGGCAGCTCCAGTGATAAGAATTCGCATCAATCAAAGCAAACACTGCGATTTGATGCCGGGCAACCCTTGGTTATTTAAGGTATCATATTATTTTGGATATTGGGTTATTTAGGATTTGCGAAGTAAATAAAGGAGAATTACATTGTTCTTATAACTTTAAGCCTGCCGTTTATGCCGCTCCAAGCTTCAGCCCGCCACTTCCCCAACGCATCGTCAATTTGGCTTGGGATGATATTGTGGGTGTTGCAAGGCATACTGATGCTTGCCGGGATTGTTGCTCTTATTCTTACTTTTTTGATCAGCAAATCCTATGGCGTGCTTTTCATTGGAATGGCTTTCGGTTTTGTGGGGGTGCAGATGTTGCGCTGGGGACATTCACGTTCGATATCCTGCCCTCTCTGTCACGGCAAGATCATGCACGGCAGCCAGTGCCACAAACACCGCACGGCCAGTCGTCGCCGTCCTTTTGGCTACATAAGCAGTTTGTTTTTTGATGTGGCGCTTTTTGGGAGGTTTAATTGCATGTATTGCGGCACGCCGTTTCGCCTTAAGCGTTAGTGTCCGGTTTTGGTGGACAGTTGACTGAAGGGCAATTGTAGCCTAACCCCCGTTAATGCCGGGTTTACCGAGCTACCATTTCGCTTACGTTTTTGAACGCTTTCCAACGTTTACACAGACTTTTTGTGTTCGTGAGGTCAATGAGTTGAGACGTATGGGGATTAGGCCTCTGGTGTTTTCAATCAGGAACACGAATGACGAGGCTTTGCAGGAGCATTTTCCTCCTGAACTGGCGAAGTCGGTGAATATTTTGCCGCCACGCGATGAACTGGTTGCGCTTGTCGATGAATGGAAAAAACAGGGGGACCTGCCAAAGGAAGCTGTGTTGACACTGCGACATTGGGGACAATCAGGTGACAAGAACCGGGTTTACGAGGCAATTTACATTGGTATGAAGCTGCGTGAAACGGGAGTTCGCCACGCACATTCTCATTTTGCCGGAGTCGGTGCGCGTTGTTGTTATTGGCTGAAGCATTTATTTGGAGTCAGTTTTTCTTTCACAGGTCATGCTAATGACCTTTTTGAACCGACGGGGTTTCCTGTTCAGCTTGAGGATTTGATGCGGGATGCGGTGTTGGTAGTGACAGTGAGCGACTACACTGCCACCTGGCTGGGTGAAAAGTTCCCGCGACGACGGCATAAAGTCAGGCGCATTTACAATGGGATTGATATGGCGCTGTTCTGCGGGGGGAGCAACGGTGAACGGAGCAGTGATGATTCATTGATTGTGAGCGTCGGGCGATTGATCGAGAAAAAGGGTTTTGATGACCTGGTGCGGGCTTCCGCATGCCTGATGGAGATTTACAGGCAACCTTTCCGTGTCGTGATTATCGGCGATGGCCCGATGAAAGGGGATCTGCAGGAACTCATTGGGCAGCTTGGTTGTAAGGGTACGGTGCAATTAGCCGGGTCTCGCAACCAGTCTGAAATTATAGAAATACTGGCGGGTTCTACCATTTTTGCATTGCCCTGCGTAACGGAAAAGGGGGGGGGAAAGGATAACCTTCCAACAGTTATTATGGAGGCGATGGCAAGTGGTGTGCCTTGTGTCTCAACCCGCCTGGCAGGAGTTCCCGAGATGGTGGTTGATGGTTGCACGGGGTTGCTTACCAAGGAGCGGGATCCCGATGCGTTCGCAGGTGCTATGGCGACCTTATTACGGGATAAGGATTTGTGTCAGCAGATGGGTGAAGCGGGTCGCCAGCGGGCCACGGAACTTTTTGCCAAGGAGTGCACGGCGCGGCAGTTGTGCAATTGTCTTGTCGCTTTCGGGAATTTGCGCTTTGACTTTGGGTTGGCCGTGAAATTTCCGGGAACCGGGTTAAGGTATATCGGTCAGTGGTGCAGGCGTCTGTTGCGCGGGTTACGGGTTGTTCGCAAGAGTAAGTTTGCCTGTGCTGAACAGGCGTCCAAGGTTGCTCGCTAGCATGTGGATATCTCCTTCACTGTGTGAGGCAGACAGACTGATCCTTAACCGTGCCGATCCCCGTGCCACGGTGGGGTAACGAATTGCCGGAACCATGAGCCCGGCATCCTGGAGTACCGCAGAAGCCTGGAGTGCGCTGGTCTCTTCTCCCAGTATGAGAGGAACAATGGCTGCCGCTGGCAGTTTGATTCCAAGTTCCCTGCATAGCAGGGCGGCATTGCCCGTTAGGATCTCGCGTCGACGTTCGCCTGCGGCACCCTCTATCATGCACAGGCCGGCTAATGCAGCAGCGGCTTGAGCATGTAGCGGAGCTGTTGAGTAGATAAAGCTTCTTGCCCTGTTAATGATCAGATCAATCCATCTGGATGATGCCGCCACCACCCCGCCGGCAGCCCCGGCAGCCTTACCGAAGGTGACCATAAGAAAATCCACCGAGTCGGATTGGCCGATTTGGTGTGAAAGTCCGCGGCCACAGGGGCCCAGCACTCCAAACGCATGAGCCTCGTCGACTAAGAGGAGGGCACCGAAGCGGTTCTTAAGATCAATGATCTCGGGGAGAGGGGAAGTGTCTCCATCCATGCTGAATACGGATTCAGTGATAACAATTACCCGGGAATCATCCGTGGATTCTTTGCAAGTCGTTGCCAGGAGTCGTTCGAGTTTTGTCAGGTTGTTGTGGGGAAAGACACGGATAGTTGCTCCGCTGAGTCGTGCGCCATCAATCAGACATGCGTGGCAACTCTTATCGAGAATCACAGTGTCTCCTTTTTTTATTATGGCGACAAGGGTGCCAACAGCAGCCGTGTAGCCGTTAGCGAAGTACAATGCTGCCTCAGTGCCGAAAAATTCGGCGGCTTTGGATTCCAGGTCCCGATGGGCGGAGGATCCCCCGCATAGCAGTCTGGAAGCCGTCGAACCAACGCCGAATTTCTCAATGGCAGCAGTTGCGGCTGATTTAAGTTCAGGACTTTTAGCGAGTCCCAGATAGTCATTGGAAGAAAAATTGAGGAAATAACCCGGTGGAGAAGTGAATTCTCCCCCATCTGTGTTCCTCCCGTGATTAAGCACCCGGTGGAGGTGCTGTTCCTGCAACTGTTCAAGCTCTGATTCGGGTTCCCGCATTGTCGCCGGAAAGCGCATATTGCTTGCCGTGTTAACCTGCCGCTGTGGCCTTCTCTAACTCACCGCCCCCTGAATGTCCCAGATTCTGAAGATTCTCCGGCAGATAGGATTTGAAGCGTTTTTTGTCGATTGCTTTCATGTATGCCTCAAAAGGACTGATGATTCCGTCCTTGAGATTATTCCAGATTGACTCATCCATGAACTGCATGCCCTCGCTTTTGCCGCCAATAATGACATCGTAGAGTTTTTGAGTTGCACCTTCACGTATGATTGCCGCGACAGCAGAGTTTGAGACCATAATCTCGTTCACGGCAACCCGGCCTGGTTTGTCGACACGCTTACATAGAAGCTGGGCTACCACCCCCCGCAGAGAAGCGGCCAGCATTGTCCGGATTTGACTTTGCTGATCGGCAGGGAACACATCGATTAAACGGTCCACGGTTTTCCGGGCATTGTTGGTGTGGAGGGTTCCGAATACAAGAAGGCCGGTTTCCGCTGCAGTGAGTGCCAGTGAGATGGTCTCAAGGTCACGCATTTCCCCCACCAGAACGATATCGGCATCTTCCCTGAGTGCCGCGCGCAGGCCATCAGCGAAGCTTGGTGTCTGGATGGGGACTTCACGCTGGGTAACGATACTTTCCTTGTTGTTGTGGACAAATTCGATCGGTTCCTCAATGGTGATGATATGCCGTGAGAAATGAATGTTAATGTAGTCAATCAGTGCGGCGAGCGTGGTTGACTTCCCGGAACCGGTTGGGCCGGTGACAAGTACCAGGCCGCTGCGGATATGCCCGAATTCCTTCACGACTTCCGGGATACCAAGTTGTTCGAGGGAGGATATTTTTGTTGGGATAAGGCGAAATACACACGCATAGCCGTGGCTTTGCTTAAGGTAGTTGCAACGGAAGCGTGATTCCTCGTCCATTTCATAGGCGAAGTCGAGATCACCGCGGGACTGGTATATCTTCCAGGCTTTTTCAGTGGTGATTTCGCGCATCATTGAGCCAAGTGAATCGCCGGTAAGAACAGGTTCGTTTTCAATTGCACTGATTGATCCGTGTATTCTTATCTTTGGAGGTTGTCCCTGACTGAGGTGAAGGTCCGATCCCCCGTTGCTCACGAGGTGCTTGAAATAGCGGTCAATTTGGTGGTCCATCGGCTCTGAGGAGAGTTACATCTCGAAGTGTTTCGCCATGTTTGTCTTGTCAAAACAGCGGGCCAAAGCCTCCTGCTGGCTGATTTGTCCACGATTGTAGAGGTCTTTTAGAGAATCATCCATGGTGATCATTCCCACGGCCTTGCCGGTTTGCATGATGCCGGGCAACATGAATGTTTTGCCTTCCCGGATACAGTTGGCGACTGCAGGGGTGTTCATCAGCAATTCAAGCGCCAGTGCGCGACCGTTGCCATCTACCCGCGGGATCAGTTGTTGCGAGATGACTCCGCGCAATGATTCACTGACCATGATGCGGATTTGCGCCCGTTGGTCATTGGGGAATACATCGAGAACCCGATCGAGTGTTCGTGCGGCGTTCCCGGTGTGCAGGGTGGCAAGTACAAGGTGACCGGTTTCGGCAGCGGTGATTGCAAGCGAAATTGTCTCGAGATCACGCATTTCTCCAACCATGATGACATCGGGATCCTCCCTTAAAGAACCGCGCAGTGCTGCCCCGAAGGATTCGGTATGGGTATGTACCTCGCGCTGATTGACGTGACATTTCTTTGATTCAAAGATATATTCAATCGGATCTTCCAGGGTTATTATATGGTCATCGCGTTGCTGGTTAATGTAATCAATAAGTGCGGCGAGTGTTGTGGATTTTCCGCTTCCGACCGATCCGGTGACCAGCACGATGCCGTTTTGATACTGGGTTAAGGGCTTAATCGTTTCCGGCAGGCCAAGGTCGTCGAGAGAGCGAACCTGGGTGTTGATAATACGAAAACAAAGGTCATGTCCCAGTCGCTGTTTCACGACGGATGCCCGGAAACGGCCAAAGTCATTCTGGTAGGCGAAGTCGACATCCCCTCTCTCCGCGAGTCGATTTTTTTGTTTTTCGCCAAGGAATCCCATGGCAAGCCGTTCGGTGTCCTCAGCCGTGAGCACCTGACTGTTTTCCCAAATGGCCTGGAGTGTTCCGTAACGACGCCATGAAGGTTTGGAGTTGGTGGCAAGGTGGATGTCCGAACAATCGTATTGTTGGCCAAATTTCAGGTATTCGTCGACATGGGCGAGTGTCTCGACTTGCTGAGTTTCAGTGAGGGTAGCTTCCGCCATAGGTGGGGCGCTTATTGTTGCATTAGAACCCGGATTCGTCCAGTTACTTAAAGACACTCCAAATTGCGTCAATAAAGCGCCTCTCAAAAGGAGCAAGGTCCCCGGATTGACCCTTTTCAGGATTTTCTACGGTATTTCCAATCTGATTGATTAGCCATTTTATCAGCCTGAAAATGATTTTTTTGCCCATGGCATCCCTGCTCGTTTTCCTCGATGAACGGCGCAGCAAGACAACTGTGCTGAATCCTGCCAGAATTGCCGCTGAAGTCAGCTTGAGTGGGTTGGTAACGAGAAAGTGGCGGATCTTCTTTGTGAATTCACCGGATTGGGAGAATTGCAGGAGATCGTGCGTAATTAATTGGCGCTGCCGCTCAATATTCGCAATCAGGGCTTGTCCTTCAGTTTGTCCTTGATGCCTTGTAGCCATTTTCGGTCACGGGTGATTTCGGCCAGAGAATTCCGGAAAAAGCGGGTACGGCGGCTGCGTACACGTGCTGCCAGCAGGCACAGCCCTCCCGCGAAAATATGAATCCCGCTTATTATTGCAAGAGCGGGTTCAATTTGCCCGTTGAACCATCGAGAGGATGCCAGCCGGACACCGAGCCAGACGAGCAATGAATATCCGCAAGTGAATGCAATAATTCCAGCAAGAGTGAAGTAACCAATTTTCCGCAGGCTGGATCCGGCGCTATGTGCTTCCAGTTTAATCAACCTGGCACGGTCACGTGCAAATTCGAATGCTGATTGGATTATTGATTTCACTAAACTGCCAATTTTGTTTCCCTGTCCTTCTAGTTGGGAAATCTTCAGAAATTTGTTTGGATGCGGGAATGGAAACCCAATGCTAGGACTTGAGGAGGAGTCCCAGTATGAAGCCGGCTCCTGCTGCCGTTAGTATCGCGGCCGTGGGATTTTTCCGTGCCCATTCTTCCCCTTCACGGTGAAGTTCCTTGAACTTGTTCTGAAGTTCATCCCACGTTGCGTTTTCCGTATTTTCAGAAGGACTGTTATCGGATTCTCCGGCCGAGGACTGGAAGGTTTTGAATCCGGCTTCCGCGGCTTGCCGGAGTCTCCTGACATTATTGCCTGCCGCTTGCTTTAGGCGTTCTGCTGCCTCCAGTGTTTGTGAGGGCTTTTCTTGTGGTTTTTCAAACGGGTCGGGGAAGGGGTTCTCAGAGGTTTCAATATTTTGTTCTGCATTCATAACTTATAGCGGGTGAAGGGTTTTTGTTTCAGTGTGTCGGGTGGGAAGTGGACGCTTCCTGCGCTTTGATGCGTCCACGGGAGAAATCATAAGGCTTCAATTCGACAATGACCAGATCGCCGTTGCGGTAGGTGTGATGAGATGGTGGATGATTTGGAGTGTGAATATGGATTAGCTTTCCGTTAGGGAGGGTTGCCCTGTAGGTTGTCAGGTCGATCCTCTCAAGGATATGTGCCTTGGTAATGATAGGCGACTGAGAAGAAAATTGCTTATCACCTGCCATATTTGATCTGTGCATTGCTGCCACCGGAATAAGGGGCACTAAAGCGGTGACGGGATTGAGGGATTGGGAAATACAGAGGCCGGTGACGGCAGATGCGGCGCACAAGGACAAGAGCAATCACCAAGGAAATAAAACCGCCAATAATAATACTGATGGTAATTATCAAATTCCAGTCAATTCTGGCTGCAAGTAAATCCCATTGGCTGGTTGTTTTTTGACCATTGCTGCGGGAATAAAGTTGTCCTTCCGCCTGGTCTTGAGACGTAGCGGGGGAAAATGGCGGCGACAGATTGCGTGCAGGGACTGTCAAGTTTGGTTGAGAACCGGGTTGCCGGTAAAGTTCTGCAAAAGTATCGAGGGCGGAAGCCAGGGCTACTGCCGTTGTTTTCACGCCTTCAAGCTGATCTGTTTGGCCATTGGCCAGGTGCAGTGCGGCGTTGCCCAGTTTTAAGAGATTGTTTTCCGTATTTTGCTTGAGGTTTCGCCCGGCAAGAATCACGAGGATTTCCGGGAGCGGGGTATTCACGCATAATACCAGAGCGCTAAAACGTACTCCGCCAGGGGTCCAGCGGCGCAAAAGTTCGTTGCCATAGAGATCGGCGGGAACAGGAAGTTTACCTTTCTTGATGACAACGTAAGTGAGGGCAGACTGCATTTTGGCCAAGGATTGCTCAAGTTCAGACTTCTTTCCGGGAGAGAACCTGGCCGGTTCATCAATGACAAAGGATCTTGGATTTCTCGGGATATCAGTGACAGATAATTTTCCTGCCGGCGGTGTTAGCTCGAAATCGAGGACAATTGTTTCAGCATTTGCCTCTTTGGGTGTGACCGCAGAGATCAAGGCAACAAGCGCGTATATTCGGTGGTGTTGCAGTTTCATGGCCGGGTTGTTGCAACAAATTCAGGCGGGGATTCCTGCCGGGGAGAAGATTGCGCGCTATCTGGGGGGGATGAATACCGGGTTGGTTTGTTCTCCCGGCATTCTTCACTAATAGCGGAGGTATTTTCCGGAGCGTGGTGGTTCCGAATACTGCAGCGACGATTGTAGGCCACGGTGACCTCTTCATGAATGGCAAGCAGTTTTCCCCTGATAATATTCAGCCACTGGATGCTGCCCTCGACATAACCGTCATGGATGTAGCTATGCTTGGCTTGATGGAATGCTTTGCAAAGGGTTACATCATCGAGAAAACAGTCGAGTCCGTAGCCAACGGATGCGGAAACAGTTTCATTGTTCCTGTCGACAAGGATCAGCAGGTGGTGCAGACGGCGTTTGGCCTCAAGTGCAGATGAGGGCGCGCATCGGTTTAATAACCAGTAGCCGAATTGGCGCCCGTCGACACCATCCGGCAGAAGCACTACGCAGAAGGATATGGTGATTTGAGGAAAACGTTTTTCGAGGTGGGTGATTGTTCTGGATAAACGTTTTTTGTCACGGGTAGTAATGACTTTATCGGAATCCATCACGCGGGTGAGCGGCGGGGGTTTGAAAGGAAAACGAGCCATGCAGATGTGTGCGTTGAAACCACAGTAGGGGCAGGTGTTCGAGGCTGTGGTTAACGTTGCATTACATCCGGGGCAGTGGCATTTGCCCGGATTAAAGACATTATCTGGAGCCAGCATTGGAGAAGGGATAATACACTGAATTATTTAAGGTTTCTTAATGTCCAGGTAAAGCTCGAAATCCCTTTGTCTGAATGATTTTTTATGGAAAATATAACATTACAGAAAATGACTGTTTCGGTGACCTTGTGGGAGGAGAAGTTACATCTTTTTAAAGGTGGCGCTTCATGATGTCCTGCAGGAACGCAATGGAACGACACCCCTTAAAATGACTGTAAGCAGTCTCGATCCGAGAGGCTTACGCCTTTAAAAGTTGGATTTTTGCAATGGGGCAAGGAAAGAAAGTCTTGCAGGGCAACCGGAAGCCGGGGACAAGGAGGTTCAGGAGGATTAAGTGTATTGCGATGGGGGATCTTCCTTATTCAAGGGCAACTGCCCTCAGGCGAAAGTAGCGATCTGCTGCCGGCGGGGGGAGGGTAAGGGTCAGCGTTTCCGTGAGGCTGTCGACAGGACTGCCTGTTACCGGGGCAGTAAGCACCGGGTGCCATGAAGCGGATCCGAGTGTTGGTGATGATTCCACCACCAGCTTGGTGAATTTCAGTTCTCGATTGCGTGTAAAAGTCAGGGTTACAGCACCCTCGGCGGTGCGGGTGATTACCAGGGGTTCAGGGGTGGGTTTCGTAGGATCGGTATTGAGTGCGTGTTCAAGCAATAGCGACAGGCCATCGTGATCGGTGTCCCCCTGAGATGCGTTTAGTTCGTTGAAGAACAGGTATTCCCAGTCGTCAGCAATGGCATCCCCATCTAGGTCGATGATCGGTGCTCCAGGCAAGGAAATGTCAAGAGTTGGGTTGATGTCAAGGATCAGGGTGCCGTGATGTTGCGCGGCTTCACGGAAATCGCAGTGTGCCTGCCAAATGTAGCCGTCATCGCCGCCAAGAAATGCTTCAAGCCAACCGCTTGTAAGCAGATCGCTGCCGAAAATGCCGTCAATTAACGGATGGATTTCGAGGACGATTCCCTGCACGTTTTTCCATATCAGATCAGTGCCTTCAACGGTAGGCACGGCAATATCCCCAAAGTCGAGAATGGGTACGGTAACGGCTCCTCCGATGCCTCCGATTTCCGTGAAGCTGACCGCTTCATTCTCAAAATTTCCATCACCGTCTCTATCAAGTCCCAGCGCGAATGCAAAATGCTCGGAGAGGATGCTGATCTGCCCGCCGGTATCAAGGAGCAGACGTCCGCGGCGCCTTGCCGTTGGGGCATGAACGATTGCCGTCATGAAGGGGATGCCACTTGCGGTGGTGGGGGGATCGGGTTCAGTAACGGGGAAATCGATCAATTGCAGGGGAACTGTGTAGCGGTGTCCGCTGTCCTCAGGGAGTAAAACGGGGAACTCGACTCCGACAAATGCAGAGAATATGTCGTCGCCGCTGAATCCCGTGAAGTCCATGCTGACCACCCTGCCGGCCATCCCGGGCATGCCGACAATACCGCCGAATGAACCGAAGTTGGAAGTGGGGTTGGACAGTGCCCTGACCTCTTCAAGAGTGTGCACTTGTCCTGAAGTCCCGGCAAAATTCAGTTGATAGGGTTTGGAGACATCGAAGGCGGTGAAACCGCTTATTCCCTGCTCAATGATCTGTGCGTTGGTCTGGTAGCCGTTGAGTTTGAGTTCGGACAGGGCGTTTCCGGCGACGAGGATTCGCTCAGCACCGGTATCGAGCAGGAAACTGTTGGCAAGATCAGGGCCGAGTGATTCGCCGTTGCTGTCGGCAAACTCGACAGCAACCCGAGGCTGGTCGAGAGCGAGTCCATCGGAATTGCCGAGATTGATGAACGGGCGGCTGTGAGCCGATAATACTGCGATGAGCAATATTCCCAAGCTGAGGGGAGGAATTTGCATCCCGAAAGGATAGTTCTCATATCTCAGGAAATCCAGCATTCTCGTTTGTACAGATTGACAATGAAACACCGATAGCAAGAGGCTCATTAATACTATTCATAGGAACAGTATATACAGGAATTCTCATGTTTAGAGGGATTTGACAGCATCGAACACTTGAGATGCGGCGATTGGATCGAAAATGAGCTTGGTAAAGACCGTTTCTCCGTGGACAAATCGAACTTGTAGCCTTTAACTTATTTGCATGAAAAATCTTATCCCCATCAGAGCTGCGTTGTTTTTTGTCGTGGCGTTGAGTTTTCTTACCCTAGGGCCAACAGATGCTGCGGAAATGCGCACTTGGACAAACCTTAAGGGGCAAAAGCTAAAGGCACAGTTACTCAGTGCCGACACGGAAAATGTGCGCTTGCGCCTTGAGAGTGGCCGCGATGTCACCATTGCGCGCAAGACTTTAAGTATTGGGGACCTGCAATTCATCAAGGAATATGGCGGAGCGGGTGAGGTTGCGGTTGATCCCAAGGCCAAGCTCACTGTCCCGGAGAAGACGATGAAGTTTGATTCCAAGACACTCACCCGCCGGGATATCGACGTGGATGGACGTGACGACAAGTTTATATTCCCTGATGGTTATTCCCTGCAATTTGACATGATCGAATCCGAGCATTTTCTGGTCATGTCGAGCGGCAGCGTGCGTGGCAAGGATACCGCACAACTTGCCGAGCGGCTGTGGTATGGGATGAACTTCCAGCATCCCGGATTTGCTGACAAATGGGGGGATGAGAAGATGGCGATTTTTCTCTGTGGCGAGGATGAGGATTATAAGATTCTCGGACAATACTATATTGACTCTCTTGCCAATACGGGAAGAGCACAAGATGCCTCCAATACAGCGAAAACCTGGCCGGCATCTTCAGGTGCCGGGCTCATGCTGGGCAATGACCTGGCTGACAAATACGACGTAATGATGCGTGCACGAGCCTTTAAGGCTTCCGACAAACGCCGTTTCAAACGTGGTGTGTGGAATCCCTTTCCGGCACACTGCATAGCAGGGGACGTTCTTGGCGTCCAGATGGGAGGTTCAGGCAGCGGTGCCGGCTCAGAGGGTTATTTTGCGATCACTACCGGGCATAGTTACTACAAGGAGATTCAGCTTACTGATGAGACAGTGACATCAATGATTGATGCCAATACCTACGAATCTGACGAGTTGGTGAAGGCGGGTGGTTTTGACGACGGACGCAAGTGGGCGCGCACCCTGCGCGACCTGGTCAAGAAAGGCAAGGTTGTTCCAAGTATTGCGCAGCTCTATCGTACCGAGAGCGCAATGCAACTTACTCCTGAATTGACTGTCTCGATGTATGGCTTTGCCCGTTACATGCAGAGCACTCCCGATCGCCTTGCCAAGTTTTCCAAGGCGATGGACCTTGTTGATACCAGCAGGGCTGTTCCGGTGCCCCAGGAACTGGCAAAGATTTTCGGGTTTGAGACCGTCAAGGAGTTTGAGGATGACTGGATTGCCTACCTGAAATCAACGGCTTTCAAGTAAGGCGGATTACAAGATCCTTGTCTCTGGATTCAACAAGAAGGCAGCTTTTTCACTGTTAGGAATCGGGCTGGAGGAATATTTTCTTTTCGCGGTAGGTGATGACCGCATCAGTCTCGCGCATGAAGTCGGCCCCGAAGATGGCGCCATATTCGCGGTTACCGCCGAGTTGTTTGAAGAGATCAATAGATAGAAGGCGCCGGTTCTCAAACAGGGCACGCCCCAGCCTTAGGCTTGGAACCTGCGTGATTGCCGCCGGGGCCTTGCCGCCGATGCCGTAGACAGTTTGATCCATCGGGCCAACCTGACAACCGCATTCCTTTGCCCAGTCAACATGAAGGACGGAACTGCCGGCCCCGGTATCGATCATGAAGCGGGTTTCCTTTTTGTTGAGTTCGCCGTCGACGAAGATGTGATTGCCCCGCCGCTTGTATTCGAAGCTCTGGTATTTGCGCAATTCAAGGATGTCCTGCACGGTGAGTCCGCTGCACTGGCGCAGGAATATTTCCCTTTGCGGGCTCCAGGCACTGACATACTTGGCATCATCATCGGTTAGTCTGCCGACGGGCAATAGCAGCGGCTTGGTTTTGCCCTCAATCTTCAGTTCCACGGAAGTGGCGTTCTTCTTGGCGACTTTACCCTTGTAGGTTTTGCGGTCCTTGGTCTTGAAGAAGCGGTATTCCGGGACTTCTACAGCCTTGGCCTCGGCATCATCGTCCAGAAGGTCGGGGCGGAAGAAGATGCGCCCTTCTTTGTATGAGATGACAGCTCGCATGCGGCTCATGAACTCGGCACCGAGAATTGCATCGTGGTCCTTGCGTGCACCGGGAATGTCCTTGAACAGGTCGGCGGAAAGCAGTACCTGATCTTTAATGAAGGCCTGCCCGAGCCGGATTTCAGGCACTTCAGTGTTGGCAGCCGGTGCGGCGCCGCCGATGCCGTTAATCACCTGGTCCATCGGACCGACCTTGCAGCCCTTGGCCCTGGCGGACTCAATATGCAGGATGGTTGAATGTGCCCCGGTGTCGATCAGGAATTGGGATTTGTGGCCGTTGAGCTCGCCATCGACAAATATATGGTTTTGCTTGACGGTGAACTTGAAGCTCTCATACCCGCGAATCTCAAGAAGTTCACGAATGGTGAGGGTCTTGCACTGACTGAGAAACAACTCCTTTTCCTTGTCCCATTTCTTGACGTATTGCTGATCAGCCTCACTAAGCTTGTCATACGAGAGAGTTGCCGTTTGACCGGTTGGGAGCTTGAGAGTTAGGGTATCATCGGTCTTGTCGATCAACAGGGCTTTAATGACTTTACCGTTGGAGTTGGTAAATTCGCGGTATTCCGGCTCGTTGCTTTTGCGCGGGATCAGTTGACCGAAAGTGGACGCAGTGAAGCAGGTCAGGCTGGCGAGAAGGGTAAGCAAGGGGAGTGGTCTGGTTCTCATCGTGGTGGAAAGTAGGAGATAATTGCTCTCGGGTCAGGCAAAAACAGATCAATTTTAAAGAGAAAGGCGGCACCAAGTACCGCGATTGTTCAAAAACCCCTGTAGGAGCGGGTTTCCTATCGACCTTTTAGCTGATCAACGGTTACTCTGGTGAAGTGTGTTCTCCCCTGCAAAATAGATTTTTCCGGTGTTTTTTTGCCGTTATCCTGTTGATATCGACGGTGCATTCAAGGGCGCAAGATGCCGCAGTGGCAGTTGCTGCGGGTGACAGGACGATGAGCGAGTTGCTTGGGGAGGCGCAAAGTGCCTTTGACTCCCGGAATTACGACAGGGCGGATAATCTTTTTACCGAGTTTGCAGAAACCTATCGTGATGAGCCGCAGGTGGCCAAGGCCATTGCCCGCATCAAGCCCCTCAGAGCCCTGTCCAAACTGCGTCTCAAGAAGTTCAAGTCGGCACTGCCACTGGTGGAGGATGTGCTCACTGACCGGGAGACATCGCCTGAGATCAGGGATGAACTGGCATTCTGGCGGGGACTTTGCCTTATGCAGGGCCGGGAATATCAAAGCGCTCAGGAAGCTTTCGGTGAGTTTTATCGTGATCGTAAACTGCGCAGTGATCAGCGCGCCAGGTGCCATGAGGCGCTGCTTCTCTTTGGGGCGTGCTCTACTCTGATGGGTGAGCATGCTGACGCGGCAGATTTTTTCAGTTGGCAGATGTCGCGCCTGCGTCGTGAATCAAAGGAGACTGCAGCACGGGCAACGGTAATGTTGCTGTATTCACTGCTTGAGAGTGACAAGCTGGATTTAGCGTTGCAGTTCGTGCTGGAGCAGTATACGGATATTGCCGAGGTAACGCAGATTATTTCCTTCCAGAGCCTTACCCTTGAGCTTGGCTCCCGGTTTCTGTCTTCCGGCGAGTATTATAATGCAATCATCTGTCTGCAGCGTGTCTGGAAACGTGAACGCCTCATTGAGCATCAGAGCGAACGTCTTGCGGACCTTGATCGGAAGCTTGAAATTCTCCGCGCGAGAGGTCTGGAGGAGTTCATTTTTCAGTATGATGGCATGCGGCGTCGGGTTGCAGCTGAACTGGACAGCTTCAGGAAGGTTCCTGACTTTAATGCAGCCTTGCGCTTTCGCTTGGCTGATGCATTCCGGGCATTGGGAAGGTATCGTGAAGCGGCCCTGGTCCTTGAGGAAATGCTGGAAAGTGTGGATCCGGGTCAGGTGGCAGCCGGGGCGAGCGTGACATTGATCCAGTGCTGGATGGAAATCTCCCGCTGGTCAAAGGCCGTGGCCGCGGCGGATGTGTTTGTGGAGAGATTCGCTGAGTTGACTGCAATGCTTCCGGAGGTGTTGATGTTGCGCAACCGTTCGCTGCACAACTGGGGCAAACATGGACTTGCCCTCGATGGATTCCGCAGTATTTACCGTCGTTTTCCGCAATCAGGCGTTGCGGGGAAGGCACTTTTTATGCAGGGAATAGTGCTGCTTAAACTGGAGCGCAACGATGAGGCGATAGCCCTCTTCGAGGACATGCGCCGTGAGTTGCCCGATCACTCCCTGGCAGAAGATGCCTTCTATTGGCAGGGAATGGGTTACTCATTTGCCGGCGAGCATGAACGGGCCAGGAATCATTTGGGCGAGTATCTCAAGGAATATCCGCAGGGGCGTTATTGGCCGGATGCTGTATTTCGTCGTGCATTCGCGACTTTTGTGATGGCGGATTACACTGGTGCCAATGCTCAACTGCGCGAGTATTTAGACCTTTATGAGGGGGACGGCTATAACGATGAGGCACGGTTATTGCTGGGGGACAGTTTGTTGGCGATTGGAGAGATTGATGCCGGGGTTGCAAGCTACATGAGGATTAGTCCCTCCTCAGAGCGTTTCTTCGAGGAGAGTCGCTTCAAGATTGGAAAAGTCATGAAGCTTCAGGGGAGATTTGCCGATATGCGTGCGCACTTCAGCGGGTTTATTGCCTCCTATCCCGAGAGCAGCAGGATGGCGGAGGCTGTTTACTGGATAGGGTGGGCGCACAAGGCCGAGGGTGATGAGGTTGCCGCACGTGGGGTTTATCAGGATGTTCTCCGTGTGCATGGCGACCGGCATGAACTCTTCGGTATCGCTGATGTATTGGACGGCTTGCGGAAACTTTATTCCCCGGAGAAGCGGCAAGATTACGTGTTTGAGATGGGCAGGCTGGTAGCGGAGGCAAAATTACAGGAGAAGAGCACCCTTGAACTGCATGCCAGGTGGGCCGCTGCGCGTGCTGAGCCGATCGGATCGGCGAGTTACCGTCTTTCATTTGCGTTGGCAGCCAGGCTTTGCGACCCGAAAATTCACAATCCTCGTATTTTAGCTGATTGTGCGGATTACCTGTTGGCTAAGGGGGACCTTGATAAGGCAGACAATCTCTATTCCGGTCTCAGGAAATGGAATCCGCGTTGCGTTGAGCGTGATCGTGTGTATCTCGGTCGTGCACGTGTTGCGTTGAGCAGGGACAATCCTGGGCAGGCATTGCAGTTTCTCCGCAGGATTAAAGAGGAGACTCCCTATTCAGGGAAACGCGCCGATGCCGATTTGCTCATTGCCGGGATTTTTTCCGGGCGCGGGGAGAATGACGCGGCATTTGATGTGCTCGATAAACTTCTATCTGAGAAGGGGATTGCAAGTTCTTCGAAAGCTGAGGCCCTTTTCCGCTCAGCAGGGATACTCAGTGCCAAGGGTGACAAGTTAAAGGCGACTGCCTATTTTGAGAGAGTGTATGTGGTCTACGGGAAGTTTCGCAGCCTGGTTGCCAAGTCATACCTGAGGCGCGGCGAGTTGCTCGAGGAACTCGGCCGTTCCCGGGAGGCGGTTGAGGTATACCGGGCGTTGTTGGAACACGATGATCTTAGTGGCATGGTGGAACATGGTGAGGCACGCAGGCATTTGGCCAAGATAGAGGAGGGTACAGATGCGTAGTATCAGGTTGATTGCCGTATTCCTGACCATTGGCAATACGTGGGGGCAGGACATTGTGCATATTCAGCGTGGCGGGGCATTGCACGGTAAAATCCTTGAACTGAACGAAATTCAGCTCCGGATTCGTATTCCTTTGGCCGGCGGAGCCGGCAGCAGCACGAGGACACTGGCGATGGAGCAGGTCAGAATGATTGATTTTGGTCCGATTGAAGGGGAATTACAATTGCTTGCCGCCGGGGAAAAGGCCCCGAGGGAGGAACTTGCTGACCTGTGGGATCGTGAACGAGGGTATCTTGGACTGCCTAATTCAAATGCCGGGGACATAGGCATTCAACTTGCCGGGATATTCTTGGCTGCCGGTGATCGGATTGATCATGTCAAGGCCCGTAACCTGTATGCGATCATTGAGAAGGAAGACTGGCATTTAAAGCGGAGGTCATTGGCCAAACGGGGACGCCTCAATGCTTTGGTCAAGCTTGGAGATGCGGAGGAGGTGATTGCAGAGGCGAAGATCATTGCGGCAGAGGATGATGATCCCGGGCTATTGCTTGATGCCAGGCATGTAATCACTCTTGCTGAGTTTGATCGATTTTCCGGGTTGGTTGCCAATAACCCGAAGTGGATTGATGATGATGTTATTCGCGGGGAGGTTGAGGAGCGTTATAACAAGCTGATTGATCGTTTCCTTGAGCCATTTCTCTTTTATGGAACGGAGTCCGTTGCGGCGGCGCGGGGATTGTGGCACGCAGCAAAGACATACGAGCTTATCGGGCAGGAGTCGCGGGCCGTTGAGTGCCTGACTGACATTGAAAAACTTTATCCGCAGGCGAGCAGTGAATATCCGCTCGCGGCGATGCTTGGAAAGCTATCAACTGAAAAATGACTAAAATGCCAATAAAACGACATAAACTGCTCACCATGATGAGGCCGATTCTCTACATATTGATTGTTTTCCTGTTTTCCCAGTGGTGGTTAACGGATTTTGTGGCTGCCGAGTTGACTGATCAGTCAGGAAATACCTCCACACAACAGAGCGATGAAATTACCGTCCTGTCAGTCTATAAGTCCGGAGGATGGGTAATGCATGTCCTGCTATTGTGCTCAATCGCTACAATTGCGGTAATCGTCTATTGTTTCATTCGTCTTTCGGCGAAGAAAATGTGTCCGGAAGGGATTAATGATTCAATGATCAGGCTCATGCAGTCGCGGGATGTGAGCGGGGCTTATGCGCTGTGCAATGAGAATACGAACAGTTTTTCCAATGTGCTTTCCGCCGCATTGCTTAAAGTGAACTTTGAGCGAGACAGGGCGAACAAGGATTCCATGGATCAGGCAGCGGGGGAGGAACTTGATTATGAGGAAACCTCGCAGATGCAATGGGTTACTTACCTCAATGTATTTGCAACTATCGCACCGATGATAGGTTTGTTCGGGACTGTTTTGGGAATGATGCAGAGTTTCGGTGACCTGAGTGCCGGGAAATCTGAACCTGCGGACCTCGCCGGCGGCATCAACTCAGCGATGGGGACCACGGCCGGTGGTCTTTTTGTAGGAATACCGGCAATGTTTTTCTACTTTTTCTTCCGCAACAGGCTGATGGGAATCATGTCGCTGATTCAGAAGCGTGCCGGTTTTGCACTCGATGTCCTCTCGGGTGAAGTCAGGCTTTCTGACGAGGGTGCTCCGGAAGGATAGATACCGGGAAGTCACGAGGGTTGGTGATCGGGATCATAAAGAAAATGATACAGCGAAGGCAGAGCAAGGATGACGTGGTGAGTTTCCAGATCACCCCGATGATTGACATGACCTTTCTGTTGCTGATTTTCTTTATGGTTACTTCGAAACTTTCCAAGGAGCAGGTGAAAATTGATATCAGCCTGCCTACTGCGAGTGCTGCCAGGATTCCTGATGATCTTAGCAACAGGGATGTCATCAATGTTGACGGGGAAGGGAACTTTTATATTGCCAATGCGCTGGCAACCAAGGAGCAACTGAAACTCCATCTAATGGCTCGCTTCAAGGCCGCCCCACCGTTGAAGATTTATTACCGGGCAGATAAAGATACGCCTTATGAGGTAACGGAGGAATTCATGAAATTAGCAGCGGAGGCCGGTGCGCTTCAGGTGTTATTTGGAACATACAGGAAATAAGGAAGATGCGCCGCACCAGGAAACATGACGAGACGGTAGACATGCCGATGGGACCAATGATTGACATGGTTTTCTTGCTATTGGTGTTTTTCATGGTAACGGCCAAGCCCATCAGGCAGGAGAGCGATCTTGGGTTTGGTTTGCCCGGAGCAGTTGCACAGGAGGATCCTGTCGATATACCTGATGAGCAGAGGATCATTATCCGTGGCGATCTACAGGTGGTTCTTAATGATCTTGAACTGGATGGCCCGGGAAGCGTCGAATTGCCCGAGTTGTTTTCGACTCTGGAACGATTCAAAAAAGCCTCTGAATTGAGTGGCAGCAAGGCGATGCTTACCATCGCTCCGGCTAAGAATGTGCCGCATCAGCGGGTGGTCGATGTATTGAATGTATGCGGCAGGGCGCAACTGACCAATGTTACTTTCTCATCGTTTTCCGGAGGAGAGGAAGGTTGATGAGCGAGATTGTCATTAGCGTCAGTGAAGGCAAATCACTGGAGAGCCAGAAGATGTCCGGCAGGCGCAGGCGCGGGCTTGTGGTGTCGATTATAATAGGGAGTATTGCAGTTCATGTGGTTGCCCTTGTTATTTTCGGGATATGGGTAATTGCCCGGTATTTTTCAGATCCTCCGGCAGAGTTTGAGGTGCGCGAGATACTCAAGATTGCCCCGCAGAGCAGAGAGCACAAGATGAACATGGCAAAGCATCATGCGCTTGCATCCAAACCGGCATTCTCGGATCGTATCCTTTCCCGGCGACCAGTGGATTTTTCTCTACCTGACTTGCCCCGGGTTCCCGTTGATCAAATGTTGCCGCTTGACCCGAGTGAACTGATTTCGGATCAGGTGAATTCTTTGATTGGAATCGAGGGTATTGGCAGTGGTTTTGGTAATGGTGCGGGTGGGGGGAACGGCAGTGGAGAGGGGATAAGTTTTTTCGGGATCAAAGACCAGGCGCGCTCGGTGGTTATCATGATCGACGTCTCAGCCTCAATGTTCGGGCGCACCGGCGACCTGGATTATTCTACCGGGCGCCTGCTGAGAAAAGGAAGGGAGCAGAGTTTTCAGAGCATTCGCGAGGAAGCGTTCAAATTGATTGATTCTCTTGAGATTGATATGCGCTTTGGCATTATTCGCTGGTCCGGAAGCGCCCGTTCGTGGCAGGAGAAACTTGTTCCAGCAACCACGGTAAACAAGATTGCGGCAAGAAAGCATATTCAGGAGACTGTCGACGCAAACAGCGCACGTCCAAGGGGAGGACGCCCGGGAGGAACCCGTCATGATTATGCTCTGGAGGAACTCTTTAAGCTTCGTCCCGAGGTTGCGTTTATGCTGTCTGATGGCAATGCCACTGCCTCGGACCGCGGCGGCAGGGCAATCCCCGGGAAGGAACTGCTCGATATTATTGAGGCGGCCAAGGAAAACACCCCGGATCTTACCCGAATTCATACCATTTATTATCTTACCGGCAGTGATAAGAGATCCGAGGAGAAGATGCTGCGTTCCCTTAGCCGCAGGACCGGTGGCAAATTTGACAAGGTGAGGGCGGTGTTACGGCGTTAGTTGCCCAGGTTTGGTGGGATCTGAGGCAGAGGTTTCAGTTACGCTGAAATTTACAGATGATAATCCTGCCCGGAAGAGGGCAATGGGTCTTTGTTTTACCATGCTGCCTCGGGGATTTAATTATTTTGAAAGGAGTGGGATTTTCCTGACGTTCTTTTCTTAAGAGGCAGGCGTGATGATGCCTGGATGAATAGTTTATAATCCTTTAGGATTTCTTGCGCTTTCACTCCTTTACGACTTGGCCAAACCTTCTATAGTTACAGACTCAATTACAGCTTTTTGATACCATGAAATCAACCGCAGTTATCCTGTGTACAGCCTCTATTGGGATGTTTTTTTCAGGATGCGAAACGACAGATCCAATGAACCGGATGGTTTTTCGTTTGGAGGAGCCGCGCAATAGTGCGCCTTCGCGTTATGGTTACCTGGGCGTTGAGGGAGGTGTAGAAGAAACCCGGAACCGGCATCAAGCGGCTCCCGGATCCAATAGATACGGGGAGGGTTCCAGGCAGGGATCAGGTGCGAATGGAGTGCCGGATCCTTCTTCTGCCGCATCTGGGCGGGATATTCCCGCCAGGTCAGTTACAGCACCCGGATCGCCTCCGAAGAATCCCGGTTCTTCAGCAGGTTCTAAGGGCAAGAAACCCGGTAACCGGCCTTATGCGGATCCTGTGCCCGGGAAATATGGACGGGTATACAGCCCTTTTGCCAAGGGGAAGGAAGTTGATGTTTCCGAGTTTCCGCCTGGGACTCTGGTGCGCTGCCCCTACACGCAGAAGATCTTCAAGGTGCCTTAACCACGGCGTTGAGCCAAAACGGATTTAATGTGGGCAATTACAAACGCCGGGTCATGCGGCATTTAGCAGTTTTAGGACCAGGTTTGCTTGGTGGCTCTGTTGCACTTGCCGCACGGGCTTGTGGCGTGGTTGATAAGGTTGGGCTCTGGGCGCGTCGGAGTGAGGCGCTCCCTGAGTTGCGTTCCGGCAATGTAGCTGACCTTGTTAGCAATGATATTTCCGATGTGCTCAGAGATGCTGACCTTGTTGTTATTGCCACCCCGGTAGGTGCCCTTGGCGGTTTGCTGGATATGGCCTTGCCTCACTTGGCCGAGGATGCGGTGATAACTGATGTCTGCAGTGTTAAGGGCGCAGTTGTCGCGGCAGCAGATGCAGCACTTGCATCGGCATCCAGAAAGGATATTGCCTTTGTTGGGGCACATCCGATGGCGGGCTCGGAGCTTACCGGATTTGCACACGCCCGCGCCGACCTTTTTTCCGGAACAGCTTGTGCGATTACTCCGGGATCCAGTTCCACTGCTGCCGGCGAGCAGAGAGTGAGTGAGTTCTGGAGCAGACTGGGCTGTAAACTGATAAAACTTGATCCCGATCATCATGATGTTTTGGTGGCGAAGATAAGTCATCTTCCTCACCTATGTGCTTGCGCTCTTGTACAGACTGCCATGGTGGAGGATACGGCAGCAGCTCAGTTGGCCGGACCTGGATTTCGCGATACCACCAGGATTGCTGCCGGAGCACCGGCAATGTGGACTGAGATCCTGACCGAGAACCGGGCGGCGGTGTCCGGAGCACTGCGCGAACACATCAATCAGCTGGGCGAAGTGCTCGCAAAGTTGCAGGAACCTGACGATGAAGGGCTACAGCGTTTCCTAAGTGATTCCAGGGATCACCGGGCTGAACTTCCCCCGTCATCCGGGAAAGAGAACTGAGAAGGCGGGAGCAAATTACCAGTTAGTTGATGCAAGGGGAAACCAGCGAACTTCGTGTCCGGCGTGCAAATTGCTTTGGCGGTGAAATTTCTGTTCCGGGTGACAAGAGCATTTCCCACCGTGCGATCATGCTCGCCTCGCTTTCCGGCGGGGACTGCCGCATTGACGGGTTCCTGCCGAGTGAAGACTGTCTTGCCACGGTTGCCGCCATGCAGTCCTTGGGAGTGAGTATTGATGTTATTGAAGAATCGAATCTGGGGCCGGATTGTCTTCTTGTGCACGGTCGTGGAATGGTGACTGAAGTTCCTCCTGGTGATATTGATTGTGGAAATTCAGGAACAACCATGCGCCTTATGTCCGGCATTCTTGCCGGACAGAGTTTCACCAGTCGTTTGGCGGGCGATGAGTCGCTTTCGCAAAGGCCGATGGGGAGAGTGATTGAACCCTTGACCGAGATGGGATGTGTCATAAAGGCAGAGGGAGCAAAAGGGTGTGCTCCACTTTCAATCAGTGGTGGAAAGCTAAAGGGGATCCGCTATAAGCTTCCTGTCGCGAGTGCCCAGGTTAAAAGCGCAGTGCTGCTTGCCGGTCTCTTTGCAGAAGGTGACACTACTGTTGTGCAACCGATTGAGACCCGTGATCATACTGAGCGGATGCTGGATTTATTCCAGGTAAAAACGCATACTACAGGCAAGGAGATTTCAATTTCCGGCGGGCAGAAACTTGAACCATGTGATTTTGTTGTCCCCGGTGACATTTCCAGTGCCGCATTCTGGGTGGCAGCGGCTTCTGTATTTCCAGGATCTCAACTAAAGGTCAGCAGGGTCGGCCTGAACCCGACACGCAGTGGGATATTGCATGTGCTTGCCAGGATGGGCGCGCATATTACCAATACAGTGGCAAGCGATGGTAGCGGAGAGAACTGTGGGGATATTACGGTTTACGGGGGGCAACTCAGGGGAATTGAGATTTCCGGCGATATTGTTACCAATATGATTGATGAGTTGCCGATCATAGCGGTTACAGCGGCACTGGCCGAAGGAACAACGGTGATTCGGGATGCAGGTGAATTACGGGTAAAGGAAACTGATCGCATTTGCGCGGTTGCTGAAAACCTGCGGGTGATGGGAGCGGATATTCAGGAGGCTGACGATGGCATGACGATTAGGGGCGGCAAACAGTTGCAGGGTGCCCGTCTTGAGAGTTATGGAGATCATCGTATTGCGATGGCCTTTGCCATTGCCGGGCTCTTTGCCAGTGGAGATACAGTAATCGAGGATGCCGGCTGCATTGCGGTTTCCTATCCTGGATTTGAGAACGATCTCAAGTTGCTTTCTTCAGGAGTGGAGGAAGAGCGGGAGAGGCTTCCTGAAAAATAGTACCGATTTCCATGGCAGAAGGAATGATGAATCATCAGCACAGTGTCATTGCAATTGACGGTCCGGCAGCTTCAGGCAAGAGCAGCGTGTCACGCAGGTTGTCATCCCGCCTTGGCTACCTGCATGTTAACTCGGGAATAATGTACAGGGCTCTGACCTGGAGCGTGCTGAACTCGAGTATTCAGACGGAGGATACCGAGGCCGTTGTTGCTCACCTTGGCGGGCTTGATATATGCTGTGGAATATCGGGAGAGGAAGCCACTTTGACTGTTGATGGAATTGATCCGGGCAGTGGTTTAAAGTCCAGTGAGGTTAACGCGGAGGTGTCGGCAATTTCGAAGATTCCTGACGTGCGTGATGTGCTCGTTGCCAAGCAGAGGGAATATCTGGACGTTGCTGACATCGTGATGGAAGGACGCGACATCGGATCGGTTGTTTTCCCGGAAACTCCCTATAAGTTTTATATTGATGCTTCAGCCGAGATTCGTACCAGGCGCAGGATGGATGAGGGTATTGAGGACAACCTCGCAGAGCGTGATGCTGTTGACAGTGGCAGGGCAACATCGCCCCTGGTCATCGCGGAGGATGCTGTGGTGATTGACACATCGGAAATGACATTGGAGAAAGTCCTCATTGAGGTCATTGATCGGCTTCGTGTACAGGGACTTGATATCTTGAACTAAAGGTGATGTGGTATTGGATTGGGTTTTCTCTGGCTTGGTTGTTATTTCGCTTATTTTTCCGTCTGCGTGTCGTGGGCAGGGGTAACATCAGGGCTTCATGGGAAAGAGGGGGTGTGCTTATTGCATGTAACCACACGAGTTATTTTGATCCTCCGGTTGTCGGGGTTGCGTATGGGAAAAAGACTACATTCCTGGCCCGCAAATCTTTGTTCAAGAAAGGGTTACCGGGTTGGATTTACCCGCGCCTGAATGCGATTCCAGTTGATCAGGACCGGCCTGACTTCACCAGCTTAAAGCGTATTATCAAGGAACTTCGAGAAGGTAACCCGGTGCTTATTTTTCCTGAAGGTCAACGCACTCTAAATGGCGAACTTCTTGATGCGGAAGCCGGAGTCGGACTGGTGATCGCGAAGGCGCGTGTGCCGGTATTGCCAATGAGGATTTTCGGTGCGCATGAAGCGTATCCTTCGGGGGCTAAAATACCCAGATTTTTCACCAGAATAACGCTTTGTTGCGGCGAAATGTTTGAATTTTCCGATGAGGATTTAGATATCAAGGGACGCGAAGGTTATCAAGCCATTGCCGACCGGGTAATGAAAGAGATCGCTGGGATAAAGAAATCCTAGGCGAGGATATCCGGATAATTTTACCGGGGAAGCTTGCGGTCATAGAACTGATCCCCCTTGGGCGGGCGTACGGGCATGACGAGTCCTCCGGATGCCGCGAGTTCCTTGAACATCTGATCCCGCAGGAGAACGATCTGTTGCCGGTATGCGGGCAGCCGGATCAGGTTGTGGCGTTCATGAGGATCGCTTTCCAGATCATAGAATCCATTGCGATCCCAGACTCCATGGTAGTAGACGTACTTGTAGCGCCTGGTACGAATCGCGAAGCATGTGGGTGTCGCCGGGAAGTTCCATTCCCAGTGGTATTCATAGAGGATGTGGTCGCGCCATTCAGTCGCTTTTTTCCCGCGGAGCAGTTCGGCGAAGGATTTGCCGTCCATTTTCGGTGCATTCGGTGGCACTCTCACCCCGGCAAAGTTGAGCAGGGTTGGTGCGATATCGATATTCTGGATCATCTGTGAGATGACTGTTCCGGCCTTGATTCGGCCCGGGGCGTAGGCAAGCAGAGGAATGCGGATTGAATGTTCAAAGGCATCGCGCTTGTCATAGAAGCCGTGTTCACCGAGAGCGAAACCGTTGTCTCCCATGTATAGGGTGACGGTGTTCGCGGCCCCGGGCTCTAGGGTCTTGATCACCCGGCCGATGTTTTCGTCAAGTCCGTGGACGGTTTCGCAAAAACGCCAGTAAAGATTGTCAAATGATGGTACCGGGTCTTTATCGAAAGCTCCGGTTTCCATATGGTCAATGCCATGAATACCGTATCGGCGTTCACGAATCCATTTTGACTGTGATGCGTAGTTTTCTTCGCTGTTGGCCATTGTTTCCGGGTAGGGAATTGGCTTATCCTGATAACGGCCATGATGTCGTGGAGCCGGAAGGAAGGGATAATGCACTGCCTTATAGGATAGGTAGAGCAGGAACGGTTTATCCCTGGGCCGGATTTTCTGGAACCACTCAATTGCCTGAGTGGTCAGGATGTCGGTTATATAACCCTTAAACTGCTTCTTTTTGCCATTGATATTCAGAGTCGGGTCAAAGTATTCTCCCTGGCCCGCAAAACTGACCCAGTGGTCGAAACCGGGGCGTGGAGAATCATCATCATGGCCCATATGCCATTTGCCGATGAAGGCGGTGTGATAACCTGCTTTTTGGAGATATTGAGGGAAAAAGACTGTGCCTTCAGCTACAGGACGCTGGTTGTCCACCACGCGATGGTGATGCATATATTGACCGGTTAGCACTGAGGCCCGGCTGGGTGAGCACAGAGAGGTCGTGACAAAAGCATTCTTGAGGTGAGCACCTTGATCTGCGAGCATGTCCAGGTTCGGAGTTTCAAGCCAGTCCGCAGCCTCCGGATGAAAGCCCATCAGATCGTAACGGTGGTCGTCACTTACGATCAGGACGAGATTTGGTGAAGCTTTACTGAGGTTGACCGCGATCAGGATAAGGAAAATGGCAATTCGTATCATGCCATTAAACTGAACGCCGACTTGCCGCTTGGCAATGACGCTGAGCAGTAAGCCATATAATTCTGGCCAGGGCGATTTGAAGCCGGTTGCGGGTTGGCGAGATTGTATTCCGGCTATTGAAGTGGTGTTCCTGCTTTGATTGACTACGGATCCGGGGTAGCGGGTGCGGGTTCCTTGGGAGCATCCGGGGCAGCGGGTGCGGGTTCCTTGGGAGCATCCGGGGTAGCGGGTGCGGGTTCCTTGGGAGCATCCGGGGTAGCGGGGGCGGGTTCCTTGGGAGCATCCGGGACAGCGGGTGCGGGTTCAGGAGCCGGGGCGGGATTATCCCTGAGGGCAATAGTCTGATTGATACTCGCTATTCGTGCGTCCACAATTCCGTTTTCCTCGATAAATACGGATCCAGGATAATCCGGAGCGATATTCTTATAGGCAGCAAGGGCACCTTCAAGGTCACCGTTTTCCTGCATGAGGTCGGCCAGCCGTAAAGCAGCCGCAGCTCCTGTGCTTGCCTTTTCACCGGCATCGATTATTTCCTGATACCTTTTCCGTGCAGCATCGTGTTTCCCGAGTTTCTCGTTAACGGTGGCCAGCGCGAACACGCCGTTGTAGTAAACAGGATCACTGTTGTGTTCTTTGACAAATTTAGTCAAAGTGATCTTCGCTTCCTCCGGTTTGCCGTTGGTAAGTTGGCGATCGGCAAGAAAAAGAAGTGCATTTCCTGCGGCAGGGCTACCGGGGTAATCTTCTACTACGGCTTCCAGTTCCCCGGTTTCTTGTGCGGACACGAATTTTTCTCCCGATTCCCTGAGACGGGCTTTGGTTTTAGCGTTGAGGAAAAAGCTTATACCGATCGCAGCAATGATAAGGCTGACCAGAAGGATGGTTTTTTTACCGTGTTTTTCAAGAAACTCCTCGACGGAGGTTTCCGGCTTTGAGTCCGGCAGGACAGGAGCCAGATCGGGATTTTGAGATGCGTTCTTTCTAGCCATTATGTGCTTTTTCGGAAGCGGGTAAATATCTGAACCCGACGAGTAGTTGGCATGGGTGGGGTGGCTTCAGGCACCAACTGCTGAACGGGCGGCATCGGCCAGCGGGGTGCTGAGGTAACGCTCACCGGTAGAACAGGCGATTGTGACAATGAATTTATCCCTGTTCTCAGGACGGGCAGCTACTTCAAGCGCCGCGCAGACATTGGCACCGGTGCTTATGCCAACGAGAATCCCTTCTTCGGCAGCGATGCGTTGTGCCATGGTAAAGGAATCGTCATTGGAAACCTTGATGCACTCGGTAATCTGATCTTCATTTCCTTCGGGATTTTTCAGGTGAAGATTGCCGGGAATAAACCCGGCACCGGTTCCCTGGATCTTGTGAGGTCCCGGGGTGAGTTCTTCGCCGGCAAGAGTTTGAGAGATTACCGGAGAATCGGCTGGTTCGACCGCAATGGCCTGGAAGTCCGGTTTTCTTGGTTTAATTACCTCGTAGCATCCGGAAATGGTTCCACCGGTTCCCACTGCAGAAATCAGGATATCAACCTCGCCGTTGGAATCCTCCCAGATTTCCTCCGCGGTGGTCTTTTGATGGATTGCCGGGTTGGATGGATTCTCGAATTGCTGCGGCATCCAGGCGTTATCAGTCTCTGCCACAATTTCCTGGGCTTTTTCGATTGCCCCCTTCATCCCCTTGGGACCGGGCGTAAGGATAAGTTTTGCTCCAAGCAGGGCAAGCAGGGTGCGACGCTCAAGGCTCATGGTCTCCGGCATAGTGAGAGTCAGGTTGTAGCCGCGAGAGGCACAGACGAAGGCAAGTGCGATTCCTGTATTACCGCTGGTGGGTTCGACAATCATTGTTTCACTGCTGATTAGTCCCTGAACTTCAGCGTCTTCAATCATTGCCATTCCAATCCGGTCTTTAACCGATCCCAGAGGATTGAAGAACTCGCATTTGAGGGCAATTGTGGCATCAACCCCCTCGGTGACCTTGTTTAGTTTAACCAGAGGAGTGCGGCCAATTGTTTCGACAATGTTGTTGTATAATGTGCCCATGGCTGAATTGGATGTTGCGAATGGTAGCTTATTGTATGTTAATGGGTGGGGGGGGAAAAGGAATAACGGGTTCTTTTTATGTTTGCAAAGAGAAATGCCTGTGAAAAGTTGCATTACTGATCCAAACCCCGCTAATCCACCTTTTTATACCCTACTCAAGTTATGCCAAGCACTTTTGCGCGCGATAGTGTGCAGACATGGATGAAGAAAGTTCCCGAATGGGAACATAAAAAAAATGTCATTGAACGGATTTTTGAATTCGATGATTATATGTCAGGAATGGATTTCGCGAATGCTGTTGCCGAGATTGCAGAGAGTGCGCAGCACCATCCTGAAATAAGCATTAGCTACGCGAAGGTGACTCTTTTGTTAACCACACACGACAAGGGTGGCCTGACAGAGAGTGACTTTGAGGTTGCATCCCGAATTGATAATCTCGTTGATTAGGGACGTGACAGGTTTTTATATCCCGTTGTTGATTTGCTAGAGGTTTTCGGGTGATTGGAGCAATTCGCCCACTCTCCATAGCAATCTTCCGGCAGCACCACCGTCTAGAATGCGATGGTCGAAGCTTAATGTAATTTCGGCCTCGACAACAGGAATCCACGAAGAGCTTTCATCATCCCATTGGGGTTTTTGTCTTCCGTGACCGAGTCCCAAGACAAGGTTTTGTTCAGGCAGTGGTATGGGTGTTGCCCAGACAATACCAAAGCTGCCGAAATTTGTAACCGTTGCGATTCCCGGCGGGGTTGATGCTTCATTGGGCAGACGGCGCTTATTCGCGGCCTCCACGAGGCTTGCATATTGCTGGATGAGATCATTGAGAGGTTTTTTATCCACATCACGGATTACCGGGACTAATACCCCGTCGTCAACCTCTACCGCGAAGCCGATATCAATTGCCTCCGGATGAACAATCTGGTTGCCTACGAGTTGTCCGGCGGTGGCGGTATTTTCTGCAAGAGCAATAGCCAGGGCGCGCACAGCATAGAGCGTCGGCCCGGGTTTTGGATTGTAACTTTTGCGGTGGTTGAGCAGCTTGTCCAGGGATACGGGGGTGCCGACAGTGGCTAATGGGCGGGTCCAGCTCCGGCGCATTGAATCTGCTACAGCAATGCGCATTGGTGAGGCAGCGGTGGTTTTCTTCTCTTCAAGTGCGCTCATGAAGGCCTCAAAATCCTCGACAGTAACGCGTCCTGCGGCACCACTGCCGGCGATTCCCGAAAGATCGGCGGCATTGAGCCCGAGTTCCTGCATGCGTGCACGTAGTCGAGGGGAAATATAGGTCGCCCCCTTTGCCCGGGCGGGCACCGGGAGGCCGCGGATGGTGGGTGTGACTTCCGGGTTGTCCGGGTCATCGGAGGTGCTTTGTAATGCTGGAGTTTTTTTCCGGGGGGGCTTTGTTTGATCCGATCGTTTATTTTCAGTTTCCGGGGAAGAGTCAGCATCCGCCTCCAGTGGAAGCATTCCCAGCCGGGTCGCCTCGTTTTCATCAATATCGAGGTAACCGAGAATTGTCCCGACCGGGTAACTGGTGTTCATCTTGGCGGAGAGTTCGGTCACGCAACCCCGGCATGGGGTAGTAACTCCCATAACAGCTTTTTCAGTTTCGACTTCAATGATCTCCTGATCGGCAGTAACAGAGTCACCTTCCTGAACGTTAAGTGCCGTTATGGTGGCCTCGGCTATTGATTCGCCAAGCTGGGGCATGAGGATCGGAACACGCATTGTCTGGGAATTAATCTTTAAGAAGTTTCTGGATGGCTGACTTTATGCTGCTTGCCGTCGGTCTGTGATAGCGCCAAAGATCAGGGTGATAGGGGATCGGTGTGTCACGGGAGTTGAGTCTTGCTGGAGGGGCATCCAGTAGATGAAACCCTTCCGATGAGATGCGGGAAATGACCTCGGCGGTCACGCCTCCCCAGGGAAATGCTTCTCCCACTACCAACACTCGGCCGGTGCGGGCGACTGAACCAAGTACGGTCTCGATATCGAGAGGTTTCACGCATCGCAGATCAACGATTTCTATTGCGTAACCGTCATCGTGCAGGCTGTCGGCAGCAAGTAGTGCTTCATGAAGCATTGCACTGTAGGTTATGATAGTGGCATGGAGCCCGGACCGGGTGATCCGAGCAGATTCTGCGGGAAGGGATTGCGTTGGGAGGCTGTCTGCCTTGAGATGGTAGTAGAGATACTTGTGCTCGCAAAAGATTACCGGGTCATCGATGAAGATTGCCTCCAGCAACATTGAATAGGCGTCCTCTACAGTGGCGGGTGTCATGACAATGATTCCCGGATAGTGGGCATAGATTGCCTCCATGCACTGACTGTGGAAAGGCCCGCTTCCCGGAGTTCCTCCTGCAGGAAGTCGAACTGTGATTGGACAGGGAACGTTTGTTCGCCAGTAATGTGTGGCCGCCTGGTTGACAATCTGGTTGAACCCAACTGTCGAGAAGTCAGCAAATTGCATTTCAATAATCGGACGCATTCCCTCAATTGCGGCACCAACTGCAAGGCCAATCATCGCGTCTTCGCTGATTGGGGCATCAATGACCCGGTCAGGATATTTTTCAAAAAGGCCCTTGGTTGCCTTGAAAGCACCTCCAAAAGCTCCGACGTCCTGACCGTAGATAAATACGTTTGGATTATCGGCAAGGGCAGTTGCCTGAGCCTGGCGGATTGCTTCGAGGTAGGTAATGCTCACGGATCGGACAGGGTATCCCGGAATCTTTCACTAAAGCAGGCATTCCAGTCATGTGTGTAAGCATCTGGGGATTCCTCGCCACTTGCCTGCAGGATGGCATTTTCAACTTCTTCAATTGCCTTTTCTTCCAGAGCCTTACAGTCTTGCTCACTTCCCCAGTTCTCGGTGATCATTCGTTCGCGGGCAGCGGGTAGACAATCCTGCCCGAGCTCTGATGCACGCAGTTGTTCGGAGATATATGGCGCATCATCGTGTTCACCGTGACCGGCAAGTCGCAGCAGTTTTCCGACTACAAGTTGAGGGCCTTTGCCGGATCTTGCACGGGACAGTGCTTTGCTGAATCCCTGCAGGCAGTCAGCAAGGTCTGTCCCGTCAACGTTGATTCCTTCAATGCCGTAACCGATGGCCCGGTCAACAAGATCCTTGCAGGCGAACTGGCGGCTGTTTGGCGTCGAGTAGGCGAACTGGTTGTTGGCAATGGCAATAATGAGCGGCAGTTTCTCAATGGCGGCCAGGTTCAGTGCCTCGTGCACTGAACCTGTGGATGTCGCTCCATCGCCAATGCATGCCGCGCCAACGGCGTTCTCCAGTTCGCCGCGCATGCGGCGGGCAAAGAGCATGCCGCCAACAACCGAGATCATGGCTCCGAGATGAGATATCATGGCGGGAACCCCCTCACGGGGTGCACCGCGATGGATGTTGCCGTCCCTGCCACGCATGGATCCTTTGGCGGATCCCAGGTAGGTCCTGGCAGCATCGATTACCGGCTCTCCAAATGCCACCCGGCCTGCCATGTCACGAATCAGCGGGGCATAGATGTCCTTTCCGCGTTGAAGTTGAACGGCCAGCGCGGCACTGAAGGCTTCCTGACCGCGGCCGACATACACGCCGCCAACAATCTTTCCCGCACGATATACGCTGGCGATTTTATCTTCAAAGGTGCGCGCTAGAACCATCCAGCGGAAGGCATTTGGGTAAGCTTCCGCGAGGTCAATTCCGGCACCCGTGCTCTGGGCGACAATATCTGCCATAGCGTGTTTTATTAACGCATTCTAGCGGATCCAGGCGACGGGGCAATGCCGATTTCAGGTGACTTTCACAGGATTCCCGGTTTCGGCACTGGAGGCAAATTGCATGCCGATTAACTTGCTTATACCGAACTCCTCCTGAGTAACTCCGTAGATCACTTCGCAGCGGTTCATTGTTCTTTTATTGTGGGTGACAATGACAAATTGGCTCTGTTGGGTAAAGCGTTCGAGCAACTTGATGAAACGTCCTATGTTTACCTCATCAAGGGAGGCATCAAGTTCATCAAGGACACAGAATGGTGAAGGTTTGACCATGTAGATCGAGAATATCAGAGCCACTGCGGTCATTGCCCGTTCTCCACCGGAGAGCAGGGTGATTGATTGTGGTTTCTTGCCGGGAGGTTTGGCAATGATATCGATGCCGCATTCAAGGGGATCTGTCTCGTCGAGCAGGACAAGGTTGGCTTTTGCCTGTTCACCGAAGAGCTCTTTGAATACTTCCCTGAAGTTATGTTTGATTTGTTCAAAGGTGTCTGCGAAGCGAGTCTGTGTTTCACGGTTGATCTTGTTAATCACCTTGTGCAGCTGATCCTTGGAGTTGATCAAGTCCCCGTGTTCCTTGGTGAGGAAATCATAACGTTCCTGCAGTGCCTCAAATTCCTCGATGGCTTCAAGATTTACCGGCCCCATTGAATCGAGTCGTTGCCTTAACTCGCCAATGATAATTCCCACAAATTTCCAGTCCGGCTGATCTTCCCCGGGAATCCCGGGTGTCTCTTCCCAATCCTTGTCACTTTCAGTAAGGGTATCGGGATTATCAGTTGTGCTGATTTCTTCCTGGCCGGGAATTTCCCCGCCTGGTTCCTGCATTCCAGGAATTCTTGTCGGGGCAATTGAGTTTCTACGCTTTTCCCGGCGGGAACGCGCTTTTTTCTGTTTGGCAATTGCAGCGAGCAATGCATGACTGTCAGGTTCGAAATGCTCCAGCGTGATATTGTAACGCTGGCTTATTGTATCGTTGATGTTGCCTATCCGGAGATCAATTTGGGTGATCTTTACCTCTTCCTTACCGCGTTGTTCTGTCAGGGCCGCTACCTCACGACGGGCATTGCGTAACATCTCCTCTGCATCATTAACTGCGGACTGGCGCCCGAGGCGCTGTTCAGTGACATCTCCCAGGGTTGTGTCCAGTTTTTCAGCACGATCGGTCAGGGTTTGGATTTCGCCGCTCAGGGAGGTGCTTTCCGAGTTTGCGGTTGTGATACGTTCCCGATATTTGGAAACTTCAGCGTTGCGACGTGCGATTATTGACTCGAGCTCGCCCATGCGGGTTGTTATAGGAGCCTTTTGTTCCTGAAGAGCCTGTTGCGATTGCTCTTCCACCGCCATTGTGGTGCGCAGTTCCGCGAGCAGTTCCGCAGATTGTGTTTCCTGATGGCTGACTTCATTTAATTCCGCCTCGAGTTCGCACCGGCGATGGATGTAGAGTTGCAGTTCTTCAGTAAGTTTCCGTTGTTGCGCATCAAGCTCTGTGAGCTTGGTTTCCGCGGTTTCCCGACGGCGCTGCAATTCACCCTGTTCCCATCGTGTATTCTTGAGTTTGGAATCCAGTCCTTCTCTTTCACGCTCGAGGAGTGAGCATTTACCCTCCAATGTTGAATGTGTTATTCTTGAGGACTGCAGTTTTTCACGGTATTCATCCAGGTGACGTGATAATGCAGCGGTGTGTTGATCGGTTTTCTCGAGTTCCAGCTGGCATTCGCCAAGCCGGTCATTGAGTGATGACGTTTGGCTTTCCAGTAACTTGATTTCATTAAGCCGTGCAAGCAGCGAACCTGCTTCGCCGGTTTCTCCGGCTCCGCCGTGCATGATGCCGTCTGCACTTAAGAATGCGCCGTCAAGTGTGGCAAAACTGTAGCCGGGAAGTTCACTTCTCAGATCAAGTGCCGTGTGCAGGTCTCGCACGATGAGGGTTTTGTCAAGCAACTGCTCTATCAGCGGTCGTACGTTTTCCGTCGCTTTTATTTTATCCAGCGCCCATGCTTCAACTCCGTCAGGAAGGGTCATCATTTGCCGGTCCGAGCTGATTGCCACAAAATTTTCCGGGACGATGCTTGCGCGTCCCATCCGGCCTTGGGCAAGGATGTTAATTGCCAGCTCGGCTGTTTCTGAGTCAGTGACGAGGATAGTTTGCAGGTAAGAGCCGAGCGCGGCTTCGAGGGCCGGGATGAAATCGCCGGGGACCTCGATGAATGAACTTAAGAGTCCACGAATGCTGGATTTGTGAATCCCATCCTCATTCAGTCCGCTGAGCACTGCCTGAGTGCCTGATTCCAGGCCTTCACCCTCGGCGACGAGGGCTTTGAGAACTTCCAGACGCGATTCCTTTTCCGCCAGTTCACGGTGTAACTCAGCAAGGTCTTTCGCGCAACGGGTGCGGTCATGACATGTTTGCTGATAATCCTTTTCTACCAGCTTGAGGCTGGACTCATTGTCATTAAGTGACTTCTCGGCAAGGTTAAATTCATCGCCGAGGGTTGTGAATTCCGCGAGGCGCTCAGCGTGTTCTTTTTCAAGGCTCGTGATTTCACCACTGAGGTGTCCGTCACGTTCTCTGTCACTTTCGCTTTGGGTGGAGTAGGATCCTAGTTCCGCCCGGATTTCCGCTGTATTTGCTTCAATGTCAGTTATTTTTTGTGCGAGTTCCTTTAATTGGATCTCATGTTCGGAACGTTTGGATTGTAACCCTGCGCTGATTTGCTGCTGTTCTTCAAACTGCCGTGTCTGGCGGCCGAGGTTGTCGGTGACCCTTTGCAAGGCACCTGCTGTTGCCTCAAGTTCTGATTCTTCCTTGCCGAGAGTGGAGCGGGTTTTGGCGATGTCTTCGGAATTCTGGTCAATGAGTTCGCTGAGTTCGAGTTGCCTTTCTTTATTGAACCCGATCCGGTTTTTCGCTGCACTGATTCGATTTTGTGCTTCAATAAGTTCCTCCCGCCTTGAGGCAATCTCTGCTTCCAGGGTAGCGAGTGCATCACGGGTCTCGATAATGGCTTTTTCTTTTTCTACAGTTTGCGACTGTGAGTCGGCTATTGTTGCGGCAAGTGACTGTATGGAGTTGCTGAGTTCGCTTTTCTCGCCGTCGAGTTCGATGAACTGGCGATGACTGTGGTGGACATCGAGTATCCTGACATCGGCAAGCAGTTCCTGATAGCGTCGTGCTTTGTTTGCCTGGCGGTTAAGCGAGTTAATCTGACGCTTTACCTCTTCGGTGATGTCAGCCACGCGCAGGAGGTTTGCTTCAGTGTATTCGAGCTTGCGCAGAGCCTCTTTTTTCTGGCTCTTGAATTTGGTGATACCGGCGGCTTCCTCAAAGACGGTTCTGCGATCTTCGGGCTTTGCACTGAGCAGCAGGTCAATCTTGCCCTGTTCCATTATCGAGTAGGCAGTGCGGCCGATGCCGGTATCCATCAGGATTTCGTGGATATCCTTGAGGCGACATATGTTGCCGTTTAGCCGGTATTCGGATTTGCCATCGCGGAACACCCGCCGGGTGAATGCCACCTCGTTAAAATCAATGCCCAGGGTTTCCTCGCAGTCGGCCAGTGTCAGGGTGACCTCGGCCATGCCGACAGGTTTTCTCTTGTCGGTGCCGTTAAAGATGACATCGGCCATTTCTCCTCCACGGAGAGCCTTGGCAGAGGTCTCACCAAGTACCCAGCGGACGGCGTCCACAACATTGGACTTGCCGCAGCCGTTGGGCCCGACTATGCCAGTTACGCCCGGATGGAACTCAAAGTCGGTTCGGTTGGCGAAAGATTTGAAACCGTGGAGTTTCAGAGACTTGAGACGCATGGATGGTATATAGTTATATTGCGGTTATAAAGATTGTCAGCAGGTGCTTACCTTATGGAGAGCTGGCATGCAAGCACAAGACAAAACCAATTCTGGCACAATGAATAGTGCCAGGATATTAAACCTCTGCAAGATATGGCAGAGGGAGTAGCTCCGATTTGTCTGCATGAAGCATTGATTGTCACTCTCTATTGCTGTGAATATTAGGAAAACTTAGCTTTTATCGGGCTTACCTTTGCATGCTCTGGCTGCTTCGCTTAAGCTAGCTTTACTGTGAAATGATCGGTGCTCAAGGTAAAGGCAGGATAATCGGCGTGGTGGCTGTTCTTGCGGGCTGCCTGCTTGGCGGCGGTTGTGACAAACCGGAGCAGGACACGGCGGCGGTTTCCCTGCCGGAGGAAGCCCTTGTCGAGGTGGATATGACACCTGAACCGATGCTGATTGAATCGGCTGCAACCGAGTCAATCATCGACAAGACCTCAAAAGTAACCATCCTCGGGTATCATCAGTTCATTACCCGGGGCAATGAGACTGAAATGCGCATCAGTGTGTCAAAGTTCCGTGAACAGATGAGGACGCTTCATGAGGCGGGAATTCCTGTGATATCTCTTGCTGATTACATGGCATGGCGGCGTGGCAAGAAGCAGATTCCGCGGCAGTGCGTCATTATTACCGTTGATGACGGGTTCAGTGGCCTTTTCAGCGAAGCCCTGACGATCCTGCGGGAGTTCGGCTACCCCTTTACATTTTATCTTTATACGAATTTTCTTGGCGGCGGCGGGCGCACGCTGGCTGATGATGAGGTGCGGGCATTGATTGCCGCGGGAGGTGAACTCGGAAGTCACAGTATTTCGCATGACTTTCTTGTTGGTGCCCGCAAGAAATTCGCCAGGCAGGAGCAGTATGAAGAGTGGTTGTTGGCGGAGTTGAAAGGATCCAAGGACAAGTTGGAAGCCCGGTTTGGGGTTAAGGTGAGAAGTTTTGCTTATCCCTATGGAGAATACAGCAAGGAACTTGCCCGCAAGGTGGCTGAGTCAGGTTACACTTCCGCAGTGACTGTCAATGGAGCCAAAGCCGGTTACGGGATGAGCCTGATGGAACTTCCAAGATATATCATTCACGGCAATAATGATTTGAATTGGCGGGCGGCTACCAGTTTCAATGGCATCAGTGGCATTGCCGAGGGTGCAAACCTTCTCAACCCGGTCAATAAGGGGCAGGGCGAAAAGCCGCGGAGCCGGGTCAAGGTGTGGCCGGAGAACAAGTCGGAAATTGTAGATCGCATGCCGACGATTTGGGCTGACATTTCTCAATTAGGAGAGATCGATCCTGATTCCCTGATGATGAAGGTTAGCGGGTTCGGCAGTGTCCCGGTGAACTATTACCCGAAGCGGGGCGTGGTTTTGTGGGATGTTACCCGAGCATTGCGGACAAGGGAATGTCTGGTCAGCCTTTCATTGCGGAGGGCAGGGGAAAAGAAGACGCAATTTGTAACTTGGTCGTTCAGGATCAATCGCAATGCATACTATCTTCCCGGTTACAGGGAGAAGGTGGCTGCCCAGGCGGCGGATGCTGCAGCAAACGCGGGGGGAGAGGGTGAGGGAGAGGCGCGACGGGCGCTGCATGTTCCCTAGCGGGCGGAATGGCTTCATATGCGGGGAGGGACAAAGCAGGCTGCTGGTTGAGTGGGGATTGTCTATGATCACTGTTATTCACGGTGAAAATTGATAAAAACACGGTAAACAGCAGAGGGCCAGTCGATTCGGCGAGTGCGGCAGGTGATCGTCGCGAATTTTCATGAAACCGCTTTTTCTTTGCTGAATTGGGTTGCCCGTTGATGGTGATGTTGTCTAATCCTCTGCATATGGACACCAGGAAACTAGTCGTAATAACCGGGGCCAGTTCCGGGATTGGTGAGGCAACGGCAAAGGCCTTTGCTGATGCCGGTTACCCGTTGCTGCTGCTTGCCCGTCGCTTGAACCTGATGGAGGCGCTGCAACTTCCGGATGCTATCTGCAGGGAAGTTGATGTGCTTGACCTTGACGGCATGCGCGCGGCAATCGCCGAGGCTGAAGAGCAATACGGCAAGGTCGATTGCATGGTCAACAATGCCGGGGTGATGATTAACGGCAACCCTTCCGAACAGGATCCGGATGACTGGCAGCGCATGCTTGATGTCAATATCCGCGGCGTGCTCAATGGCATCCATCTGGTTCTCAATGACATGGTGGAGCGCAAGACTGGTACCATCATTAACATGGGTTCGATTGCCGGCCGGAAGACATTCTCAGGCCATGCCGTGTATTGCGGGACCAAGTTTGCAGTGCACGCGATTACCGAGAACATCCGCGAAGAGGTTGCCGGCAGCAATGTGCGACTGCTAACCATCGCGCCCGGGATGGTCTACACGGAATTGCTCGATCACGGCTGTGAGGAAAGCGCGAGGCAGGGCTGGCTTGATTATGCGGAACAGATTGGCGGTGCCCTGGATCCGAAATCCATTGCGCAAACGGTGCTTTTTTCCTACCAGATGCCCCAGGAGGTTTGTGTGCGTGAGGTGGTCATTTGCCCGACGGGTCAGGAACCCTGAACCTCAAGGGGAGCGTGCTGCCGGGGAACGGAGCGGCTAGCATTGAGCGTTGACTGTTATTGATTATTTGTATGATGGATTTGGTCATGCCGCGTCGCCCTTTCAAGTGCAGTGATCGCCGCCGGAGACGACACCGACTTCCGCCGGATCCTCGGGAAAAGGGTGTTTAAGCGGCGTAAAGAATTGCAGTTTCCGCCTCATTGCGGTGAATGATGCTTGCCAGTATGCAGTTGAGTGACTTCAGAGTCGCTTCGGGTTGAATGGGGTGATTGGTATCCTGCCGCTGGCCTTCTTTTTGAGCATTGCGCGCAGTTTTTTCATGACTTCCCTGGATTGAGGATCCGGATTGAGTGCCAGATTGTGGAATTCCATCGGGTCGCCTGCATGATCGTAAAGCTCCACCCCGGCTTTTCCTTCGGCCCAGTCACTATAGCGCCAGCGCTCGGTGCGAATGCTGCGACCCATCACCGGTTGAGCCAGGCGTTTATCCGCCGGGCGCAGCACCTGTGTGATGGCAGTGCTGTTCCATTTGGCCAGTGGGTTGTCCAGTAAAGGCTGCAAACTGCGGCCTGCCAGGTTTTTCGGAGGGGTCAGCCCGGCGAGATCCGTGAGGGTTGGGTATATGTCCACGAACTCCACGATGCGCATGCATGCGGTTCCGTTGCCCCTGGCGCCCGGGGCACGAATGATAAGCGGTGTGCGTGCGCATTGCTCAAAGAGCGTGCGCTTCTGCCAGATCCCGTTGTGCTCTCCCAGGTGATAACCGTGGTCACTCCACAGCACGACGATGGTGTTTTTAACCAGCTCCAGTTGCTCCAGTGCGGCCATCAGCCGGCCTACCTGCGCGTCCACGAAGGAGATTGTTGCGTAATACGCCTGCAGTGCCCTGCGCAGGGTCAGTTGATCAAGCCCGTAATGGGGTACCGGGCAGTTGTGTGCGAAGGCTGCGGTGGGGATATCGGAACGGTCGTCCTTCGGTGCGTATGGCAACCGCATCCCGGAGAGCGGGTACATCTCAAAATATTTTTTCGGGGCAACGTAGGGGGTGTGTGGCCGGAAAAACCCGGTGGCGAGGAAGAATGGCTTTCCTTTTCTCTTAAGTTCCTCCATGAGCTTAATGGATTCGGTGACAATCATTCCATCGGTTTGTTCCTCGTCCCCGCCTTCGGCTGCCAGCCAACTGAGCGCACCGCTGATCTTGCGATGCGGCTCGGCATTGAAGATGAGGTGCTCGTCGGCCTTGTCGCGGCCCTTTGGATTTACCGTCTTCTGCCAGGATGGAGGATCATCAAAGCCATCGGTGCCGATTGAGGCAGGTACGTTGTAGTGATAGATCTTGCCCACGCGGCCGGCCCACCAGCCATTGCGCATGAAAGTCTGCGGGAGTGTCACCACGTTTGGTAATTCATCGCGGAAGTGACGATCGAGGTCATAGACCTTGATAGTGTCCGGCCTCAGCCCGGTCATCAGGCTTGCCCTGGTGGGATTGCAGAGAGGCAGCTGGTTGTAGGCACGGTCAAAGCGCACTCCGCTCGCCGCCAGGCGGTCAATGTGCGGGGTCTTCGCCACAAGATCGCCGTAGCAATGTAATGCCGGTGCCAGATCGTCCACGGCAATGAAGAGGACGTTGGGACGGCGTGCGCCCGATCCCTGGAGGGTTGCGCATGATAGGCAGGCAACAAGAAGCCAGCAGGGGAATGTGCCCATGGTGCAACTGTTCATGGATCAGCGATTCTCTCCCGGCGAAGATTCCCTTTATAAAGGCCTATGCCGCGGCCGCTTTCAGTGCTTTTTCGATGAGAGCCTTGGTCTTCAGGGCGCCTTCCACCGGGTCAATCCCGTGACCCTCGAACTCGATGGAGATGACACCGGAGAAATCCGACTGGTAGACAATCTTGAGCATCCTGAAGAAATCAGTGCGTGTCTCGTTGCCCTTGTCATCAAACTTCAGGGCCTTGGCGCAGACGGCAGGCGCGTATGGTAGACTCTTGGTGACGGCCTCGTAGCGGTCGTAACGGCCGTAGTTGTTGAAGTCGGGCAGGATGCCCGCGCCGGGGTGGTTGATTTTCTTCATCGCGGCCAATAGCCAGTCGGGATCCTGCGAATTGCCGCCGTGCGGCTCGATAACAATTTTAACCTTGGTGCCTTTGGCGTAATCACAAAGCGGGCCCAGGCCCTTGGCGGTATTATTAAGGTTGATCCCACGGTCGCCCCCGGAACGGCAATTGACACGGATCGCGTCACATTCGAGTTGCGCGGCACAGTCGACCCAGCCCTTGTGTTCATCGATTGCGCGTGCCCGCTGCGCGGCATCCGGGGAATCCAGCTGGTTCTTCGCGTCGACGAGGATGAGCACGTTCTTCATGCCCTCGCCGGTGCTTCGCTTGACCAGTTCTCCGACGTATGCTTTGTCGGTGTGCCTGCCGTTGAAGGGACGATTCCAGTACTCGATGTGGATGATGCCGAGTTTCTCCTTTGCCAGTGCCGGGTAGTCGAGATGCTTGAGCTTTTTCCCGTTGAGCCAGCGATGAAAGGTGTATTCCTGGATACCGATCTGGAATCGCTCCGGGTCATCCTTGCCGGCGGCAAAGGTTCCCGGAGTGAGGGTCATGGCGCCACTTCCTAGTGCGGCGGTGTGGATAAAGGTGCGTCTGGAGAAGTTGTGCATGGTATATCTTGCGCAGGTGTCGGGTGAAAGAGGAAGCCTGTTTTCTCTGGCGGGATATAATTTCTTAGATTACCGGCGTGATTATGGATTAAAGGTTCATGGGCCGCTGTCGATTGTGAGGTTGGTTCCGGCCAGCGGGTCAGTGTTTTTCAGGGACGGCCAGCCGTTCCCATCATTCCACCAATTCTTAAAACCGGCCTTGGCGTTGTTAAACGCGGAGCGGTTCAGGGTGGCAGCGTTGTCGTTGTAGATCCACATTCCGGTGAATCCTCCCTTGCCGATCACATCTTCGCGTCGCAATGACTCGATCAGGACCATTGCCGAAAGCGCATGGTCATCGGCCATGTCATCAAGGCGAGGCATGATGTTTGAGATGATTTTTTCCTGCAGAGCCTCATGTGAACGGCAAGCGGAATCCCCCCATTTCAGTGAGCCCTGCCGGATCTGGAAATCAATGATGGCTGTCTCCTCGCGGGTCCCCTCGCAATGCCACAGCCGATTGGTGAGGAACTCGTCTACGCTTGATGGCAAATAACCGCCCTCAAATTCTGCGAGGCTCCATTGATAGAAACGCAGGAAGGCAGGACGTGTCGGGGGCAATGCGTATCCGCTGTGGAAGACGATGTGTCCAAGTGAACTGCGCGGTTCAACCAAACCGCCGGTCATCAGGCCAAGCGGGACCAACAACACCGCGGTGCGTATAAAGATCTTTGAGCGGAAGATGCGCTGCATTGCCGGGTGCTATAATGCTATCAATGCGACAGGGATACATAAGGTGAAAAACAACGCGATATTCCCTGCGATAAGACTGACGGCAAGCAGGACCAGCGTGCTGACACCGATGACCCACTTGCCGATGATGTCGATGATGCGGCAGCTTTTGTTGATCTTGTCCATAGGGTCAATCTCCCCAAAATTATGCCGCCGAAGGCTCCTCGT
>JAYGGE010000139.1:0-48019 GCA_046581505.1 Verrucomicrobiales bacterium | reverse complement strand
TCCTCGAAGTCCTTGTCAATGACTACCCGGTTCGTCAGGTCAAGCCACACCGGGGCCGACTTGGCCTTGCGGTCTTTTGGCAACTCGTGAATCACTCCGCCCTGGGCGACAATGAGTTCATGATCGCTGCCCGGGAGCAGGGTGATCCATACCGGTTTCTTGATGGTCAGGTTGGGATAGGCGGCGGTGAACTTGAGGCCTGCTGTGGCGGTAGTTGTTACAATCAGCGCGGAACTGGATATGAGAAGGCAGAGGAAATAACGGATTTGCATTGCAAGTGAAGGTTTTGGTTTCTTTAATCGACAGTATTGGTACAAGATAAATTCCCGAAATATGAAAAGAAAGACTTTTAACTTTGTGCTGACCTCATTTCTTTGCGCACCTGCGCTGTTTGCAGCCCCCGGCAAGGGGGGCACTGACATTGATCCCGCAAATGTGGATGCTGACTATGCCATTCAAGGGGAATACACCGGAACCGTGGATGGCGAGAAAGCAGGCGGCCAGGTCATTGCACTCGGGGACGGCAAGTTTGAAGCGGTTAGTTACCCTGGCGGCCTTCCGGGTGACGGCTGGGATGGTGACAAGAAGAACCGGATTAAGGGCAAAGGTGAGACAAAGGATGGTGCGGCGATCTTGACCATGGCCAATGGGTCGGAGGGTGTTCTCAAAGACGGTGTCATCACTATAAGTGATGATGGTAAAGAGACCGGAGAGTTGAAGCGTGTGGTGCGCAAGAGCCCGACCCTTGGTGCCAAGGCTCCGGAAGGTGCCGTGATTCTTTTTGATGGCAAGAAGCACGGTGCTGACTTGTGGAAAGGCGGCCGAATGAGCGAGGATGGCCTGCTCATGCAGGGTTGCACCAGCAAGCAGACTTTCAGTGACTTCAAGATCCACATCGAGTTTCGTACCCCCTACACGCCCAAGGCGCGTGGCCAGGGCCGTGGCAACAGCGGCTTTTATGCCCACGGGCGGTATGAGGTGCAGGTGCTTGATTCATTCGGCCTAGAGGGCAACCACAACGAATGCGGCGGTATTTACTCAACCAAGGATCCTGCCGTGAACATGTGCTTTCCGCCACTGACCTGGCAAACCTATGATATCGACTTTACCGCCGCGAAATTTGAGGATGGCAAGAAAGTCGCAAATGCAACCATGACAGTGCGACACAATGGTGTGCTGATCCATGACAAGACTGTTTGCGATCATGCCACCACAGCCTCGCCGATGCGGGAAGGTCCACAGCCCGGACCGGTGTTCTTCCAGAACCACGGTAGCCCGGTAAGGTATCGTAATATCTGGGTAGTGCCAAAGTAGGCTGGCTGTCACTTGATCCGCGCTGGAGTCAGAGCAGCTCGTGGGCAATGATGCTCAGTGAGTAGATGGCGGCGGTCTCGGTACGCAGCACGATGGGGCCGAGCGTCATTGGCAGGCATCCGGCATTCTGGGCCAGGTTGATCTCGGCAGGGGTGTAGTCACCTTCCGGACCGATTAGGATGAGCGCGGAACTTGGTGTAGCGCCTTCATTATCAGCGCGATATTCAGATAGAATATCCTTCAGACGGCGTGATCCCGGTTGCAGGGATGCGACAACCGGCAGGTCACAGGCAGGGAACCCGGAGGCAAAGAAGTCTTCCGGCGACTGGGGAGCATGTACGGTCGGCAGCCAGTTCTGGCCGGATTGTTTACAGGCCTCGATTGCGGTACGCTGCCATTTTTCATGCTTTTTCTCTCGTTCTTCAGGGTTGATCCTGATGATCGTTCGTTCGGAGATCAGGGGGTGGATTTCCGCGACACCGAGTTCAGTCGCTTTCTCAATGATAAGATCCATGTTTTTCCCTTTCGGCACTGCCTGGCAGAGGGTGATGCGGGCAGAGAGTTCGGGTGTCTTCTGTGGCGGGCAGTTCGTGAGCCCGACTGCGCCTTTTTCAGCCTTGGCAATTGTTGTCGTCATCTCGGACCCCCTGCCGTTGAAGGCGGTTATCCTGTCCCCTTTACTCAGGCGCAGGACGTTTAAACAGTGGTGGGACTCCGCTTCTGGAAGTGTCAGGTTTTCCGGCGTCCAGGATTCCGGTGGTATATAGAATCGGTGCATTAGCGCAAGAAGCCAGCGCAGGCGGATACTGCATGCCGGCTCAGGTAGAAGGGCAGGACTGTGGGAAAGGATGGATATTCACGGTTGGAATTGCGCATTTCAGGTAAAGAACCTTTTCGCTTTTTCGAAGAAGCTCTCGTGCATGGGGGAGTTTTTCACCCCGATGGAATCAGCGAAAGTTTGCAGCGTCTCGCGCTGCGCTTTGTTGAGTTTGGTGGGTATTTCGACTTGCACCTGAACCATGAGATCTCCTTTGCGGGTCGAGTTGAGGAATTGAATGCCGCGTTCACGCAGGCGGAACACGGTGGCATTCTGGGTCCCCGGAGGTATCTTGATAGAGGATTTTCCTGTCAGGGTGGGCACTTCCAGTTCACCTCCCAGCGTTGCCACGATAAACGGGATCGGGACTTCACAGAAGAGGTCGTTATCCTCGCGGTCAAAAACATCGTGTTCTTTAACGTGCACGACAACGTAGAGATCACCATTGCCGCCGCCACGCCAGCCGGATTCACCGTTGCCGGTGGAGCGAATACGGGAACCGTGGGCGATACCTGCGGGGATTTTCAGCTTGATTCGTGAAAGCTCTTCGCTCCGACCTTCACCGCGGCACGCAGAGCAGGGATTCTTGATAATTTGCCCGCCACCGCGGCAATCCGGGCAGGTTTGCTGCACCTGAAAGAATCCTCGCGAGGAGATGACCTGACCGTGCCCGCCACAGGTGCTGCATGTTGTGGAACCGGAACCGCTGGAGGAACCAGACCCCTCACATTGCTTGCAGGTGACGGCTTTCTCGAGCTCGAGTTGTTTTTCAGTTCCCCCGGCCGCCTCCTCCAGGCTGATTTCCAGGTCATAGCGCAGGTCAGCCCCGCGGTTGCTTGCGCTGCCGCTTCGGCGCCGCCCGCCGCCACCGAAGAGTTCCTCAAAGATTCCTCCTCCTCCTCCTCCGCTTCCGAATACCTCTCGAAACAGGTCGAAGGGATCATGTGAGCGTTGCCCGTCTCCGGAGAAAGCCGCATGGCCGAACCGGTCGTAAGCCGCACGTTTTTCCTCGTTACAGAGGATTTCATAGGCTTCACCCACTTCTTTAAAGCGTTCTTCAGCCTGCGGGTCGTCGGGGTTCTTGTCAGGGTGATGTTCGACAGCCGCCTTGCGGTAGGCTTTCTTGATTTCAGCTGCCGATGCGCTTTTGCTGATCCCGAGGATCTCATAATAGTCGCGTTTTGACATCAGGAATATACTGGGGGGTGAGTATTGAAGAGGTTAAAGCAAGGCGTGCGGCATCATGCCTGTTATTCTGCTGGCTGCCCGTTTTCGTCAGCCTCAGGGGGTCCCTTGGAAACGATGACATTTGAAGCACGCAGCAATCTGTCATGCAGGCGGAATCCTCGGCGGATCTGGCTGATGATAACTCCCTCCGCGATCTCGGCGTGGTGTTCATGGGAGATTGCCTCGTGTTGATTCGGGTTAAAGGATTCACCGATTGCGGGCACCTCGATTACACCCTGGCTGCTGAGGAACTCATCGAGTTGCCGTTGTACCATTTTCATACCCCGGGTGATCACCGAATCCTCGTCATCGGCTCTGGCCGCATCGAGACCCATCTGGAAGCTGTCAATGACCGGCAACAACTCACCAAGGAGGTTGGCATTGGCCCATTTACTTTGCTCGGCCTTTTCACGTGCCATGCGCTTGCGGTAGTTATCGAGTTCAGCCTGGTTGCGGGCGGCAACGTCCTTCCAGTGGGCAGCATCAGGTTCTATCGATTCTTCAGGCTCAGCTCTCACTGTGGCTTCAGCTTGATTTTCACCGGAATCCTCAATGGGTATCCCGGCATCGGCATTGGTGTCTTTAGAAATTTCTTCATTCATGGTTGCGATGGTTTTTGGGCGCGCATTATACCCTGATCCGGGAGAATTTCCCGGAAAGAAATGCGCTTTTGGAAAATTATTGGATGCCGGTGGGAAGGTTTACAGGCTGCGGCAGTTCCGGGCGGTCAGCATTTTTCAATTGCAACCAGGGTAATATCGTCATTCTGGGTGACATTACCGGCGAAGTGTTCAACTGCATTGCGAATACTTTCGATCACTGCGGCAGCACCGTTTGGAGCGGCACTGACCAACGTCGCATTAAGGCGCTCAAGGCCGAATTCCTCCCCGCGTTGATCGGTAGCCTCGTTGACGCCATCGGTGTAGAGCAGGAGAATGTCACCATGGGAAAGTTTTAGTTTTTGATCACACAGTGCTTTGTCAAATACATTACCCGAATCAATCCCTATGGCTATTCCCGGACCCTGCACAGGCATTACGGTTTTTTCGTCTGCACGGTAGTGAATTGGCGGGTCATGTCCCGCCCGCGCGAGTTGTATTTCCGGGTTACCGGCCTTCAGAATAATATACGCGAGGCTGATAAACATATCTTCGCGTATGTCCGGAAACAGCTGACTGTTTACCTTTGAGAGAACACCGGATGGTGAGTGGGTGTCGATGGCGTTGGTGCGGACAACACTGCGGCACATGGCGGTGATTAATGATGCGGGGACTCCTTTTCCGGAGACATCCGCAATGACTACGCCCAGATGTTCAGTATCGATTTCAATGAAGTCGAAATAGTCCCCACTGACCAATTTTGCCGGGGTATTAAGACCTGCAACACGATAGCCCCGGATTTCGGGATCTTTCTCAGGGAGAAGGATACGCTGAACTTCGCTTGCGGTATTGAGTTCTTCGTCGAGGCGTCGTTTTTCGGCAGCTTCAAGGTGAATAATGGCGTTACCCAGTGCAAAGGCGGACTGCTCTGCAACGGAGCGGAAGACATCATAATCATTTTTTGTGAACCGGTCGGCAACGGAGGAGTTGGCAACTGCCAGAATCCCAAGTTTTTTGCTGCCATATATCAGTGGGGCGACAATAACCGAGACCCCCTGATGGCAGTTCGGGTCGGCGTTTTCAAAGGCTTTCTCTGTGCTGAGATTATCAATGTACTGCAGGTGGCCGGTGGACAGGGCCGCTCCAAAGGGCCCCCAGTCACGACCGATGCTGGTGAGTCGCCGGTAGCTGTCCAGCGTGTTTGGAGTCTTACGGGCTTGTTGGGCGATATGCTGGGGGACCGGGATCAGTGGCGGGCATGCTTCACTCTGATATTGGGGAACAAGCCGGTCACCGGTTTTGTCGAGCAGGTAGAGGGCAGCTCCATGCGTATCAACCACCATTGCGGCACCGCGCACGATGGTGCGATGAAGCACTGCAGTTTCAGCAGATCCTTCCTTAATAAGAGTTTCTCCAAGCCCATGCAGGAAATCAAACATGCGGCGCTCCTCGATTTCGATGGCGTCGCGCTGTTGCCGCAACTGTCTGATAATGCCGGATTGAGAGCGGAGAATATAGAGTAAGATAAGGAGCGAGGCTGAAGAAAAAGCCAGAAGCACGAAGATACCTGGATTCATGACAGGACTCGCCTTATTTTGGACGATTTTAAGCGTCGAAACATTATTGGCCTGGTATTCGCTGCCTATGACGAAGGACTGCTCTGCAGTTCCTTTTTCAGGAATTCGATGACATCGTAGAAGCGCGGGACGTTGTTTCCATCGGCTTCACTGAGCTGCTGATGGGCTTCAAGAATATGTTCGTTGTTCTTTTGCTTGGCGAGCTCGACATGCTCAAGTTGATCCCCGTTGCTGATGATCCCGGAAACCCGGTGGCGGATTTCCGGCCATGCGTTGCCATCGAGATCAAGCGTGAGCAGCTGATCGAGGCCAAGGTTCTGGATCAGCTGAACGTTGCGGGCATTGGCATTGAGGATCTCGAAACTGGATTCACCGGACGTGTTCTGCTTCCTGACGATTCCTACCAGTGTGCCCATGAAGGTTGAATCCATCACCGGGCAGTTTTCAAGGTCAATGACGAACTTGGTGGCCCCGCGCTTGATCATGCACACCGCGAAGTCCTTTAGTTCAGGGCTGTTCTGGAAAGAGCCCTTTCCCTCAACTCTAATCCAGACAACCCCGTCCTGAAGTTGTCCAACATAAATAGGCGCGATTGCGTTCACGGGAGCAATAAAAAACGTGTTTACAAGAAACGCTCGGGTATGCCGATAGGCAAGGGGAATCCGTGGCTGGTGGCAGTATTTTTTGCTCTAGACAGAGCGAACAGGAGGCGGGCTTGCTGCGATCACCAGAGATATGACTGGTCATGGGCGATGATTTTACCGTCCCGTATGATAGAGATTCGCCAGGAGGTTACTCGTCCCCCGGTTTGATAATTCGCCCCGGTAACCTGGAAACGGGTTTTATTACTGCGGCGCGGTGCGTTAACGGCAATCTCCTGCACCCTGGTGTTCACGCCGGTGTTTTCCTGACGGTATTCCAGGCGCATGATCACAGGGGTGAGTTCTCTGTCATGCCACCAGAACACGTAATAATGTCCCCGACGTTCCTTGCGTTGTTCCCGGGTGATCGCACCGTGTAAGTGGTGACGTTGCTCGAAACGAATCATCGGATCGACTGAATTCGGTTGCTGGCCGGGGTCGAGCAGGAAGTATTTGGAGTTTGTAATCGTGGTGCCTGATATTGCCAGGTCGTTCGATTTACAGGCACCGGCCAGCAGTGTGGCAACAATGCCTCCGGCAGTGCAAAGGAGCTTGGAGATACTCATAAATTAATAGGTCAGGACAGTTAAGTGGGATGGAGTTCAGTGTCAATGAAGTGGGCACACCGGGGGAGGCGGCATTTACCCGCAATAGCGGGGTTTACTGACTTGCAGGGCAGATCGAGCGAATGAAACGGATGAATTAACCTTTTGGCAGTAAATTTTTCCTGGATATTAGTAATTATTAACAATTCTGCTTGGCAGGCGGTAATCAATGGCTTCATTGCCTACCTTGAGTCTCGATGGATAGCGAAGTGAGTGAAATAGTCACCGATTTGCTCGGCTCCTATCAGGAAGTGGGCGGGATTAACCGTATTGATTGCTCGAATCTACCCTCTAAACCGGCGATTGGGGTTGTTTGCGAGGATCTCCTGCGCCTTGCCTTCCCGGGATTCCTGGACACTGAAGCCATTGCTTCAGCGGAACTGGAACATGAAACCGCAGCACGGGTGGTAAAGGTAATAACTGCCCTTGAGAAGGAAGTGGTTCGCAGCCTGCGTTCCGTTGCCGGGGAGGTCGATGTTCCGGTTGAGAGTGCCCATGAACTGGTTTGTTCATTTCTCCGGCAACTGCCCGATATAAGGCGTGTTCTGCGAACCGATGTGGAGGCAGCCTATGATGGCGACCCGGCTGCCAGAAGCTTTGACGAAATCATTCTGGCTTATCCCTGCCTGGAGGCGATCGCCATTCAGCGCATGGCACGTGTTTTTTATCAGGACGGGGTACCGCTGATTCCCCGCATGATGACGGAATGGGCGCATTCCAAGACGGGAATTGATATTCACCCGGGAGCAAAGATCGGCTCGCATTTCTTTATTGATCATGGCACCGGGGTCGTTGTTGGTGAGACTTGCGAGATTGGCCATCATGTTAAGCTCTACCATGGGGTCACGCTTGGTGCCCGCAGTTTCCCGAAGGATGACGAGGGACATCCCATCAAGGGCATAAAACGTCACCCTGATGTAGAGGACTGGGTGACTATTTACCCGGGAGCAACCATTCTGGGTGGAGAAACAACGATTGGTGCGCGCAGCACAATTGGTGCCAATGCCTTTATAATGAGGAGTATTGAGCCGGATTCGCTGGTTGCATTGCCGGAGGTGATCCATGAGATCAAGGACAAGTCAGGGCATCGTCGCACGACCACGGGGGAGGAAGGCAAGTGAGCATTGATGATGCCTGAGTATCGACAGCTGAGTTTTGAATTACCCGGCCTTGTTGAACCATTGCGCCGCGGGAAAAAATCACGGTTGCGAAGGAAAGCCAAGGCCGCGTATTCGGAAACTTTCCTTGAATTGTTTGAAGTTACCGCTCCACCTGATTCTGTTGCCCGGCAGCAGATACTGCAGGAGCGGGGGCTTCGACTTGATTGTGAGCTTACCACAGAGTGCCAGGGGCTTGTTAATACCATCGGCCTTGGCGCACTCGCGGCGGAGTTGAAGGTTTACTGGAATCCACGCCTTGTTACCACTGCCGGGCTGGCTCATCACGGCAGTGCCCGGATTGACCTCAATTCGCGGCTTAATCGTTTTTTTCCGGAGGAGCCGGGACGAACCCTCCGCCATGAACTGGCCCACCTTGTTGCCCATTACAGTGCGGCCGGCCGGAGCATTCAGCCTCACGGCCTGGAATGGAGAAAGGCATGCACTGCACTTGGCATCCCGGGTGAACAGCGGTGTCACAACCTGCCATTGACGCGCCGGGCAGTTAAGCGGAAGTTTGCCTACCAGTGCCGGCATTGCGGTATTATTGTGCCGAGAGTACGCAAATTAAGCCGGGATTCTGCGTGTTACCCATGTTGCCGGGAGTATAATCGTGGTCGTTACAGCAGTCGTTTTCTGCTGGATTCAATGCCGCTTGGGAAAGCGGAAAAACTCGCTCCAGAATATGCCTGGGGGTGATTGCTTTAGCGATCAATAAAGTAACCGGCAGATAGTTTTATGCACAATCGATACGCGTTAATCCTGGCCGGCGGTTCGGGTGAGCGGTTTTGGCCGTTGTCACGCAGGGCGACACCGAAGCAACTGCTAAAACTTTTCGGTGAGGAGACCCTGTTGCAGGCTGCGTTGTCCCGTCTTGAGGGAACACTGCCTGCAGAGAATATCCTGGTATTGACCAACTTTGAGCAGGAGGCGGCGGTGCGTGAGTTGATTGGCGGGCAGTTGCCCACAGAGAATATTGTTACCGAGCCTGTCAAACGCGACACTGCAGCGGCGATTGCGTTGGCAGTAGGCTGGATTGCCGCGCGTGACCCGGATGCGAGCATGGCGGTGTTGCCAGCTGATCATTTGGTACAGGATGACGCCGCATTTTCCGCAACACTGACTACTGCCCTTGAAGTGGCGGAGAACACTGATGCGGTGGTGACAATCGGCATCAAGCCCACGTGGCCCTGTCCGAGTTACGGCTATATTGAGCGTGCCGGCAAGGCTGAAATAGAAGGGCTCGACAGCCATGTTCCGGTCTTTGAAGTTGTTCGTTTCCGTGAGAAACCGGATGCGGAAACCGCGCAGGAATTTCTCGATGCGGGCAATTTCTTGTGGAACTCCGGAATGTTTATCTGGTCCTTGAAGACAGTCATTGCCGAGTTTCGCAAGCATGTTCCTGCACTGGCGGATTTCGTGGAGGAGGTGCGGAGGGCAACTGATTTATCTTCGCTGTTGACTGAAAAGTTCTGCAAGCTGGAGAAAATATCGATCGACTTTGCGTTGATGGAAAAGGCGAGCCGGGTGGTGAACATTGAGGCGACCTTTAAATGGGATGATGTAGGCAGTTGGATTTCAGTGGCCAGGTATCTTGAAGCTGACAGTGAGGACAACCGCAGCAATGCCGGGATTCTGCAGATGAATTCCGCCAACAACGTGGTGTATTGCGAGGATCCGTGCAGTCGCGTTGCCCTGCTGGGCGTGGAGGACCTGATCGTTGTCCAGACCGGTGACGTGCTGCTGGTGGCGCACAGGGACAAGGCCGACGAGATCAAGAAGCTTACCGAAGGCCTCCCGGAGGAACTTCTTTAACGGCGGCGCAAAGAGCCAGGAGCTGAGCGGGCAGGAGAGTCGCGCCTTTTCAGGCCTCTTCTTTACGGGGATTGCCGTGTGACCTCCAGGCGTGCAAAGCAAATGTCTTTTGTCGCGAAGGCAACCTCGCGGGTCTCAAGTGAGGCAAGCATTGCAGTGACCACCTCGGCAGCGCTGGTCCAGGTGACCAGGTCGGGGGAAACCTTGACCTGGTAGGTGAGGTCGGTTTTTGCGGTGTCGGCAATGTACTGCAGGCTGAGGATGCCGCCGGTATTGACCATCACCGGATCCCCTGTCCGGTCAAATGCATGCGGGTCGCCGCCGGTTGCATATTCCAGAAGATTGGCTTTGCCGTCGCCGTCGGGATCAGCACCCTCAGCAGATATCCCGGGGTCTGCCAGCTGTGCTGCGCTGAACTCACTGACCAGCCACTGCTCGTAACTGTTGGTTGGCATCGAGCCAAGCAACTCGAGGCTGAAGGTATTTAGCTGCCCGGCATCACCTCCGGCTTCATCACTGACCTTGAGGGTCCAGGTGCCTGTGGAGGTTTCGCCCCAGTGGTGAACGGAAAGGAAGGTGTAGTTCATGCCGTTGTGTGGATCATCATGGACTTCGGAAAATCTGCTCACTGTGCCCTCCGGTGAAGTGAGCGTGATTACCAGGTCACCTCGATAACTGTGGTCGATATCGACAGTGAGGCGAACATGCTCGACGCGCAATTCACTGGCAGGAAAATCCAAGGGCAAATTCAGGCCGGATTCCTGGTCGTCAGGGATTGCTGTTTGCAGATTCTCCGAGGAGAGGGAAGTCGACTGCTGAGGGCCAAGATTCTGCCAGTTTTCTGCCATCGCCACCGCCGCTGCGGCATCCACCATGCCGGCGCCGTATCCGTGATGAAAGGTGAAGCCCGCGCCGTTGGTTGCCCAGCCGGGATCAATTAAGAAGCTGATCTTTTCCGAGCTGCGGATCAGGATTTCCTGCACGTCACGCCAGCCGAGGTTGGGGCTGGCTTCCAGCATAAGGGCGACAATCCCGGCGACCAGCGGTGTTGCCGAGGAGGTGCCGCCGAATTCATCGGTATAACTGCCGTTGGCAACGAGGGTGGTGGTGGTGATTGAAGGCTCGCCGATATCCGCATCCGAAGGAGCGCAGACAAGCACGTTGGCCCCGGGTTCCGAATAGTAGGTCTGCTGCCCGTTGTAGTTTACTGCGCCAACCGAGATGGTTTCCGGGGCGTTGTTGTAGCCCTCGTAGTTTGAATAGTCATTGAATTCACGGCCATTGCCTGCAGCCCATATATAGATGACTCCGTGGCCACCGCGACCGTTTTGGGCGCTGTGCGCAAAGGCATCGGCAACAAGCGGGTCAAGCGGGTAGAGATCATCACCACTGTCGAATTCACCCCAGCTGTTGCTGCTGATATCAATCACGTCGGTCTGCCATGCGAGTGCCTCGGCGTCTTCTACGGCGGTGGTGTCGCCGGCAATGAGGCGCAGGCCGACAAGGCCTGCCTGCGGGGCCGCTCCGGTCACGCCGATTGAATTGTTGCCGCGTGCGGCGGCTACACCGGCGCAGGAGGTGCCATGGTCATCTGAATTTCTTGTTGGTGTCGGGTCATCGGGAGAATTGTCGTTCCAGTCATGGTCGATTGCGGTATTCACGTTGGGTGAGAGATCCGGGTGGGCAACTTCAAGGCCGTCATCGACGATGCCAATGGTGACCCCGGAGCCAAGGTAGCTGTCCCAGACCGAGCTGACATTGATATCATGGCCGATGATGCTGCCGTTCTGCCCGGTATTGTTGAGATGCCACTGGTAATCTGAATTTGAAGCATTCCAGGCATAGAGGGGATCATTGGGGGTGAAGCGTTTTGTTTTCCGGTAACCCATCAGGGGTCTCGCCATTGCAATACCGGGAAGCTTGCGGGTGTCGTGTAGCCTGCGCAATGAGTCGCCGGGGTTGCTGAAAGAGAGAATTAGATGGCGTGTGCTGAAGACGGGAACCTTGAAGCTTTTCGCCTGCGCCGCTCTCGCGATGGCATCCGCGGCAACCGTGCCGTCCATGGTCACCAGCATGCGCCGGCTTAAACTGCGGCGGAAACGTGCAATGCGCGGCTTACCGGCTTCATAGAGGACCAGGTCAAAGCGTGATTCTTCCCTGCCCTCCTGCTCGGCGGCATAGCTGGCGGTTGCCGCCACGTTGTCCAGTGCCCGGATCTTGAGCGGGTGGTCAGTTCCTATCACAGGCCGGCAATGCAGTTCATCACAGGCCACGGTGTAGGCACGCAGCCCGCGCCCATCGTTGAGGACGAGTTCCGGCATGATCTGTGCAGAGGCACTGGCGAGGAGTGCCGTCATGGTGATCATGAAGGCAGTGGGAACAATCATTTGGCTCGAGATTAACTGCCCGGTGTCCGGGTTACAAGTTTGTTCAGCGGGATACTCACCCGGATTATACCGTTCCGGGCAGCTTTGGGGAGGCGTCTGCCTGGTGGAGGATTATAGCCTGCGGGCTTGCCTCCTTGCGTGATCGTCCTGTAGCCTGTGGGCTATGACTCAAAAAATGCATCGTCGATCTTTCCTGCAGGCCGCCTCCGTTGCGGCAGGCAGTATTTTACCCGGGTTGGCGGTTGCCGCTGAACGCCAGCCGGCAATCAAGACGAAGATTTCGCTCGGTTACGACAATTTTGCTGTGCGTGCAATGGGCTGGAAAGCGTCGCAGTTGATTGATTACGCGGCCGCGCTGAAATGTGATACCCTCTTCATTACCGATTTCGGCCCCCTGGAAAGGCTTGATGATCCGGCCTATCTGGGTGATTTGGCGAAGATTGCCGCTGATAAGGGTGTCAAGATTCTACTTGGTTCGTGGTCGATTTGCCCGACGGCCAATCGTTTCAAGAAAGATTGGGGCAGTGCTGCTGAGCATCTGCAACTCGGGGTGCGTATGGCCAAGGCGCTCGGCTCCCCGGCATTCCGGGTGATTTTGGGTGACCGCAACGACCGCTTGAGTAAGGGTGGTATCCAGGCGCGTATTGCCGATACCGTTGCAGTCCTTAAGGCAAACAAGGGCTATTGTGTCGACCACGGGGTGAAAATTGCGATGGAGAACCACGCCGGCGACATGCACTCGACCGAGCTCGTTGCATTGATTGAGGAGGCGGGCAGCGACTTTGTTGGAGCCAACATGGACTCCGGGAACGCGATATGGACACTTGAGGACCCGGCGGAGAATCTCAGGAACCTCGGCAAGTACGCGATCACCACCAGCCTGCGCGATACCGCCCTCTGGGAGAGTAAAAACGGCGTTACCGCGCAGTGGACGGCGATGGGCGAAGGCAGCACCGACCTCAAGGCCTACTTTGAGCTTTATGCCAGGCTCTGTCCTGCCACGGCGGTGAACATCGAGACTATTTCCGGTTTTAACCGCGAGTTAAGGATTAGCGACAAGGAGTTCTGGAAAGCATGGCCGGATGGTGAGCCGAAAGGATATGACAAGTTTCTTGCTCTGGCGAAGCAGGGGAAGCCGCGCAAGGCGTGGAGTGCCCCTGACGGCGTGGATAAGAAGAAGGCGGCTCAGGATTACCAGAAAGGCGAGATTGCCAAGAGCATTTTCTATTGCAGGAAAAACCTGGGTTTAGGCAAACGTCAGGGGTGAACAGTTTTTCCTGTACCCTTGCCCCTGTCAGGGGAACAGCCCGAGAACGGTATCGGCGGTGATGTTGCTCAAGTTCTCACAGACAAGATGCGCATCGTCAAGGCTCTCAGCGGGATGGGTGGTGGCAACCGCGATGACTTTCATGTTCGCGGCCAAGCCGGCCTGAATGCCGACATGGGCATCTTCAAAAACAACACTATGTTCCGGGACTCCACCGACTTTTGCCGCAGCCTTGAGAAAGACTTCGGGATCGGGTTTGCCCTGCGTGACATCCTCTGATGCGGTGATTGCATTAAAATATTCACCGAGGCCGATGACTGTCATGATGGCGTCAATGTTGGCGCGCGGGGTTGATGACCCGATCGAGCACCTGATACCGGCATCTCGCAGTGAGGAGAGTAAGCGGCAGACCCCGGTGAGAGGCTCAATGCCTTCAGCACGGACGAGCTCGCGATAGAGATGTTCCTTGTGATCGGCAAGGCGGGCAATTTCGAGCGGGTTGGCGGCATTCGTCCAGTCACTGAAGAATTGCGGGATGATAGCTTCATTGCGCATGCCGAAAGACTGCTTGAAAAACCCTTCCGGCAGGAGTTTTCCTTCTTCCTCGGCCAGCATTGACCAGCTGCGCTCGTGCTGGTCGTGGGAATCAATGATAACCCCGTCCCAGTCGAAGATGGCGGTAACCTGCACGTTGCTGATGGTGGTGTCCCGGTCTGCTTCCAGGAGGCTAATCGAGCCGGCGTATGGTCCCAAAGCGCTGCTTGAGGGCGGCGTCGACACGGGCGGCGAGGTTAACGTCGACAAAGATAAGCTTCGGGTAACTCTCAAATTCTATCCGGTGTTGATTGCCTCCCGGAGTTTTGGAAGCTTCGTGGAGGTCTTTGATGTCGTTGATGGGCTTACCGTTGAATTTTGTGACAATAAGGGTTCTGAGCTTTTCATATCCAAGTGTTGCCGAGGTCGGTATTGCACGGACGAGCAGCACCAGTTTACGGCGTCCCTGCTCCTCGTGCATCTCAGGGTTGGCGTTTGCCATCAGCAACTTGATTGGTGCACGGGTTTTCCAGTCGTTTCCGAAAAGCTTGAGGAAGGGCAGGGTAAGCTCCTGAAACACCAGGCCGCCGACAATGGCGAACTTCGGTCCGCGGTCGAACATGTAGGGATCAATCAACCGGTTCTCGGCAGTGCGGCGGATGAGCTTCAGGCTGATCGGCTGTTTCTTGCCGTTGCGCAGGATCTCGATTTTCAGGGTGTCGCCGGTAAACGGCTTGCCCCTTACCAGGTGGCTGAGGCTGAGCTTCCCCCAAACCGGGTGATCGTAATTCCCGCGTGCGTCTATTTGCTTGCCGTCAATGGCCAGGATCACGTCACCTGCTTCCAGGCCTGCTGCGGCAGCCGAAGCGCCGGCGACAATTTTACTGATGAATACCCCGCCTTTTTCCCTGTTGAGCTTGAGATAGTTGCGGAATTGCTCGTCGAGTGTTTGTGAATAGCTGATGCCCAGGTTGGGAAAGCCGGCATAATCACCATCTTCAATGTCCTTGAGGAAATGAGTGATAATTGATGCGGGAAGGATACTGGATACCTGGTCCTTGCTCGAATAACTGACCAGCAGGCCGGCTAATTTATTATCCTTTGCAACGGGAAGGGTGAAACTGCCCGAACGGTACTGGACAGTGCCGCTTGCCTGGACAGTGAGAAAGAACGAGGAATCTAGGAAGTAGCGCCCGACTTCAGCCTTGGATACCTTGATCTCGGTGGTGACCGGCGTGCCGTTATTCTCGAACTGCCATGCCTCGACCTTGTCTCCCGGCTGAAGTCTGCTTTCCAGTTCAAATGGTATGCGGTCAGAGAGGAAGTCCGGATTGGCAGTGGGTTTGAGCACCGCCAGGTTTGCCTCGTAGTCAACGGCAACAACTTCAGCTATGGCCTTGGCTGCGCTATCCGCTTTCTCAAGCTCGATATAAGTTGCATTGGTTACCATCTGGGCGGTGACCAGAATTTTGCCGCCGGGGAGCACGGCACCGAGTCCGAGGCGGCTGGACGGGGCGGCTTTCTGCCAGGGCTGGATCAGGTTGTAGGCCTGCATCGTCGTGTTGACACGAACGACGGATTTTTCCGCCGATGCCGGGGCCGCGAGTGCCGATGCCGGCATGATGGCACTAAGGATCAATAAGGGGATCGGGATTTTCATCAGGGTTCTCATCAGGGATGATCCGGCGCAGGTCTTAAGCGTGAGCGGCCGGTTGTTGTTAAAGTTTGGCAGGATTCTGCTCTACGGCTTTTACGGGTTCTTCCAGGTAGTGGTCGCGGATCACATTGTATTTTTCCTGAATACGTTTTTGTGCGGCTGGAACACGGGAGCGTTCGATGACGATTGGCCGTCCGTTGCCAAGCAGCCGGGCGGTGACGAAATCGCCGTCGTTTTTCTGCAGCGCTGTGTGGATGTCTTTAAGAGTCCTGATCTTTACTCCGTTGACTATGTCCACGATGCTTTGCGTATAGGATGAAAAATATGAATTGATCGAGTCGGGAAGGATCGAGGTAAGCACGATGATTTCCGGGCGCTCCTTGTAGATGGAGTCAGAGACATAGGAGTCGTAGTGATAGCGCACCTGCAAATCCTTGATGCCATGTGCAGTCATGAGGTTACGGTCGAGCGGCTGGAAAACCAGGCCGGCAAACATGACATAGCGTGGCTTTTGGTCATATTTCTTGGCACTGATCAGATAGGGAAGGAAGCGTTTCAGGGTGACCTTGGCCGCCATCGGTTTACGCTCACGCCAGATTTTAAGATTGATGACATCGCCGGCAAACTTGCGTTCGACGATTTCATTCATGTTGACGTCCTCGCCTTCGTAGTTAATGAGGCCGTTGGACTTTACCGGAAGGCCGTCGATGGCCATCAGCACATCACCTGTCTTGAGCACGCCGCCGGCCGAGCCGTCAGCCTCGGCATGGGCAACCATGATGCCCAGGCCATCATTGGGCAGGCCCAGGGCAGCCCTTTGTGCAGGGTTGAGAAGGGTGAATTCACTCATGGTGAGGTCGACATAGTGGTCGTACTGGCCGTCCTCGATGTCCTTCAAGAAGCGTCTTATAACCGGGGGCGGAATCATGTAGCCGGTATTTTGCGCCACATTGCCGGAGTATCCCTGAAAGGCGACGCCCACCACCCTGCCGTCCTGGAGAACCGGACCGCCTGAGTTGCCCGGGTTGATTGCGGCATCAATCTGTACCGTCAAGTGAAGATCGACTGCGCTGTGCGAGTAACTGAGAAAATCGATGCGTGAGACAACCCCGGAGGTTATTGAGATGCGTTCGCCGCCGATGGGGTAGCCGATCACCTTTACCTTGGTATCAAGTTGTGGGAGTTCACCGATTTCGAACGGCTTAACACCTTCAAAGGCGACCGGATCTTCAAGCTCAAGCATGGCCAGGTCACAGTCGTGGGCGATGTGCAGTATTTTTGCCCGGTAGGGCTTGGCATCACCGACTTTCTTGATGTAGACGATACGACTGTTGCTGACGACATGGGCATTGGTGAGGAACCTGTTTGGAGCCACCAGCCAACCGGTGCCGTTGCCTCCTGAATCACGGCCGGAATTCCACGGTGTGCGGTAATCGGGGTTGAGGGAGGAATTCTCTATCCGGACAACAGCTTCGTATTTGCTGGAATTGTTTACAACCGGCCTGGTGTCATTGGGCCCGTCCTTGACACTTTTGTTTTTCCCCTGGGCCGCTGGAGCTGCTGCTGAAGAGGGCGCAGTGGATATATTGCAAATAGTGAGGCAGGCAATCGCTACAATTGAAAGGCGTTTTTCTGGTTTCATGGTGGGATGCTTGTTACGGGATGTGTGCACTGTGCGGGGGGGGTATTGTCGATGGGGCAGAGCCAAAAGCAATGCTGCGTATTAAAACATGTAGCACCTGCTGCTGCTGTCGTTCCCTTGGAATATAGAGGGCTGTAAGGCTTGTCCACCTGATGGTTGTTTCAGGGCAAGAATATTCCTGAAAAACTGTTTTTGGGTGATTGTTGTCTGGCGTAGCATCCGGGCAATGCGTATTACTTTTTCCCTTGTGCTGAGTGCCGTGCTGACATTGTCGGTGCTGGCCGGGCAGCGCTATACACCGTTTGCAGATCCGACATTCCCGTTTTTCGGGCTTACAGTTGACGCTTCTGCGAAGGATGCGCCGCGCTCAAACTGGGTGCCACGCGGCGTGGTGGTGCGTGTGTCCGAGGGGCTCTGGGCACTGTACGATGTGGATCTGGTTCGTTTGGCCGCGGTTTGGCGCGGTGAATTTCCGCAAGGGGTGACAATTGCACAGCACTCCTACCAAGACACGAGAAAGAAAGCCGGCGCCGGACAGAAGGCAGTCCCGAGGGTCAAAGGCAGGTTATTAAATGCCACAGGAATGTACCCGGGGCTTTACAGCGGCGGCACGGGTATCCAAGCGACAGATCCGCGTGACCGGGGTCCCGACGAGGGTGAGCTGGGTCGCGGACCGGTGGATTTTGAAAAGTTCGGCAGGTGGCGGGGGATTGAACTGCGGGGCGAGGAGTCGGTTGTTGTTTATGGAGCGGGCGGCGGAACAGTTCGCGAGATCATCCGCCCGCTTGCTGAGGGCAGAGGGTATTCGAGAACCTTCGAGTTCACATCGCTTAAAGGGGGGGTGTCAATCGCCTTGGGTGAAGGTGTGCGGCCGGCAGGCAATGGAGATGTCAGGATTATCTCCAAGGCAGGGCAATCCTTTGCGAGGGTTGGTCCGGGCAGTGGTAGCGGGTCTGTGATATTCGGGAAGGGCGGATTGTTGCCTCGCGGCAGGGAGCGACGGGCAGGCCGCTGGCCTGATGTTCTGGTGGTGAAAGGTACCCTTGGCCAAAGCGGTTCTGCGGCGTATGTCAGGGACCGCATCGCGTTGCCGCTGGACAACCCGTGGCGGCGGGCGGTGCGACCGTCTTCGATAGCGTTCTTTGAGGATGGCCGGGCTGCAGTGAGCACTGTCGATGGTGATCTCTGGATCGTCTCGGGGCTGGAGAAAACATTGGGTTCGGTTTCCTGGCGGCGCTTTACCTGCGGACTTCATGAGCCATACAGCGTTGTAATCCGGGATGGCGAAATTTTTGTCTTCGATCGCTCGGGATTAAAGCGGTTGCATGATCGTGATGGCGATGGCGAAGCGGATTTCCATGAATGGTTCTGCCATGACTTCTGGCAGAGTGCGGAGACCCGGGATTTTCCGCATGACATGGCCCTGCGCCCGGATGGCGGGTTTTTTCTCATCAAGGGCGGGCAGCAGAACGACCACCTCTCCAGGCACAGTGGGCGGGTGCTCTCTGTCTCAAATGATGGTGACAGAGTGGAGGTTTTCTCAAGCGGACATCGCAACGGGTTCCTTGGGATTGATTCGGATTCGGGAGACTTGTTTGCCTGTGACCAGCAGGGACACTGGATACCCGCGACCCCGGTGCAACGACTGCGCAGGGGCGGCTATTACGGGTTTAAGCGTGCCGCACCGCACGGGGTTGACGAGCCAACAATTGAGGCGCCGATCACCTGGTTGCCGCACCGTGCCGCACAGTCCGCGGTTGATATTGTTGTGATACGTGACGAGCGGCTTGGCGGCTTGGCGGGTTCGCTTGTGTGTGTTGATTACTTTAGGCCGGGATTGCTCAAGGTGTTTAGCACCGGGGCGGCGCTGCGCTTGGACCCCGTGTTTGACTTCCCCCTCCTGAAGGGTGCGATCAACCCGGTGGACGGCAATTTATATCTCGTTGGATTCCAGATCTGGGGAACTGCTGCCAAAGAGCCTGCCGGTTTTGGGAGGCTGCGCCGGGACAGGGGCGTTGCTGATGTCACGCCCGGGGGTGTTATTGCGGGGAAACAGGGGATTGTGCTGCGCTTCAACACTCAGATTGATCCTGACGTGCGCGGTGAGCTTTCCCGTTATTATCTGCAGGGATGGAATTACCGGAGGACTTCCGGCTACGGATCCGGTCATTTCCGCAGTGACGGCAGTGCCGGGCAGGATCCCGTGGCGATTGCCGGAGTCCATGTGTCCGGTGACCGGCACAACCTGTTTCTCCATGTTCCCGGCATGCTTAAGGTTGACCAGATGCAACTGGGTTACACAGGGCCTGGAGTTGGCGGCAGAGCGGAAGAACAAACAGTTTACCTGACTCCAGGTTCTCTGGAAGAGCTTGACCTTGCTGCGCTGGGCTTTGACGGGCTGGACCTCACGGCGGCAGCGGCAGCGGTACGCCTGGTCACGCGCAAGGAGTCCACAGAACCTGCCTCGGTTACCCGGGGGAAACGGATCTCAATGACTTACGGATGCATTGCCTGTCATTCCACTGATGGCTCACAGGACGGCAAGGCCGGGCCGAGTTGGGCGTCATTGCACGGGTCCAGGCGCGAGTTTATTGATGGGAAAGCCGATGTTGCTGATGATGTATACCTGCGTGAGGCAATTCTCAATCCAGCCGCAAAGATCATCAAGGGCTACGACCCGAAGGATGTCGGGATGCCGAGTTACCGGGGAATTCTCGGCGAGCAGGATATTGAATCGTTGCTGATGTTCATCAGGTCGCTGGAGGTTAAATAGAGGAGGGCAGCACGGTTTGCAAGGTTACCCTTGTCAGGCAAGCTTGCCGCCCGTGCATGGCAATCGGTCATGGAGTTCGATGATTGGACGCGCTTCATCACAAACCTCAGTACCCCTGCCTATCGTGTGGAGGCAGAGGCAAGCCGCTGTTCCGCTGCAGGCTGCTGAATAGGATTGAATCCATTCGGCATATCTCGTGACGAACTCATCAGGGAGCGGCCAACAGGCAGGTGCTGCCGGGATTCCCAGGCGTCACGGCTTGGCTGTGAGTCGCGCACGGTAACAGGCCTGTTTGTCGCACAGGCGCGTAAACAGGGGATCGATCCCGAAGGATTCCAGTAAATTTGTGCTTTCGGAGTCTTTTGGGTCATAGGGTTTATGGGTCACCAACAGGCGAAAGCCGGCGGGTGTTTCATAGCACCTGGCAGCAAATCCGGGCCACCGGGAGGCAGGTCGATATCCACGAACATGATTGATGCGGTATGGAGAATCAAAAGCCCGGACCTTGACCGGGTAACCATGGCACTGGGTCCTGATTCACCCGCTATTTCCTCAACACGCTCTTCACGCAGGGGGCATTCCCGTTCCACTCTCCCGGCTTGAGCCCCTTTTCCACGTGTTCCACCACGCCTGCCAGGCGTTTTCTGGAGAGTTCCTAGGCTGTCTCCGGGGAATGATCGTCCCAGTCCCAGGCATCCAGTGGCCAGCGCTCACTGTTTTCCGGGTTGGTGACTGTGGTAGTGCAGCGATGCCAGTAGCGTGGAAAATACAAGGTCCGGGGCAAAGTTGCCGGGAGTCTGCCACCTCCCTGTTTTCTTCAACGGCTACTTCTTTTTGTCACTAGGCATCACGCAGTGGATGATGGCTTCCCTGAGTTGCTCTCGCCCGAAAAGGTGGGTTGGAGATTTGCTCCGGGTTTTAACGGTGAATCGCAGGTTTTCCGAGCGGCGTGTCGATTTTCCCTGTGCCAGAATTTCAGAAACATCGCGGATGGCATCATCGGCGATTTTAGCTTGGCGGTGTAACCAGGGTATGCGGGCAAGTATGGACATCAGGAAGGTGGTTTTAATTATTGTGTAACTTATTTTGATTATTAAGATAACCTAAGTAAGTCAAGAGAAATCTCACTTTCCATGAATATATTTTCCGTGTCATCCGCGATGAAATTTGCACTTTGCCATTGCAGTGATGACTGCGGCTAGCTGGACCGGCCGCCAGGCTATTGACTTGCTTGGTGCAATCTGGCGACTGCCCCGCTTTACGGGGCGGTCAGTTGGCGACCATTGTCTTGAGCGGTGAGTTTTTCGAGGAAAGGCACTGCGGTTTTTGCCCATTGGAATGGCTTCTCGTAGCTTGCAGCTTCCTCGCCCCAGCATTGCCGCAGCATGTCGGTGTCAATGACACCGGGATTTAGCGAGATTGCCGCCATGCCCTCGGGCAGTTCCTGCGCTAGGGCGGAGGTGAGGCCCTCGATTGCCCATTTGGTGGTGCAATAGGGGGTAACATCGGGTGAGGTTGAGCGCCCCCAGCCGGAACTGAGGTTGACGATTACCCCACTGCCCCGCCGGATCATGGCCCGGGCGAAATGACGGATGATGTTTGCTATACCGTTGATATTCACTGCAGTTAAGCGGTCAAACTCGGCGGCAGAAATTTTCCACAGTGGCGCCGGATCATTCATCAGAGCGGCATTGTTGATCAATAGATCTGGAGCCCCCAGGCTCTCCAGAACCTGCCGGGCGAAACTCGCCACCGAGACATCATCAGCCACGTCAACCACGTCGAAGAAGTGACCGGGGCCCAATTCTGCTGATAATGTCTCCACATCTTTGGCTGAACGGGCGCAACCGGCTACTTTCCAACCCCGTTGGGCAAAGCCCTTTACCATTTCCCGGCCAATGCCGCGTGTAGACCCGGTAATGATTACGGTGCGTATGGATTTCTGGTGAGTATGCTTTGACATTTTGCGTGCAGTATAAACTGTCTATTCTGAATTTTTCTGTCCTGTATCCTTTTTCCGGGACGTTGTATCATGCCTGCCGCTTCATCAAATCCTGCCATCATTCTTGATCCGGCTCAACGGGTGTTCCCCCAGTTCAGTCTCAAGCGTCTGCTTTCCACCGTGTTTGAGCCTGTGCAGGATTGTCGCATTTGCGTCCTTACCGATTTCAGTGATCCGGCAACCGAAATGAAGGGGTATTCATTCCTTGCCAGCCCCGAGTGCTTCCCGGTGCAGTGTATGGCACATGAGTCATTTTTCCTGGGTCTGAGGAACGGGGTAATTTCAGAGTTGTCAATGCGGGGAGGGGATATGTTTGCCTTTACCGCAACGGGCGGGTCAAACCTCGACATGGATGATGGGTGTTTTGACAGTGAAGGCCGGGAGTTGTCGCTTGATACGGACATTTATCCAAACTACGAGATCATCCTCTGCATTTCTGACTGGAGTGCCACGGCACCTCTAACTGCAAAATGCAGGCAATTCGGCTTCCGGGGGGCAACACTGCACGGGCTTAACGATATCATCCTGCAGAGCGGACTTGCGGTGGATTACCTTAAGGTGTCCGAAGATGCGGAGAAACTCCGCTTGGCGATGACCGGGGCGGACGAGATTGAGATTGATTTCACCCTTGAGGGTGGCCGCATCCTCATGATCAAGCTTTTTCTGGGTGGGCAGGAAGCCCAGAAGTCGCACGGCCTCTGTCGGGGTAAAATCCCGGATGTGGCAAATTTGCCTGCCGGCGAGGTTTATTTTGTACCGGTTGGGGCAGAAGGGCAATTTCCGATGAAGTATGAAGACGGAACGCTGGGGATCCTCGATGTGAAGGATCGCGATATTTTTTGCAGCACATTAATCGAGGGTAAACAGGCGACCATTGATGTCCACAATGCGCGTCTTGCCGATGACCCGATGACCGGAACCCTTGGAGAACTGGGCTTTGGCACTCAGGTTCTTCCTGTGGCGGGGGCTGATATCCAGGACGAGAAAATACTCGGGACCTGTCACCTCGCAACGGGGCGTGATGATCACCTTGGTGGTGACATCATTCCCGGGATGTTCAAAAGCCATGAGAATTCGACCCATGACGATATTCTCTTCGCTCCACACAAGACTCCCAATTTTGATGTCAGTGAGGTGAGGATGAAGCGTGGCGGGCAGGATGAAATTCTCATTGAGCATTTTAAGGCCGGGAAATACCTGATTGAGGCACTGGCCTGATTGCTGCTAACCCTTCAAATTATCACCGTGAACCCATACGAATCGCAGCAACTCCTCGATCAATACCTGCTATTTCACTACGGATCACCCGAGGAAATCATGCCTTATCCCTGTGGCCCCGTCACGGCCCTGGATTTTCCCCGCCGGAGCGTTGCGGAAAATATCGATTGCACAGTTTCCAGGGGGCGTGCGCTTGACCTGGGTTGTGCCGTTGGACGCTCAAGCTTTGAGCTTTCACGTTTCTGCGGAGAGGTAGTGGGGATTGATTTCTCGGAGAAGTTCATTGCTGCCGCTGAGCGTTTACGCAATGGGGAAGAGCTGGTTTACCGGCGGCTTGAGGAGGGGGTTATTGCCACTGAGCTGATTGCACGGATGCCCGGGGATGCGAACCCGGACCGGATTCGTTTTGAAGCAGGAGATGCGCTGGACCTGGAAGAGCACATCAAAGGTTTTGACGTGGTGCATGCGGCCAACCTCTTATGCCGTCTTCCGCAACCGGAAAAGTTCTTCATTCGCTTGCCTTCCCTGGTCGCAAGGGATGGCTTGTTGATCCTCACCACGCCCTGCACCTGGCTTGGTGAGTTTACCCGGCCGGAGTATTGGCCTGATGGGTCAACTCATGAATGGCTGGCAGGCTGGCTTGCGAGAGAATTTAATCAGTTAACGCTCAAGGATATGCCGTTTCTTATTCGTGAACACGCCCGCAAATATCAGTGGGGCATGGCACAGGCAAGTGTCTGGCAGCGGATCTAAGGCCCGGGCGGGGATGCCTGAAAAGCCCCCGAGTGATTGTTCAAGGGCTAGTTAAGCCCGCCCGGCTCCGGAATGCGGCAATTATTTCCGAAAACAGAGGATTGTTCGCCGATCGTAGCCCGGTCGAGTTCCACCGGATGCTGATCTTCCACGGTTTTCAGCACCAGCCGGTCTTCTTCGGAGAGCTTGTCGAAGATAATCGTGACTTGGTAAGAATGCTCAGCCGGCGAGGTTGCCATGATCTTGCAATCAACCACCAGTCCCTCGAGCCGCAGGAAGCGGTTGCCACTGGAATCAGTGTTGAGGCCCAGAATTCCAAGATCTCCGCAGATCTTGCGCAGATGCAGCCCGATGGCCAGGCGCGATCCTGACTCGAAGGCTTTAACTGATTTGAACACCATCCCCTGGCTGTTCACATAAAGCAGCTTGCTTACAGGCGATTCAGGCATCTTTTCTGAAGGCTGCCGGCTGTCAGTGTATGTGTAACTAAACGCCATGATGAGGATGGGCAGAAGTCGATATGTTAACTTGCTACCTGAGGGTCATTCACTCTAGCACCAGTAATCTCCAAGTCAATTTTCGGCGCCCTAAAAGTTTTTAATTTTTAAGTTCATTGAAGATCGGTTAGCAGTTGTCCGGTGGCTGTTTTCCAACCACATACCGGGAATCTCCCGAAAGTGAAAAAAATCCGGTGGAGGTTCATTGTCTACGTGATAGCCGTGCTTTATCTCGTTGGGGATCTTTATCTTTTTAAGGGGCCGTTGCGGTTGCGACTTGACCGTGCCGCCGGCCACGGCGAGTCAGCAGCGGTATTGGCCCGCCGGGAGGGAATTGTAGCCACAGTCAATGGTCACCCGATCCGCCGCGAAGAACTTGACCGTGCCGTTGGCGAATATTGCCTTAAGCGGGGCCTGTTACCAGAGGAGGTGTCCCGCAAGCGCATGAACTCGATCCGTGTCCTGGTAATCAACGAATTGGTGGTCGACCGGCTGATCTGGTTCCATTCCCATTTTACTGCCGTTGAATTGTCTGCCCAGAAGATTGCCGAGGCAGTGGCACGCTTCCGCCGTGCAAACCCGGGTTCTCCCGGGTTTGAAGAGAGTTTGGCAGCGCAGGGATTTTCATCAGGGCGCCTTGAGCAATTCCTGCAGAATCAGGCAATGCAAAGGGCATGGATCGAGAAGATCATCGCCAGCTATATCGTTGTCAGTGAGCAGGAAATCCGGCAACGTTATGAGGAAGAGCCTGAAGTGGGTGCGGTCCCTGAACGAATACAGGCCAGGCATATTTTCATTGCCAGGTTTGGTAAGGATGCCGGCCGGGCCGAGGCGGTTATTCGTGCAGCTGCGCGGCGGCTTGATGCGGGGGAATCATTCGACAGACTTGCCGGGGAGCTTTCAGAAGATCCCCGTACAAAATCACGGGGTGGAAATCTCGGCTGGTTTACCCGTGAGCGGGTGGATAAAGACTTTGCCGCTGCAGTGTTCGCGATCAGTGAAGGCGAAGTTGGCCAACCCTTTGCAACGGCCCTTGGCTGGCACTTGGTTGAGGTTACCGGCCGCAAGCCGCCGATCAGGGCTTCTATCGAGGAGGTGCGCGCGGAACTTGCTGCTGCTATCGAGGCTGAGAAGCGCCAGAGAGCGGTAGAAGCTTTGATTTCATATATTAAAAGCAGGGCCAAGATTCGTTATTTTCCCGACTTCATCTGGGTGGAGTGATTGTGCGCCCTTAAATGCCAGGCAGTATAGAAAAGGCACGCTGCAGCGTGCCTTTTTAAAGTGAAGCATTCAGCATGCAGGGGCTTTGGCTAATCGGGAGGCAGGATTGGCTCTTTTGCCGGAAGCTTCGGCTGCAGGGTTTTGTCATCATCAACGGGGGGGGCAATCTTTGGGATTTTAGGCGTCTCCGGATTGACTGCCGGTGGAGATACTTTTTCTGCAGGGGGGGGCGTGATCGGAAGTGGAGGTTCCTCAGGCTTGGGCTTGACGGGTTCAGGCTTGGGCTTGGGGGGTTCAGGCTTGGGCTTGGGAGGTTCAGGCTTGGGCTTGGCGGGTTCAGGCTTGGGCTTTGTCACTGCTGCAATTGGTTTGGTGGCGGCTACCTTGTTGGGAGGATCCACTTTTTTGCCTAAATGCTTCAAGGGATTAAGCATTTCGAGTGTGTCGCATGAGCAGAGGCAAATTGAGATTGTGGCCAATGCGACTGCCACAAATGCTTTCAAAGGATTTTTTCGTTTCATGTTGTTCACCAAGCTAAACCCCTTTGTATGTGGCAGGTCAAGAAATTTGAAACGCCCGGGGAAGGGGGCAGGATCATCATTCGCCCCGGAACTGGTTGATAAAAAGGAAAGACATCGCGCCCATTGCCAGTGCAGTTTGCCCGACATCGCGCATTACTTCTTCTACAGGGTACAGATAACATGCAAGGTTCCAGGCCGCGGCGACCAGCAGGGCGGCACCGATTACGAAGACGCCCAGCGGTGAAATTAATGAGGCCCCCCCTTCACGCACTTCCTTGGCCAGGCTGATATAACGGTTGGCGACAACAGCGAAAATAATAATCGTGAAGATCCCGAACTGCCCGGATATTTGTGGCACCAGTCCTGCCACTGCGTCGTAGAGGCCGTGCACGACAACGACCATGATGAAGGTCGCGACAAGTTCCTCCCAGCGGGTTTTTGGCCAGCGAACAAAGTGAAACAGGGCAAGCCCCGCGATGCCGGTAAGCGAGGCGTGGAAAAAATTTGCAGTGAGGAACCTGGGGAAAACAGCACCTTCAGATCCCGGGTTGAAGTAGATCAGGTTTTCTGCGGCCGCGAAGCCAAGCCCCACGCAAGCTGCAGTCGCGAGGGCTTCCATGGGCGATTTTCGTTTGCGCAGCACCGGCAGAAACGGGACCAGGAAAAGTAATTTTACGGATTCCTCCCGCAGCCCGATTCCGCATATGCAGTAGATAAGGTCATTGGCAAAGTCACCATTGAAAGTGAAGCCCAGCATTTGTTCCTGCCAGATGATTATTCCCAGGACAGCGAAAGTTGAAAGGAACCCGCTCGCGAAGCCCAGGATATAGAGCAGCCCGCGCGCGCGGCGCGCTTCCCCCAGCCTGCCCAGATTGGTGATGATCACCATCCAGAGGGCGGCGGCAAAGGCAGTTACCAGCAGCCAAGGCGGAGAGTTGTTCCTGATAATTCTCAACCCCTGCCATGACATCAGCGTGACCCACTTGTTGAGATATAGGGTGATTTTCGTGAATTCGTGATCGTTGAGTGCGTTGCGATAATCGCGATCCTCAAACCGCGCGGCCAGTTCATCAGCACGGTTCAGTGCCAGAAGTTCATTCATGACCCCGGCTTTGGCGTAAGCGGATTGCGGGAAAGAGGCAACTTCCCGCTCGAAGCAGAGCAATGCCTCTTCATGATCTTTAGTAAGTCTCAGGACATCGGCGTAGAATTCACTTGCAAAGCGTTGAGGAGGCTCCTTCCCGGCACTTGTTTTAAGCTCCATGCGGGACTGCTGGCGGGGTTTCCCGCTTTCGTGCAGGGCGGTGGCGTAATGCCCGAAGAGGATCAGTGCCTCCGGCTTCAGGATATTTTGCGGAATTCCAAGCCGCAGGGTGAGTGCATAGAGCCGGGAACGGGTGGCTTCAGCGAGGTGTTGTGGAGTATATTTATTGCCGTCACTAATGCTGAAGAGTTGCTGTAGTTTCCCTATATCGTCATTGCGCAAGGCCAGGTTCTGCAGATCATCGGTTAACCAGGGACAGCATGTCCGGATTGTCGCGATAAGCCCGTCTGGTTGAGGCGCATTGTCGCGCCACTTGGACACCAGAAAACCGCTCAGGATTCCCAGTGCACCTATCAGCAACGTGCCGCGCAGCAGGAAATTACGGTCACGTGAACGGGCAATCAGGTTTTGTTTAAATCCCGGCATGCTGACGGCAAGAGTAAGCGTGCCCGGCGGCGGGGGCAATAAAGAGGGTCAGGGGGCTTATGGTTAGGATGATGATATGGATTTCGGATGTATAAAACGCTCAATTATCTCACCAGAGAGATCAGGTATTGGTAAATGGCTTCAAATTGTTTTTTTGCGTCACCCTCATAATGCTGTGCCAGTGGGGTTTTGCCTTCAGCAGCATATGCAGGCATGATGGTGCCGGGCCATTGTCGCATTGGAGAGTTCATCCAGAGATGGAAATATTCATTGCGCAAACGGGCGCCGGCATCCTTGAGGTTAGGTCCTTCTCCTTCAAACACGGCAAAGGCGGGCTTGTCATTGACGGCATGGCAGGCACCGCAGGAAAAGCCGGTGATTCCTGCAAGATCTGCCCCTGTTTTTATCTTTTCAGGATCTGCCGCTGGAAATGCCGGGGACTTTTCCGGTAGCCCTGCCGCGTGACTGAAGCCGCTTGCCAGATCGCCGGCCCGGCTGGCAAAGGCAGGCATGCGTGCTTTCAGCCAGTGGCGGGTCTTGGGTTGGATTTGCCCTGCAAACAGGCGGGTGCTCCATTCCGGGCGGAGCTTGGAACCAAGGTGATTTAAATGCGGGATTGTGCCCTTGTGAGCACCGGGTTTCTCGTCGTCTACAGGAGGATCCGGTGGCTTTAGATGAGAAATTTCCACTTGGAATATTTCGCGATAGGCTTGCTGCCCATCCCGGTCGTGGCAGGCAGCACAGCGCAGGGTAATAAACTGCTGTTGCGCAAATTCGGCGGGGATGTGATGTGGCTTTACCGGCGAGTTAAGCGCAACCGTGATAGCTTCTTGCTCAGTCTCAGTGAGTAGATAGTTTGCTGCTTTGCAGTCGGCGGTTTTGAGCGTGGCCAGGGCTTTTGGGACCGGCAGTTCTGTCTTCATTTTACCCGCGGCATGGCAATTGAGACAACCGCTTTGCTTCAGGAGCAGTTTTCCGCGTTCCGGGTTGCCCTCATTCCGTGCCGGCAATTTGTCTTTTGTAAGCGTGCGCAGGAAGCTTTCGAGGGCCTTGCTTTCCGCGGCACTGAAGCCAAAGTCCGGCATACGGGCTGCATCATGGTGTTTTGCCGGTTCACGCAGGAATCCGGCGAGTGCGGAAGGCCGGTATTTTGTTGCTGCCGCTCCCAGGCCGATACGCCCGTCACTGCCTTTTGCCTCAAGGGTGTGACAGCCGATGCAGCCCTGCTGGTAAAAAATGTGACCGCCGCTTACAATTTCCTGTGGATCAGTTGCCGGTTGCCGTGCTTTTTCCCGCGGTGGAGCGAGAAAGTGTGCGATGTCAGCGGCTTTCTGGGCGGCACCGGCACCTGTAAAGAGTTTAGGCATGTGTGTGCCGGGCCGGCATGCGGCAGGATTTTCGATCCAGTGTGCCAACCATGAGGGTTCAAGCCGCTTGCCAATATCTTCAAGCGAGGGTGCTTCCGGATTATGGTTGCCGCCGTGGCAGTTGCGGCATCCGTGTTTTTTGATTAAGCGGTGACCGGCCCTCGGTTGACCTTGCCTTGCGAGGAGCGTCCCGGTTTGTGCATGGCTAAAGGCTGTAGCGGGTATTGGTTCCCTGCCAAAATCGCGTCCTTCCCAGAATAAACGCAGTTGGGAGTGCCCTTCGGTTGGGCCCTTGTATTGAATTTGTATGGCATGCCTGCCGCTGCCCAGGCGTTTGCGTTCAGAGGGAGTGCCAATTTCAGTGCACAATACTTCACCATCCACTGTAAGTGTCGCTTGTCCCGTCCCTTCCAGCGTGAAGATCAGCCTGGAGCGAGCCTCGAGATTAAGTGTGCCCTGCCACAGGGCTTTGAGTTGACCGGGGTTTGTGAATTGTGAGGCGGGTCGACCTTCCGGGACATACAACGCAACCTGTCTGGCGATACGCGAATCGGCGTCACCGAATTGCAGGATCAATCCCTGCCCTGCACCCGCAATGCTGGCGATGAGCGCAAGGAGCGTGGTGAAGAGCGGAAATTTAATCACCATTGATTAGCTGTTTTGATTATCTGCGGGGAAAACCGGGAACGGGAAGGCAAATCTCAGATTATAAGACAATGATGGGGACTCCTGAACAAACTGCCCCATCTGCTGTTGCTTACGTGGCGTCAGCTTTCTAAGACAGTACTTTAAACATGTCACCTTATTGCCGCCGTGCTTGCGAGTAATAACGGCGCAGGCCTTCGGTGACACCGTCTGCGTATTCGCGAATGAGGCTCTTGCGCATTGCTCCGGCGATTTCCCGTTTACCGCTATAGTCACCTGCCGCGATCCTCTGATAAACTCCGGGATTGTTCATTACGTAGGGTTCAAGAAACACCACAGGGCAATGATAGACCCGGTTGGCAAGCAGGTTGCGGGCATAGATATATCGGTTATTGGAGTCTGCCAGCTTGGCGTTGTTTGTTGTGTAGATATACGGCGGCAGGCCGGTTTCCTCAGCCATTGCCTCGGCAACGGCACGGTTTAACGGCAACTCCTCGTCGTGTGTGCGTTGCAACAGGCGTTTGAAGAGGTGGAAGCGATTATCTTCCAGCCGGAGTTCTCCGGCACTATAGGTGCCGTTAACCAGCAGGTGGAGATGATTGCGGGCTACCAGTTGCGGGTTGCCAGGATCCCCCCAGGTCTCGGCGTTAAAATGCAGGCAGAGCACGATGTCGGGCTTGATTTCCGTGTTTATTATTTGCGCCCGGCGACGGATCTCGTGTGCCCTGTAGAACAGGAGCTCACTCTCCTTGCGCAAGGGGATGCCTTCGGGTTTCATGCCACGTTGTTTTAATACCTCTATTGCGAGGGGTTCAAAGTCAGCCGGGCGCAGGCTTGTAACCGGTTCAAGTTTGTCGCGCACAAGCCAGACCTCGGCCCCGAGTGCTTCGAGTTCCCGTTCAAGAACCTGTGCAGTAGCCAGTGTCAGCTCACCTTCCTTGACGTCGACGCCTTCACGTTTGCCTTTATACCAGCGCTCTTCCATTTGTGCCCATTTACCGCCGATGTGTCCCGGGTCGATCGCAATGCGTAATCCGGAAAGGGGTGCTTTTTTCAGGTTAACCGCACCGGGAAGTTCGCTGGCGATCCTCCAGTAACGCGGCGGTTTTTGCCTGGAGTCCATCTTGGCAAAGCGCAATCGCAGACGCTCTTTGCCCCTGCCGCGGATATCGGCATAATCCTCATGAACCTCTACCACCGAACGCCAGGCTTCGCCCTGCGAGTAAATTCCGCTCAACTGTTCCACAAAAATGCGTTGGGAGATGGTTTGCTGGTAATCCTCCAGTTCCGACCAGTCCGGTTGAATTGCCAGTGTGCTCAGGCCGGGGCGAAGGGTGAGCTGCTCCGGGGTGAGTTCCCGCCTGTTGCAGCCTTTGCCAATCAATAACAGGGCGGCCACGAGGAATGCCATGGAGAGTGGCAGCCATAGGCGGGCATGATGTGTCATCAAAGACATCCTATCATCTCAATATGGGGTTGAGCTTGACAATTTTAGCCCTAGCATTCCACCTTGGACTCTCTACCCGACCCATCCTGCCTGAGGTTGCTCTTTTTGGGCGATATTGTTGGTGAACCCGGCCGCCGGGCGGTCACGGCAATGTTACCCCGGTTTCGCGAGGAGCGGGGAGTTGATTTTATTGTGGTTAATGGCGAAAATTCAGCTGGCGGCCGCGGGATTACCCCGAAAATTGCCATTGGCCTGCTGCGGGCGGGGGCGGCAGTGATTACCACCGGCGATCATATATGGGATCAGAAGGAGATCATTGACTACCTGCCGACCGAACCGCGCCTGCTGCGGCCGCTGAATTATCCGCCCGGGACACCCGGGCAGGGGAGCGTGGTCTTGGAAACCGGGAAGGGAAGGGTCGCGGTAATCAATGCCCAGGGGCGCACTTTTATGAACCCGCCGCTTGAGAATCCCCTGTTGGCCCTTGATGCGGAAGTTTCACGGCTCAGGGACGAGGAGGAGGCAAGAATGATTTTTCTTGATTTTCATGCGGAGGCAACCAGTGAGATGATCGCCACCGGGCGTTATCTGGATGGGCGTGTTTCCGCTGTCATAGGCACTCATACGCATGTGCAGACTGCCGATGAACAGATTTTTCCCGGCGGCACCGCATTTCTTTGCGATGCCGGCATGTGCGGCCCGACGCAATCAGTTCTTGGGCGGTGCATAGAGCCCATTATTGAACGTATGCTTACTTCAACTCCGCGGATGATGCCGGTGGCAAAGGGGGAGGTGGGGGTGCACGGTGTTCTGGTTGATATCGATCCTGCCAGCGGCAAGGCCCGCGGCATCGAAAGGGTCGCTGAAAGGGCAGGAGATTGATAACCGGCCATGTTTAGTGGGCATTGTTTCAGCCTGGGAGAGTAACAACCTTCGTTGCACTTATCTCTAATCATTGATAGTTAGTAACTTACATATTAAAATCTACCATTAATTTAAAATTCCTAAAATTTTTTTGACAGGTAGGTGCAATTTGATAGTGTTTCGCCCCGGTTTTCGCGGATTTGGCGTTTTTTTCTCTCTCTCGCGTATCCTCCTTGTGTGGGTGCTGTGCCGGAGATGCTGCGCCTGCTTCGCGAACTGCGTGAGTGTTTCATTACTGGTATCCTAAAGAACCCAAAATCAGCAGGCAATATTGGTAGTGAATCCGCTCATGTAGCTCAGGGGTAGAGCACTTCCTTGGTAAGGAAGAGGTCACGGGTTCAAATCCCGTCATGAGCTCCACACGCAGCAAAAAAGAAATAAAGCAGACCGCGAAAAAATCTGCACTCCGGGCAACCGGAACAAACCCAAAAAGCGAACAACATTACACAGCAATCGGAGGGTGGAGATTCTATCTAATGAGTTGATACCGCCTGTTATAGGTACCGAGAGCAGTTAACCCAATATTAGACCCCGATTGCCGGAAGATAAAAGATCCGGCATCAATCATTATACTGTCATGGCCAAAGAAGCATTTAAAAGAAACAAACCTCACGTGAATATCGGCACCATCGGTCACGTTGACCATGGCAAGACCACGCTGACTGCTGCTATCTGTAATACTCTGGCTGAGCTGGGTTTGGCTGAGAAGAAGAATTACGAGGATATTGACGCAGCCCCCGAAGAGAAGGAGCGCGGCATCACTATCAACACTGCGCACGTTGAATACGAGACAGAGAGCCGCCATTATGCGCATGTTGACTGCCCGGGGCACGCTGATTACGTGAAGAACATGATCACAGGTGCCGCCCAGATGGATGGTGCGATCCTGGTTGTTTCCGCAGCTGATGGCCCGATGCCGCAAACGCGCGAGCATATCCTGCTGGCCCGCCAGGTTGGGGTTCCTTCGCTCGTGGTATTCATGAACAAAACCGACCAGGTCGATGATGACGAGTTGCTTGATTTGGTGGAAATGGAAGTGCGCGAGTTACTCAGTCAATATGAGTTTCCTGGTGATGACATCCCGATCGCCAAGGGTTCAGCTCTCAAGGCCCTCGAGGGTGATGATGAGCACAAGGCTGCAATCATGGAGTTGATGAAGGCAGTTGATGATTACATCCCTAAACCTGAGCGTCCTGTTGACTTGGATTTCCTGATGCCAATTGAGGATGTGTTTTCCATTGAAGGTCGCGGAACTGTTGCCACCGGCCGCATCGAGCGGGGAATTGTCAACAAGATGGAGGATGTCGAGATTGTGGGCATTCGCGATACCCAGAAAACCACGGTTACCGACATCGAGATGTTCCGCAAACTTCTCGATCGCGGGGAGGCCGGTGATAATGTCGGCATCCTGCTGCGTGGAGTAAAGAAAGAGGACATTGAACGCGGGCAGGTTCTTGCCAAGCCCGGATCGATTACTCCGCACATGAAGTTTACCTCAGAGGTATATGTGCTGAGTAAGGATGAAGGCGGACGGCATACCCCGTTTTTCAGCAATTACCGCCCGCAGTTTTATTTCCGTACCACGGATGTCACCGGCACTATCAAATTGCCTGACGGGGTCGAGATGGTGATGCCCGGTGACAACATTACCATGGAGGTGGAACTAATCACTCCGATCGCGATGGAGAAAACCATCCGTTTCGCTATCCGTGAAGGCGGTCGCACCGTGGGTGCCGGCCGGGTTGCCGATATTCTCGATTAAGTTCGGCGCCCGGATTCCCGATTTTCCAGGCAAAAGCCGGATCCGGACGGGCAACAGGGCCCGGAGCGGATCCGGCTCTGCCGTCAAAATAAGACAAAACTTTTTGAAGGTGAATTTCTCAGATACAACCCGGAACGAAGATCAAGTTGATGATAGAGGGTAGTAGCTCAGCCTGGTTAGAGCACCGGTCTCCAAAACCGGGTGTCGTGGGTTCGAATCCCTCCTACCCTGCCACTCCAGCTTCTGGCACAGGCACGACCAGACAACAATCATGAAAGTTACCAAATATCTCGGAGAAGTTAAGACTGAGTTGCAAAAAGCCAGTTGGCCCTGGGTTCCCAAGGACAAGGGCGAGAAAGGCTTTAAGCGCTTCAAGGAGCTTACCGATTCGACTGTGGTTGTTTTTATCGCCATGATGCTTCTTGGGGCATTTGTGAGCCTCTGGGATCTTATTTTGTTTAACATCATCGAACTCTTTACCAAGATAGGCTAGGCGATCGGCACGCAGATGATTCCGGGTTCTTCCGGGATTTTCTACCGCTTCCGATTTTTCCGGCAGAGAAGTTACTCAATTACGACTGAACGATGGCCCTGACTCCCCCCGAACCCAGCGAACAATGGTATGTTGTGCATGTTCTTTCCGGCCAGGAGAACAAGGTCTGCGACAATATCAAGCGTCGTATTGATTCAGAGGAAATGGGTGATGTGGTATTCAAGGTGCTTGTGCCGACTGAGCGTGTCTCGGAAGTTAAAAAAGGCAAGCGCACCGAGACCAAGCGTAAATTTTTCCCCGGGTATGTCATTGCTAACATGCACCTTCTTAACGAAGAAGGCGAATTGGTGGATCGCACCTGGTATTTCATCCAGGAGACCCACGGGGTTATTGGTTTCGCCGGCACAAAATCCAAGCCCATTCCAATGCGTCTCCGTGAGGTTGAAAGCATGCTGGGGCAGATCAAGGAACGTGCAGAGAGCGTTAAGCCGAAGATTGACTACGAGGTTGGTGAAACCATCAAGGTTTCCGACGGGCCGTTCCAGAGTCAGCCGGGTGTGATCGAGGAGATTGATGCCGATAAAGGTAAATTGCTCGTGTCGGTGACTGTTTTTGGACGTCCAACCCCTGTTGAGCTGGAATACTGGCAAGTTGAGAAAGAGGCCTGAACTTCGAATTTGAACCTTTAATTTCCCCTAGACATATCATGGCAAAAGAAATCACCGGAACCCTTAAGCTTCAGATCCCGGCAGGGCAGGCCAATCCTGCACCGCCGGTGGGACCCGCTCTTGGACAGGCAGGCCTGAACATCATGGCGTTCTGCAAAGAGTTTAATGCCAAGACACAGGGACAGGCAGGCGACATTCTGCCGGTTGTGATTACTGTCTACAGCGACAAGAGTTTCAGTTTCATCTGTAAGCAGCCGCCGGCGGCGATATTGCTGAAAAAGGCTGCCAATATCGCATCGGGTTCAGGTGAACCGCACAAGATCAAGGTGGCGACCATTACCCGGGCTCAACTTATGGAGATTGTTAAGATCAAGAAACCTGACCTCAATGCCAGAGATGATGAGGCAGCCGCCCGCATCATTGCCGGGAGTGCACGCCAAATGGGCATTGAGATTGAGGGCATGTAGGCTTACACGAGAGAAATCACCAAGAGACACAAATCAGCAGGAGGGCCGCCAAACGCCCGTTGGCACTGCGACAATCCAAATGGCACACAAGAGAAGCAAGCGATACCGTCAGGCAGCGGAGATGATTGAGGAGGGGAAAAGTTATTCCCTTACCGATGCCGTTGATATCCTCAAGAAATTTCCCCCCGCCAAGTTTGACGAAACAGTTTCCGTCTCAATACGACTGGGTGTTGATTGCAAGCAGTCGGACCAGATGGTACGCGGCACCTGTCCCCTGCCCCACGGCTCCGGTAAAGAGGTACGGGTACTTGTATTTGCCCAGGGTGAGGCGGCTACCGCCGCAAAGAATGCCGGGGCTGAATATGTCGGTTACGACGATTTACTGAAGCAGGTTCAGGACGGGTTTCAGGATTTTGACGTTGCTGTCGCCACTCCTGAAGCTATGGCCGAAGTCCGCAAACTTGGCCGGTTTCTCGGGCCTCGGGGGTTGATGCCCAATCCAAAGACCGGTACCGTCACAGATGATACCGCCACTGCCGTGAATGCCGTGAAAGCCGGGCGCATTGACTTCAGGCTTGATCGCAGCGGGAACATATCCGCGCCAATTGGAAGGATGTCATTTTCTCCCGGGCAGTTGCTTGATAACGGCTCTGCGGTTATCGATGCCGTTGTGCGTGCCAAGCCCGCCTCCGCGAAGGGAAGATATCTCCAGAGTATCACTTTATCCTCTACGGTGTCACCGGGCCTGCCGCTTGAAACTGCGGCATTCGAAAAGAAGATTTAGAAAGTTCAAAAGGTAAGACGCGATACCAGGCAACACGATGAAAGCGATCAAAGAGCATATAATCAGCGACTTAATCGAACGTTTAAACGCAGCGCCGTTTATGGTCGTTGTCGATTATACCGCACTGGCTGTTGACCAGTTCGAAAAACTTCGCGGAAATCTCTTCGCCTGCGGGGCGGGGGTGCATGTTACCAAGAACTCCTATGCCCGGCGTGCTTCCACTGCAGTAGATTACCCGGAAGAAATTGTAGGGTTCCTTAGCGGACAGACTGCCCTTGTTACCGGCGATCAGGACATCTGCACGACCGCCAAAGTCTTGCAGGATTTCAGGAAGAAAACCGAGAAGTTGGAGATGCGTGCCGGCGTGCTGGACGGTAAACTTCTCAGTACGGAGGAATTGAATGCGCTCGCGGCACTGCCGCCAATGAATGTCCTGCGTGCCCAGTTGCTTGGCACCCTGCAGTCACCGGCCAGCACCTTTGTGAGATTGCTTAATGAACCCGCCTCCGGGCTGGCCCGTGTTCTGAAGCTAAAAAGTGAACAAGGCTAAACGAAAACAATCATCTCCGGGCCTCATGAAGAGGACCGGGGGAACAAAACAAAACCTATAAAGAAACAAAACAATATAACCACGGTTCCTTGTCGGGGCGGCTGCTGCTGCTCTGAAATGGTTCGGGGCTCCGAACCGCGACGACACCGTCAAAGAAAATGGCTGATATTGAAAAATTAACTGAAGATCTGAGCGGGCTCACCGTTCTTGAAGTTGCCGACCTTGTTAAAGGTCTTGAAGAGAAGTGGGGCGTAAGTGCTGCTGCTCCCGTTGCTGCCGCCGCCCCGGCTGGGGATGGAGATGGTGGCGGGGATGCGGCTGAAGAAAAGACCGAGTTTGATGTGATTCTCGCAGAGACCGGCGGCAACAAGATTGCCGTTATTAAGGAAGTCCGGAGTGCCGTTAGCGGTCTCGGCCTTGCCGATGCCAAGAAGTTGGTCGAGAGCGCGCCGACCCCGGTCAAGGAGGGTTGTTCCAAGGAGGAAGCCGAAGAGATCAAGGGTAAACTTGAAGCCGCCGGAGCCAAAATCGAGATCAAGTAGCCCTGCCCAAAAGCGGCACTCGTGCCGCATATTCCATTTCCCTGGCGTGGCGTGACATTGCATCATGCCGGGGTTCCCAACAAACCGTAAGATTTTCGCACCCAGCTTCACCGCCATTCCCCGAAAAACCGATTCCTATTTATTTTGCTGCACCAATTCCTCCGGGAACGGGCTTTCACGCTCCTCAGCTCCAATTTATTACAAAGCCGGAAAAACCCGTTCTGCGGGCCGGCTGGTTTTTGTGTACACACAATCAGCCCCGAGTCGGATCCCATCAATTCATCCCTCCACATAAACAAGCCGGGAAGATTTACCGCGAACACCCAAGCAATTCCAGAGAACCAAGCAGAAAGTTATGACTGAACGTATTCATTTCGGAAAAATTGACGAGGTCGTTGAGGCCCCAAACCTTATTGAGATCCAGATCCAGTCCTACGAGGACTTCCTTCAGGTGGACGTGTCGCCGAGCAAGCGCAAGCAGGTGGGCCTGCAGGCGGTATTCAGGGAAGTTTTCCCGATCACCTCCTACGATGACAAGGTCACCCTTGATTTCGTTGATTATGAGGTTGGTAAACCGAAGCTGACCGCGCTCGAAGCGATTCGTGACAGTGAAACCTATAGCGCACCGCTGTATGTCACTTTCCGGTTGAAAGACGAGGCCGGCACTAAAGAGGAGCGTGTTTACATGGGAGAGTTGCCACTAATGACAGCGCGCGGTACTTTTGTAATCAACGGTGCTGAGCGGGTAGTGGTCTCCCAGTTGCATCGTTCTCCCGGGGTTTGCTTTGAAACCAGCCTTCATCTTAACGGCAAGACGCTCCATAGTTTTCGTATCATTCCCGACCGCGGTTCCTGGCTTGAAGTGCAGTTTGACACCAACGACCTGCTTTATGTCTACCTCGATCGCCGTCGCCGTCGCCGCAAGTTCCTTGCCTCGACTTTCCTGCGGACTCTCGGGTTTGAAAAGGATGCTGACATCTGCAAGGAGTTTTATGATGTTGAGAAATTAAAGCTCACTGCAAAGATGGACGAGGAGGAACTGTCCACTAAGCTTCCCTTCGAGGATGTTCTGGACGGAGAGGTGATTATTGTCAACGCGTATGAACCCCTTACCATTGGTGCGGTCCACCAGCTGCTCGAACACGGGCACAAGACGATTGAGGTGGTTGACACAAAAGAAGGTGATATCCTGATCAAATCCTTGCGCAAGGACCCGGCCAACGATGAGGATGAGGCCCTCAAGGATATTTACCGCCGGTTGCGCCCGGGTGATCCGCCCACCACTGCCAACTCACGCGCATTGCTCAAGCGGTTGTTCTTCGATCCGAAGAAATACGATCTCACGCGTGTCGGACGTTACAAGATCAATCAAAAGCTCCATACCAAGATTGACGCAGGCGAGCGGATCCTGACGTCGAGTGATTTCGTCTCCGCGATGAAATATCTGCTTAACCTCAAGAAGGGTGAGGGCATTACCGATGACATTGACCACCTCGGGTCCCGTCGAGTGCGTGCGGTTGGTGAGTTACTTGCCAACCAGTGCCGGGTTGGGCTTGCCCGTACTGAGCGTCTTGTCAAGGAACGCATGACGCTTTTTGATATCAACCTTGACGGCATGACGCCGCAGAAGCTCATTAACCCGAAGGCACTCTCCGCCGTGGTGCGTGATTTCTTCGGCCGCAGCCAGTTAAGCCAGTTCATGGACCAGATAAATCCGCTGGCCGAACTGACCCACAAACGTCGTCTGTCAGCACTGGGACCGGGCGGGCTCAATCGTGATCGGGCCGGGTTTGAGGTGCGTGATGTGCATCCGTCCCACTACGGTCGCATTTGTCCCATTGAGACCCCGGAAGGACCCAATATTGGTCTTATCAACTCGATGAGCACATACGCGCGGATCAACGGGTTTGGCTTTATTGAGACTCCTTATCGCAAGGTCAAAAACTGCAAGGTGAGTAAAGAAATTGCCTATCTGACTGCCGATCAGGAGGAAAATGAATTTATAGCGCAGGCAAACAATCCGCTGGACAAGGCCGGTAAGTTTACCAATGAACGGGTCACCGCGCGCTATCGCGGGGATTTTCTTGAGGTTGAGCCGGGAAAGGCCACCCTCATGGATGTTTCGCCGAAGCAATTGGTCTCGATTGCAGCTTCGTTGATTCCTTTCCTTGAGCATGATGATGCCAACCGCGCATTGATGGGATCGAACATGCAACGCCAGGGTGTGCCGTTGCTTACTTCCGAGTCGCCGCTGGTAGGCACCGGAATGGAGGGCAAAGCCGCCCGTGATTCCCGTGCCGTGGTGGTGTCCGAAGGGCCTGGCAAGGTCGCTGCCGCGACTGCTGAGATCATTGTCGTCACCAAGGACGGGGAACTTCATGTCTCGGAGCAGCAGTTCCTTTCCGAACCGCGTAAACTGAAAAGCGAACCTAAAAAGGGCATTTACGTTTACCCGTTGCGAAAGTTCATGCGTTCCAACTCGGGCACCTGCATTAATCAGCGACCGATTGTAAGGAAGGGGCAGAAGGTCAAGGAAGGGGATATTCTCGCCGATGGGCCCTGCACCGAGAACGGTGAACTGGCGATCGGCAAGAACGTGCTCGTCGCCTTTATGCCCTGGAACGGTTACAACTTTGAGGATGCCATTACCATCTCAGAACGGGTGGTTAAGGATGATGTCTATACCTCGATCCATATTGCAAATTACGATGTCGGTGCCCGTGACACAAAACTGGGGCCGGAGGAGATTACCCGTGATATTCCGAATGTTGGTGAGGAGGCTCTTGCTGATCTTGGCCCTGACGGCGTTATTCGTATCGGTGCCGAGGTGAAGCCGGGCGATATCCTTGTCGGGAAGATTACACCGAAGAGCGAGACAGAACTTGCGCCGGAAGAACGGCTGCTACGTGCCATTTTCGGTGAGAAGGCTGCTGACGTTAAGGATACCTCGTTGCGTGTTCCTTCAGGCAGCACTGGTATTATCATGGATGTAAGGGTTTCATCCCGTAAAGAGTCCGCCAAGGAGCAGATGACGGATGCCGAGATGAAAAAGCAACTCAAGGGCATCGATTCTGACCACAAGAAGAAGCGTGATGAACTTACCGATCAGCTTACCGAGAAGCTCTCGGACATCCTGCTTGGCGAGAAGATCCCGCTTGATGTTGTCAATGGCAAGTCCGGGGAGCTTATAATCCCGGCCAACCGCAAGATTACCAAGACGCTGTTGAAGAAGCTTGCCGGGGTTTATGATTCAATTGAGATTGATCCCTCCCCGATCCGCAACAAGATCATGGAGATCATTACCGGTTTTGAGACCAAGTTCAGTGATATTGACTCCGAGCGTGAGCGTTTGCTGGATCGCATGGAGAGTGGCGATGAGGTTGACCCCGGCATCATCAAGTCAGTCAAGGTTTTCGTTGCCAGCAAGCGCAAGCTTTCAGTTGGTGACAAGATGGCCGGGCGTCACGGGAACAAAGGGGTGGTCGCAAAGATCGTTCCTGAGGAGGATCTGCCTTTCCTTGAAAACGGGACGCCGGTGGATATCTGCCTTAACCCGCTGGGGGTTCCCTCGAGGATGAATGTCGGGCAGGTACTGGAGACGCATCTTGGCGTTGCCGCGAAAGCACTTGGGTTCAAGGTTGCCACACCGATCTTTGACGGCATTCCGGAATCCAAGATCATGGAATTTCTCAAGGAGGCCAATGCCAAGGAAGGTTTCGGGTGGATTGGCCTGAATGGCAAATCGCAACTCTATGACGGCCTTACCGGCGATGCTTTTTACCAGGAGGTCGTGGTCGGTTATATTTATATGCTGAAACTGGGGCACCTGGTTGCCGACAAGATTCATGCGCGTGCCGTTGGTCCTTATTCCCTGGTTACCCAGCAACCACTGGGCGGCAAGGCTCAATACGGCGGGCAGCGTTTTGGGGAGATGGAAGTATGGGCGCTGGAAGCCTATGGTGCTGCCTATACCCTGCAGGAATTGCTTACGGTAAAATCCGATGACGTCCAGGGGCGCACGCGGATCTATGAATCGATTGTCAAGGGTGATAACAGCCTTGAAGCGGGGACTCCCGAATCATTCAATGTCCTTATCAAGGAAATGCAGAGTCTCTGCCTGGATGTCAAGGTCGGCCCGAGCTCGAGGCCGACCTTGAGCGAAACCCGCGAAACCCGCGAAACCCGCGAAACCTTTAGTGCTTAAACCTAAGCGAATTCTATTATCGAACAACGCTAACAACCCAGATCACCGAATATTATGAGTGTTGAGTCAAATATACGTGAGCTTTTCGGAGCTGACACGAAAAAGCCCGGTTTCGATCAGGTGAACATTACGGTTGCCGCCGCGGATACTATCCGCACCTGGAGCAGTGGTGAGGTGAAGAACCCGGAGACCATCAATTATCGCACTTTCAAGCCTGAAAAAGGCGGCCTTTTCTGCGAGCGCATATTCGGGCCGACCAAGGACTGGGAATGTGCCTGCGGGAAATACAAACGGATCAAGCACAAAGGCGTTATATGCGACCGATGTGGTGTTGAGGTTACCCTTTCCCGTGTGCGGCGCGAGCGCATGGGACATATTGAGCTTGCTGTTCCGGTAAGTCACATCTGGTTCTACAAGTGCATGCCTTCACGCATTGGCCTTATGCTGGATATGAGTGCACGTATGCTCGAGAGGGTAATCTATTACGAGGATTATATCGTCACTGACCCGGGCAAAACCCCCCTTGAATTGGCGCACCTGCTTACCGAGCAGGAATTGCGGGAGGCTGAAGATGAGTTTGGTGAAGATAGCTTCCGGGCTGGCATGGGGGCTGATGCGATCCGTGATTTGCTTGCCGGCGTCGAGCTTGTTGCACTGATCAAGGAACTCGAGGAGGCAATGACCAAGACGCGGTCCAAGCAGGTGCGCAAGAAACTTGCCAAGCGCCTCAAGCTTGCGCAGGGATTCTCCCAGAGCCATACCCGGCCTGAGTGGATGATTCTTGAGGTCTTGCCGGTCATTCCACCGGATTTACGGCCACTGGTTCCACTCGAAGGCGGCCGCTTTGCCACTTCCGACCTCAATGACCTTTACCGCCGCGTCATTAACCGCAACAACCGGCTCAAAAACCTGCTGCAACTCAAGACCCCGGAAGTTATCATTCGCAACGAGAAGCGCATGTTACAGGAGGCCGTTGACGCCCTGTTCGATAATGGTCGGCACGGGCGTGCTGTCACCGGTGCCGGTAACCGGGCCCTCAAGTCGCTTTCCGATATGCTCAAGGGCAAGGGTGGCCGCTTCCGCCAGAACCTGCTTGGCAAGCGGGTCGACTACTCAGGACGTTCGGTGATCGTTATTGGCCCCGAGTTAAAGTTGCATCAGTGCGGATTGCCCAAGAAGATGGCACTGGTTCTCTTTGAGCCGTTCATCATTCGCCGTCTCAAGGAGCTTGGCTATGTGCATACCGTTCGCTCGGCCAAGAAAATGATTGAGCGCAAGACTTCGGAGGTCTGGGATATTCTGGAGGAAGTTACCAGAGGTCATCCCGTCATGCTGAACCGTGCGCCTACCCTGCACCGGCTTTCGATTCAGGCCTTTGAGCCTGTGCTGATTGAGGGCGCGGCAATTCGCCTGCACCCGTTGACCTGTTCGGCTTATAACGCTGATTTCGATGGTGACCAAATGGCGGTTCATGTACCGCTTTCCGTTGAGGCCCAGATGGAGGCCCGCCTGCTGATGCTGGCTCCCAACAATATTTTTTCACCTTCCAGCGGTCGACCGATTACCACTCCATCCCAGGATATCACCCTCGGATGCTACTTCCTGACCCATGAACGCCATCATATCACGGACAAGACGGAAGATGGCAAAAGGTTGCCACTCTTTGAGTCCACCACTGAGGTGGAATTCGCGATTTCTCAGCGTGCAGTATCACTGCATGGCAAGATCCGCCTGGCCAATCCTGATCGCGGCAAAGACACCATCTACGGGGATGGGGATAAAGACGCGGTGGTCATTGAAACCACCCCGGGTCGTGTGCGCTTTAATGAGATATGGCCACGGGTTACCAATGCTGAGGGCAAGGGTCTTGGCTTTGTCAACGAGACCATCGCCAAGAAGCAACTCTCCGATGTTATCTGGCGCACCTATCAGGTGTCCGGCCCGCAGGAGACTGTCGCAGCTCTTGACCGCCTGAAGCATTTGGGTTTTCGCGAGGCGACCCGTGCCGGGGTTTCAATCGGAATTACTGACATGGTGATTCCCCCGGAAAAGAGTGCCGAGCTGAAAAACGCCTATAAGCAACTCGATGTCGTTGAGAAGCAATATCGCAAGGGGATCATCACTGATGGCGAACGTTACAACAAGATCATTGATATCTGGACCGGGGCCGGTGATAAGATAGCTTCCGCTCTCTACCGCACCCTTGAATACAACGAGGGCAAGGAGGTTGCGAATCCGCTTTACATGATGGTTGATTCCGGCGCACGGGGCAACAAGCAACAGATCAAGCAGCTTTCGGGCATGCGCGGTCTTATGGCCAAGCCTTCCGGTGAAATTATCGAGAGGCCGATTACTTCAAATTTCCGTGAAGGACTTTCTGTGCTTGAGTATTTCGTTTCCACTCACGGTGCCCGAAAGGGATTGGCGGACACTGCGCTCAAGACGGCTGATTCCGGCTACCTGACGAGAAAACTGGTTGATGTTTCCCAGGATGTCATCATTACCGGCCCTGATTGCGGAACGACTCAGGGAATTACCGTTCAATCCATCTACGAGGGGGATGAAGAAGTGGTTGATCTTGCCACTCGCGTTTACGGCCGCACCAGTTGTGAGAAGATTATTGATCCGCTTTCCCAGGAGATAATTGTTAAGGTTGGTCAACTTATTGATGAGGCAACCGGGCTGAAGTTACAGGATATTGGCCATGAGCAGATGCGCATCCGCTCGGTACTTACCTGTGAATCCCTGAAGGGTTGTTGTGCCAAGTGCTATGGCCTTAACCTGGCCAACGGCGAACCGGTGAAGATCGGTGAGGCGGTTGGAATCATTGCCGCACAGTCGATCGGCGAGCCCGGCACCCAACTCACGATGCGTACTTTCCACATCGGCGGAGTTGCGCAACAGGCGCTTAAGCAGCCGGTTATCTATGTTGGAAACAAGGGACTGGTGCGTTATAAGGACCTGCGCACAGTCGAGTCACTTGACGGCAAGTTTATTGTTCTCAATAAGAACGGTGCACTGGTTGTCGATGATAAGAATGGCATGGAGCTTGAGTCGCACCCGCTGGTCATCGGCACGATTATTGAGCCTGGTGATGGTGCTACCGTTGAGCGTGGTGACCAGGTGGCTACCTGGGACCCGCATAATGTGCCGATCATTACGGAGAAAGCCGGCAAGGTTGAATTCCGCGACATGATTCCGGGGATCACTGTCAAGAAGGAGAAGGATGAAGCCACAGGGGTTCAGGGGATGGTGGTCATTGAGCACAAGGAGGATTTGCATCCGCAGATTGTCATCACTAATGCCAAGACAAAGGATATTCTCGCCAGCTATTCCGTGCCTACCGGCGCTCACCTTTCCGTCAAGGACAAGCAGAAGGTGCAGGGTGGTGTGTTGCTGGCAAAGACTCCGCGGAAAGTGGCAAAAACCAAAGATATTACCGGCGGTCTTCCGCGTGTGTCCGAGTTGTTTGAGGCCCGCAAGCCAAAGGACAATGCTGAAATTGCCAAGATTGACGGCGTTGTGAGCTTTGATGGCATGTCACGCGGCAAGCGGAAATTAATAGTTACCGATCCTGAAACCGGTGAGAGCGCCGAGCACCTTATCCCGCGCAATAAGCACATTACTGTTTACGAGGACGATACGGTGCGCCGGGCAGATCTTCTGACCGATGGCCCCGTGGTGCCCCATGAGATTCTTGAAATCCTTGGAACGCATGCATTGATGGCGCACTTGGTCTACGAGGTGCAGGAGGTCTATCGCCTGCAGGGCGTGGAGATCAACGATAAACATATCGAGATTATTGTCCGCCAAATGCTGCGCAAGGTCCGGATTACTGATCCGGGTGACACTACTTTCCTATGGGGGGATCAGGTAGAGCGTACGGCGTTTCTCCAGGTCAATGAGCAGATGGAGGAGCAGGGCGGTAAGCCTGCTGAGGCAGAGCCGGTTTTACTGGGCATCACCAAGGCATCGCTTGAGACTGAAAGCTTTATTTCGGCGGCCAGTTTTCAGGATACCACTCGTGTTCTGACTGATGCAGCTACACTTGGAAAAACTGACTTCCTGCGTGGCTTTAAAGAGAATGTCATTATGGGACATCTTATCCCGGCAGGCACTGGTTACTGCACCAAGCGAGGGGTGGAGATTCGTGAAACTGTGGAACCACCTGAAATTGAAGGCGCTGCCACAGAAGTGGCTGCTGGTGAACCTGCTACCGATACTGAGCCCAGCCTGGAAGCCTTGCTGGGAGGTGACATTTCAGCTGTGTCTGATACAGCGGAACCAACAGCGGAACCAACAGCGGAGCCGGCAGCGGAACCAACAGCGGAACCAACAGCGGAGCCGGCAGCAGAGCCTGAAGCAGATCCGGCGGCAGATCCGGCGGCAGAGCCGGCAACGGAGCCGGCAGCAGAGCCTGCAGCAGAGCCGGCAGCAGAGCCGGCAGCAGAGCCTGAAGCAGATCCGGCAGCAGATCCGGCAGCGGAGCCGGCAGCAGAGCCTGAAGCAGATCCGGCGGCAGATCCGGCGGCAGATCCGGCAACGGAGCCGGCAGCAGAGCCTGAAGCAGATCCGGCGGCAGATCCGGCAGCAGAGCCTGAAGCAGGTCCGGCAGCGGAGCCTGCAGCAGAGCCTGCAGCAGAATCTAAGTCAGTCGGCGCCTGATTGCCGGACGCATTGATATTGATATCTACAAAAATGCCCGCTAACACAGGCGGGCATTTTTTGTGCTCCTTGGCTGGAGTCCCAAAGTTTGTCGCCATTGCGCGGAGGCATGGGGTGGTTGATAATTGAGCTTGTTGTGACCCTTTCTGAGAAGGACAAAGCATATCTCTGGCATCCGTTCACCGCGATGGATCAGTGGTGTGCAAGCGATCATCAACCCCTCACCATTGACCGGGGTGAGGGAGTCCATCTGTATGACACCGATGGCAACTGCTACATAGACGGCAACGCTTCCATATGGACCAATATCCATGGCCACAGTCATCCGGTCATTGATTCCGCGATCCGGGAGCAACTTGACAGGATTGCCCACTGTTCTTTCCTTGGAACCACCAGTGAGCCTGCCATTCTCCTGGCTGAGAAGCTGATCGGCTTGTTCCCGCGTGCCACACTCAGCCGGGTGTTCTTCAGTGATGACGGATCCACCGCGGTTGAGTGTGCGCTGAAGATGGCGGTCCAGTATTGCCAGTTGACGGGTCAGCAGGAGCGGGTGGAGTTCATCGCTTTTGACGGCGCTTACCATGGTGACACGCTGGGCGCTGCGGCACTTGGTAAAATTTCCGCTTTTCATCAGCGTTTTGAAGGAATGGGCATGGCTGTGCGGCATCTGCAGTCAAGCGCGCAGTTGCAGGATATCGATGGCACGAAGATTGCCGCGGTTGTGATTGAACCACTGGTGCAGGGGGCTGCCGGTATTCGGCTATGGCCCAGGGGAATGCTGCGGGAGTTGCGCCAGTGGTGTGATGACAATGGCGTGCTGTTGATTTTTGATGAGGTGATGACCGGCTTTGGCAGGACCGGGAAAATGTTTGCCTGTGAACATGAAGGAGTGCTTCCCGATTTGATGGCATTGGCCAAGGGTTTGACCGGCGGCTATCTGCCATTGGCAGCCACCCTTGCCACCGCGCGGATTTATGAGGCCTTCCTTGGCGGCAGTGAGCGCACTTTTTATTACGGGCACAGCTACAGCGGCAACCCGTTGGGCAGTGCTGCGGCATTGGCCAGTCTCCGGGTATTTGAGCAGGAGCGCACGCTTGAGGGACTGCCGGCAAAGGTTGAGCACCTGGCGGTTGCGCTCGGATGTATGCAGGAGGCAAACCCATATGTTGGCGAGGTGCGTCAGTGTGGCTTGATTGCGGGAATTGATTTATCGGGAGGGGATGGAATTTTGGGCACCAGGTCCTGCGTCGCCGCGAGGAAACACGGGCTGCTTACCAGGGCAATCGGCGACACGGTGGTATTCATGCCGCCGCTGGTGATTACGCCGGCACAGATTGACACGGCTTTGGCGGCCCTGGAGCGAGGTATAGGCGAGGCGGTTGTCTAAGGCGTAATGGTTCACCCTGTTCTTGTCAGCACAGGCATTCTCCGCTTTGCTTGGCAAGTGCGTCGTCTTTTTATTCTAGTGTTGCCGATTTTGGGCCTGGGGCTCTCGGTTCCTTGGCTGTTCACCGGGGATTCCGGGGAGCGTTTCCTTGGCTTCCCCTTATGGGTCGTCTATGCGCTTGCTGTCGCTGCCGTCTATGC
>JAYGGE010000135.1:0-44860 GCA_046581505.1 Verrucomicrobiales bacterium | reverse complement strand
CATTCCGGGAATACGGCGACCCTCCCCTGCCTTCACGACCCCCTCTCGCCCCCCGGGTGAAAGGGCATTTTTACCGAGGTAATGATGAACGCAGCCCGAAACTCTTCAACGGAGGGAATTACCGCACGGCAACCTTTGAACTCGACCTCTGTAATTCAGACGGCGGCGCCATCGTGCATGGTGATCCGGTGAATTTTGAAAACCTCTTTGTACGCGTGCGCTTTCGCCGTGCCTCCGGCACCCCGGATTATTTCTGGATGCCTAAGCGCATGTCCCGCATTTATGCCACACGAGATCCCGGCAAGTTTCACTGGCGTCATGGCCCGGTTGAGGATTTGGTTCAAATCACTGAGATGATCCCCATGCAGGAGTGGATGTTCCGCTATCCCGTTGCAGCCTTCATCAAGGATCAAGGTGACAACCCTGTAACGGGAACCTTTTACCTGTGTGAAAAACGCTTTAACGATTCCGAATCCCTTATCGGCGGACGATTCCACTGCGCTTTCAGCTTTCGGCTGCAAAAGCATGGCAAGCAACTGACGCAATCATCCGATTTGTGGATGGGGGCACTCTATCGAAAACGATCACTCCGGATCTGGGAAATCCCTGAAACTGAATGGCTCAGCCATGAACCCATTCCTGAGATCACTGAGGGAAAATCCAGCAGTGACCCGGTATTACTCGGCATCCGGGATTACGAGGAGAATAAAAACTAGATTTTTACCCGGTAAAGGTGCTGCAATTTGAACGCTTTCTTGCGATTAAAGCTGCTCCCGCTTAGTGATTAGGCAATGGCAGCTTACGAAGATGAAAACGTGTTGGTTGTCCCCCGCAGTCTCTTTGAAAAACTCGGGACATTCCAAGGACTTTCAAATCAGATTGACCTCTACCTGCCGACCTTCCTTGACCCGGTAAACAACTTTTTCCTGCCCCGCGAGAAAGCAGAGGATGACCCTTCCCACAAACAAATCATTCCTTACGCCATCTTCCGACACCGTGACCGTATTTTACGTTATATCCGTGGAAAGAAATCCGGCGAACAGCGCCTGATCAGCAAGGCATCCATTGGCATTGGCGGACATATCAACCAGCACGACGCCGCTGAAGCATCACTGCAACGCAGCACCTACATGACGGGCGTTGAGCGTGAAATCAGTGAGGAACTGGTTATCGCCGGTAATTACACCCAGCAGGTAGTAGCATTGATCAATGATGATTCCAACGCGGTCGGACAAGTTCACCTCGGCGTGATTCACCTCTTTGATCTGGAAACCGATACCATATCCCCCGGTGAAGCCAATATACAGGATCTCGTATTCCTGAGCCGGGATGAGTTACTCAAGGAGCGCGAGCGTCTGGAAACCTGGTCACAAATCTGCATCGACAACCTCGATTCCATCCTGCAGCAACCTGAGGAAAGCGCCCGTTGAATAGTCAACGCCCTTAAGTCAAACCGACACTGAACACAAAGCGCACCAAGGCCGATGCACGATTTTGCTGACGCCTCACGCCAACCCCGAGCACCTTCTCAAACATCTGCTCCTCCATGCGCAGGAGAATTGGATATTTCGTCGCCATATCGTCAAAGGGTGTGTGATACTCAATAATCCTGCAGGCGACTCCCGCAGATTCATCACACTGATCACAATGTGAGAGGTATCCTTCACTGTCACGCATTTTAGCCAGCGACGATGCACGCTCAATCAAGGTTTCACCCTTCAACTTCTTTGCATAAAAATCCGTTCGCTCCTGAAAATAGCCGAACAGAAGCTTCTCTGCGGCTGCAGCTCCCTGCATATTACTCAGAGAATCAAGAAGGCCAAGCGCGAAGTCATTGCCCAACTGCGGAAAAAACAGATCCGCCTTGTGCGTAAGCCGATAGGCCTTCTCCGGCCGTCCAACCTTCTTGGGGCGCCGCCAAGTATCAAGATACCCTCGCTTTTCCAGTTCCACACAGTGCTGCTTGATGCCCATATAGCTCATTCCCAGCGCATTAGCGAGCTCGGAGACCGACATACCGGTGGATCGCTTCAGGTGAATGATGATCTCGAACCACTGAGGCTTGGCGATGTCACGCAGGATTTTCAAAAACATGACTTAGATCACTGAATGCATGGAGCTTACAAATATCACCACCAACTAGGCGGACGCCACAACTTTGTCAACAAAGCTGAATAATTTTTAGCCTCTGATTTTCGATAGGCGTGGTATTTGACATGGTTTGCTGGGCTTCTAGCTTTCACGCTCCGGCAAAACCTTATGCAGATTTCAGCTCCCCGCCCCGATGCAGGCTTTATTTCCCACGCCCCCGGATATTGGCCGGGTCATGACACCGCCCAGTGGAACAGCTATCTCTGGCAACTGAAAAACCGGGTCACCACCCTCGCTGCCCTGGAGAAACATCTGAACCTTTGCGATGAGGAACGCAGCGGGGTGCTTCTCTCTGGAAGCAAGTTGGCAATGGCCATTACTCCGCATTTCTTCAATCTCATCGATCCTGAGAATCCCGACTGCCCGATCCGCCGTCAGGTAATCCCCCGTATCGAAGAAACCCTCGATACCCCGGGCGAAATGCTTGACCCCTGTGGTGAGGACAGCCATATGCCGGTGCCCGGGTTGGTCCACCGCTATCCCGACCGCGTATTATTCCTAATCACAGACCGATGCGCCGCATATTGTCGCTACTGCACGCGCAGCAGGATTGTAAGTGGTGCCGGCGAACAGGAACTGGACATCGATTTTGAGGAGGTCTTTGCCTACCTTGAACGCACGCACTCCGTTCGCGACGTGCTAATATCAGGCGGTGATCCCCTGTTGTTCTCAGACACCAGACTGGAAAATATTTTATCCCGACTGCGCAGAATTCCCCATATTGAGTTCATCCGCATTGGCAGCCGTATACCGATTTTCCTGCCGCAACGCATTACCCCGGAACTATGCACAATGCTCAGCAAATACCAACCCTTGTGGATGAGCATTCACGCCAACCATCCCCGTGAAATTACCACGGAAGTCCGTGAGGCACTCGAGCGCCTCGCCAACTGCGGCGTGCCGCTGGGAAACCAGAGCGTGTTGTTGCGTGGAGTTAATGATGACGCGGAAACCATGCGCACCCTTCTCCACAAGCTGCTTATTTGCAGGGTCCGCCCCTATTACCTTTACCAGTGCGACCTGATTAAAGGCTCTTCCCACTTGCGAACCCCACTCTCCAAGGGACTTGAAATCATTGAAAGCCTGCGGGGACACACCACGGGTTATGCCGTCCCGCAACTGGTGATCGACGCACCCGGCGGTGGCGGCAAGATTCCCATTGGCCCGGAATATGTTGTCAAAAGGGATGAAACCCAAGTGGTTATCCGCAACTATGAGGGCAAAACATTCATCTACCCCGAACCCTCTGCAACCCTCAATCCCTCCGCGCTCCTCAGTGAGTAATACAGTAAATCATGGCGGGAATTGTCATTAAACCGCGGGCGCGGATTTTTCACGGCCATGAATGGGTCTACGCCAGTGAAATCAAGAAGAGCTTCGGCAATCCAAGCCCCGGCGACGTCATTTCACTCAAGGATTATAAGGATCGCCCCCTGGGAAGCGCGATCTATAACCCGCATTCGCAAATTGTCGCGCGGCGCTTTTCAAGGAGGAAACAACAACTGGACACTGATTTCTTTACCCGGAGAATTCAACGTTCCCTCGAATGGCGGCAAGCAACTGCCAACATTTCAACGGATCTCTGCCGAATCCTTTGGAGTGAAAGTGACGGTCTTCCGGGGGTGGTAATAGATCGCTACGGCGATCACGTTGTCCTGCAAACACTTACCCTCGCCATGGATCAGCGTGCAGACTCTATCGCCGCGGCCATACAGGAGGTGCTTTCCCCGGAATGCATTGTGTTGCGCAATGACAACCCCGTGCGCAATGCCGAGGGACTAAGCCCTGACATTCGCGTCATTACCGGAACCGATCCGGTTCCCCGCAACTTCATGCTGGGAAATATTTCACTGGGCGTTGACCTTATCGGCGGACAAAAGACCGGGCTCTACCTCGATCAGTTGGACAATTATCCCCTTGTGGCCCAGTACGCAGGAGGGCGCCGGGTTCTCGATTGTTTCACCAATCAGGGCGGATTTGCGCTGCACGCCGCAGCCGGGCATGCCGAATCGGTAATCGGGGTGGACAGCAGTCACACCGCCATCGCCGCCGCGCAATCCAATGCCAAGGAATCCGGATTAGGCAATGTCACATGGCTTGAAGCCAACGTGTTCGACGATCTTAAGGCGCGGGAGTCCCGGAATGAGCGATTCGGGCTCATCATCCTCGATCCACCATCATTCACGCGCAACAAACGCTCACTTACTGATGCTCTCCGCGGATACAAGGAAATTCACCTGCGTGCCCTGAAAATGCTCGATCCGGGAGGCGTTCTTGTCACCTTCACCTGCTCGCACCACGTCCGGCGCCGCATCTTTCTGGAAATGGTCCGCGATGCCGCTGTCGACGCAAAGCGTACCCTGCGCCAAGTGGATGCCTACCGCCAGCGGACCGACCATCCGATCAACCCCTCCATTCCTGAAACTGAATATCTTCACGGTTTCGCCTTTGAGGTTATTCCCGCTTGGTAGTCAAGATCCCCGGAAAAACAGGCAATAATATCCTAATAAATTTAAAATATTAATATACTTTAAGTAAAAAATTTGTTAATATAAGGCTCCGTTACCGATTGAATATGAACAGAACTGCCAATATTTCTCCTCCCGGAGATCCTGATGTCCTTGCCGTTGAGAGCGACGACACCAGCCTGCAGTCCAGTGTCGGCTATGGAGAGAGCGCATCGCTTCCCGGCTGCGATGAATTTGACCAGCAGGTTGCCCACGCCCAGGCACAACTTGAAGACTTGCGGCAACGCCAGGAGGAAATTGAGCACCAGAAAAGCGAACTGGAACAACTCCGGGAGAAACAATCGCAGTTTCAGTGCGACCGCGTTGAGATTCTTGAGAATCTGCAGCACGCACTTGATGTTCTTGAGCGTGATTACTTTGATGCGGAACAACGGATGGAGCAGTATTCACGCGCCAGGAAAAGTTTCTCCCAGCACCTGGCAATAATCTCCGGACTGCGACTTGAAGACTGGCCCCGTGACCAGTTACACGGAGAACTCGATCGCGCGGCAATCGCCATTGACGAAGCTCGTGAAGAATATCAGCGAACCCTCAGTCACCTTGGCCGGTTAACAGCGGACACCCAGGAAATTTCCGAGTTTGCGGCATCCGCCATATCCCGTGGCGAAACCCAAGCAGTCAAGACTGCCCAACCGCGCAGTTTCGCCTATTGGCTGCGCAGCGGCTTTGCTTTCACCCTGCCCATAATGATCTTTGGGATTGTCTCCCTGATCATCATGTTCTTCTTCAACTGAACCTGACTCTTCTTCATTGTGGCCTCTTCTTTTACAAAGGAATCACGCACTGCAAGAAACTCACAACCCGGGGATGCTGCACGCGCCGCCCTTGAACTCGCCGACGAGAACGAGGCAATTGCCATTCGTATTCGTGAAATTGAGGATTTCATCTCCGTGGCACCCGGACACGCGGCAAAGGTCCGTCGCGAGATCCAGCAAACCATCCCGCCTCCGGAAGGACATCAACAACCGCTCTACCGCCATCCTGTCACCGACCTGCAGAGTGAGCGCCCACTTAGCCGCAGGCAGGCGGCAGCACAGCTTGCAGATCGACGCAGGAACATGTTTGTTTTCATAGCATCGGCAATCCTCTTCGCCGTTTTTGCCTGCTGGCTCTCCCGATCACTGTAATTGATTTAAATCGCTCGCGTTTTACCGCTGGCTGGCTACCCGTAGTTCCTGCGATGGCTGAGGAGAAAATTGACGTAAACTACGTGGCCCATCTGGCACGCCTTGAACTCAGTGCGGGTGAGGTGGAGCGTTTCTCGAGGCAACTCGATGATATCCTCGGCTATGTCCGGCAGCTTGAGCAACTCGACGTGGAGAATATTGAGCCCATGGCCCACGCCACACCGGTTTACGACGTCATGCGCGAGGATCAGGCCCGCCCCGGCGCGGGAACTGAGTCCGCCCTTCGCAATGCTCCGGAACGCAGTTCTAATCAGTTCAGGGTAACCCGTGTTGTTGAACCATGAGCGATTCCGCCGCCAACCTGTCAATCACTGAGTTGCAGCACGAATACCGCAGCGGCAACCGCACGCCGGTCGAGGCGCTCACTGATGTGATTGAGGCCATTGAAACAAAGGATTCTGACGTTGGCGCCTACCTCTCGCTTGATTCCGGAACCGCCCTCCGTGATGCTGAGAAGGCGGACGTCAGCCTGCCGCTTGGCGGTATTCCAATCGCAATAAAAGACCTGATAAACGTCAAGGGCCAGCCCTGTTCGTGCGCATCAAGATTCCTGCACTCCGCCTACACCTCCACCTATGATGCAACAGTAATATCACGCCTGCGAAAAGCCGGGGCGATCCCCCTGGGGCGCACCAACATGGATGAATTTGCCATGGGTTCCTCCACGGAAAACTCAGGCATTCAATTGTCACGCAACCCCTGGGACACCGAACGCGTTCCCGGGGGAAGCAGTGGCGGCTCAGCAATCGCTGTCGCAAACAACACCGCAATCGCCGCACTCGGTTCGGATACCGGCGGCTCAATACGTCAACCTGCATCCTTCTGCGGGAGCGTGGGCCTCAAACCCACCTATGGTCGTGTCTCAAGGTTCGGCTTGGTTGCCTTTGCCTCTTCCCTCGACCAGATTGGGCCAATGACAAAGAGCAGCGAGGATGCTGCGCTTCTGCTCTCGATCATATCCGGCGATGACCCGCTCGATTCGACTGCCATCAGTGACGCGGTGCCCGATTATCTCAGTGACCTCAATGGCGATATCAAGGGCTTGCGCATTGGCCTGCCAGAAGAATACTTCACCGATGGCATTGACCCGGGCGTTCGCCAGTGCGTCGAGAATGCCGTTGGGCACCTGGAGAAACTTGGCGCCAAGGTGATCGAGGTATCGCTGCCGCACACTGAGTATGCCATCGCCACATATTACATTATCGCCACAGCAGAGGCTTCCGCCAACCTCGCCCGCTTCGATGGCGTGCGCTATGGCAACCGTGCGCCTGATCCTGACGACATTATTGACCATTACCGCCGCAGCCGCGCGGCAGGCTTTGGAGACGAGGTAAAGAGGCGCATCATCCTCGGCACCTACGTGCTGAGTTCAGGTTACAACGATGCCTATTACGTGCGTGCGCAAAAGGTCCGTACCCTTATCCGACAGGATTTTTCTGCTGCTTTTGAGCAGGCTGACGTGCTTGTTTCGCCAACCGCACCGACCCCGGCATTCAAGATCGGGGAAAAATCCGGTGACCCGCTACAAATGTATCTCGCTGATATATTCACCATCGCAGCCAACCTTGCCGGCATATGCGGAGCCAGCACACCCTGCGGCCTTGTACAGAGCGAGACCGGCACACAACTCCCCGTCGGTCTGCAGGTCCTCGGGCCGCCCCTCGGCGAAGGCACCGTCCTCAGGGTGACTGACGCGTTTGAGAAGACCACTGATTGGCACCGCCGCCAGCCCTGCTAGCCACTGAGGTAGGGTTCCGGTGTTTCAAACGCGCCCTTAATCAGGTTGAGCTGTGCCTTCTTCCCGTCATTGAGAAGCACCTCGACAACATCAAAGCGGTAATTAAGGAACGCATCGGCATTGTCAAGAAGACGCAACCACTCAAACGCGCCGCGGGTGATCAGGAAACGCTTGTCCATGTTCACTGCATCCGCCGGTCGCCCGTAGCGCTCACTGGTTCGGCTCTTTACTTCAATAAAGACAAGGATACCGCCATCACGTGCAATGATATCAACCTCCCCTCCATCCGTTGCACGAAAATTCCGGTACAGAATCTTAAATCCCATCCCGCGCAAGTACCGCGCAGCTAAATTCTCTCCGAGCAGGCCAAGTTCCGGCTTTGAGAGAGGCTGCCCGTCACGGGTAAGATTCACCGGCGCATTGCGCAACCGGTGAAAACGACTGACGATGAATCGCACAAGGCCCATATTTGCTCAGCGCCTCAAGATGATTCTTCGTCCCATACCCCTTGTGCCGATCGAATCCGTATTGCGGATATCTCTTCGCATAACCCAGCATAATCCGGTCCCTTTCAACTTTTGCAAGGATACTCGCCGCAGCGATCGACATGCTCCTGCTGTCACCCTTCACGACAGCACGGAAAGGATAGGGAAACCCGGTGACAGGAAGCCCGTCTATCAGGGTCATTGCAGGCACGACCTGCAGTGACTCGGCAGCAAGGGCCATTGCACGATGCGTGGCCTTTAGAATATTCAGCCTGTCAATATCCCCTGATTCCACACGCGCCCAGCCCCAAATGACACCGGAGTTTTCAGCGGTAATGAATGCATGGAGTTTTTCCCGGCGTGCCGGGCTTAACTTCTTGGAGTCATTGAGCCCATCTGCCTCGAAGCCTTCAGGTAAAATAGCTGCAGCGGACACCACCGGGCCGGCCAGTGGACCACGCCCCGCCTCATCAATCCCGGCAACCGGGTGAAAACCCTCGGATTGAAACTGATTTTCAATTGCAAAGTCAGGCATTACCGGGACAGGTTGATGCTCTTGAGCGACAATTGCAAACTGTCGCACCCACTGGATTATTTCCTGCGACTACATGATCAGGCTTCTTTTCCTTCTCACTCTGCCACTTTACCTCATTGACCAGGCAACAAAAATCGCCGTGCTGAAGTCATTTGTCCTTCACGAGCACGCCGAGATAATCCCCGGCTTCTTCAGCCTCGTCAGGGTGCACAACACCGGGATTGCCTTCGGCCAGTTTAACGACGGTTCGGCAGCAAACATTATCTTTACCATGGTCGCGCTTTGCGCACTTGTTGCCATCCTCATTTTCTGGCGCCGGGGGCAATTCCCCGGGAAACTCAACGGCACCGCCGTCGCCCTCCTTCTTTCCGGAATCCTTGGCAACCTCACCGACCGCCTCTGGCACGGTTATGTCGTCGATTTCCTTGATTTCCATATAGGAGAGCGCCACTGGCCATCCTTCAACGTTGCTGACTCATGCATCTGCATTGCTGCAGGGTTGCTCTTTATTGCGGCATTCCGCAATCAGGATGATAAAGACAACAGGCAGGAAGAACCCGTAACTTGAGCGAGCCTTCTGCCGATTAAACCCTGTAACACAACATTTATTGCCATTGTCCACCGCCACAGAAAAAGTAAACCTGCGGCGCGAGGTTATTGCCAAACTGCTGGCAATGGAGAAACCCGTGCACGCACACGCGAGCCGGAATATATGCCGGCGACTGGCCCCCCTTGCCACAAGCGGTCAGCGGGTGCTTGCCTTCTGGCCACTGCCTTCAGAGCCTGACATCTCCCCCCTGCTTGAAGACTGGCTACACAACGGCATTACCGTCTGCTTGCCCCATGTCAAAGGCAATACCCTGCAACCACTGGCTGTCAGTAATTTCCAGCAACTACTGGACTCAGGACTTGGATTCCGCACGCCTGACCCGGGATGCTGCGAGGCAGTTGCTCCGGGGAGCCTTGACCTTGTCCTTGTGCCGGGAGTGGCATTCTCGCAATGTGGTGAACGACTCGGACGGGGCGGCGGTTATTACGACCGGTTCCTCGGCCTGTTACCTCCTGCAACTCCAAGGGTGGCACTGGCTTTTGACCTTCAGGTCTATCCCTCGGTGCCGACTGAAGCGCACGATTTACCCGTCGGATCAATCCTCACCAACTCGATGAAACATGACGGACAGCAGCAATTCAAACCCACTTCGGGACACTGAGCTCAAAGCGCGGGATCTTTGCAAATACCGCACGCCCGGCTTCAGTCGCGCCAAAAAATGCCCCGTCAGCAGTGCAGTCAGCTCCGATCACGTGATAGCTGTTGTAACTGAAATCCGCTCCGACCTCCAGTTTCGGAAACTGGCCGACAACTCCGTCACCCTCGACAATTGTCACTTCCCCGCTTTCCTGGGTCAGCACCCACTTGCGCCCGCGTATCGTCACTACCTCATCCGAGTTGTTGGCGATCGTCACAAAATAGACGAAGGGATGAGGACGGTCAGTCGGCGCCTCAAGGTCGGGCATATAAATCACGTCATCGATATTGACGGCAAGTCCGGTGAGTTCTTCGATCTCCAATTTACAAATCCTTTCTTTACCGCCAACATAGACTCAGCTGCATCAACAATGGAAGTGACAATTGCGGCAATATGAAAAACATCGCCTCCCCCCCGGCGGCAATCGCCTTGACCATCGCCGGCTCTGACCCGTCCGGGGGTGCGGGCATTCAGACTGACCTCAGGACCTTTGCCGCGCTTGGAATCCATGGCCTCAGTGCGGTCAGTTGCACCACGGCCCAGGTTCCTGGCAGGGTTATTGACATCAATCCGGTAAGCCCGGAGCACCTCACTGCACAGATTGACCTGTTGCTGGACACTTACCAGGTCGCAGCCATCAAGACCGGCATGCTGTTCAAGCTACCGCTTCTGAAAACGGTGCTCACCTGCCTTGAGCGAAACCACTGCCGTGCCCCGCTCATTATTGACCCCGTGATGAGTGCCAGCAGCGGCGAAGCCCTGCTTGAGGAAAATGCCATTGATTTCTTCAGGGATTCATTCCTGTCACGCGCCTCCCTGTTTACCCCGAATATCAACGAGGCATCCATTCTACTTGATGGTATCGATGTCACTGCCGCCAACCTCGATCAATGCGCCGTGGATCTTTTTTCACGCTACACTGTTCCGGTGCTGCTCAAGGGAGGGCACCTGGACACAGTAGATGCCCTCGACGTCCTCGTCACTGGAAATGGGTTGGAGCATTTCAGTGCGCCTTTTGTCAAAGGTGTCGCTCCACATGGAACAGGGTGCGCATACTCAGCCGCCATCACTGCCTGCGTCGCCAACGGCCACTCACTTGAGCAATCCGTTTCCCGGGCAAAGCAATACATCACGGCAGCAATTGCAAACTGCCAACACTGGGCAGACGGGCACCAGACTCTCAATCACCAAGTCAACTCCGGGCTGCCGCCGGATTGCGACACGCAGTCTTGATGGACATTATTACCGGGGGTAGTTTAATGCAGGCAATGCAGTCTTTTAGACGGCAATGGGGCTATAGCTCAGTTGGTAGAGCGTCTCGTTCGCAATGAGAAGGTCAGCGGTTCGATTCCGCTTAGCTCCACCAGCTAAAACCCGGGAAAATCGCTGAATTCCAGGGCGTTAAACCATTCGATGCATGTAAGGCGTTTTGCGAGAGCGTCCGACACATTCCGCCCGGAACGGGCGCCTACTTTCATTGCGGGCTAGCCCAGGCGCCGAACTCCGCATCCTGACTTCGCTACTCCTCAATCCGGAAGTAAAGGTAGTTCATATCTTCTTCCACCCAGTCGGGCAGGTCAAAGGTTACGGTAATATAGTCGCCGTCGTCGGGGCTCTCGTCCATGTCGGGAGTGACGCTGTCGTCTAAATCGCTGCTCCAGTCGATCAGGTTTTGTGAGATTTTGGCGATGAAGAACGCCGCCCCGGTCTTGCTCCAGGTCAAGGTCGCCGTGAGGGAAGGGAGCGCGTCCGGATCGTAGTCGATCTCGGTGATGGTGAAAGCGGGCAATTGTTTGCCCGTGACCTCGGCGAATCCGTCCGGCCCGTCGCTGAGGTAGATCATGTCGAGGGTGGCGCCGCCCCAGAGGCGTATGAGATAATGGCGATTGTGGTGATGCCCGCGGCGCTGAAGAAAGCACCAGTACGGGTTCTCGTTACCGCACCGAGTCCGGCTTCGCCGCCGGAAACGTCGGGATTCATCCAGACGTCAAAGGTGTCGTCGCCGGCATCCTCGACAGTGATCCGACCCACTACCAGGGCCGTTTCGCCTGCCGTGAATACGTCACCGGAACCCGTGCCGCCGTCGATATAAAGAGTCTTTCCGGTTGTCTGCACACGCGGGCTGCCAGGGCTCCAACTGGCCTGATTAAAGCTAATGCCGCCACGTGAGCTGCCCGTCTTGTTCTGCACCAGAAACGAGAACCAGACCGTGTCGCCTGTCAGTGCCGTAAGTAAAGAACGGTAATTTTGTCGTGCGCTTTTATAATCGCCAAAGATCGACTGAGCATTTCCCGATTGCGTGAGGCCGCAGTTGGTACTGGCCGGGGCGGTCAGGTCGCCGCTGATGACGTCGATGGTACCAGTGCCGTTCCAGGCGGAAGGGCCGAAGCCCGTGCCGCCAGCCTGGGGCCTCTGTGTCCCAAGGCTCAAGTCATTGAAGTCGGCGAAGACGAGGGCGGCAGCGGAAGGGGATGCCGAGCACAGAAAGAGGGTTAAACTATATATTAACTTATTCTTCATAAGACACTCTTTGAATATCCTCAGTTTTTATTGCAAGGGTAAAACGCTGATTTTACGCGGCGCCTCCTGAAGCCGGCAGATTGGGGCTCGGGACGTGCCGCCTCCTGAGCGCGTCCTTGATGGTGTAAGTAAGCCCAATGTGGAAATCTTTCCCCTGCTGTGGCAGCATTATTAAATGCCATTAATTCCACGAAAAATAATCCTTAACTCACTGGTTTCCGGATTGTGGACATTCAGTCTGGTAAATGCCCCGGGCATTATCATACGTGATGACCTTGACGATGCCAATTATGTCGTTAACGACTCCGATTACCCCGCTCTAGTTGACCTCATTGAACGCGGAGACTGCATCGGCACGCTGATCCACGAGTCATACCTGCTGACTGTCGCCCACTGTGCTGCTGACTTGGATCCCGACGACTCATTAAATGTCAACGGAATTGCCTGCTCAGTCGCTGCAATCATCCCTCACCCCCAGTGGAATAAAAGGCACGATGAATATGACATCGCTCTGGTGCGTTTCTCGCAACCCGTCAAAGGAGTTACTCCCCTGCCCATCTACCGTGGAGAAGACGAAACCGGTTCCCTGATCACCCTCGTTGGTCGTGGAGTCACCGCGACCGGTCTTACGGGTGAACGTGGTGCCCGCAATGACGGCAAACTTCGTAAGTGTACAAACATCGTCACCGGTGTCGACGACCACTTTATCGAGATTCGTTTTGAACGCCCCGGCGAGAACGGGATCACTCCCCTGGAAGGAATCGGAGCTGCCGGCGACAGTGGCTGCCCGGCCTTCATCGAAGTAAACGGGGCGTTCTATATCGCGGGACTCAACTCGTGGGGCGACGGCCCCAGAGGTGTCAGGGTTGGCCAATACGGGGCTTTTGACTACCAGACACGCGTATCCCAATACCTGGAATGGCTGGAGAGCATTGTGGATTTTCCCGATCCCCCCGCCCCTGAGACTACCCTGCAAATCATGGACGTAAGCGCCATCCGCCTGGGCTCAGGTGCCGTTGCAGGCATCTCCCTCACTTTTTCCACAAGTTCCGGAAAATCATACTCCATTGAGCAATCCCACGACATGATGGATTGGCAGATGGTCAAAAGAAATATCGCCGGAACCGGAAAACCTCTCACGCAGAGCTTCCCTGTCGCAACTAACAACACAGGGTCAATGTTCCTTCGTGCACGGCAGAAATAACAGGCACGTCACAAAAAAGAATCTCCTGCACCATTTTACCTTAAGTCACACCCCATTAATCATCAGCACCGCTCGGCCCCGCCTCGATGCGAAACAGGGCAGCATTATCCGGGGATGAAAACTCAAACTCAATGGCGCCGTCCTCAGCCACCCGCAAATTTCCCGTGGAAGCGGGCAGATCCTTCCAGTCATCCGCAGTCACTGACTTCTTCAACTTCACCCTGAGAATGAAGTTTCCCGAGCCCGGATCTCTCTTCAGCACCGGGGTCCCCACAGCAAGTGCCTGAAGTTGATTGGCGGTATACAAGTTGGCGAGAATCTCGGCTGAATTCTCACTGGTCGGGTCAAATCCTAGGTCGGTGTTCAAGGCCTCAATCCTGTCGGAATAGCCGTCATTATCGGTATCCGTCTTGGCGGGATCGGTGCCAAGGCTAAGTTCCTGCCAATCAAAGAGACCATCAGCGTCACTGTCAACATTCTCCAGGTTGAAGGCGACACCCGTGTTCAGTGACAGGCCGTCAGTGGAACTGAGCGGTTGCATTTCCCACACCGGTTCAGCGGGAGTCCCGGTCTTAAAAATGTAGCGGGCCGCAACCTCCTCAGGCGTGAAGGTCACGTCGACAAAGCCCTTGTATTCAAGGTCCACGAAACTCAAGTCGGGGTTGTAACCGCTAATGAGAACCTCAAACGCATCCGCGGATCCAAAGCGCTCATACCCCGACGCACTGACCCCGGGAGCACCAAACTCAATACCGACAACAGTATCGTCGGAAAATTTCCTCAATGGTGAAGCAAAGGAATTGTGGGTATTGCCGACCAGGGATACCAGCTTCCGGCCGGCGGGGACCGAACTGAGCATGGCATCACGCTCAACCCCATAGCCGTTCCAGTCCTCAAGCCCTTCCAAGGCGACAGGAACCTGTTCAATGAAGTAAGACTCTTCCAGTTCAGTCAACTCAACTCCCTGCTGGCGTTTCCCCAGTGCCACGAAAAAGGGGATAGCGAACTCAAAGAGCTCCTGCTCGGTAAGGGTGTAGGCGACGGTGACAAGCGGTGCCGCCGCCGCCGGAACCTTGTTCTCCTGGATCAGGCGCTGGTGCCCAAGGACCTGCCAAGGAGCTGATGATCCGTTCATTTTTTCCTTGAGCCAGTTCAACTGGGTCTCCCCAAGGATGTGGCGGTTGGGATCAGTATATGCCACCTCAAGCACTTCCTCAAGCAGCACGGGTAGGATCACATTGAGGCCAAAGCCCTCCCGGACGGCTTCGTTGGCATCCAAATCACCGGGAATGGATTGCGGATCAAAACCAAATGCAGATAACCGCGATACCGTGTCCTCCCTGGTGGCAGGATCAATGAGCGCATCAATGGTTTCCTCAATCTGAACTTCTCCGGGAACAGCAAGCGGCTTATCCATGGCCACGTGCCGGGTCTCAAGCATGTGCAGCGAGACCAAGTCACCAAAATCAAACGACCGGTAACCCTCGACGAGGTTGCCGGAAGCCGGTTCACGAATCGGTTGCCACTCGTAATAGGCCTGCATGCCGTTGGCACGTCGCTGAGCCCAGGTCAGCCCCTGCAAATTGTCATCATGCGCTTCACTGCCGTCCTTGTAGGCCGAGTCAGCAACCTCATGATCATCCCAGATGACAATGAATGGCGCCGATGCCCTGGCCGCCTGCAGGCTCGGCTCACGGTGATACTGCGCATATCGCAACCGGTAATCAGTCAGCGTCCTCAATTCATTTGGCGGCTCAAAAACAGAATCCGGCTGCGTATACTCCGGGTTGTCATACTCCGGCCCGTATTCATAGATATAGTCGCCGGTATGAATCATTGCATCGTAGCCGTCTATTTCAGCGGCCTTTGCAAAAGCATCAAAATCCCCAACTGTGATCACTGAACAGGCAAATACCGCAAAACGCACTTGTTCCGTGACCCCCACAGGGAGCGTCTTGGTCCTGCCGACAGGCGAAAGAACCTCTCCTCCATTGGTCGAGAAACGGTAAAAATATCGGGTGCCAGCACTCAACCCTCCGGCAATCACCTTCACCGTGTAGTCACGTCCGGCGCCTGTCTCGAAGATGCCACTGGCAATACTTGAGGCGAAATCCTCGCGCTTCGACATTTCCCAGGCAACCTCAACCGGGCCGCCTTCCTCAGTGGTTACCCGGGTCCACAGCACAACAGAATCGGCAAACGGATCACCAGAGGCAACCCCGTGGTTGAAAACTGCACCCGCTCGCACAATGCCAGAGAAAAGCAGGAAAACGCACTGGATTGCCAGATATACCTGCAATCGCTTCATTTCACTTCTTGCCATTTATATACAGCAGTAACCTTGGACGAACACACATCACCCTTCAAAGCCATTTTTCAGTCATCCTCGCCTGAACAACACCATTGACTCCATCAATGACTGAATCCTTGCACACTTCCCCTCACCGGCGTTAAATTACAGAGTCCGGGGACAACTTCACTATCGTTCAGGTTAGCCAATCTTTTCTAAAACGATCCAACAAGACTGTCAGTCCCACACGAAATCATGCTCGATAAGAAAAAATTACTCGGAAAAGCCGGAAAACTACTGAAATTCGCCCGGCAGGAAGGAAAAGCTGTTTTCAATGCCTCCAAACCAGTGGCCAAAAATGTGCTCGGCAAGATCAGCGAAGGCGCCGTGGCCCTCGGCGAGAAGGGCAAAAAACTAGCTGAGGATATAAACACAGACCGGCAATCACCAGGCAAAGATAAGGAGTAGAATTATTCCAATTCCCCTTTGCCGTGTCCCTGATCATTCAACTTCAGGCGGCACCCCGTCATTAGCCGCATCCTCCGGAGGCGAAACCTGCTTGGCCCGTTTGATGATGCTGGCGGCCTCATCCGGGTTTTCGGTGATTTTTCCGAGGAACTCAGGCAACTCAATGCCGACATTCCTGGCCAGTTGATGCAATGGAGGCAGCACCCCGACCAGGCCGGAAACAAAGTCCGCAGTGTCATTCTTGCCGTTCTTTCCCTTGCCACCGGAATCCCACACCGTGACAGAGTCAATCTTGAGGTTGGCAATTGCCTTCACCTGCTCTTCGACCAATGCCGGCAACTGCTCAGTGACCAGCAGCAACGTGGCATCATCTGCCCCTCCACCGGAAGCCTTGACGATATCTCCAAACCCCTGTGCCTTGCTCTGCAGGGTGGCAAGCGTTCCTCGTGCCTCGGCTTCCATCACTGACTGGATGCCGTCAGCTTCACCCTTCTTCAATCGACGGATTTTCTCGGCCTCGGCCTCGGCAAGGGTTTCAATCTTTTGCTTTTCAATCTCCGCGGGCACCACGACATTTGCATACTGGGTGGCTTTCTCCCTCATTGCCCGGGCGGTCTCGGCCTTTTGTTCCGAGCCATAGGCCTCCTCAAGCGCCTGCGCACCCTTGACTTTCTCGGCAGCTGTTGCCAGGCGTTCCGCTTCCGCTTCCTGTTCACGACGCTGCGCATCCGACTTCGCCACCTTGATTTTGGCGACGTTTTCACCTTCCACCGCAGTAGCCTTGGCGGCAGACACCTGTATGCGCTGCTCACGCTCGGCGTTGTTCTTGCCAATTTCCCCGTCCCTCTCCTGCTCGGCGACACTGACCTTTGCCTCATTGATTGCCCTGGCAGCAGCCTCCTTGCCAAGGGCCTCGATGTAACCGGACTCATCCGTGATGTCCTGGATATTAACGTTAATCAGGCGCAACCCGACCTTGGTCAACTCCACCTCAACACCCGCGGTGATTTTCTCGATCAAGAGATCGCGGTCGGCGTTGATTGACTCAATATCCATGGTGGCAATCACCACGCGCATCTGCCCGAAAATGATATCCTGACCCAGTAGACGGATCTGCGTGAGGTCAAGGCCGAGCAAACGCTCAGCAGCATTTTCCATCACCCCCCTCTCAGTTGAGATGCCGACCGTAAATGTGGAGGGGGTATTGACCCGGATGTTCTGCTTGGAGAGCGCACCTTCAAGCTTGATGTCAATGGGGATGGGCGTGAGATCAAGAAACTGGGAGTCCTGGATGATCGGCCATACAAAAGATGCGCCACCATGGATACACTTGGAGGAACCTCCACCGCTGGTTTTACCGTAAATAACAAGCACCCGGTCTGAAGGGCAGCGCTTATAGCGTGAAAAGAAGAAGAGCAGTGTCCCCAAACCAACCACGATTAAAGAAACAACAAGTACAAGAACAAAAGTGCCGCTGCCTCCTTCCAATCTTGATGGATATTCTTCGGCTTGAGCGAGCAATGAGATGATGCTGATTGTGTTCATGGTAGTAATGTCGAGTAATTAGGCTGATACATGGTTATCTTCCGGATCCGGATCCACTGATTCTTCCTGCACATTTTTCACCTGGGATTTGTCAAGGGTTTCGACGAGAAGCGTCCTGTCATCAACCAGTGCGGTAACCTGGACCGCTGTCCGGCTCTCAATGCGCTCATCACTGTCGCTGAGAGCCCTTACTGTTGCCATACGCTTTTGGACTAAAACCTCGATCTGCCCAAGACCCTGACGCCGCGGCGGAATTGGGACATAGACACTGCCGATTTGACCGATCGCGTTACGGTAGTCCACAGTACCCTCAGAGCGGAGACTGTGCAGCCAGCGCATCATCCCCACGAAACTTGCCAGCACTGCCACTCCAACCAAAGTGGCACAGATAGTGGCTAGGGTGAGTGAATGCCCGGCGGACAGGACCGCAGCTCCGGTCCAGCCAAATCCGGTAAAGAAGGCGCCGATGCCACGGATCGAGAACATTCCGGTCGCTCCTCCCTCACCGACTTCAAGATCAAAGTCAGGAACATCGAAAGCCCCTCCCACCAGAAGGCCAATCATCTGGATTAATAAAACGGTGCTGGAAAGCACACCACACGTCACGAAATACGGCATCCCCGTGGGTTCCATGTTTAGCAACGTGTCTATTAATGTCATGATTATATCCTTGGAGATAATTACCTTACCGCCAAACTGAAAAATTTACTTGCCCTGCAAATTAGAAATATATTAAGCAATGCAAGATCCTTTCGGCTATTACAAATTCCATCAATCTTTGTAATCGCGTCGGAAACAATAGGAAAACACGTTATCCAGTAAGTAAACCCGCAAAAAATTTCCAAGTCTCCCCGCCAAGATAGATGCCGGCGATACCCATAACTCCAGCCAAAGCGGGCGGAGCAGGAAGAGGCAACTTGATTGCGCTAAAGAGTATACCGACAACAACGCCGGCAAGGAGGGCAAGTAATACGGCAGACATTGGTTTGCGTTTATTCGACTTGGGCATTGCGTAAAATTCCCGTTGCAACCGTCCTCATGTGAGAGTTTCAATCGCTGATTGAATAAATATAGAGTAAATCAATGACGACAAGGAACTTCTTTTTTAGGGTTACTCAGCCCAAGTGGTTCTTGAGCATCGGGCAATAAATGTCTACCTTCATAGCAATTAACAACAATTTTACCAACCTGATGAAAACACCTACACGTAGAAAATTCCTGAAAGGATCCATCCTTGGAGCCGCCGGAGCCAGTACATTTTGCAGCCTGCCGGCAAGCGCCAAACCAAATGGCGCCAACGGCGACCTGCGCATTGCCGTCATCGGTTGCGGGGGTCGCGGCGGCGGACACGTCAATGCATGCCTTAACCAGAAGGGCGTACGCGTCGCGGCACTCTGTGATGCCGACTACAAGCACAACGAGGGCAACTCAAACAATGTCGCAAAAAAACAGGGCTCAAAGCCGAAACTTTATGAGGATTACCGTGAGCTTTGTGCCGACAAGGACATTGACGGCGTGATGATTGCAACCCCCAACCACCTGCACTCACTAATCGCCATCCTCGCTGCACAGAACGGCAAGCATGTCTATGTCGAGAAGCCCGTGTCGCATAACATCTGGGAAGGACGTAAACTGGTAGAAACATCCGAAAAATACGGCAAAAAGGGCGTCATCATCCAACACGGCATGCAACGCCGCTCTGACGCCGGGTGGCGCGAAATCATGGAATGGATCAAGGACAAGCCACTCGGCGAGATGCTGGTCTCCCGCGGGTTCTGCTATAAACCCCGTAAAAGCATCGGCAAGGTCGACAAGCCCCAGCAACCCCCTGCCGAAGTCAATTACGACCTTTGGTCGGGGCCACGTGAAATTCTCCCGATTCGCCGTGGACGTTTCCACTACGACTGGCACTGGCAGCGATCTTACGGCAACGGCGACATAGGTAACCAGGGACCACACCAGATGGATGTTGCCCGCTGGGCAATTGGCCAGGAGAAATGTGCTCCCAATGTGCTTAGCATTGGCGGACGCTTCGGTTACGATGATGATGGTGATACTGCCAATACTCAAATCGCCTTCTTCGATTACAAGCCGGTACCCCTGATCTTTGAGGTCCGTGGACTTCCCGAGAAAGGCCTTGACTGGGGCAAGGGCATGTCCAATTACAAGGGCGCCCGGGTCGGCAACGTCATTGAGTTTGAGGGTGGATATGTCAGTGAGTCAAAGGCCTACGACAAAAACGGCAAATCCATCAAGAAATTCGGCGTCACCAACGGTCGCGGCCACCTTGAAAACTGGCTTGCCGCAATACGCGAGGGCATCAAGGGCGGCAGGCACGAACATGAACTCACCGCCCATACCGGGCACATCTCGGCAGCACTCGGCCACATGGCGAACATCAGCTACTATATCGGCACGAAAACCACTCCTGAGGACTGCAGGGCCGCCATCAAGGGCAACCGCATGAAACAGGAAGTGTTTGACCGTTTTGCCGCACACCTTGATAACAACGGCGTTGACATCAATAAGACAAAGGCTACAGCAGGCCCGCTATTGTCTTTTGATCCTGACAAGGAACAGTTTATCGGAGATCTTGCCGACAAGGCCAACACGCTGGTTAAGGAGGATTACCGCGCCGGATTCACAATCCCTGAACAGGTCTAGCCGAAAACTGCGCACGAACCTTTGGCACTGGGCGCACACTGCTCTAAATCCCCCTGCATGCTCACTCGGCGCCACTGATTTCGAGTGTCTGAAAGAGAGAGCCTGTGTACTGTTCTTGTGGGGATGACTTTCCTGAATCATTGCCGCTGCTGCCACTTTAGGCCTTGATCCGGGACCATTCCTCAAAGCAATGGGCATAAACTACATATCCTTTGCCTAAAAAGCTGGCTGCATCTATAACGTGGATTCGCAACCATGCCGATTAAACCCCGTCCGATAACCAAGCTCCTCGCTGCAAACCGCAGTGAGATTGCCATCCGTATCTTCCGCGGGGCCACTGAACTCGGCTTACAGACAATCGCAGTCTATGCCCAGGAGGATCGCTTTTCAGTGCATCGCTTCAAGGCAGACGAAGCCTACGAACTCAATCCTGACAAAGGACCTGTTGGCGCATATCTCGACATTGAGGGCATTATCGCAATTGCAAAAGAGCGCCGTGCCGATGCCGTTCACCCGGGATACGGATTCCTGTCCGAAAACGCGCAATTCGCAAAAGCCTGCGGTGACAATAACCTCATCTTCATCGGCCCCAGACCTGAGGTATTGGAGGCAATGGGCGACAAGATCGCAGCACGGGCACAGGCAAAGCAAATCGGGGTGCCTACACTTCCGGGAACTGACGCTCCCGTCTCTGGTCATGAAGAAGCCCTGCGTGTTGCCCGGGAAATAGGCTTCCCCCTGATCATCAAGGCTGCCTTCGGCGGCGGTGGTCGCGGCATGCGCGTTGTGCAGGACGAGGAGGATCTCCCGGCCCTCCTCGATGAAGCCAGAACTGAAGCTAAAAACGCTTTCGGTAATGACGCCTTGTTCCTTGAACGCTTCATCCAGAAGGCAAAGCACATTGAAATTCAAATCATCGGCGACCTCCACGGGAACGTCATTCACCTTCACGAGCGCGATTGCTCCGTCCAGCGCCGTCATCAGAAGGTAATTGAAATTGCCCCCGCCATTGAGCTTACTGACGAACTGCGCACGAACCTTTGCGATGCCGCAGTGAAAATCGCCAGGGCAATCAATTACGATAATGCCGGCACCGTGGAATTCCTGGTCGATACCGACAGTGGAGAATGGTTCTTTATCGAGATGAATCCACGGATCCAGGTTGAACACACTGTAACTGAGGAAATTACCAATATCGACATCGTCCGAACTCAAATTCTCATTGCCCAGGGACATGCAATACACAGCCCCGAGATTGGCATTCCCAACCAGGAACAAATCATGCGTAATGGGGTCGCGGTACAGTGCAGGATCACCACTGAAGACCCTGAAAACAATTTTACTCCTGATACCGGTAAAATTCTTACTTATCGTTCAGCATCAGGACACGGCATACGCCTTGACGGTGGACTTGGCGCCGCAGGGGCAACAATAACACCATTCTATGACTCAATGCTGGTCAAGTTGACCACTCATGCACCGAATTTCGACATCGCCCTGCAACGCGTACGCCGGGCACTTCGGGAATTCCGTATCAGGGGGGTTAAGACCAATATCCCTTTCCTCCTGAACCTCCTCGATAATTCCCAGTTTGCTTCGGGCAGGGCTACGACATGCCTGATTGACACAACTCCCGAACTTTTCAAGTTCCGTCCCCGCCGCGACCGGGCAACCAAGTTGCTTAATTTCCTCGGCGATGTCATCGTCAATGGCAACCCCGCCGCAAAAGGCCGAACTCCGGAAAATCCCCTCAATCCAGCACGCCTGCCACACTGGGATCACAAGGTAAAACCTGCGCCGGGCACAAGGGACCTGATGAAAAAACTCGGCCCCGAGAAATTTTCAAACTGGATAATTGAACAAAAACCACTGCTCATCACCGACACCACCCTGCGTGATGCCCACCAGTCCCTGCTTGCCACCCGCGTCCGCAGCTATGACATGCTGGCAGTTGCGGATGCCGTAGCACGCCGAACCCCTAACTTGTTCTCTATGGAGATGTGGGGCGGAGCAACCTTTGACTCCGCAATGCGCTTCCTGCAGGAGGATCCATGGGATCGACTGACTCAACTCCGCGAAAAGATCCCGAATATTCTTTTCCAGATGCTGTTTCGCGGCTCAAACGCGGTAGGCTATTCAAACTACCCGGACAACGTTGTGAAAGGTTTTGTCAAGCATGCAGAACAACGCGGCATGGACCTTTTCCGGATATTTGATTCACTCAACTACACTCCCAATATGAGAGCGGCAATGGAGGCCGTGCGTGAAACCGGGACAACTCTCTGCGAGGCCGCAATTTGCTATACAGGGGACATCCTTGACCCGGTTCGCGACAAGTATTCTCTTAAATATTACGTTTCTCTGGCAAAGGAACTCAAGGAAATGGGAGCACATCTGCTTTGCATCAAGGACATGGCAGGACTGTGTCGTCCCTATGCGGCAGAAAAACTTGTTCGCGCACTAAAAGATGAAGTGGGACTACCTGTCCATTTCCACACACACGACACAAGCGGAATTAATGCGGCTTCAATCCTCAAGGCCGCAGAGGCAGGTGTTGATATCGCCGATGTCGCGCTCTCCTCAATGTCGGCATCCACAAGTCAACCCGGGATGAATTCCCTTGTTGCCGCACTCGAGAACACTGACCGCGCCACCAACATCGACCGGCAGGCCCTGGACGAGTTTTCCGACTATTGGGAAGGTGTGCGCAAGTTCTATTTTCCCTTTGATACCTCACCGCCACACGGAACTGCCGAGGTTTACCTGCACGAGATGCCGGGAGGCCAGTTTACCAACCTCAAAGAACAGGCTGAAGCGATGGGCCTCAGTGAACGCTGGCAGGAAATCGCGCACTGCTATGCGGAAGTTAATGAACTCTTCGGCGACATCGTCAAGGTAACGCCTTCAAGCAAGGTCGTTGGCGACATGACTATGTTCCTCGTCACACAGGGCATCAAGCCCTCCGATGTCATCAACCTGCCAAAAGGCACCGCCTTCCCGGCATCCGTTGTAGATATGCTCTGCGGAGGTTTGGGACAACCCGTCAATGGATGGCCGATCGAGGTGCAGCAGGTTATTGCCGGCAAACATCCAGTCATCACCGATCGCCCTGGCGCCCATTCCGATTCCGTCGACATCGATGCTGTCCGCAATGAACTGCAGGAAAAAATAAAACGCACCCCTAGCGAAAATGAAGTCTGGGGATACCTGATGTACCCGCAGGTATTTCTCGATTTCGCCAAAAGCCGGGAACTTTTCAGTGACCTTAGTGTTTTGCCAACCCCCGCATATTTCTATGGGCTCCATCCCGGTGAGGAAATCAGTATTGATATTGAAGTCGGTAAAACCTTGTTCGTTCGCCTCATCAATGTGAGCGAACCCGACTCGGACGCTAAACGCAGTGTTATTTTTGAACTTAACGGCACACCCCGACATGCCTTGATAACAGATGTGAGCCTGACCCCGACAACGATAGCCCGACCCAAAATTGATGGTGAAGATCCCAACCAGATTGGTGCGCCGATGCCCGGGCTTGTTTCAGAGTTGACTGTCAGTGTTGGGCAAAATATCAAGGAGGGCGACGCATTACTTACCCTTGAGGCGATGAAGATGTATACAACCGTCTCTGCTCCTCACTCAGGCACAGTCAAGCAAATCCAGGTTGTTGCCGGCGACAACGTTGAAGCCGGTGACCTGCTGCTGAGACTTGCTTAATCCCGGGCAGTCATTGCAGTTTGCCTCACGCGTTCATCCACCCTGCCAAAAGCGGTCCCATGGCCTCATTCTCCAGACAACTATTCTAAGATAACGCGCAACCGGCAGAACCTGCGCCCCTGCCCAAGCGGCAGTACCACGCTGTAACGGACTGAAACCGCGCCGGTTTGAATAGCTGCAGGAATTTGCTCCCAACTCCTCAGGTCATCCGAATATTCAAAGAGCAGGCGCACGTCGACTCGGCGCAAATCCGCCTCCACCTCCCACACCATTAATCCGGAATTGCCCACACGATCGGGGGTTTGCGGGGCTGGAAGTGCACTGGGTAATAGGGGGGCACTGCCAATAGCGTACTCGACCACGTTCCCCAGTCCGTCACCATCCGGGTCTTCGCTCTCCCCCTCAATCCCTTCACGGGCCGCCCACTGGGCAAAACTATCAACAATTATTGTGCCTCCGGGAGAACCGAGTAAATCGCTTTGATCCCACGATTTGCGATCCTGGTAGGATCTTACTCCAGCTGCCGGATCAATAACCTGCAGAGCCACTCCACCCCCGTCAGCATTATCATACCAATTGTCACTATACTCAAAGCGCAGAATTGCCACGTTATAAGGCTCCGGCAACTCAAGTCTCAATGTTTCCCCATCATTATCGAGCTTGCCGGCATATTCGCCGACAATGCGTGACCCGCTGCCATAGCGATGTTCAAAAGCCACACTGTTTTTAACAACAAGGATTTGTTCGCCGGGTGAGAGCATGACCTCGGGAAAAACAAAGCTGACACCGGCAGTAAGTCGCACCCCGGCAAGTTCAATGTGCGAATCGCCTATATTTTCAAATTCAATATATTCATAATCCGAGCCCCCCGGCGGATTGAACATAATCTCTGTAATACGGAGGCTATCAAGCAACGATACCAGGTATTCATTCTCAGTTGCATTAGGCGTGCTGATACCGGGAGTCGGCACACGGGAGAACCCAACCTCACCATCACCGGACACGTTGCGAACCTGCGAATAGTCCTCTGCCTGAACGCCGTAGATCACGGCGTCAATCAACTCACCGTCCGCTCCGGCAAAGCCGATCAATTCCATGGTCGATGACAGGCCGAAATCTCCGGGTTCAATAACGCCGAAACCCGAAGCGGCAATATAACTGAGTTGAGGTATCTCCTCGAGACGGAGCGCTGTATTCGGGTTATCAGTAAGGAACATTCCGGAAATTTCCACCGGCAGAGAATCCGGGTTGTAAAGCTCAATGAACTCGTCGGCAAGTGCCACCTGCCCGTTGGCGAACCATTCACTGATTCGCACTCCCGCAGCATTACCCGTAGGCTGCCTGACATTCATAAATCCAGGGGTTGGCTGGTTAAGTTGCCATTCTCCATCGTGACCAACCCGGCCAATTGAGAGATCTCCTGCCTGGATACCAAAACTCACTGAGTCAACGGCGATTCCATCCCGATAAAGCGCCAACTGCTCGCCTGATCGGTCAAGGGTAAAGCCAAGATGGATCCCGGAAGTGGCAGCATCATCTGCAAAGAGCAACAGATAGCCTCCGGCCGGAACGATCGTCCCAGGTGCGAAAATTGCCTTTCCAGGAGAATCCGGATCATCCGAGAACCAGTGCCCGCCTAGGTCATAATCCACTGTCCCGGCATTGTAGAGTTCAATCAAATCCGGGAATGTTCCCTCGTGCTCAAAGGCTGCATCATTTACTGCCAGCACTTCATTGATAACCACGCTTGCGGGAAGGACCCGGTTCACAGTCCAGGCCTTTGACACGGTAGGCTCAGCTTGCCAGCTACCTGCAAAGGTTTGACCTTCAACCTCTACGATGTAAGTGCCATCATCAAGGTCACTAAGTTCAATGTCAGCCTTGCGCACAGTGGCATTCGGCGGGTCAAAGCCGTTACCTATTGGCAATTCCCCGCTCCAGTCCCCGCCATTGACGCGCCAACGATAATTCCAGATGCCCGGACCTGCCACTCTCAGTGTCGCATTGGGGGAACTTGTTCTGGCAGGTGGTTCCCCGCTGATGAATATGCCCTCGCGAACCATTGCCCCCAGGTCATGCCCCATGGGATGCCCTGCGATACCCGCTGATCCGGGGGCAAGAGCAAAATTACCCATTTCGGCATCCATGAATCTGGCAACCCCGGTGGCATTGCCGCTTCCCAGGTCATAAATCGTCTGGTCACCGTGATTCTGACCAATTGCAATGTCGCTGATCACTGGATCGACAAGGTTATCGAAGAACTCAAGCGGGGTCGTTGGAAAAGGCTCCTCCTTGGCATCATCAGCTCCGCTGAAGACCCGTGGAATTTCCATCAGCAGGTTTCCAGAAACATAGGCACCATCACCATGGGTGGCATCTACATCTGTGTCGGTTGGGACAAACAGGTTAACAACCGATGCCACGCTGGGATTCTCAAAACGATCATTAAAATCGGGATGGATCTTGTAGACGGTATTGTTTTCAAAAATTGTTGAAGTATCAATCTTCAGATTAATGCAGTGGTCTATATCCCAGAAAATATTGCGTGCCACGACAATCGTGGTGCCGAGGCCGGCATCGCCCGTGGATATTGCATTGGCATAGCCGCGATCCGATGTCTCGTCATCCTTGAACACGTTGCGGAACACATTCCCCGCGACAAAAACGTCCCCACCAAGGTCAATGTGCTCATCGCCGGTATTGGTGAATGTATTGCCTATGATCTGCACAATCGGACCCGGCCTCCTTCCACTGTCAACATCAACCACATCGTTATGCCCCTTGGTGATGCCAAACGTGTTGTTACGAATAATATAACGGCCCCCTTCCGGAATCTCCCCCTCCCCCTTGACTTGCTCGGATATATTGTCAAGGTCAAGTTCGTCGGCCTGTTCATCAGGTCCAAAAACATCCGGGAATCTGCAGTTCTCGAGAATGATGGAGGCATCCAGCGTGTAGAATATACGGATCTTTGTGCCGTAAAAACGCACGTCATCAACCACACACTGGGAGCGTATAATCCCAATCGCCCCCTCCCTGTCCTGGGCGTGACCGATATCTATGTGTGCAATCCTGTTATTGGGATTCATGGAGTCTATAATCTTGATGCCCTCAGACTTCGGCGGGCCGTCAGGTAATGATCCGTTACCCGCTGAATCAGGAACAAAGGGGACCCCCGGAACCGGCGAGAACTGGATTCGGCTGGTCGGCGTGCCGACAATCTGTGAAATCCCGTTGATTCTGAGCTTCTTGTCCTCATCGAAATAGACCGAGGTGCCAGGTTCTACAACCAGTGCTGTGCCGACGGGAATAGTAACATCATCGATAACGTGGTAAGGCCCGCCGCGCGGTGTCCAGCGCACTTCAGCCCCTTCTTGCGGCTGAAACGGGAAATAGCCAAGGTCAGGGCTCCCGTCCTCCGGGTCACCTGCCCCAATTGCAGGAGATCCTGCACTGAGTTTAAAGTTGCCGGCGCCAGCAGCAACAAATACAGGATCACTGTTTATATTTCCTGAACCGTCCCAGGGCTCTTCCAGGTCGCAATAACTTACGCTGATATCCTCCGGGTCATAATCAGTGCGGATCGCGTCGGCATTCCCCCAGATAATGGAATTACTAATCGTGTAAAAGCTCGGGTCATCACTTCCGTCCTTATTCTCAGCCTGTATGCCAACCAACTCATTATTGGCAACCGTCACGAACTTCAGTGTCACTCGCGCATCGTCCTTTGCAGAAATCCCAATGCTATTGTTCACGAAAAGGCCTCCTGTGATTGTGATATCCTCAGTGAACAGGCTTGCTCCCTTGTCACCGCAATTGCGACTGATGACTTCCTCCAGGACCACGTCGGCATCAAGGGTGTCAATTCCATCGTCATCTATGTAAGCAACAACCAGGTTTCGCAACGTGATGCTCTGCCCCTCGCCGGCACCATGGAGATAAATGGCATCATTGTCGTCGGTGACGCCATCTTCCCGATAAATCCCCAGCATGTCGGTAAAATGGCAATCCTCGACCAGGACATCGGTGTCGAAGGTCTCCAGTCCCATCACTGAACGGGCGAGGTGGCAGCGGCGTAAAATGATCGCAGAATTACTCCCTCCGGAAGCTCCGCTTTCACCCACCTTCCCGCGATTATCGGTGATATTGCAGTCATTGAAGCTGACCGTGGAACCAATGATGCGCAGAACACGGCCATGGCCAGTGTGCCCACCTCCCGGGGAATGTCCCGCACGATGAATGTTGGTGAAGGTAAAATTCGCCCCCTCACTTTGATCAAAAAGAATCTGTCCCCATGGCGCATCCGGTTCACTTGCGGTAAAAGTTATCGGCTGCTCCTCACTGCCCCTGCAGTCTATTGTCCCCTGGATGATTAAGTCGGTCCCCGTGGTGCTCTGTGCCTCGATCGTTCCGTCAAGCAGCACCAGTGTCCCGGGCTCAACGGTTAGGACGTGTTCTCTCGGAACAGTAACATCCCCGGTAAGCCGCATGACACCACTCCACGTGGAAGCCGCACCCGTCAGGTCTCCTGATATTTCAGTGATCAGCGGCGAGAATCCGAGGCTGGTAATTGTTTTGGACGCCCTCTGCCCATTGGAATTCGCGGTAAGGATGAAATTACCCGGATCAACACCGCTGCCAACAGCCTGAGCAATTAACTCAAGGTTGAAACTGATATCAGAACTCTCCTCATCTCCCTGCTTCACCTCTACCGCCAGGGTGTTCGTGCCGTCAACCAGCAGCGAACTAGACAAGTCGGAGATCAAGAAGATCCTGTCTTCATCAGGCGTGTCATCGCCATCAACGGTATATTCATCATATGCCATGTTGGATGCCATGTTGGACGTCCTGTGAAGTTCGTTGCCATTGAGGTAAACTATAGCCCCGTCATCATAAAGCAGCCTCAGCTCCAGTCCCGTCAGCAGCGCAGCGTCCTCAACCTCAAAATCGGCACGGAAGTATGTTGTCGCGTGCTTATCGTTGCTTGATCCGCCATAGCCAACTTCAGTCTCCTCATCATTGTCACCATAACCCAACTCGGCAGGTCCAGATTCCCAGGAACTGTCATCGAAGCCGGAGTTACGCCAGGCTGTCCCCTGGTCAGAACCATCATCCAGGTATTTCCAGACTCCGCCTAGCGGGACCAGAATTACCGGTTCACCCCCGGGGCCGCCGCCAACAGTGATCAGGGCGGTTCCCACCCCATTGCGCAACTGCACCGTGTCCGGAATGATGGATACCCCGGGACTGTCGGCATTGAGAATTGCCGTGGCATCCCAGATCTCACGCGCATAACTGCCGTCAATCTTCCGGAAGTCAACCTTGACCAGCAAGGGTGTCCCGGGACTGTAACTGTCTCTGCTGTTCAGGTGCAATACCCCCTGTGCTGCACCTCCACTGAGCGTTCCGGACACCTCAGTCACCGAGCCGGTATTATACCAGACATCAAGATACTCCACATGAAATATTCTTCCCGTTCCAGAGCGACCGGAGAAGAACTGCACTACAATCCGGTTCAAGCCCGGGTTAATCACATCTCCGCCATCAGCATCAACCTGTAACTGCCATCTCCCTGCCCGCGCATCAAGCTGCGCGGGAGTGCCATTGATCAACACTGAACGCACTCTGGCGGCATGAAAATCACCACTGAAGCGCACCGCTCCGGTATTTGTTCGAGAGTAACCTTCCTGGGTGACGGGCAAGTCGGATGCCGCCGAGTAACTGCGGGGAATCTGCGAGAGCACAGCGGTAATCCGCCCCGGAACATATTCCTTCATCGCCTGCAATGCATTATTGGAAATAAATCCCCCGACCGCCCTTTCAATGACCGGTTGAATAATCTCAGGGCGGTATACCCGCTCGATCAAGTCGAGATACTTGGCATAATACAGAGGGATTATGTCGGGGTGGTTAAGGAATTTTTCGAGCCCATCTAAATCAGCATAGCCCCATATATTCTTAGCAACCCCACCACGCAAAAGAGTATCGAGATCATGGGGAACAAATCTGAACCGTTGATCAACAATTCCGCGGTAGAGCACATAATCGTCACCTTTACCGTCATTAAGCCCTCCCTCGCGATTGCCAAGCAGCCCATCAACAGCAAGGTGGGTTAGCCATTGATTGATATCCACGTATCGCGAGACATCCTCGTAATAAGACTCCGCAGGCGAATTATTAAGGACATCAGTCAACGCTATCAAATCACTCCAGTCATCCTCAGAACTGTTGGTTTGCTTAAAATACGTGTTGCGGTAGGAACCGGCATCTTCCCCCTCATAGCGCAAATCACCCTCTTCCCCGGTATCCTCATCATCGCGGACCTGATAAAGGTTGCCGTTAGGATCTTCTGGCCAATGCGCCGCGGTAAAGTCACTGCCAAGTGTTTCCACCATCGCGTAAGATCCATACATCAGGGGCCCGCCGGATTGTGCAAGATTCTCGCCATTAATGCGCAACTGCACTGCAACGGTATCCGGCACCTCAACACCCATCAACTGGAAGAGCCATGATCCTGTCGTCTGCGAGTGGACATAACGACAGTTAAACTTGATCGATCTAACGCCTTTCCACTCCTCGTCACTGCGAAAGCCAACCAGGTGGTTGTTCGGCGGACCATCACGGGATCCCGCGCCACGGTTTCGGATACTTGAGCAATATATCGTCTTAATACTGGCACTCTCTGCGCTTACGAAAGTGGCATTCATCTGCGCATTGCTCTCCGATCTGCTGGAACTTGTCCCGATGTCCTCCAGTTCCTCCCGCTCTTCCTCCGTCAGGATAACATAGTAGGTTGGTTGACGTCCGGGCATCCTTGCCGCCTCCGGATCAAATGCATCATCAACCTGATAAAGGGCATTCGCCTGATGCCCACCCCCACTTACAGCAGCTGGCCAGCTCCGGCTATTGACCCCATCGTCCACCTCAACAAAAAACTCAACAATAACACCATCATCGTGAGCTGGGATTTCCGCCGAGAAACCATCACTGCCGTCAAACTCCATCAACAACGATTCGAAGTTATCCTCCCCGTCAACTCTCCAGAAAAGCCTGGCTGTCGATTCCCCTGGCGGAGACTCGTCTTTAATCTCACAACTTACCGTGACCCGGTCGCCGGAACCCGGTATCTGCGGGCGATGTTTAAACTTGCTTATAATCGGTGCAATGTCCGTACTTGCCACCGAGTTAACGCTCCCCGGCGAACCTCCGTCCTCGCTGGAACTGCCCCAGTTCTGGCCATTATTGTTCGTTAACTCCGGGTTAATAAGCTCCAGGGATTTGCCTCCGCCGTCATGGGGTGCGAGCCAGATCCAGCCCTCATGGCCACGGTCAATCGGTCCGCGCTCCCTCATGGCCCAGTCCCCCTGATCAGCAAACTTTACCTCATCAACCTTCTTGCCACCGGCATCAACAAGACGAATCCTTTCGACGGAATTCTTCAACTTCCCCGTCCATGGCCCCACCACGCCTGTAACCGTCGGGTGGTTGGACTCAAAAACGGATAAATCAGCAGCCACGACAATGTAGCCGCCGGCAGCGATTACACTTCCCGAAAACAGGAATTCAACCCCGGCATCAATGCGATAGCCCTGAAGATCGACAGCGGAATCCGAGTTGTTATGAATCTCAATAAACTCTGCAGCAACATCTTCCGGCAATCCCGGAGGATTATACATTATCTCAGAGATAACAAGATTGGCGGTTGATTCTGATACGAGTAACCCGAGAACAGCAACGAAAGAGAAAGCTGATATCGAAAGCGGCCGTAGACGGTAGCTGTTCATTCCTAGAGGGGGGAGGGGGATTGGGAAACTATTTAAGTTTAACCTCTATTGACAGTGCGACAAATGATATCAACCCTGAAAAGCAGCCTCTCATGCTGCCCCGGGTCCTTGATTCACGAAAATTAAAAAACCTCCCCCGGATCCGGGAAAATTTCTGTGAAAGCCCTGTTTTACAGGTTCCGGGATGACGGCTAGACCCTATTCTTTAGATTTTTCAGAGCCTCCCCCTTGAGGATACTGCGCGGAGGCTTTGCCGCTACGTGCATCGTTTCGCCCGGCTTAAATGAATTTCCCCCAGTGACAGCCTTGGTGGCCGGCTTGCAACCCGCCACAATCTTGCAGTACCTGGGAATGGAGAATTGACCGAGCCCCCTTACCTATTGCCTTGCAATATCTGTCCACTCAAGGAATCGAGAGCATCAGCCACATCTTTCCGGGCAACTCCAGTATCTTCGGCTATCTCGTTGAGGATTTCAGTTTAAATTAATGGATTTAATATCCGCAAAGCGGAACGAACGCCCACTTTAGCCAGAATTTGAGGAGGCCAATCGACTAGAATAAAAAAAACCTCCCGGGAATCACTCGACGCCCCAATGCTAAGCTGTTAGAGAAAGCCAGTGCGCCCTGTTTCGTTACACCTCTTGGAATTTGCCCTTAGACGGGCAACCTGGCGTATTTCATTCATCCTCTGGTTTGTTCTTCTGTTTATTCTCAGTTCGCTGCCCGGCGCCCCTGACCCGAGCCTCAAAATCATTTTCTCCGACAAAATCGCCCATGCCGCCTATTTTACTGTTGGCTCAGCCGCCTTCCTGCTAGCGCTATCGCAGCAGTCACGCAAGAATCATTCACTGGCTTTTCTCTTATTCGCATGCATCTCAATGGCTGCTGCCGTTGGCTGGTTTGATGAATGGCACCAGACCTATACCCCTCACAGGGACGGCAACAACCTGGGTGACTGGCTGGCTAATCTTTGCGGCGGCTTTTTAGGTTTCTACACAGGCCTCTGCTGCCATCGCTATATCAACAGCCGCCGTGCCTTGCCTCACGGCAATGACAGGGTAAATTCCCTGTCATTGCCCAGATGAAAAATAGGATTGAACAGATGTTCGAGAAGCTGCGGACTGAGAAAAAGTCAGCCTTTATCGCATATGTGTGCTGCGGAGATCCCGACACAGAACGCTCCCTTGAAGTAATGCATGCACTCGACCGAGCCGGAGTCGACCTGATCGAAACGGGCGTTCCATTTTCCGATCCTCTCGCTGACGGAATCGTAAATCAGATGGCAGCCAGTCGTGCATTGAACTCAGGAGCAAGCGTGGAAAAAACCCTCGGAATCATTAAGCGGTTTCGTGAAAAATCTGAAATTCCCATCGTTTTATTCACCTATCTTAACCCAATCTATGCCTATGGATTCAAGCGTTTCCACGAAGATGCCGCTGCTGCAGGCGCGGACGGAATCCTAAATCTTGATCTGCCCCACGATGAAGAGGAAATCAATGAGGAACTGCGGCAGGCCAACGAGTTGCTGAGCATTCGCGTCATCGCCCCGAATACTCCACCCGACCGAATTGCCAAGATCGCCAAATCCGGGGAAGGCTTTATATACTACATCTCACGCGAGGGCGTCACAGGCGAGCGCAGCGAACTTGCCAGCGGAATCAGCCGACAGGTCGCCGACATCAAAAGCCGTACCAACCTCCCCGTGGTCGTTGGCTTCGGTATCTCAACGCCTGAACACTCAGCTGCTGTTGCAGGCATGGCAGATGGAGTCGTGGTTGGCAGCGCCATCGTCAACACTGTTGCCAAGCACTCACTTTCGGCAGACCTCGCCGAGCAGGTTTACCATTTTGTGAAACCGCTTGTCGATGCGACAAAGTCGGTTTAATACGCGGATAAATGCTGACTTTCACTAAAATGAACGGCGCCGGCAATGATTTTATCATGCTGGATAATCGCGACATGAACCTGGCACTTGGCACAGAGGAAATCAGCCTGCTATGTGATCGCCACCGAGGGATAGGCGCAGACGGGCTGCTTGCAGTTGAACTGGCAGGCGACGGCGGCGATTTTCGAATGCGCTACTACAACTCTGACGGCAATGAAGCGGAGATGTGCGGTAATGGGGCGCGCTGTTTTGCACGCTTTGTTGATCGCATAGATGAACGCGGCGGCAAGCCCGTCACATTTGAAACCATGGCGGGACTTGTCGCCGCTGATTTCCACGGCAGCGAAATCGAGTTGCAACTGAGCAACCCCACTGATCTCGCAATGTCAAAATCAATTGCAATAAACGGCCAGGTCACAACAATCCACTCTATTAACACCGGCGTTCCGCACGCGGTCGTTGTCGTAGATGACATAGACAAATCGGATGTCTGCCGGGACGGTGCCGCAATCCGTTATCACCAATTCTTCCAGCCCTCCGGAACCAATGTAAACTTTCAGTGCGCGATAACCTCAAACACGATTGCAATTCGAACATACGAACGGGGCGTTGAGAACGAGACTCTCGCCTGCGGGACAGGAATGGTTGCCAGTGCGATTGTCCACGAACGCTTAACCGGCGTCGGCACGCCGATCTATGTAAGCGTTAAAGGAGGCGACACCTTAAAGGTGGATTGGAAACGCAGGGAAGAAACCTATTCCGATGTCACGCTGACAGGTCCTGCTGACTTTGTATTCGAGGGAGAAATTGATGTTTAAGGGGGCTCACACCGCACTTGTTACACCATTTAAGGAGCATGAGTTCGATGAGCCGGCTTTCCGAAAACTCATCAATAACCAGCTTGATAACGGCATTGCAGGCATTGTGCCCTGCGGCACTACCGGCGAATCCCCCACCCTCTCCCATGCCGAGCATCAACGCGTTATAGAAGTCGCCATCGAAGCCGCCGGCGGCAGGGGTCTGGTTATCGCCGGCACCGGTTCAAATTCGACCCGCGAAGCCATTGCCATGACACAGGCAGCAGAAAATGCAGGGGCTAATGCCGCTCTTTTAGTATGCCCTTATTATAACAAACCCTCACAAGAAGGCTTATACCAACACTACAAAGCGATTGCCGAATCCACTGCTCTTCCTCTCATGCTATACAGCATCCCTAGCCGCTCAGTAATTGAGATCAGCGTTGAGACCCAGGCCCGCCTGCACGAAGCATGCCCGAATATCATGGCAATGAAGGAAGCCGGCGGCAAGCCCGAACGCGTCAGTGAAATACTCGAGTGCCTGCCCGGATCATACCAGGTTCTCAGCGGCGATGATGCACTCACCCTTCCCTTCATGGAACGAGGTGCCGTCGGCGTTGTCAGCGTTGCCTCCAATCTCATTCCGGCAAAACTTGCAGCACTGGTCACAACCATGCTCTCAGGCGATCACGAAAAGGCCAGGCAAATAGACACAGAATGCTCATCCCTTTTCACCGGGCTACTCTCCCTCGGCACCAATCCTGTGCCAATTAAGGAGGCACTTGCACTAACCGGGGCCATTACCAATCAATTGCGTTTACCGATGACTGGACTCACCGAGCATAAGCGGCAACAGTTGCAGCAAATGCTCAACGAGTTCGGCTTAAGCGGACAGATCAACTGAATGCTAAAATATTATTTCCTCGGTCAAGCTTTGCCAGAATAATGTCCAGTCCCATAAAAATACTTGTTGCCGGATGCAATGGCCGAATGGGTCAAGCCGTGATTGCCTGCAGTCAACGCGATGAATCCATCGAAGTTGGAGCAGGTGTTGATATCGATGACTGCCTGGAACCCGCACTCGAGCAATGTGATGCAGTAATAGATTTCAGCTTTCATACCTTTACCACTCAACTGGTAAGCGCATGCCTGGCAAGGAAAACCCCAGTAGTGATTGGCACTACTGGACATTCCGAAAAAGAACTGGAGGCCATCAAAGAGGCAGCCTCAAAAATTCCGGTCGTAATGGCCCCCAATTTCAGCATTGGAGTAAATATGCTTTTCTGGCTAACGCGTAAAACAACTGAAATTCTTGGAACCGGATACGATCTCGAAGTTGTGGAAATGCATCATCGTATGAAACAGGATTCCCCAAGCGGCACTGCCAAACATCTCGGCGAGATACTTGCGGACGTAACCGGTCTTTCATACAAAGACGATACACGGCACGGACGTCAGGGCATCGTTGGCCCCCGCACGGAGAACGAAATCGGGATGCACTCACTGCGTGGCGGCGACGTGATCGGCGATCATACTGTCGTATATTCAACGTCAGGCGAACGAGTTGAACTCACTCATAAGGCATCCAGTCGCGACACCTTCGCCAACGGCGCTATTCGTGCATTAAAGTGGCTTACAAATAAAACCCCCGGTCTCTACGATATGCAAGATGTCCTCGGACTCCGCGACTGAGATTGGGCACACTCCTCAATGCCTTGCGTTTGGAATTGCCTTCGGTTCAAACCTTGGTGACCGACTCGCCAACCTGAGTGCGGCAAGGCAACAACTCCTCTCACGCTGCCACTTGCCGGACAAGGCACTGTTCTCGCCGGTTTTCGAATCAAGTCCTGTGGATTGTAGCCCTGGAACCAAGTCCTTCTTTAACGCTGTCGGAGAGTTTCCCTTCTCCTCAATCCCCGAGAACATCCTCAATAAATGCCTCGAAATTGAGCAGAATCTCGGCCGCCCCGGTGATCATAGAAAGAATTCCCCCCGCACAATCGATCTCGACCTTCTTTATGCGGGCAATAAGATTCACAGAAGTGCAAATCTTACAATCCCTCATCCCAAGCTGATGATTCGTTTATTTGTCCTAGAGCCACTTTGTGCCATCCGGCCTGATCTTCTTCTTCCTGGAGAGCAACTTACAATTCATGATCACTTGAAAAAACTGACCGCCGAGCAGACACCGCTTGGCATGATCACCAAAGACTGGTAATGGCTGATTCAACTCTACTGCCCGATCCCAAGAAACTTGATCGCTTTATTCAGCGAAAGGGAAACTCTCCCCCGATAAGCGCCCTTACCGCTTACGATTACCCGGTAGCCAGACTGCTTGATGAGGCCGGTATAGAGATAATTCTGGTGGGCGATTCCCTGGGAATGATGGTATTCGGACACGAAGACACCACTCAAGTGACTGTTGAGATGATGATTCACCACACACGAGCCTGCCGAAAAGGTGTACGCAGTGCCGCACTCGTGGCTGATCTCCCCTGCCACAGCTATGAAACTCCCGACTCCGCGGTGGCCGTCGCCGAGTTACTGACAGAGGCTGGAGCCGATGCCGTGAAACTTGAAGGGGGCATCGAAGTTATCCCGCAAGTGAATGCAATAATCCACTCCGGCATCACCGTCATTGGCCATATCGGGATGCTGCCTCAACGCGTTCGTGAAGAGGGTGGATACAAGAAAAAAGGCAAGACAAGCACCTGTGCGCAGCGCCTTCTCACTGATGCCGCCGAACTTGATGCCGCCGGCGTAAAGGCAATCGTGCTCGAGAACATAGTTGCTGAGCTTGCGGGAAGGATCACAACCGCCGTATCAATCCCTACCATTGGCATCGCTGCCGGACCCGGCTGTGACGGGCAGATTCTCGTTGTCCACGACCTGCTCGGCAGCTATCCGTGGTTTTGTCCCGGCTTCGTAAAACCGCAAGCAAATCTAGCTTCTGAAACATCCCGGGCAGTAAAAGCCTTCATTGAAAACCTGACCCGAATCTAGCAAGCATCACACAGCCCTGATACAGTCAGGATTCCCCCTGATCGAACTTGCCCATTCTGCGAAACTTCTCATAGCGCCGGGCAAGCAATTCATCTATTGGCACTCTGAGAAGTTCTTTAATGTTCCTTACAATCGCGGCTTTAAGAAAGTCTGCTGCAGCCCCGGGATCCGAATGAGCGCCATTTTTAGGCTCGGCAACAATCTCATCGACAATTTCAAGCCGTTTAAGGTTCTCGGCATCAAGTTTCATCGCCTCGGCAGCCTCCTGAGCATGGTTACGGTCCTTCCAGAGAATAGCCGCACACCCTTCCGGACTGATCACCGAGTAATAGGCATTCTCCATGATCATTACCCGGTCAGCAACCCCAATCCCGAGCGCTCCTCCAGATCCACCCTCACCAATAACCACCGCTACAACCGGAGTGCGCAGCAACATCATCTCCCTGAGGTTGGATGCTATTGCCTCCGCGATGTTCCTTTCCTCAGCACCAATGCCGGGATAGGCACCCGGGGTGTCAATGATTGACACCACCGGCAATTCAAACTTCTCAGCCATGCGCATCAACCGCAACGCTTTGCGATAACCTTCAGGGTTAGCGCTGCCAAAGTTGCGCCTCAACTTCTCTCTGGTCTCACGCCCCTTCTCATGACCCACAACAACACAACGATGCCCCGCTATCTTGGCAAGCCCCACAGGCATCGCTGCGTCATCTCCAATATGACGATCCCCGTGAAGTTCGATAAATTCCTCGAAACATGATGCCACATAATCAAGCATCATCGGACGCATCGGATGCCTTGCCAATTGCACTCGCTGCCACGGCGAAATCCCTTTCTTGTGCCTGGCCCGAGGCCTTTTGTTTGCAGCCTTCTTTGGTGGCATGATCAACAATCCTGATAGTTTATCCGAAAGACAACATGAAGTCCAAGGCAACTATTTGCGAACATGTACCTTCGTGCCAGGCCGGATCAAAAGGGCTAGTTCTTCAATATCTCCACACTTGAGAAAAAATCCGCTGGTATACTTGTTCTTATCCGCATCGACACTTAATCGCCGAAGCGGCATTCCCCTGCGAACACAGCGCAATTCCTTCGATGCCGTTATATATCTTGCGCTTCCAACCGGAACAAAAGTTGCCCCATCCCCCACAACCAGGGACTTGATCTCAGTATCAAACGCCGTCGAAGAATTCTGGGTCAACCGATACCCCTCCAGATGGTATTCCTTAAAAAATTTGCCGGCAGCTGTCCGCAGCGTCAAGACCTTCGTAGACAGACTGATTAGAATACTGAACTCAAGCGGGCTTACAATGAGTTGATCCCCGCTCTGCAATCCGGTCCCCATCCTGCCATTGACGTGAATAATATAACCCACTGTAGACCTTTCCCGTTGAGCAATGCGCACAAGAGCATCACCGCTTTTGACGATATATTCCCGCTTTTCCGGGGTCAGTGATTTCGAAAGCAGGCGGTCAGCATTAATTTCACCGACAACACGTTTAGCCTCTCCATAAAACTCCGAGTCATCGTAGAATTTCATCAACTCATGAAGTTTCTCTACTCCTCCCCGCAAGGCGCCGGTGGAAAGCAGAGCAACAGCCTCCTTATAAGTTTTCGCCCCGTGATCAATCTTCTCCTTCGACTGTCTGCGAATCTCAGCTATCTCGATCTCCATCTTCCTCTCCGGCACAATCATCTTCTCCCAGACGTAGAAAACCCCGATCCCAGAAACCGCAAGCAATGCCAGTGCTATAAACGCAAAAAGCAGTCTGAAATACACTCTCACGACAAACTCAATGTAATATTACCACTAGAGAAATCCGCGCCGCTTGAAATCAAACACATTAATTCCCTGTGACAGGCCGATCATTTCAACCGTGAACTTCAACAGGCACACTTCCCAGGCATCATCAACACCGTGAATAACCACCGCCAGGGGGTTCGATGCCTCTCGCGCACGTTCCAGCACCTTGTCCCTGACCGCCTCAAAAGGTTCAGACACAATATCTTCGCGCACTTTATCTTTCCTGAAATTAAACCCATACTTGAGTATTGAAAGGTCCGCCGCGTTCTCTTGGAACCATTGCAAAAAAGCCTCTGCCTGTTCTCCAAACCCCTCAAACACAAAATCAGCATAACTTTCCGGCTTGATGATTGTCGGACGTTCAGCGGATAAAACTCCTTCCCTTACCCTTGTCTGGTTGATGCTGTCCATCAACTCGGAGATAAGATGAAATTCGAAAAACGTGCTGCCAAAAGTGTCAATTCGGCGATCAGGTTCGAGCAATATCTCCGTTGATTCGAGAGCGTATTGAATGTCGTCTTGGGAATACATCCGCAATATCAAATACCCTCAACCCAAAGGCATTTTCGTGGCATTACAAGCCCCGGCAACCCTGATAACCTCGCCGACACAATAAACCTGCGATGTGCAATCTTCATCGCCTGTGAAAGTTCCTCCATAAACCCGCTCACGCCATCATTACGGGCGCCCCGGGTGCGGCTACTCACCGTCACCGCTATCGTTACCCTGGATGTAGCTGATCACATCCCCAACGGAGGTAAGCTTTTCAGCGGCCTCATCGGGCACTTCGATGCTGAATTCTTCCTCGAAAGCCATCACTAATTCAACGGTATCAAGCGAATCGGCACCAAGATCCTCAATGAACTTGGCCTCGGGTTTAACTTGATCGGCACCAACTCCAAGTTGCTCTACGATGATATCCTTGATTTTTTCTTCGATGTTATCAGGCATATGTAAACTGTTAAGTTTAAGTTAACTTCTCGGGTATAGTGCCGGGAACCGCAATTGGCAACCTATTTTGCCGGGCTTTTTAAAACCCCTGCCAATTCACTCATCTCCGGATGAAACCTGCTCACTGCCCGTTGCCGTGCCGCGCGCGACCTCATTGTCCAGCTTGCCTTCATCCATATCCGTTTTGGTCTTCTCAATAATACGTCCGCTGAAGTTTGCCAGCAGGCGATCAAGGATCTCGTCAGCCTCTTTATACTTAAGATCATCAATAACCGCACGCTTTTCCGAACCGGACTCATTTCGGTAGCGAACATACGCCAGTCCCTTCTTGTCCCATTTCCGGGTATCTATCTCAAAAACCGACTTGAAAAAGACTCTGGTGCCACCCTCCGTTGTAAACGACTCCCCGTCTGCAGACAAAGTGCGTCGACTATTGAACAATGCCCAGCCAAGCGTTGCAAGGGCCATTGCCCAAAGGCAATAGGCAATTAAAAACTGGCCGTTGATTTCAGATCTTGAATGATAATGCGGGTCTTTTGCGCCCCACCCTTTCCGCCCTGAAGTGACGCCATAAACCGCCCAGTCACGCTTCTTTGCCGCTCCATCAAAAGCACTCTTAAGCGCAACCCACCCATACTGCCCCAGCTTAGCTTCAGGGGTCGCCTCCTCCTTGTTTGCCGGGACCTCATTGTCACGGGCGTATTCCCCCCATGTGAGACTCCCCTTTGCTCCCGCATGGAAAGCTTGTTTAAGGAGAGTCTCATCGTTTATCCTGCCAAGTGCATCCCTCCCGGCAGAAGAAAGCTTGTAATCTATCCAGGATCTCGGCTTCCCTCCTTGCTTATGGGCATCATCAACAAGCTCCAGTTCATCAGATCCATCAGCAAACGCGGTATCCTTGAAGATTTCGTCATTTTTGGCGCGGAATACATCCCAGCTATCACCATCGGCAGCCGCATCAAAAGCAAGCTTGGCAATCGCCACAATGTTCTTCTTGGGCCATCCTATCTTGCCATCATAAAAGAACCAGAACCCGCCAAAAGTCATCAGCCCTATCATCAGGAGCATCCGCCTATAATACCAAAAAGCGATACTGCAATTAATCTCTGCCGAACCGGACATGCGTTTGTTTTTAGCCCCAACCCGGCCTTCCCGCAAGTTTACAGTAACTTGCGCAGGACCGACAGTCAGTTTAGGTAACCGCTACACGCAATGAGTTTCGTTGACACCTTCGATCGTCTTCCTCAGACAAATTCAGCATCCCTTCAACGTTTTCGGTGCCTGCTGCAGCCAATGGACCGGAATGAACTTGAGGGCATGGCCAGCCAATCTTCAGTAATCACCCGCCAACATTTCGGGCGTGCTATACGGCTTTTCGCCCCGCTTTATCTCTCCAATGAGTGCATAAACAACTGCTCTTACTGCGGCTTCTCCCGAGATAACCCGATCCTTCGGGTAACGCTCAACGTCGATCAGGTGGTTGCCGAGGCTAAACATCTGGCCTCACTGGGCTTTAGAAGCATTCTTCTCGTCGCCGGGGAGCATCCCCGGTTTGTTTCTGAGGGCTATCTGCAGGAATGCATCACCGCAATTCGCGATTTCATCCCATCTGTTGCCCTTGAGGTCGGCCCGATGGAAACCCCTGATTATTCCCGGATGGTTGAAACCGGCTGTGAAGGACTGGTTGTCTATCAGGAGAGCTACGATCGCGCCGCTTACGCGCAACTTCATACCGCGGGCCCAAAGAAAAATTTCAACTGGAGACTTGAATGCCCTGAAAGGGCTTATGCCGCCGGGTTCAGGCGACTCGGAATCGGCGCCCTCTTCGGTCTTGCCGACTGGCGAAGCGAGGCAGAAAGTCTTGCCGCGCACCTTGCCTACCTCCAGCAAAACTGCTGGAAAGCATCCTACACCGTCAGCTTTCCCCGAATCCGTCCTGCTGCCGGCGACTTTCAACCCCTATCCAACTTTACCGACAGAAATTTCCTCCAGTTAGTCTGCGCTTTTCGCCTAAGTTTTCCTGAAGTCGGCATCGTATTAAGCACTAGGGAATCTGCAGTTTTCCGTGACGGCATCGCCCCACTGGGAGTAACTTCGATGAGTGCCGGCAGCCATACTGAACCTGGAGGGTATACCGGGAAAGGAAACGACTCCCTGCACCTGACCATAAATGGGAAAAGAGTGGAATTAAAAGACTCTATGCAATCCTGCAGCAATAACACAGGCGCCACTGAACAATTCGGAATTGCTGATCACAGAAGTCCGGCGGAAGTTGCGTCTTCACTGACGGGCATAGGGCTCGATCCTGTATGGAAAGACTGGGAAGGAGCAATCTTGCGCCAATGCCCACAGGAAGCCACATCGCTCACCTAGGCGCCACCCTGATCCCTCACCATGACAATCACCATCAATGGCAAATCCAACCCGAATTTCGAAGATCCACTGTATGTTTCAGAGCTTCTTGAGAAACTCAAGCTCTCGGCAACCCCAGTGCTTGTCGAAGTTGACAGGATTGCCCTGCGCCCGCGTGAGCATGAGGCCACCCGACTGGTTGACGGTTCGGTGGTGGAGATTATAAGAGTATCGGCGGGAGGTTGATGTAACCGCCGCCTTTTTGCGTTCCTTATCAGGTGGTCATACAATTAAATCCTTAAAATCCTTAGAGTGCCTACGGAGACTTCCAATCACCCCAGCAAGGATCGCCAAGAAAAAGATTCCAGTCCGAACCCCTTCGAGCGAAAAATACTCTGGAAAGCAATCGCCGGCATCTCCATGGCAATCATTGCCTGTCTCGGCGTAGCGGCAATTTTTGTTACCGCAAAAATTCTCGGTCTGCTGCAACCCGTCCTGATACCTCTCGCCCTCGCAGGGATCCTCGCATACCTTCTCGAGCCTGTAGTGCGCTGGGTTCGTCGAAGAAGGCTTTTCGGCAGAGCCCCCTCGCGGATCCAGGCAATATTGTTTGTTTTCCTGATTGCCACAGCCGCAATGGTAATGCTCGGGATTTCAGTCATTATCCCGGCCTCACGCGATCTGGGTGAACTCTTCGACAACCGCGCCAAAATCATCGCCGATGCAAGAAGTGCCTATGTGAGATTTCATGACAAATTGGTATCATTTGAGAAAATAATCGGGCTTCACTCAGAAGAAAAACACGAACCTCCCGTTGACAAGCAGAAACCCGCTGCTGATGAGCAATCAAGTGAACCGGGAGCAGTTAACCCCGCCCCCGGATCCACCGGGACTGAAGAAAGCGCAGCATCCCTTGAGCCCTCTGCGAATGACGTCAACTTACCCGGCCAAGCAGAAAGCCAGCTCTGGAATGAGTTCGTCCAATGGTTGAAGAGCCCCGAAACCGGGCAATCCGTTCTTAGGTTCCTGGGCAAAGCGGTTGATGGCTTCTTCGGCGCCATCGGCTATATCGTCGGCTTCTTCCTGGTTCCGGTTTATCTGTTCTTTTTCCTCAAGGACGCACCAAAGATTCGCAATCAGTGGAGAAATTACGTCCCTGTGCGGCAATCCAAGTTCAAGGAGGAACTGGTCAGCCTTCTTGACGAAGTGAATGGCTACCTGATTGCTTATTTCCGGGGACAGGTCCTGGTCAGCCTCATTGACGGGGCGATCACCGGTATTATTCTTGCCTTTCTTGGCCTTGACTATGCCCTTGTCATCGGTGTTTCCCTGGCAATACTCGGGGTAATACCCTTTGTCGGAATTATCCTTACTGCAATCCCGGCAATACTTATCGCTGCAGCACAAACAAGCGGTCCAGCGCCCCTGGTGGTCGCTTTGGTCTTCATAATGGTTCAACAGGTTGACGGGCTCTTGATTCAGCCCAGAATCATAGGTAACTCTGTCGGCTTGCACCCGCTCACGGTAATCTTTTCCGTGCTCTTATGGTCACTGCTAATAGGCGGCATTCTTGGCGCACTGCTTGCGGTCCCCCTTTCAGCTGCAGTTAAAGTGATGTTCCGCCGCTACATATGGGAACAGAAGATTCGTCCCGGTATCCCTGGTGGAAATAACCACCCCCCTTCCGGGGGGAATCTCCAGGAAACCTGATTACTGGCTCAGCAACAGATAACTTCAGCATCCGGCAGGTTCCCCGCATTCACGCGCCAACTGCATTAATTGCCATCGACAGCTTCACGAAATGCCTCAGGAGCATTCTCAGGCATACCGGAGCCCCTCACTCTTCCAGACAATTCCGGGACCCCCTTCACAGCCTTCCGGCTCTCGCCTGACCCTTTGCCCGAGAACGCCTGCCTTTGCGCGGCTTCGACCTGTTCACGCATCTTCGCCGGATCAATATTCACATTAAGCATCTTTGCCGCCACCCACGACGCAGCACCCGATACAA
>JAYGGE010000012.1:0-14767 GCA_046581505.1 Verrucomicrobiales bacterium | reverse complement strand
GGTGGTGACTGGTCGGACAAGGGGCTGGAAATGCGCAGCAGCAAGGACGGCGGCGCCACCTGGAGCGAATCGGTCAGCATCGCCAATCCCGGTTGGCAGGCCGGCGGCCTGACCGTGGACGAGACCAGTGGCGATATACTGGCCTTTGTCGAGCATTGGAAGTGGCCGAAACCACCCCCTCCACCGACCATCTACCGCAGCACCGATCATGGCAAGACCTGGAAAGTACAGGAGACTGTCATCGAAAAGGACAAAAACGGAAATGTTCCCTCAATGCACATGGCAGAGCACGGCATTACGTTGCGACACGGCAAGCGCGCAGGCCGTTTGCTTCGCGCGGCGCGCTGCTACGCCGGCGAAGATCGCCCATCTAGCTTCCCTAAGCACTATAACACCGCCATCTATAGTGACGATGGCGGCAGGACGTGGCGCACCAGCCACCCGTTCCCGGCGAGGGGCACCGGCGAGGGGGCAGTGGCCGAGCTTGCCGATGGGCGCATCTACTATAACTCGCGGCGGCACTGGGATCCCGAGGGCCTCAAGTTGATGCGCTGGGAGGCCTGGAGTGACGACGGCGGCGAGACGTGGAAGGATTTGTCATGCTCCAAGATATTACCCGACGGTTCCCGGGGAAAAGGAGCGAATGGCTGCCTGGGCGGCCTGATACGTCTGCCTATTCGCGACCACGACATAATCCTCTACAGCAATTGCGACAGCGCAAACAGGGAACGCAGGAACGTTACCGTTTGGGCCAGCTTCGATGGCGCAAAAACCTGGCCAATCAAGCGATTGGTATTCAACGGCCCCAGCGCCTACTCCTCACTTTCGGCGGGTCGGCCTGCAACGCCAAGCGAGGGCTGGGTCTACATCCTGCTGGAGGGAGGCAAAAAATACAGGCATGAAGGTGCTCACTTGGCCCGTTTCAATCTGAGCTGGCTGCTCGATGGCGAGAAGACCGGTGATGGAATCCTGCCGGGCTGGCTCTAGTCGCCGGCCCGGATAAACACTTGTTTTGCCCGGCATTTCTTTGCTGAACAAGAAATTCCCACAAGCAAAGCGAATCGGTTTAATTCCACTTGACCCACTGCCCCGCACGTCACCAGAATTTATATTCACACAAAATGAAGAAAATTGGCCTCAGAGACCCTTCGATCCCGCTCATTATTCTCAGTCTCATCGCAGTCAGTCATGCCCAGGTTTCCACGGACGGCCCGGGATATAAAGCACCCAACGGAACCCGATTCGTGGCGGATCATGCCAATGACTTCCGGGACTTGCTTGATCTCTACCCGAAGGACCGGAGAACAATCGAGGGCAGTTTCCCCTCAAAGATAGATGCAAGGCGCATCGGCAGCCTGGAAAAATTCCACGAGGATTGGAGCAAGTTGCTCCGCTCAATGAATTTTAATGCCATGAACCGTTCCGGCAAGGTTGATTACATCTTGTTCCGCCATCGCCTGGAGCGCGATCACAGGAAATTCCGGGAAGAATCCGCCCGATTGCGAAAAGTGGCGGAAATGATCCCGTTTGCCGGGGAAGTCATCGACTTGGAGTATCGTCGCCGTGCCCTTGAGGATTATGACATCCAGAAACTGGCACCTGAACTTGAGTTGCTGGCCCACAACATCGACAGGACGCGCAAGGACATGGCGAAAATTGTCAGGAAATCACGGCAGGCGGAAGCCGGTGAAAAGCGAATCCCGGAAGAGGTGTTGAAGAGTGCCGAGGATGCATCGCGCGAGTTGCAGAAGCTGACACAGCGCTGGTTTGATTTCTACCGCGGCTACGATCCCCTGCTTACTTGGTGGATAGTCGCTCCCAGCAAGCGGTTGACAGAATCACTGCAGGCCTATGCGGACACCTTCAAGAAACCCGAGCCCGACAAGGGTGGCAAACATCCTGAAAGCGAAAAATCCCGGAAAGAAGGATTCGACGGGGAAAATCACGTGGCTCCGGTCGGCTCGGCGCGACTGGCTGAGCTGCTGAAAGAAGAAATGATCCCCTACCCCGCCGGTGAACTCATCGCTATCGGGAAACGAGAATTGGAATGGTGCATGAAAGAGCAGAAGAAGGTGGCGCGTGAGCTCAAGTTCGGAGACGACACCCGCAAGGCACTCGAGCACGTCAAGTCACTGCACGTCCCGGTCGGCGAACAACCGGGCATGATCCGGAAACTCGCGCTGGAGAGCATCGAATACCTGGATAAGAACGATTTGGTAACCATCCCGCAACTGGCGAGAGACAGCTGGCGCATCGGCATGATGTCCCCCGGACGCCAACGCTACAATCCGTTCTTCACTGGAGGCCCCACCATCAGCGTCTCCTACCCGCACGACGAGATGACCCATGCCGACAAGCTAATGAGCATGCGCGGCAACAACCTGCACTTCTCGGCGGCAACCGTTCATCACGAGCTCATTCCAGGCCACCACCTGCAGGATTTCATGACATCGCGCTACAACACACACCGCTCGGGATACAACACCGTGTTCTGGACTGAGGGTTGGGCACTCTACTGGGAAATGTTGCTATGGGATCTGGGCTTCCCGAAAACCCCGGAAGACCGAATGGGATTCCTCTTCTGGCGCATGCATCGCTGCGCGCGAATCATTTTCTCCCTAGGCTACCACCTCGGCGAAATGACCCCCCAGGAATGCGTCAATCTCCTGGTCGATGTGGTCGGCCATGAGGTCACGCACGCCGAGGGTGAGGTGCGCCGTTCACTGGCTCCAAACACTCCGACACTCTATCAGTGTGCATACATGCTGGGAGGAATGCAGTTCTACGTCCTGCACCGGGAAATGGTGACTGCAGGAACGATGAGCAACCGTGAGTTCCATGACCGAATCCTGAAAGGTAACCGCATCCCGGTGGAAATGGTGCGCGCCGAGATTTCCGGGATCCCGCTCACTCGTGACTACAAGACCAACTGGCGCTTCGCTGAGGATTTCCGGCCGTAATGACGGGCTCTGCTGTAAAATCCACGCACAGTTCCTTTCTGCCTAGGGAAATTCTGCAACCGCTGCCTCCAGCGATTGAGCATCACTCACCGTGATGACTCTGCTGCCACGACGGATGCGATTCATCAAGGCAGCCAGTACCGGCCTGGGCCCGAACTCAATGAAAGTTTCATGCCCCTCATCAAGGAGCAACTCCATTGATTGCGCCCAACGCACCGAACCCGTAACCTGCTGCTCAAGTGTTGCGCGAATATCCGCCGCCCCCTCAACCGCCCGCGCCGCGACGTTGGAAATCACCGGGAAAACAGGTTCTGAGAACTCAATCCCCCTGAGCACCACTGCCAGTTTTTCCTGTGCACTGTGCATCAGGCGTGAATGATAGGCCCCTGCAACCTCAAGTTCCTTGGCCATTCGCAACCCGGCATTCTGCGCCCCGGCAACGGCGGCAGCAATCCCCGCGCTGGAACCCGACAGGACTATCTGCCCGGGCGCGTTGAGATTGGCCACGTCGACATCAACCTGCCGGGCTAGAGCCCGCACGGCATTTTCATCGCCCCCTATCATTGCCGCCATTGAGCCATCCGTTTCCGCACAAGCCTCATCCATAAACTGTCCGCGTTGCGAAACCAGTGACAGGCCTGAGGAAAAATCAAAAGATCCGGCCACCGCATGTGCAGTAAACTCCCCCAGCGACAATCCCGCCGCAGCCGCAGGCTCAAGGGACGGGCACCTGCCCTTTAAAACCTCCCAACAGGCAATCCCGTGGAGGTACAGAGCCGGTTGACACCATGAAGTTCTGGTGAGTTCTTCAGCCGGACCCGAGAACATCACCTCGGAAAGTGATTTCCCCAACTCGGCATCTGCACGCTCAATCAGTAAGCGGGCCTGCTCATAATCCGTGGCGAGGGTCTTTCCCATGCCTACTTGCTGGGCTCCCTGCCCGGCAAAAAGTAATACCACGCTGTGATTCACTGTGACCATTCCTCCAGTATCCGGCGACATCGCGCAACCTTGTTTTTCAAAGTGCCTGCAGGATCCTCCATCGCCATCTCTATCGTCGTCTCATCATCAACCACGGGCAAAATCGCATCAAAGTTTGCCGCGAACTCATCGGTATCGCTTAATCTTCCGCAAAAGGCGACAACACGCTTGCCTGCAGCCCTCGCCATTGCCGCCACGCCGCCTGGAGCCTTGCCCATCAGTGACTGTGCATCCATCTTCCCTTCACCGGTTATCACGAGGTCCGCATCGTCAATGGCCGACTTCAGTCCAATCATTCCCGCTACAAGTTCAAAACCGGGCCTGAGCTCTGCCCCGCAGAAACTCATCAGGCCAAATCCAAGCCCGCCGGCAGCCCCGGCGCCGGGAACATCCCGGTAATCAACCCCGAGTTCACCGGACACAAGATTCGCAAAATGCTCCATGCGCAGTTCATGGCGATTCACTTCCCCTTTGCCAACACCCTTCTGGGCACCATATGTCTGCGTGGCACCGTTTGTTCCAAGAAGCGGATTTTTCACATCGCAGGCAACAGTGATTTTCGGAAGGTCAAGACTGAGATCCGGAAAAATCTGCGTGACTTCAGGAAGGCGTTCCGGAATCTCGTCAATCTCCTCACCTGCCGCATTGAGATAACGAATGCCCAGGGCCTGTGCCAGCCCGGATCCCCCGTCATTGGTTGCACTTCCTCCGATGCCGAGAATGATCGAGTCCACCCCGGTATCTCGTGCGGCAATCAGCAACTCCCCGCTACCGCGGGTCGAGGCTCTCCAGGGATCACGCTCAATCTCTGTCAATAACTCCAGTCCGGATGCACTGCTCATTTCCATCAGCGCCAATCCTGCACCCCCCGACTCATCGCCGGCCAAGGCAAACCCGGCCCGCACAGGACGACCAAGGGGGTCTTCAACCTCAATGTCAACACGATGAGCTCCCAGGGAATCGGCAAGTACCTGCACAGTGCCTTCACCCCCGTCAGCAACAGGCATAATCCTCACGTCATGACCGGCAAGAGCTGCGGCCATTGCCTCTCCCGCCTCACTGGCGCTCAAGGTTCCCTTGAACTTGTCAGGAGCAATAACAATGCGCATTAAAGGCTACAATACGACTGGTTGAACAGCTGTGCCATTGATGTTCTTCTGCCTGTCCATCTTACCCCTGCTTAGCGTTGTCCTTGCCGGGAGAGAACAGGGAGGATTCCTGTTCCATGTGACATTCAAATCCAAAGCTTCCGGAAAATTCATCCATCCTGGCTAACCATGCGTTGCGAATGCCGCAATAAACGCGGCCTCGATGGCGAGCGCTTCCTGAACATTAGTGGCAAGATCATCCCGCAGATCCTCCACCACAGCCATTCTCCGGCTGAGTTCTGCCGGCGGAATGGATTCCGCCAGGAGTTGAGTGGCAGCAGCGTCATCAGGCAGGTCAAGTCGACCGTAACCGGACTGCTGGCGCAACGAATCGCCAAACCAGGCCACCAGGATCTCCAGCAACTCAGCGCGGCGGGCGAGGTAACGTGACTGGCTCAACGCCTTGAAATACCCTTCCCTGCCCTTCAGCCAACTGCCATCAGTGGTTTTTGCATAAACCTCCGCCTCACGCTTTCTCTCTGCATCACCCTCATCCTCCGCATGTTTCTTTATTTCTTTGAGTAGCTCGGAAAAAGATCTCGCCAGGCCCAGGGCCTCCGAAACTCCGGATTTGCCGCCAACCTCCGCCAGCATCCTGCGAATCCTTTCCCCAACCTCCCCGCCAGCCGCAATATTTTCCGTGCCCCGCAGGGTCACCATGACACACCGTGAAAGCACCGTGCCGAGCAATTGCTCAGGGGATGCGGTAATCAGCAGCAAAAGGCACCTCTCAGGAGGCTCCTCAAGGGTTTTAAGGAAAGCGTTTTGAGCCGCTTCCTGCAAGCGGTCCGCATCGGCAACAATACCGACCTTCGTATTTCCCGCCGCAACCTTCTGGTAAAGCATGCTTTCCAGATCACGAACCTGGTCAATAAGAATACGTCGTGACTTTGACTCGGGGCGCAAGAGACGAACATGATCGGAAACCATTTCATCAAGGGAACCGGCGAGGGGCACATTGTTGACCAGTGACACAAGGCGAGCAGCAAGCTGCTGCTTGCCGCTGCCCGCCGGGCCGGCAAGCAGGTAGGTGTTGGCCAGTCTCCCTACAGAAACTGCGTTGCCAAGATACGCGAAAGCCGAATCGACACTCAACGCCATGTTACTCTCCTAAATGATGCCAAATCTCCTGTTCAAGCTGATCCGGGGCTTTTACCGCATCCAGAACAATGAAACGTTCCGGTTCCCTACCTGCAAGGTCAAGGTAACCCTGGCGTACCTTTTCAAAAAAAACATTCGTTTCCCGCTCCATTCGGTCCTGGTCCCCCTGAGATCGTTCCCTAACCCGTTTGCGTCCCTCATTGACATCAAGATCAAGTAAAAAGGTAATGTCAGGCAGGCAATTTCCCACTGCAAAGCTGTTAATCGCAGCAACAGCGGCAGCATCCAGCCCACGGGCAACGCCCTGGTAAACTGTCGTCGAGTCCAGGAACCTGTCGGCAAGCACATAAACTCCACGCTCAATGGCCGGCACAATTTTCTTCCTGACCAGCTGCGCCCGGCTTGCAGTGAAAAGCAGCACCTCCGCTTCCGCGGTTAAATCCTCCCCTTCAGGCGCATGCTGCAGAAGATCCCGGATTTTCTCTCCGGCCCCGGTACCGCCGGGTTCACGGGTTAACAGGATCTCACGCCCCTCTTTCTCCAGTCGTTCACGCAACCGTTCGATCTGCGTTGTTTTTCCGCAACCCTCGGACCCCTCAAAAGTGATGAAACGACCACGCATTATTCACCGGATATAACCGCCGTCGCCCGACTTGTCGAATGGCTAAAACAACAGAACCAACCGTGCAATAATGCACTGCCCTAAATACCGGCTAGCCATAATCCGGAAACAAGGCCCTAATTTCCTCCTCTGAAGCCCCGCAAAGACCGCGCTCGGTAATCAGGCCTGTAACCAGCCGGGCCGGGGTAACATCAAATGCATAATTAGCAGTGGCCGTCAGGTCTGGAATCAGCGAAACTTCGGTAACCTCCCCGGATTCCAATACTCCCTCAATGCGGTTCACCTCCTCATTGCCGCGCTCCTCAATCGGGATATTGTCAATCCCGTCGCGGATATTCCAGTCCAATGTCGACGAGGGAAAAGTGACATAAAACGGTATATTGTTGTCCTCTGCCGCAAGTGCTTTCAGGTAAGTGCCGATCTTGTTGGCAACGTCACCGCTGCAGGTAACCCGGTCAGCCCCGGTAATGACAATATCCACCATGCCATGCTGCATGAGATGCCCTCCGGCATTATCCACTATTACCGTGTGTGCCACTCCTTCATTGGCCAACTCCCAGGCAGTGAGACGTGCCCCCTGATTGCGTGGTCTTGTCTCATCCACCCAGACATGTAACGGTATTCCTGCCCGGTGAGCGGCATAAATGGGTGCCGTGGCAGAACCCCAATCTGCAAAAGCCAGCCACCCTGCATTGCAATGCGTAAGGATATTCACGGGCTCATTCACAGACTTCCTCCCGGCTATATCCTCAAGCAAAGCCAGTCCGTGCCTGCCGATGCGCAAACACCACCCGGCATCCTCGTCAGCAATTCTCTCTGCTTCCCGCAAGGTAACCTTACCCCACTCGGCAGCGGGTCGCCCCTCTATGGCCCGCAACTGCCGATCAACTGCCCAGGACAAGTTGCTGGCCGTTGGTCGGGTTGCAACCAGGCTCTCGGCAAGCAACTGCAGTTTTCCCCTGTCACCTTCACACTCCCGGGAAGCCAGCCACATCCCATAGCCAGCCGTTACACCAATGCAGCCAGCCCCCCGCACATGCATGTCAGAAATAGCAATTACAACATCACTGACCGAGGTGAGTTCCTCTATCTCAAAAGAAAACGGCAACTTGCGTTGATTGATAATTTGCACGCACCTCCCGGAAGCTGCGGTGTCAGTCCAGACAGTCCGGTAGGATTTTCCATCAACATTCACCGGAGAATCACAACGTTATTAGCAGGGCAGTAGCAACCATTATCTGTTTGCACAAAAGTCCGACCACCATAAAACATGGCATTTACGTGAAAAAAACAATATCAAACCCAGCATTCGTCTTGTTCACGCCCGGCATCAAGTACACGAGGAATCCCGCCCCGCCTCGAACTTCAGGCTCTGTCATGCGCTGTGGTCATTCACATGCATTCAACCTTGTGGACTGTAGCACTTGCTGCAATTTCCGGCTCCAGAAGATCAAGCCGCAACTGACCCCCGCGAAAATATTCCAGGGATTTCATCCAGTTTGCAAAGAACAGTTAATCCCGTCATGTTCAAATATACAGCCACCGCCTCATTAAGGTGCTAAACGCTCAAGGAGCCATTCAATTCACGGGAAACCTGACCACGCAAGACATTGGCCCAACTGCCCAGATCCAGTTCACAAGCCGCCGTGTTTACTGCGTCCTTCGGTGACGGCCATGACTCAGCGGCAAGGGGTATTGTCTCCGCCCTCGAGCAATCCAATGTCCCCAGCACGGGTCCGATTGACCTCCTCAAGGCGGCCAAGCCTGTCACCATGGATTTCCTGAGTGCAGCATACCGCATGGTAATCACAAGGTGGCCATGGATATGGCGGAAACTTTACCAGGTTGCCGACCATGTTCCCGTTGGCGATGTCCCCATCGATTTCACCAGGTCAGTGACCCGCCTGATGGCTGAGTTCTTCAACTCCACCCAGCCTGTAGCGGTGATCAGCACCTATCCGCTTTATGGCCATCTCATCGAACAACTTTTCGGGACACAGCCCCTCCCCTTTGGCCTGGTAACCGTAGTCACCGATTCAACGACGATTAACCGCGCCTGGGTCAATCATGCCAAAGGCCATTACGCGGTAACCGACAAGAATTCCGCCGATTTTTTCCTTAAAAACGGGATCCCGAAAGAGCGGATCCACGTCACCGGGTTCCCCGTCGATCCCGCCTTTGCGAGCCAACCCGGGCGCACACGAAAACCGGGTAAATCAAACCCTCTGAAAATCCTCTACACTCCAAGCACCGGCATTCCGGTTGTCTGCAAAACCCTGCAGGCAATCCTGGAAATCTCCCGGCAGGATAAGATTCCCCTGCAATTAACTGTGGTTCTGGGTCGACATGAAAAACGCCTCAGGGCAATCGTGAAATCCACTGTGCCGGACAGCACCAATGTCATCGGCTGGACTGACCAGATGCCCGTCCTGCTATCCTCCCACGATCTCCTTATTGGCAAGGCCGGCGGCGCTGCCGTTCATGAAGCACTGGTCGCCGGATGCCCCATGCTCATCGATTATGTAGTTCCCGGACAGGAAGAGGGCAATGCCAGGTTGCTCCTTGCCCACAAGGCCGGTCTCATTGTCCAGGATCCCGGCGATATGAAATCCGAGATTCTCAGGTTACTGGAAAATTCCTCAGAACGCTTACTCTCCATGCGCCTCGCAGCCCTGCAGCATGCACGCCCTGCGGCCGCCTTGAAGATAGCTGAACTGACCGTTGAAATCGCAGCCCGGAAAGGACATCAAATTACCGGCAACTAACCTATTTGTTCTCCGTATCCGCGCCTCATAATGCCAAATTCAAGGTCATTCCTCTTCGATATCGGCAACGTCATATGCTCATTCGACTTCACTGCCATGTCCTCCCGTCTGCTGGCACGCAGCAGCAATCCCGAAGCGGCTCTATTTACCGGGTTTGCAGAAATCAAGGACGCTTATGAAACCGGGCATTCAAGTGACAGGGAATTTGTCTCTGCAGCCATGGAGTCAATAGGATTTACCGGCAGCCCTGGGGAGTTTATCCGGATATGGTGTGAAATTTTCACCGAGAACAGCGTAATGACAGGATTGATAAAGGCGCTGGCAGAACGGGGGCATGACCTCTATCTGCTATCCAATACCAACGGGCTCCATCTCGATTACCTGCAAAGGCAATTCCCTGCCTTCAGTTATTTCTCAGATGGAATATACTCGCACAGGGTCGGGATCCTGAAGCCTCATGAACAAATCTACCGTGTCGCCCTGGAGCAGTTGTCACTCAATGCTGAGCAGACACTCTATATCGATGACCTGCCCGAAAACATCCAGGCCGGAAAGCTTCTCGGCCTCACTTGCCACCGTTATCTTTCCCACCGGCATAACGACCTGATCAAATGGCTGACATCAGCCGGCATAACCCTGTCATGACTGGGCTCCCTACCTGCTCAGGTCATTCTGGAACAATAACTTGAAGCCCTGGTTCTGCAGGGTAAACGAGGCGAAATCGGGATCATCCACACTGATTGCCAACAGCGGGTAATCCCCCGGGCGAACGAGCAGGGGGTAACTGATATGAACATTTGTCTCAGAGCTTGCCAATGCCCCTAGGCAATCAGCAAGCGAGCCTGCACCGGCATCCAGTTGCACAACCACGATCTTGTTGTTCGTAAAGGCAATCCCCCGTTCCATGAAAATCGTCTCAACCGTATCAGGATCACTGAGGACAAGCCGGAGGATCGTCACATCAAACGAGTCCTGCACACTGAACCCGAGGACATAAACGCGTGATTCGTTGATCAGCTTGATCATCGAGTGCAATGCCCCGATGCGGTTTTCCAGCATTACCGAAAGCTGTCTCACCGGATCCCCCGTAATTGCCGGGGAAGTCTCATTACCCATAAGCTCTTCCGCCATTTTCTCGAGAAGATGTGATTATACACACACCATGTCTATTTGTAAACACAAGCGGGCAGCATTCACCCTCCCGACCCGGTAAAGCCAAGCCAAAATCTTCCCGGGATGCCAATCCCACTACCCGACTTTTATCCAGTTCTCAATGATTAGGTCCCTGATGTGCACCTGCCGGTCACCACCCTTTCCCTGCTCCGGGAACTGCAGCTTCAGGATACAGGGAAATTCCCATTCATCCTCCAGCATCTCCTGAATCCTCAGTGCAATATTAGTGCCTTCCCGGACGTAGCCGTAAATTTCCTCATCTGAATCGCGACCGATCATGCGGATGCAAATCCATTCCGCTTGACCGGGAAACGCAAATCCAGGGTTATGATCAAGTGTGGCAAGAACCCTGAAGGAAATCGCCTTCTGTGGACGGTTCCTGTAAAAATCGTCCCACTCCATGGGGTTGTAGCAAACGTATGTCTCCCAATCGACAACAAACCCCCGCCCGGTATCCTGCAGCACCACAGTATGCGCGCCCTCTCCCTCCAGGATAATGTCCGCAATCAGAAAAACCTTGAGGTTGATCATTATCTCCTGAAAACGAACGATCTCGCTAAGCCCTGGCATTGCGAATCCACGGCGCGAATAATAATCATCGGTAAGCGGCTCCACGCGCTCGGGATCACGAATGAAACGCATCATCTCAGATACGTTTTCTGCCTTGAAAAATTTCTTCAGGGTGTTCCCGGCCCGGAATTCCATATCCGCATCACTTTCTCCGCTTTGCGCTTTAAGCAATCCACCCGGCACCCTCTCCCCGGGCGGGGCAATCGCGCCAATACCGGCTTTATCTGCAGCGTTTGTTGCCCCTCTCCTCTCAGTGCTCATCGCCAGTCTCTCCGTCTCTGCTGAAGGAATCAGCAGCCACCACATCAAACCCAGTGCCGTCACGGTGAGAATAATTGCAATGACGACCTTATTCCTTGCCCTCTGAACAAGTGTCACCCGCCCCGCAAGATCCCGATACAGGGAGACACAATGCCGCAGCGCCCATCCATGCCTGAGCCCGGCAATGGTATTGCCAGTCTCCCGCTGCTCCTTCAATCCTTCCAGTTCACGACGCTCACGGCGAACCGTGATGCCCGAGGCCAGTGCATCGACCCCGCTTGAATCAGAATCCTCACTCCCGACCATCCCGTCGAGTTTCCTTGGCTTGAATTCAACCTTGTCAGGTTCGTGCCCAGGCTCAGTCTCTTTTGCCTTCGATTCCAAGTCGCCGGAAGCCTTCCCGATTTCAGGTTTCTCGGCCTTCCTCTTCAGGATAATACATCCCTCCTCGCTGTCCTCATCCGCTTTCTTTAACTGCGGAAGCGGCTCGGGAGGAACACTCTCCCCGATATCAAGTTCAAACTGGAACTCGACGGGTTCACTGCGGGAAGAGGACTTGGACATCGGTAAGCACTGCAACCATCTCCTCACCAACTGTTACAACCGGATGGACGAGAGTTGAAAACAAACCTAAAAAGGCGCGCCCCAACTCGCAAGGTTTTCTTGCCGCGGGTAACCCGCCTCTATAATAACAGGCACCCGTTGCCCATATATTGCATGGTTTGCATGATTAAACCCCGGTTTTCAGGATCGACCTTGCGAAGGTTTCCCTCTACCATACCCTCGCAATACAGCTGACCAATGAAAATAAAGGCCCTATCCCTGCTCATCATCCTTGCGATCCTTCCTGCCGCTTATGCCGCAAAAGCACCCAGTGGCAAGGATTTCCCCGCCCACTGGGGTGATCCACCCGCACGCCAGACCCGCGATCTGCGACCATTGCCGGGAAACTACGGCAGGGGCAGCTCGACACTTGCCAAGTGGATCCAAGTAAACCTGGACAAGGACGCCACCGGGAAACCCGCAAAGGACAAGGGCGACTGGAAATCCCTCTTTACCCCCGACACCAAAACCCTTGACGGATGGCAGGTGAAAAGCGGCTTTGCCACCTATGTCATCAAGGACGGTGCTATCCTGGGAACCACCGCGAAGAGAAGCGGCAACTCATTCCTGTGCACGGAAAAACACTACGGCGACTTTGAACTGGAGTTTGAGGTAATGTGCCACAACCAGCTCAACTCAGGCGTGCAGATCCGCTCGCAGCTCAAGAACCCCGAGGCCAAGTACGGCGGAAGGGTCAATGGCCCACAGGTCGAGATTGAGGCCAGTGGCGCAAAAGGTGCCGAGGCGGGATATGTATATGGTGAGGCAACGGGTCGCGGTTGGCTCACCCCGAAGGAAGAACTCAAGCCACACAAGCATTTCAAGGATGGCGAGTGGAACAAATACCGCATTGTCGCCAAGGGCCCCCGCATCCAGACATGGATCAACGGAACCGCCATTGCCGACCTGACGGACGAGCCCATCTACAAGACCCACTCCAAGGGCCTTATCGGGTTGCAGGTACACGGCATTGGCACAAAAGCCGGGCCGTTCACCGTCCAGTGGCGCAACATTCGCATCAAGGAACTCTAGGCCGGTTAATCATCCGTTAAGAACTTAAAGAAACATCTCCCCTTTCCTCCCCATGCGTGCACCGATCCTGCTGCTTCTGCTCTGTGCCCTCTGCCATGGGGCTGAGCGTCCGAATATCCTCTTCATCTACCTTGATGATTTCGGTTGGCGGGACACAAGCTACGCCGGGTCGGATTTTTACGAGACCCCTCACCTCGACAGGCTCGCCGCGCAGGGCATGGTCTTTTCTGACGCCTACGCGGGAGCTGCCAACTGCGCACCCTCGCGTGCCTGCATGCTCTCGGGCCAATACAGCCCGCGCCACGAAATCTACAACGTGGGAACCGGCCCCCGTGGAAAAAGCAAGCATCGGCGCCTTAAGCACATTCCGGGCACTAACACCCTGCGCCCTGACATCATTACCTGGGCTGAGTGTGCAAGGAAATCCGGTTACACCACGGCAACGCTGGGTAAATGGCACCTGAGCAGGGACCCGCTGCCCTATGGTTTTGACCTGAACATCGGGGGCAGTCGTTCCGGAGGCCCGCCCAGGGGATACATGCCCCCGCACGGCAAGGTTGCCGGCCTTGGCAATGCCCCGCGGGGAGAATACGTGACCGATCGTCTCAGTGACGAGGCCATCCGCTTCATTGAGCTCAACCGGGAAAAACCCTGGCTGGTCTACCTCACTCACTTCGCCGTGCACACCCCGCTTCAGGCTAAGGAAAAAGACAGGAAATACTTCGCCGCCAAGAAACCCGGAAAGCTGCACAACCACGCCGTCATGGGAGGAATGATCAAGAGTGTTGATGACGGGATCGGGCGCATCATTGCAAAGCTTGAGAAATTAAAGCTCAAGGAAAAGACAATCATCCTCTTCTACTCAGACAACGGCGGCTACGGGCCGGCCACCTCAATGCACCCGCTCAAGGGCTACAAGGGGACCTACTATGAGGGAGGCATTCGCGTGCCCTTCTTTGTCAACTGGCCGGGAGTGGTGAAGCCAGCTTCCAAGTGCTCCGTGCCAATTACCGCAGTTGACCTGCACCCCACCATCCGGGCAATCTGCGGAGGCAAACTGCCTGCAGGGCAAATCCAGGACGGGGTAAACCTGCTGCCCCTCTTCAAGGGACAATCAATTGCCGAGCGCTCCATCTACTGGCACTTCCCCGCCTACCTGCAGAGCTACCAGCGCAGCGACGAGCAACCCGATCCCCTGTTCCGCGCACGTCCGTGCGGGGTAATGCGCCACGGCGACTGGAAGCTCATTGAGTATTTTGAGGATGGCCGCCTGGAACTTTTCAACCTGGGTGAGGATATTGGTGAAAAGCGCAACCTTGCCGCCTCACTTCCTGAAAAAACAAAGTCAATGCATGTCAGGCTCAAGTCCTGGCGCAGTCGCACCAGGGCCCCCGTGCCAAGCGAGAAGAACCCCGACTTCGAGGCAGGTTAAAAAGCCTGCCGCTTACCCTGCTGCCTGAAGGCCGCCTTCACCTAGGCAAGGATTCCGTCAACCACTTCACCATGGACATTGGTGAGCCTGCGCTCAATTCCATTGTGGTAGAAGGTCAG
>JAYGGE010000005.1:0-54272 GCA_046581505.1 Verrucomicrobiales bacterium | reverse complement strand
TTAGAAGTCCGTTGCTCTATCCAACTGAGCTAAGGGAGCATGTTACAGCGTGGGCTTAATCTGTCGCTGGTATGTAAACTCCTGTAAGGGGGTTTGCAAATGCCCTGAGAGGGGGCATGCCGCCTTTCAGGGAGCCTGTTCCCGGCGCTATCGGGATTCTGCCGATGTCGAGATCCACATCCGCACGAAGTGGCGCGGGCGTTGGGGGTGTTCCCTGTACTCCGTGCGATTATGGGCGACGAGGTGATTGTTAACCCACAGATGATCGCCGGCTTCGAGCTTAAATTTCACTGTCAGTTGCGGTAGCCTGAGGAGTTCATCAAGTGTGTCCAGGGCGGCGAATTCCCTTCCTGTGAGTTCTATGTTTGCTTCCAGATGTCCCTTCTCAATCCAATAGCGCATGTAGCGGAATGAAACTCCGGGTGAGTAGAGTCCCTGTGAGAATATCGGGAATCGGTTATTGCTTAAAGAACTGTCGTCCCTCCCTGGGGTGACAACATCGCGAATAAATTCACGGTAGAGGATGGTTAATGTTTCCAGGTCAGTTTGACGGAGTTCCTCATGGATCCTTGCGGCACTAACGATGAGAGATTCCCCGCCCGTGAGTGCCGGCTGTAGGCACAGGAGCGCGACAACGTCCGGCATGGTGTTTCGTGCGCTACTGTCTGTATGAAACCCGGTGGCTGCATGTGTCTGTGAGACGGGAATCCGTTCTTTCCTGTAGGATCCGCCGTAATCCCGCACATCGTAGAGTCGGCCGTAGTTTCCCATGGTGTTGCCCATGGCTTCACCAATTGCGAGATAAAAAAACTTCATCTGGGCGGGGCTGAAATCCGTGTCGGGGATGGATTGAAGCCAAACAACACCCGATCCATATTGAAGCTCATCATGAATCCGCCTGGCAAGTCTCTCCAGACCGGGGATTTCGACGTCGCCGTGGGAGTAGTTGTCGAGGAAGGCGTTATCCGGGACAAGGCCTGAAACAGCCTATTGGATTTCGTTCAGCGTTTCCCCGGCAATTTGCATGCGCCAGGTCGTTCTTGCCTGCAAACTCTCGGCGTCCCAGGTAAACGACTCGGGAAGGGCGGGAGCAACCTCGTAATCTTTGAGCGCAATCATGTATGGGTCACGTCAACGGTTTATTCGAAAGGCAAGGTGAAGGGGTTTGTCTTTCAGGGGTTCAAAGAATTCCGGATCGATCTCCAGATGTTTCGGTTGTGCGTGCAGTTCCTGAATGTCCGGCATTGAGGTGAACCCCGCCGCAGCCAGCGCCCGGAAGTAGTCGTCAAGGGTTTTGTGGATACAGCGAACCGGCACGCTACTCCCGTCACGCCGCCATATTTGACCCTCGAAAAGTTCATTACGCCCGGAGAAATATCCGGTGTCATTTCGCTGAAAGAAGAATGGGGGAGCTTCGTCATGGAGGAAAGCGAAAGACGGATGCGGAACGGAAAAGATAAAGCGACCGCCAATGCGCAAAGTCCGGAATATTCCCTTCATGATTTCCGTCATCTTTTCATTGTCGACGTAGTTGAAGAGAAAAACCGCGACAACAAGATCAAACCCTCCGTCACTAAATTCGGACAATTGCGTGGCATCAGAGACCTGATAGCGAATGCCCAGCGGTTCTGCCTCCTCGGCGGCAATGGCGCCGCCTATCATTTCTCTGGAACTGTCGATTCCCTCAACGCGGGCGGCGCCGCGCTGCTTGAGTTGCCGCGTGAAGTAGCCTTCACCGCAACCCAGATCCAGGACACGTTGCGCGTGAACCGGTTCGCACCAGGACAACAGGAAGGGACGTGCCGTGAAATCTGAAAGAAGGATCGGCTCGGCGCGTTTCCAATCGTGCGCTGAGCGATTATAGAGATCATTAGTGGTTTCGTTCATGCGCCAGGACTCCTTTTCTTGGCGCGAGCATGCATCCAGTCCCAGAATCTGGAGCGCAGCCCAAGCGCCTTGAGCATGCCTTTGCGGAGATCGATACGGTTAACAGGGCAATCGGCAAAATCATGGGCAATCCTCAGCAGGGCTTCATGATGATCCTTATCGACCTCGCAATGAAGCTCGAAGAACACGTAATCCCGGCGATTGAGTGTTCCCAGCCGGTTAATTGCCCGTATTATCGGCGTATAAATACTGTTTACGATGTTCTCGGTTCCCAGCCCGATGGCGCCGATTGCCTCGGCAGGTGATCCGTTTGCAAGCAGGTTATAAAAGGATTCGCGCCAGCATGCCACTTCGATGGCATCATCATCATTCCTATCGCCTTCGTGGATGCCGATGGCATGTTGGAAACGCTCAAACAACTTGGGATGCGAGATGCCCTGAACCCAGTCCGGGTCAATGCCATGCTCTAGGAGAACTGCTATTTCCCCGTCATCAAGCATGCCGTTTTCTTCGGTCAGGTTTTCCATCAGAGTCTTGCGATGACCGGGACATTCCAACTTGGAGATGACCGCGGTAAGGTATCTCGGGAAGTGGGCAGAGTAGCCGGGGTATTGGGTTGCAAAATCACGGATGGCCCATTGCTGATCGGGTAGATGTCCCCCAGCCAAATCGGTTAAATAAGGATGGCATACCGCGGGGTGGGAAAAGGCTTCCCGGGTAAGTCTTTCCAGATAGGATTCAGTGCTTGTTCCGATGGCCGCAGAAGCATCAGTCATGACACTTTTTTTTGAAGCTTGAGACTGTATATTGTCTGCAATTGTATGTTCACGCAGCCGCAACGCTACACGGGCGGCGAGTGCCCGCATGAGGTCGGCCAAAACAGCCGGGTGCTCAGCCAGCATTGATATAACACTGAGATGATCCAGTTTGAGCAATTGCGCTTCCTCGCGAATCGTGACGGTGGCCAATCTTGGACCTTCATTGACAAAGGCAATTTCCCCAGCCACGTCGCCTGCCTTGATTGTGCCCAGTTGCTGTTCAATATCGTCCGTATATTGCGACACGCTCAGGGAGCCGGACTGCAAAAGGAACAAAGTCCGGTCCTGCTCTCCCTCGGCAATCAGGACAGCCCCCTGTGGCAGAGTGAGTGGTTCCGCAATGCGTAAAAGTTGTTGATAGGTAGCTACCGTTACATTGTCTTCAATGTGCCATCGTTTGCCGTGTTTCCCGGCAGAAGGTTTCATTACCCTTGAACTGTTTGTCAATTTGACCTGTTTTAAATGGGATTGGGCTTTAATTATGCCCTGTGGGTTTTTGAGAAGATTGCCATTCATGCTGTGAATCTGACGAACCGGTGCATGAATCATGCAGAATTTTGTTGGCAGGAGCCTGTTGGGTGCTTTTAGTGCCGCCCGGGTGGAAGCTGAGAACAGAGTATCACTGGATATTTTTGAGGGGCCGCTGGACCTCTTGCTCTACCTCATCAAGAAAGATGAGGTGGATATCTATGAGGTATCCATTGAGCGGATTACCAGCCAGTATCTTGAATATATAAACACCTTCAAAATTTTAAATATTGAACTGGCCAGCGAATTCGTGGTGATGGCGGCAAACCTGATGTATATCAAGAGCCGCACGCTTTTACCGCGTCACGAGCAACCGCCTGGTGAGGAGATTGAGGAAGAGGATCCGCGCTGGGAACTCATCCGCCAACTGGTGGAATACAAGAAGTTCAAGGATGCGGCGGGATACCTTGAGGAACGTGAGGCTGAGCAGCAACGCGTTTTTGCCGGGGTTGCGGAGGTTCACGATTCGCAGGAGGACGAGCCGCTGCCACTTCCGGACGTGGGTATTTTTGACCTTATCCGGGCGTTTCAGGGAATTCTCAAGCGCTTTGAGGGTGAGGCGCAACTCATCGAGATCGTAGATGATCGATTTACCATTGCAGACAAGATTGATCATTTGTTGGAAGCTGTAGCCAGCGGCCAGTGCATCCGGTTTCAGGCATTGTTTGCTCAAGCGACCACCAAGGGGGAGGTGGTGGTGACGTTTCTTGCGCTCCTCGAATTGATTCGCCTCAACGAATTCCGGATTCGTCAAAAAGAGGCTCTGGGTGAAATTGAAATTGAGCGCAGAGCGGATGACGCGGAGAAGATCTAAGAACCGGCAATCACTGCTGCCGCCCGGGTTTCCGGGCTTGACGCTGGCGACGGGAACTATATAGTTGTTTGTTGGTCAAGGAAAGGGCGGGTTCGCTTCCGCTCTTTTTTCGTCCTGACACAGAAATGAATGACAAGCGAGCTACAGGTACTCTTTGACCAGTACGAAAACGACAAGGGAATTTCCCGCGAGACAATGATCGAGGCGCTTTCCATTGCCCTGCTTTCGGCTGCCCGGAAAAGTGTCGGACCTGCCCGTGAACTGCGTGTCGATATTGACCCGGAGAAGGGTTCAATCGTTGCTGTGGCAAAGTTAATTGCTTCCGATGAGGTGGAGTCGCCCTACGAACAAATTTCCATGAAGACTGCCCGCAGGATCAAGCCGGATGTTCAGGTTGGGGATGAAGTAGAGGTCACGGTGACCCCGAAGGATTTTGGCAGGATAGCTGCACAAACAGCAAAACAAACGATGATGCAGCAACTCCGGCAGGCGGAGAAGGCCTTGATTTACGATGAGTTCAAGGATCGCGCCGGCGATATAGTGGGAGGCACTGTCCGCCGTTTCGACAAGTCTGACGTAATGATTGACCTGGGGAGGTTTGAGGGAACCATGCCGCATCGTGAGCGGGTATCCACTGAAGAATACAATATAGGTGATCGTATCCGTGCGTATGTGGTGGCTGTGGAGAACGGGGTTCGAGGCCCGGAAATTATCCTTTCCCGCAGCCATCCCAATTTTGTTCGGCGGCTGTTCGAGTTTGAAGTGAGTGAGATTTCAGATCAAACCGTTGAGATTCGCGGCATTGCCCGCGAGCCGGGCTTTCGCACTAAAGTGGCGGTTTATTCGGCCGACTCGAAGGTTGACCCGGTGGGAGCCTGTGTCGGTCTTCGTGGCGCCAGGGTGAAGAACATTGTGCGTGAACTGAACAACGAGAAAGTGGATATCATCCGCTGGAGCGACGACATGCCGGAATTTGTCACTGATGCGCTTAAGCCGGCAATTATCCGCTCAATTAAAATTGAAGAGGAGAATAAGCGGATCAGGGTTACCGTTGATGAGGAAGAGTTGTCAAAGGCAATAGGGCGCAGGGGGCAAAATGCCAGACTGACTTCCCGCCTGCTGGGCTGGGATGTGCAGATTGACAAGGATGAATCTCAGCACGAGGCCTTTGAACAGCGTGTTATCGATGCGGCCGATGACTTTGTGAAGCACATAGGTGAAGAAAATATTGATCGGGGCACTGCGATTAAACTGGTCAAGGGAGGTATTGTGAACCTTGATTTTTTCTCGATGGTGGATGCCGGAGATATTGCTGAAATCCTTGATGGGGACCAGGACGCGGCGACCCGGATTTGCAATGCGGCCCGGCAGGTGGCGGTTTCCCCGGAGAGTGGTGAGGAGATTAAACGAGAAACTACCGAGGTGCAGCAGGAGGAGGGAAATAATGGCGGCAGTGTCGCTGAAGAGACCGAAGAGGTTCCTGTTCCTGATGGGAATGACCCAGCGGGTGAACTTGAATCCGCATAACCAGCGGAGTTTCACCCATGAAAGCGATTACCGATCAATATGCCATCCAAGTCCAACCCGGAAGAATCCGAAGCCCCGAAGGAACCGGAGGCTGTCTCCGACACTGATAAAAAAGCCCAGGAGAAGGAAACCAACGGGGGCGAGGGCAAGGGTGAGACACTGTCGCTCTTTGAAGAGCAGGAAAAGCGGGAGGCCGGTAAAGGTAAAAAGCGCATAGTTGAAGCGCGATCAGGCGAAGGATCCGGGATATTGCCACCGATATCGAAGTTGATGGAGGCTGAGTCGCCGGGCGGCCCGTCTCCTGAGCCCGCTGAAGATACTGAGGTTGGTGACTTGACGGTGATTCATATCAAGCCGCCGATCATTCTTAAGGATTTGGCGCAAAGAATGAAGATCAAGCCCTTCAAGATTATCCAAGATTTAATGGAACTGGATGTTTTTGCGAGTCTGGACAGTTCAATTGAGCCGGATATCGCCACGCAAATCTGTGAGAAACACGGCTTTACCTTTGAGAAAGAAAAACGTGAGAAGGGTGCTGGAGTGCACAAGGTTGAAGAGGTTATTGAGGAACCGCTGCCCCCGGAGCCGGAATCCAAGGGGGAAGAGGAACTACCCCTTCGTTCTCCTGTCGTTACGGTCATGGGGCACGTTGATCATGGCAAGACATCAATTCTTGATGCCATCCGTTCGGCGCATGTGGTGGATGGTGAGGCGGGTGGAATTACCCAGCACATTAACGCCTATAGCGTGAAGCATGGCGATGCCCGGATTACCTTCATTGATACTCCTGGACATGCGGCATTTACCGAGATGCGTGCCCGCGGAGTAAATGTAACGGACATTGTGGTTCTGGTGATCGCGGCCGATGACGGCATTATGCCAACCACTCTTGAGGCAATCAACCATGCGCGGGCGGCTGATGTCACCCTGATGATCGCAATTAACAAGGTTGACTTGGCCACAGCGGATATTAACAAGGTAATTGGTCAACTCCAGCAGCATGACTTAACTCCTGAGGATTGGGGGGGAGAGACCATATGTGTTCAGACTTCGGCCACAGAGCGCCTTGGCATTGATGATCTCCTCGACATGATTTCTCTGCAATCGGAGGTGCTTGAGTTGCGGGCCAACCCGGATGGAGCGGCACGCGGGGTGGTTATTGAGGCCAGCAGCAGGGCGGGCAAGGGGGCTACGGCAAGCATTATCGTTCAGACCGGCACACTCAAAGTTGGCGAACCTTTCATTTGTGGTGCTTATAGCGGCAAGGTGAAGCTACTGATCGATGACCGGGGCGAGAATGTTCAGGCGGCAGAGCCGTCAATGCCGATTGAAGTGCTCGGTTTCAGTGGGGTTCCCAAGGTTGGTGATGAACTCGTTGTCATGGACAACGAGAGAGCGGTTAAAAAACTGAGCGAAGAACGACTGGCCGTGATCCGGCAGGAGAAACTCAGCAAACCGGCACACGCCAGGCTGCAGGATATATTTGCGGAGGTTGGATCCTCCAAGAAAACACTTAAACTTATCCTCAAGGGTGATGTTCAGGGGTCACTGGAGGCAATTGAAGGCTCACTGACTGACATCAAGAGTGATAAGATCGAGATCGACCTGATTCATGTCGCAGCCGGGTCTGTTTCTGAATCTGACGTGTTGCTCGGGAGCGCTTCCGATGCGATCATAATCGGCTTCGGTGTGAAGGTGGAGAACAAGGCGTTGCACGCGGCAAAGCGCGAGGGGGTTGAGATCCGTCTATACAGCATTATTTACGAGCTGATCGACCAGATGAGGGAGGCAATGGTTGGCATGCTAGATACCTTGACGCGTGAGAAAGTGCTCGGCCGGGCTGAAGTGAAGGAGATCTTCAAGATCAAGCGTGGGCGCGTGGGCGGGTGCGTTGTCACGGAAGGGAAAATCGATGCCAAGGCGCGTGCACGTGTGATCCGTGACGGGCAGGCTGTTTATGATGGAGGCTTCCAGACGCTCCGGAGATTCCAGGACGAGGTCAATGAGGTGAAGACCGGCCTTGAGTGCGGTATTCGCCTCGGCAGTTATCTTGAATATGAACCGGGAGACATTATCGAGTGTTACGAACTGGAGAAGGTTGAGCAGTCCCTGTAACTTACGAGACTTTTGGAGTCGACAATGATCGTCCTGAGTGGGCCAGTTTACGGCCGCGAATTTAAAACCCAATTTATTGTACCATGAGTCAGCGCCTGTTACGCGTTCGTGAGTTGCTCAAGAGGGAGATTGGGTTGATCCTTTCGCGCGACTACGATTTTAATGCCCTGGTTACTATTAATGCTGTGGACGTGACTCCCGATTTGCGCAAGGGTCACGTGTTCATAGGCATCATCGGTGCTGATGGCAGAGACAACGCGATTGTCGCCCGCCTTAACCGGGAGCGTGGCAATATACAGCGGCGACTGGCTAAGCGGGTGGTTCTCAAGTTTACCCCGCAGCTTCACTTTAAGGTTGATGGTTCCGTTGAGCGTGGAGTGCGCACACTGGCGCTTCTTGAAGCACTGGATGATAAGGTTACGGATGTGGCCGGCGCTCAGGCAGACCTGAGTGCTGATGAGGATGGAGAAGAGGGGCAACCGGGGGGAATGATAGCAGACACCGAGGAGCGAAGTGATAACAAGAATGCCTGAGGTCGCCCAACACGGTCTTGCTGAGATTGCAGCTGCAATTCGTGCTGCTGAGCGAATACTCGTTTTAGGCCATGTTCGTCCGGATGGTGATGCCATCGGGTCGCAGATTGCTCTAGGATCAAGTTTGCGCGAAATCGGCAAGGAAGTGCTTGTTCTCAATGAGGACGGTTGCCCCTCCAATCTTGTGTTCTTGCCTGAGTCCGACATGGTGCACCGGCCCGGAGGTGATGATTTTGCGGCGGATCTTTGTGTGGCACTGGATACTGCGAACCGAGAACGGCTTGGAGCCGGCTGCCTTGCGGCGGCAACGGGCATCCCGAAGCTCATTAACATAGATCATCACGTCAGCAACGAGGGTTATGGTGACCTGACATATGTCAATGCTTCGGCCCCGGCTACCGGCGAGATTATTTTCGAGTTACTGGTACAGGAAGGCTTGCCACTGACTCCCGTAGCCCGTGACTGCCTGTTTGTCGCGATTTCTACAGATACAGGTGCATTCAGGTACCCCGCCACCACGGCACGAACATATGAGATTGCCGCGGAATTGATCCGTTCCGGGGCAGACTGCGGAGCCTTGTCATCGTCCATCTATGAATGTTATCCGTTTCGTCGGCTTGAATTGCTGCGTGAGTTACTCGGCGTTCTGCGCTTGAGTTCAGGCGGGCGCGTTGCAAGCTGGGCGCTGGATGCCAAGACAAAGGTCAGGTTATCCCTTAAGCCTGAGGATAGCGAGAGCCTGACCGATCTCATACGGGCGGTCGACACGGTGGATGTCGCGGTGTTTTTCGAGGAACTGGATGGCGGAGCAGTGAGGATAAGCATGCGTTCAAAGCGAATTGAGGCTGCTGACGTGTGCGAAATTTGTGCCTGTTTTGGAGGCGGCGGCCATTCGCTTGCTTCCGGTGCCCGGATGAAGGGTCAGCTCGATAATGTTATCGAGGAGGTGTTGAGTAAAATTCACGAATCCCTGCGATAGAGAATGGAGAATGTAGACGGAGTATTGCTCGTGGATAAGGCGCCTGACATGACGTCGCATGATGTTGTGGCGGTAGCACGACGGACACTTAACCAGAAAAAGATTGGCCATTGTGGAACCCTTGACCCGATGGCTACCGGGTTGCTCATCCTTACCCTCGGGAAAGGAACCAAGATTCAGGACCTGTTGATGTCTGAGGATAAGGAATACATCGGCAGCGTGAAGCTGGGAGAGGTTACGACAACCCAGGACCGGCAGGGGGAGGTTACCAAAACACAGGATGTTGCGGAATTTAGCGAGCAGCAGATCAAGGCTGTCCTGGACAAGTTTACCGGGGACTTTTACCAGATGCCCCCGATGGTAAGCGCCATTAAGAAGGATGGGATTCCCCTGTACAAATTAGCGAGGCAGGGAAAAGAGGTAAAGCGCGATCCCCGGCTGGTGCACGTTTACGACTATGACCTGTGTGGAGTCAACCTGCCCGAGTTCAGTTTCAGGGTGGTGTGTAGCAAGGGTTTCTATGTTCGCACCTATGCCCATGAGATTGGAGCGGAACTGGGGTGTGGTGCTCATCTTTCGGCATTGAGGCGCACCAAGTCGGGGAAGTTTTCAGCAGACGCTTCAATTACCTTTGATGAACTGAAGAACGGCAGCCGTGAGAGCGTGGCGGCTCGAGCCCTTTCGCTTGCTGATGTTTCGAGGCTTCGCGGTGCATGATGAATTTTGCCAATGATGCGTTCACTGGTAGAGATTAGTGCTCTTGCCGGCTTGGAGGAGCCGGTTAATCTTGCTGTTGGAGTTTTCGACGGAGTGCACCGCGGGCATGCCGCGGTCATCGCTGCAGTCAGTGAGCGTGCGGGAACGACAGCGGTATTGACCTTTGATCCTCATCCGGTGCGTATCCTGTGCAGGGAAAGGGCACCGCTGCAAATCACGACGCTTGAGCATAAGCAGCACATCCTGGGGAAGGTGGGGATCGAATGCCTGCTGGTTATCCGGTTTGATCAGCAGCGTGCTTCCCAGGAGGCCGAAGAATTTGTGCGTGAAATTGCAGCGGCCTGTCAACTCGGGTGCGTTGCGGTGGGCGTTGGATTCCGGTTTGGTAAAGACAGGGAGGGTGATCTTGCGTTGCTCCGGGACCTTGGCGGTGAACTGGGATTCGAAGTGTGCGGGATTGATCCTGTACGTGATTGCGGAGGGCAGGTCATCAGTAGCACGAGGGTGCGCGCGGCCCTGGATGCTGGCGATATTGATTGCGTTACCGGTTTGTTGGGCCGCGACTATTCCCTGTTTGGTGAAGTTGAAGAGGGGCGACGCATGGGTCGGCAAATGGGGTTTCCCACGGCCAATATTTCACTGCAGAATGAACAGTTGCCTTCCTTCGGTGTCTATGCCGTTGGAGTTGACCTTGAAGGTGAATATATTACCGGGGTTGCCAACCTCGGCAGGCGTCCCACTCTCAACGAAACGCAGGCGGAAGTCCTCCTTGAGGTGCACCTGTTTAATTTTGATCGTGATATCTATGGCCGGCGCCTTGAGGTGTTCTTCAAGTCACGCATCCGCGATGAGCGGAGGTTTGACAGTATTGAATCCCTGCGTGAGCAGATCGGCAGGGACATCGCAGTTGCTCAATCGCTGGCAGGGTAAACGGCTTGTCGTGGGCATGCTTCCCATGTGGTTTGAAGGAGATTGTTGCGTAACGCTGATTTCTCCGGATGGCTGTATTTTTACTCGGCTAGCGCAACTTCAGCAAAACCGGGCAGTGATCCGATCCCATCACTTCTGGTAAAATCCGTGAATCCTTCAAGCGGTGGCGCAGTGCCTCTGAAACGCACCAGTAGTCGAGCCGCCACCCGACGTTTCTGGCGCGCGCACCGGCACGGTAGCTCCACCAGCTGTAGTGGTTTCCCGCCTTCTCAAATTCCCGGAAGGTATCGATAAACCCGGCATCCAGGCAGGCTGAAAAACCGGCGCGTTCCTCATCACTGAATCCCGGACTGTGGTGGTTGGCTTGCGGGCGGGCCAGGTCAATCTCCTGATGTGCTACATTCAGGTCGCCGCAGAAGATGACCGGGAGTTTATTTTCCAGTGACTTGAGGTAATTGAGAAAATCCTGATCCCAGCGTATCCTGTAAGGCAGGCGCTTCAGCTCGTTCTGGGAGTTGGGAGTGTAGACATTTACAAGGTAAAAGTCATCAAACTGCAGTGTGATGACCCTGCCTTCAGTGTCGTGCTCGGCGATTCCAATGCCGTAGTGGACACCGGCCGGCTTACTTTTGCTGAACACCGCAGTGCCCGAGTAGCCGGCCTTCTCGGCGGGATTCCAGTGGTGGTGGTAGCCCCTCATCCATTCTATATCGACCTGCTCGGAGCGGGCCTTGATTTCCTGCAGGCAGACGACATCTGCCCCTTGATTCTCAAAAAAATCACGAAATCCCTTGCCCAAGGCTGCCCGTATTCCATTTACATTCCATGAGATAAGTTTCATTTTTTTGGGATTGTGATGTGTGATTTGTAATATTTCTAGTTGAAAAAAGGTGATTTTTCGCTAAACAAATTCCCCCACTGGTGACGTTGTTGCCATTGGCACCTTCTAAAAATCCCAATACCTTGGATCTACGACTTTCAGGGAATCATGATTGAAGTAAAAAACCTTACAAAACGATTCGGGCAGAAAACTGCGGTCGACAATGTATCCTTTACTGTAAAGAAGGGCGAGGTACTCGGCTTTCTGGGGCCCAACGGTGCGGGGAAATCCACCACCATGCGCATGGTGACCGGTTACCTGCCTCCCACTGAGGGGCAAATCAGCGTTGATGGTGCGGATACGGTAAATGACCCGATTACCGCCAAGGCCAAGATCGGCTACCTGCCGGAGGCGGCACCCCTTTATTCCGACATGAGTGTCAGTGCATTCCTGCGCTTCATTGCCGAGCTGCGTGGCAAGGGTGAGGATGATGTGGAGCGGGCCCTTGACACTTGTTTCCTTGAGCCGGTGCGCAACCAGAGCATTGACACACTTTCCAAGGGTTATCGTCACCGGACCTGCCTGGCACAGTCGATCCTGCATGATCCGGATATCCTGATCCTTGATGAGCCCACTGACGGGCTGGACCCGAACCAGAAGCAGGAGGTGCGCTCACTGATCAAGCGCATGGGAGAGGACAAGGTAATCATTTTTTCCACGCACATCCTTGAGGAGGTTGAGGCGGCTTGCACGCGTGCGATCATCATTGACCAGGGGCGGGTGGTGGCCGACGGCAGTCCCGCCGAACTCAAGGCGCTGGCCAGTGGAGCGGGTGCTGTCACTGTAAGCATTAAAGGCATGGCGGGATCGGGTATTCGTTCAGAGCTGGGGGCCTTGCCCGGTGTTTCAGAGGTGCGTGAGACGAACTCGACTGAAAGCGCTTTCAGGGGGCAGGTGCTGCCATCAAAATCCGGAGAGGTGTTGACTGACGCGATCTTTAACATGTGTAAGGACAAGGGGCTGGGGCTCGAGGAGTTGCGCGTTGAGGAGGGACGCCTTGATGAGATGTTTCGTGAAATTACCATCACCGATACCAAGCTGGCCGGAGGAACAACGAAGATCCCCGCCGCGACTGATGAGGTGACCAGTTAAAATCTTCTCCTTGTTTATTGCAAAACCTCACATTTTCCATTCAGCCAATGTCTGCCCTTAGAAACATCTGGATCATCTTTAAGCGGGAACTCAAGGCGCAGTTCAACTCGATGCTGGCCTACGTGTTCATCGTGATTTTTGTTGTGCTGGCGATGGCATTGACCTTCTGGTTCCGCAATTTTTTTGCCCCGGGCGGCCAGGATGCCTCACTGGAGTTTACCTTTTTCCTGTGGCCGGCGTGGTTGCTGATGTTCCTGGCACCGGCAGTGGGGATGCGCCTCTGGTCGGAGGAGCACCGCACCGGGACCATTGAGTTGCTGCTGACCATGCCGATGGCTCCCTGGCAGGCGATTGTCGGAAAGTTCCTGGCCGGACTGGCTGTTATAACTACCGCGATTATCTGCTCTTTTCCGATTGTCCTGACTGTTGCCTATCTGGGTGATCCGGATAACGGCAAGGTATTGGGCGGCTACCTGGCAACTTTCCTTTATGGAGCGGCGTGCCTTGCGATCACCTGTGCGGTGAGTGCATTTACCCGCAGCGTGGTGGCTTGCCTGATCATCTCGGTAACCATCTGCTTTTTGATGCTGCTTTTAGCGGTGCCGCCGGTGCAGGATTATTTCACTGACATTCTCGGCGGCGCAGCATCTGACGCGATCGCCTCCTTCAGTATGTTCGCGCACTACAACGACATGAAGCGCGGGGTGATTACCCTGCCCAACATTACATTTTTCGCCTCCCTGATAGGCTTCTGCCTGTTTGTCACCAGTATCGTGATTAAGATCAAGCGTTCCTGAGCCTGTAACCAAGAGACTGCAAATGGCTGCCACAACCGATTCATCATCCGCCAACAATCCAAGCGAAGTTAGATCCAGTGCCGCTCCGGCATGGTTATTCTCCTTTGTCGGGGCCATAATCGTCTTCGCCCTGCTGGTTACGGTCAACATCATCATCAACAAGTTGCCCGGGAAAATTGACCTCACCGAGGACAAGCTGCACACGCTTTCCGATGGCACCAGGGAAATTCTCGAAGGGCTTGATACGGGGGTGAAGCTGTCATTTTTTGTCTCCAAGGACAAAGACAACATGCCGCCGGAGCTGACTCTTTATGCCAAGCGGGTGGATGCCCTGCTCGATGAATATGCACGCAAATCGGAGGATAATTTCCTTGAGATCGAGCGCGTGGATCCACAGCCGGAGACTGAGGCTGAGGATCGCGCCAAGCTCAATAATCTGCGCGGAATCCCGGGCCGGATGGGCGAGGATGCTTACCTTGGCATCACTATAAGCTGCCTGGACCGCAAGTCTTCAATTCCTTTTGTCTCTCCGGGAAATGAGCAGATGCTCGAATATGATATATCAAGGGCCATTCTTGAGGTGACACGGGAAGAGGCTCCCAGGATTGCCGTAATGAGTGCCCTGCCTGTGACCGGCGGGCCGCCGGCAGCCCCGTTTAACCCTCAGGCACGCCAGCGGCAGCAGCCACCCTGGCAATTCTACACCGCATTGCGGCGTGACTACGACCCGGACCTTACTGATGGTGAAAGTAACCTGGTTGACCTCGGGCTTGATGTTGAGGAAATCGCCGGGGATATCGACGTGGTGGTTCTGGTGCACCCCGCGGGAATCAGCGAGAACACACAGTTTGCCCTTGATCAATTCCTTCTGCGGGGTGGACGGATTGTTGCCTTTCTGGATGCATTCAGCGCAGTTGCCGCTCAATCCCAACCTCAGCGTCAACCCTTCGGCGCCTTCGGCGGTCAGCAACCCGGAGGAATCCCCACTTCATCCAATCTTGACAAACTCCTGCCGGCATGGGGGGTGAACTATGAGTCGAACCAGGTGATCGCGGACAGGAGCTATGAAGAATCTCAGGGGCAGGCGCGAGCCAATCCCACGGTAATGACAATTACATCCGCGGGAATCGACAATGATGATGCCCTTACCGCGTCGATGCGCAACCTGTTGATGTATATGGCAGGAGTGTTCTATGTGGACAGCAAGGAGGGTATTAAGGTTGATATCCTGGTCAAGTCGAGCACGTCATCACAGCTTGTGGTCGCCCAGATGGCCCAGTTCAGTCCGGATCAGGTGGTGGCCAACTTTAAGGCTTCCGGCAAGGAATACCCACTGGCAATTCGCCTGTCGGGGAATTTCAGGACGGCGTTCCCGGAAGGCAAGCCAAAATCCCCGGAGGCCGAAGAGTCAGAAGATGATGATGAGGATAAGGGTGAAGATAAAGAGGAGGCTGAAGAGTGGCTGAAAAAATCACAGTCGGAGGGAAGCGTGTTCCTGGTGGCGGATTCGGATATGCTCTTTGACGAGTTGTCCGTAACCCGAGACATGTTTGGTCGTGCTGCTGCATACAGGAACCATAACCTGCCGTTACTTGAAGGTGCCGTTGAGCAGGCTGCCGGTGGAGCCAACCTGACCTCGATTCGTGCGCGTGGCAGTGGCGGCCGGCCGTTTAGCAAATTCAAGGAGTTGAGGGATCAGGCATCAAAGGAACTTACCGAGGAAATCAAGAAAGTGGATGACAAGGCAAGTGAACTCACGAGGGAGATTTCCGAATTGATGCAGAAGCAGGGTAATAACCAGATGATTGTCCTTTCAGCCGAGGCATCGGAGAAGATCAAGGAACTAAGGGCGCAGGAGGTGACGGCTGCCAAACGCAAGCGCGAACTTCAGCGTGAATTGCGCAAGGATATCCGCAAAATAGAAAACCGGATCAAAAACTACAATATAGCGGGGATTCCCCTGCTGGTTGCAGCGATTGGCATTCTGCACCTTGTGGTGCGGCGGATGAAAATCTCCGCACGTTGATTGAACGCTTACAGGGAATTTCACAATGAAAGCAAAACAGTTAGTTGTTCTTGTTGGCCTGCTGGCAGTGACCGTCATCATTGCCATGCTCATGAAGGGTGGCGATGGGGGGAATGAAGATGATGGCGGGTTGGCAGTTGGCGCCAATGTAATGGAGGAACTCCCGATCAATGAGGTTGCCAAGGTGAAGATTTCAGACAGTGAAGATTTTGTCGAACTTGAGCGCAGGGAAGGCAAGTGGACGGTAAGCAATCGCGGCGGCTACAGCGCGGACTTCACAAAGATCAGCAGGATCCTGAAAAATTTCCGTGATCTCAAGGTTGCCGAAGTGATTCGTGCCGCGTCCAGTAAATACGGGCGCTTTGAGCTCAACGAAGGCAAGGAAGAAAAATCCGGCCTGTTGGTGGAGTTGAACAGGGAGGGCGGAGCAGTTGTCGGTTCGGTGATGCTTGGCAAGAGATACTCGGGGGCGACAGACCAGTCCGGCCGTCAGGGTGGTGGCAGCGGGCGCTATGTGCGCATTCCCGGCAATGGGAGCCAGGTATTTATTGTCTCCGATTCCCTCTACGACATTGATGCCAAACCCAGTTCGTGGCTGGAGCGCAACCCGTTCGGCATCCAGAAACCCAAGGCAGTCACGCTTACCCATGCCGACGGGGTAGAGTTTAAGTTTGATCGCAAGGAGGAAGGGGCGGACGTCATCATGGAGGGACTCGCCCAGGATGAGGAGCTCAATACATCCAACACTTCAACGATTGTCTCACCATTTGCCTCATTCAGTTTCAAGGACGTGGTGGTTGGTGATGCTGCAGCCGCGGAAAAAACCGGGCTGAACAAGCCCGTGGCGGCCAAGGTATCGACCTTTGAGGGTTTCAGCTATGACTTGAAGCTGGGCAAGGGGGGAGGCGAGAATGTCGACAGTGATGACAAGGAGGCAACGGTGACGGAGGCACGGTATTACCTGAGTTATGAAGTCAGTGCGGAATTAGCGGGCGAGCGTGTGCCGCAGGATGACGAGAAAGTGGAGCAGGCAGCCGCTGATGCCAGTGACGAGGACAAGAAGAAGATTGAGGAGAAGAACAAGGCGGCTGAGGCACTTAAGGTACAGCGTGAGACTGAATTCACTGAAGAGCAGAAGCGACTTAAGGAAAAACTGGCGAAGGAAAAACTCTTTGCCGGTATTGTGTATGAGCTTGATAACTGGAGTGCGGAGAAGTTCTTCAAGAAACGCGACGAGTTGGTAAAGAAGAAGGAGGCACCCGAAGCGTCTGCCCAGGACGATGACACCACGTCAACCGGACTGCCTCCCGGTGTAAATATTCCTGGCCTTCCGGGTGTCGGTATTCCTGGCCTTCCGGGTGTCGGGATTCCCGGGATTACCCCCGGGGTATCTGTGCTTCCTCCAGTCAAGCCTGCTGATCCTCCGGCGACGGAAACGTCACCGCCGGCAGCCAAGGAAGAGAGCGGCAAGGAGCAGCCCGATGCTGTTCCTGAGTCGGAGAAACCGGCTCAGTCAGATACGCCTGCTGAGGGAAAGTCCGCGGAGTGAGTTAAAATGGGGGCAAAGAGGCTCGAGACAGGCAATTTGTGCTCTCGGTGACGCTATTTTACTGTCTGGCGTGATTGAACACGACTGACGTTGGCGAAGTCCAATAATCTTGCTGAACTAACCCCTTATAGGTGGCGTCCCGTGGTGTTTCTACTATCATGAACCAGTTATTACAAACTTTGTGTATCAATGTCTAAATCAGCCAACAACGATCAGGAGAATTTCTCAGATAACGAACTCGAATCACTCGAAAGCTGCAAGTCGGCCACAGTCGGTATTCGGTCGGAACTCAGCAAGGTGATCATTGGTCAGAGCGAGGTAATAGATCAGCTTCTTATTGCAATATTTTCCCGTGGACACTGCCTGCTTGAGGGTGTGCCTGGATTGGCGAAAACACTGATGGTGAGTACTCTTGCCCAGTCGCTGCGTCTTGATTTCAGTCGCATCCAGTTTACTCCCGACCTGATGCCCTCGGACATCACCGGAACAGAGGTGATCCAGGAGGACAAGGCGACAGGAACGCGTGAGTTTAAGTTCCTGAACGGCCCGATCTTTGCCAATATTGTCTTGGCGGACGAGATCAACCGCACTCCGCCTAAGACGCAGGCGGCATTACTGGAGTCAATGCAGGAGAGGCAGGTTACGATCGGAATGAACCGCCATATATTGCCGGATCCGTTTTTTGTATTGGCCACGCAAAACCCGATTGAGCAGGAGGGAACCTATACGCTTCCCGAGGCCCAGCAGGATCGGTTCATGTTCAAGGTATTCGTGGACTATCCTGATTATGCCGAGGAATACAAGGTGGCCGCAACAACAACTTCCGCTGATGTTGCCTCGGTTAATGACATCTTGAGCGGCGAGGATATATCCAGGATCCAAGATCTGGTGCGCAGGGTGCCGGTACCCCCCCACGTGATCCATTATGCCCTTCGCATTGTGCGGGCGACAAGGGTGACCGAGGAGGAGGATGTCCCGGACTTTATCCCGGAACTCCTCAGCTGGGGTGCGGGACCGAGGGCGGTTCAGTTCCTCTTGCTCGGGGCAAAAGCAAAGGCTGTCATGGAAGGACGCAGTTATGCAACGGCTGCAGATTTGCGGGCTATTGCCCACCCGGTGCTCAGGCACCGGATTATCACGACTTTCAAGGCGGAGTCCGACGGGACCACCAGTGACGTGGTGGTGGATAAACTGCTCGAGAACATCTCCGAGAGGCATGATGACGACAAGATTGCGCCTGTCCTGGCGGGAGCATTTAACGCTGCATAGCCCGGCTTCCCAAGGCAGGCGCAGCAGCAACGCTGAGACATGGTAAATGCCAAAAAGCCAGACTATTTAGACCCGAAAGTCCTGGAAAGGATCAAGCGGCTTGATGTGCGGGCACGCCTGGTCGTTGAGGGATTCATTACGGGGCAGCACAAAAGTCCATACAGCGGCTTTGCAGTCGAGTTTGCCGGGCACCGTGAGTATGCGCCGGGTGATGAGATCAAGCATATCGACTGGAAGGTGTGGTCGAGGACCGATCGGTTTTATATCAAGGAATACGAGGAGGAGACCAACCTGAAGACAACGATTATTATTGATTGCTCGAAGTCGATGGGCTACGCGGGTGATGGCTGGAGGAAGTTTGATTACGCGGCAACGGCCGGTGCGTCTTTGGCTCACCTGTTGCAGCAACAAGGAGATGCCATCGGGCTGGTTACTTTTAATACCAGGATTTGTGATGTGCTGCCGCCGAGTTCCCGGCTCAACCATATCAAGGAGATGGTGCATGTGCTTGGCGAAACCGAACCCGATGACAAGACAGACATCGGTGAGGTTTTCCTGGAGCTCGTTGAGCAGGTGCGATCGCGGGGGATGGTGGTGATTATTTCCGATCTGTTTACTGACCTTGAACAATTAAGGGAATCCCTGCAGCAGTTCCGCTTGCGCAAGCATGAAGTCGTTGTTTTTCATGTAATGGACCGTAATGAGCTGGTGTTTCCCTTTGAGGACAATACCCGTTTCATCGGCCTGGAGACTGCGGATGAGGTTCATGCTGATCCCCGGGCCTTGCGCAGGAGTTATCTTGAGATTGTCAAACGCTATCGTGATGACGTGCGCAGGATTTGTGATCGGTCGGGGGTTGATTATGTGCTGCTGGACACGGGTGAGCCGCTGGATGCTGTGCTTGCCCGTTATCTGGCCTTCCGCAAGCACCATGCCCGGAAAGGAAGGAGGGTATAAGGCATGCTCAATTTTCTTGTTAATCCCGGATTGTTTGTTGCAGGTCTTGTCGCGATTGCCTCTCCGATCATTATCCACCTGCTCAACCGACGCCGCTTCAAGCGGGTGGACTGGGCGGCAATGGATTTTCTAATGGAGGCTCAACGACTTAACCGGCGCCGGGTGAAGCTTGAGGAATTTATCCTGTTGCTTTTGCGTTGCCTGATTATGGGCTTTATCGGGCTGTTGCTGGCAAGGCCTTTTCTGGACGTCAACCCGGAGAGTTTTTTCAAGGCCGGCGCGACTGAACGGGTCATAATACTTGATGATTCGCTGAGCATGGCCGCGCAAGCTGGCGAAAGACCGCCGATAGAGGAAGCCTCGACGATGCTGCGAAAATGGATTGAGGCTTTGGCAAACGATAATAATGATGATTTTATTACCGTGGTGCGTACGACTGATCCAGATCGTCCTGCGCCCTGGGCCAATGGGTTGCCACTGACCGAGGCCTCAATGGGTGGTCTTCTTGAGCAATTCGATAATCTGGAGACTCAAGACTCGGCAGGAGACCTCAATGCGGCCTTACTTCATGTTGAGCAGGGATTTAAAGACGACAAGGCGAGTCTTCACCGGGTTGTTTATCTGTTGACTGATCTGCGGCGTCGTGACTGGGAGGGGTCGGCTGAGGCAGGTTCCGATGCCGGGGTGGTCGCGACATTGAGGCGAATCTCGGAAGCGGCTTCCGGGTGTTATGTTATTGATCTCGGAACTGCAGGAGAGGAGAATCTGGTGGTTGAGGAAATAGTGCCTCTCGACAAGGCAATCATTGCCGGTGTTCCTGCAGAGTTTGAAGTTATTGTTCGCAACCGTGGGATGCGTGATGCAAGGGACGTGAATGTAAAGTTTGTGGCAGGGGATACACTTCCAGTAGAGGTCGGGATCGCCCGGATTGCGGCAGGGGCTACGGGCGTGGCGGCTTTCACGTATACTTTTGCCGATACCGATGATGGGGATGAGAAAGATACGCGGTCGGTGCCTGTTGAGGTATCACTGGAGAATGATGTGGGAAGATCCGGGGATCTTCTGAAAGAGGACAATGTCCGTTATTTCCCGGCGCGGGTGGTGCGGGGAATTCGGGTGTTGCTCGTTGATGGTGATCCTTCGGGTAATTATGGACAAAGTGAAACGTTTTATCTCAAAAATGCCCTTGCCCCAGGCGGGTCATTCCCCTCGGGCGTGGAGGTGACTGTTGTTGATGATTCAGATTTTGATGATACTGAACTTTCGGAGTTTGAGGTAATCGTTGTTGCCAATCTCTATCGCGTCACTGAGGGGCGTGCCGAGGTATTGGAAAACTGGGTGCGTGATGGTGGCGGCCTGGTGTTTCTTTTGGGAGATCAGGCTGATGAGGATGTGTATAATGATGTTTTATACAAAGATGGAACGGGACTACTTCCGGTGAAGCTCTCTGGTATTGAGGGAGACGAGAAGGAGGAGGCCTGGACATTGCTGAGTATCGAGCTTGCCAACCATCCGATGTTCCGATTTTTTGACGGAGATAACCGGCAGTTGCTTGACGGGGTCAAGGTGTTCCGCTGGTGGCGGTGCGAGGTTCCTGAGATTGAGGCTGCTGAGGCCACTGAGGCTGCAGCGGATGGAACCCATGCCAGCGAGACATCGCGGATTATTGCCTCCTTTGACGATGGGGGCAGGGCACCTGCTGTTGTCGAGAAGCGACTGGGTGAGGGGCGGGTGCTGGTTCTGACAACGCCGTTGGACAATGATTGGAGTAATTTCCCCGAGAATGGAGCTACTTTCCTAATTACCTCACAGGAGATGATTCGTTACATGGCCCGCAATCGAACTAATGAAGGAGTGATATCAGTTGCCCAGCCAATCAGGCAAAAGGTTGACCTGCGTGAGTTCAGTCAGAAAGTTGAAATTATCACGCCGCAAGGCGGTGAATCCCGAGTTGCTGAAGCCCGTCCTGCAGAGGAAACTTCAGGCAACAGCCTGGTTTGGACGGTAAATTTTGACGAGACAGGACAGCGGGGAATTTATGAGCTCAAGTTGATGCGCGCAGACGGCGGGGAACCCAACTCAGTAATGTTTGCCGCGAACATTGATGCCGGGGAAGGTGATCTTACCCGTGCCAGTGAGAATGCAATTCGCAGTGATCTCGGGGATGCGCGGGTTGAATTCGTTCCCCGGGGGCAATCGGTCATTGAACTTGGAGGAACTACTGCACGAAGTGAAATATGGAAAATAATTCTGTATATTTTAACTGCATTGTTGGCGGCCGAATTGCTTTTTGGCCGCTGGATAGGAGCACGAAGGTGATATGGTAAGAGTTAACATGACATACAGTGACAGGTGGACGATGTCCGGCAGGAGATCCTGGATGTTTGTGTTGTTGGCTGTAGTTTACGGGTCCTGGTTTGCGGGTGCACGTGAGATTGTCGAGGTGCCTGCTCCTGAGATTGGAAAAGTATCCAGGGCCACGGTTGAAGGGGCGTCCCTCAAGACGGATACCGAAGCCAATGAGTTGCTTGCGCGCGCGGAACAATTTGCCAAGCAGGGGAGGTATGATCTCGCCAGCACACTTTGGCAGACTGTAATCGACTCCAGTAATGACCTGGTATTTACCCGTGATGAGTGGATTGAAAAGACTATAGAACATGAGTATCAGCGGTATCGGTCAGTTTCCCGGGACATCGAGACGACCCTTGCGAATCTTCCCAGGGAGGGGCTGGAAGGTTACCGGGTTAATGCAGATGCGGAAGCGAAACTGGCAATGGAACAACCGGGGGCGAAGGACAGTGAAGCGGCACTTGCAGAGGTTGTGCGACGTTATTTCCTCAGTTCGCTGGGGGATGATGCCGCTTTTGAGCTGGCTTGCCGTAAGTTGGACCGTTACGAGTTCCTGCCGGCGATCAGGCTTCTTGATAAGATTATAAATGATTATCCAAATCCGAGTGTGGGAAAGGACCTGGTCTTACTGCGGCTTGCCGCATTAAATGCGCGGGTGGGTGATGCTGATCGTGCCCTTAAAATTGTTGCGGATCTCCGATCACGTGTGACTCCCGCGGTTCCCGACAAGGTTTTGAACCTGGTCGAGACTGACATCAGGCAATCCGGGAGGGTCGTCCCGCGGTCCGGGCGTTCCGGGAAATTATGGCCGATGGTTATGGGATCGCCCAGGCGTGGCGGGTTGATGCACTTTCCTGAGCTGTTGCCCCAGGGGGTTGCTGCGGCGCTTTGGCGGCAACCCTACGAGTTGAAACTGCCTGAGGGTTGGCCTGAACTTCCTGCCGATGGAGCGAAAGTAGTTACCTTGAATGTTGATGATCCCTTTGGCAGGGGGCTGGCTAGAGGATCCGCGGCAAGAAAACCATCCACCCCGGAAGCGATGAATGTTTCGTGGCCCAAGCATGGCTGGTTCCCGTCGGCACGTGTCCTTTTCCATTCCGGCAACATTTACTTCAAGACCCATAACCGTCTGGTATGTGCGGATGCGGAAGCAGGACAACTGACATGGTTGGGGTTTCGCAATAATTATCCGGCTCCTGCCGCCACCACCACGGCGTATAACCGCAACAATGCAGAACGCATCGGCCGTGATCCTCTTGACATCAATGAAATCCAGAACTTTGGCGACAGCATTAACCAGTCAATGTGTATTGTCGCTGACAAGGTGTTGACCATTCAGGGCACTCCCATCGATTTTACTGAGGAAAGGGTTGCGGTGGAGGTTGCGCCGGCGGATCCCATGGCACGGCGGCGGATTATAATGAATCGTGGTGCCGGCAGGGTGTCACGCATGCGTGACAATCGTCTTGTGGCTTACCATGCACACAATGGGAAACTACAATGGATGCGTTCGGCTAATGAACCTGATGAAGATGGTGTTAAAAGGAGTTGTTTCGCCGGGCCTCCGGTTCCCTACGCCGGGCTTGTCCTGATTCCTGTTCTTGAGGGGAATGGAATGTATCTTGTTGCCGTTGACTCAGAGGGTGGTGCAACGCAATGGAGAACTTTTCTCGGTGACGAACCGGCCTCCGGGAGCGCACGGAACGGAGCAATCATCATTGCTGTGGATGGAGGAGAGGCATATGTTGCCACCGGAGCGGGGTTGGTATTTTCCATCGATGCAATTTCCGGCTCCATGAACTGGGTGGTGAGTTACCCGCGCACTCCTGAGAAAGACCCGACGCGACAGCAGCAGTTGCAACGCTTCGGGGCGTGGGGGCGTGGCATGGGGAACGCGAAATTTGACGGGTGGCATGAGGAGATGATTGTCCCTTCCGGCAACGCGGTGATTGTGACGCCGACAGACTTCAATCATGTCATTGCATTTGACCGCAGGTCAGGGAGCCTGCTCTGGGAGTCCGCCCGCAGCCCCGGCGATGCTGATCATCAGGGAGAGTATGCCCTGGGTGTCCACGAGGGAAAGTTTTATGCGGCGGGGAATGATGTTGTGCGCTGTTACAAGATTAATGGCGGCCGCATGCTCTGGGAAACTGCTTATGAAGCCGGCAACGGGCGTGGTGCACTCACCGCGCAGGGGGTTTTCGTTCCCGCCGGGAAAAACAGGATAATTCAGCTCGCCCTGGAGAGCGGTCAGGAGATAGCGAAACTTGAAGTGAAGGATTTTAAAGATCAGCCACTTGGTAATCTTTATTCCGATGGCAACAGGCTATACGTGGCTGGTTTGCGGAGTGTGTATGCAATCGGAGAATCAGCAGCAGGTAAAATAAAACCGGAGGAGGAACAGGAGGATGCCGGCGCAGGGGGACCGGGAGACGGTGAGAGCCTTGTCCGGATCACCGCGGAGGCGGATACTTTAATCAATGAGATTTTTGCCAGAATGACGAGTGCATATGCGCGGGGTGCGGCGGACTTTTCCGGGCTTGCTGGAAAGTTTGAATCTCTTGCGGGAAGACTTGAGAAAATACCGGTTCCGGAAGCGGCGCGGCACAGTGACCTGGCTGCGGCGAGGAAGGGGCGCTTCAAGAAACTGGAAACAAAACTGCAGGCGGTTTCTGCGGAATTTCTTGTCAGCGGGGAAGCGGTGCAAAAAGCTGCCGTGGACCGGGCAGTTAAGGCTTTCAGAGAGCAGATGGATTCAACGGTGGAGGTCTTCAGGAAATATGGCATCGAGATCCCCTGATGTGCGAACCCGATAATTTACCATGCAGGATTACAATGACATAAATCGTGGACTGTTCGAGCGTAGGCAGTTCCTGCGCATTGCGGGGTTAACCGGCGTCTGCAAACTGGGTTTTGGAGGTGACGCCTGTGCGCTGCCTTCAGTGAAAGAGAAGACGGCTGATGAGTTAATGACAGAGGCCGCCCGGCAGGCTATCGACAAAGGGTTAAGATTTCTCGCCGGACGTCAGATTCAGCGGGGGAATGATCGCGGCGCTTTCGGGGCAGCTAGTTATGCCGGCAGTGTTGGCATCTGTGGACTCGGCGGGCTTGCGTTCATGAGTGAGGGGAGTACGCCAAGGGTTGGCAAATTCGGTAAACAGGTGGATTTATGTACGGATTTCCTCACTAGGCATACCGGCCCTACCGGCTATATCGCCCGCGGTTCAGGGGCTGTAGGCAACATGTATGCTCACGGTTTTGCGATGCTTTGCATGTCGCAGGCCTATGGCATGTCGCGTAAGCGTGAGCTTGGCCAGAAATTGAGAATGGCCGTAAAGTGTACCCTTGCGGCACAGAATGATCAGGGTGGCTGGCGGTATCGACCTGTTAAAAGTGACGCGGATCTTTCAGTCACCGTTTGTCAGATCATGGCGTTGCGTGCGGCTCGTGATTCGGGGATTAATGTCCCTGACCATGCAAGGGAGAAGTGCATTGAATATGTAAAGAAAAGCCAGACTGCTGACGGCAGTTTCCGGTATACGATGCGTGGCGGGCACACGACTTTTGCTCTTACCGGGGCGGGATTGGTATCACTTTTCAGCGCGGGGATTTACGACGGGCCGCAGATTGAGAAGGGATTGAAATATCTCAAACGACGCAAGGATTCAGCGGAGCGTCATTATTATTATTACGGGCATTATTATGCCGTGCAGGCGATGTGGCATGCGGGAGGGGAATACTGGAATGACTGGTATCCGAGTATTCGTGATAAATTAGTTGCCTCGCAGTCCGGTAATGGAGCGTGGAGTGATTCGTCCTACGGTCAGGAATTTGCGACTGCGATGGCCTGCATCATTCTTCAGATGCCCAATGACATGCTGCCAATTTTTGCCCGTTAAAACAGGCCTTATAATTTTCCGGAGAACATATTTAATAGATTGAATAAGTGGTTACAGTTGATTGGTTTCGAACAGGACAATATTCCTGCGGGTGCCGAGATTTCCTTCCGGTTTGGGAATCTTCCGGAATCGTGGGGAGTATTCGTCCTTGTTGGGGCAGTGTTCCTGATTGTCTGGTTTGTGTTGCGGACGTATCGCCTCGAAAACGCATCCTGCCCGCGCTGGGCGAAGCACTTGTTGGCAGGGTTGCGCCTTGCCGTGGGGGCGGGACTGTTGTTTATTTTTCTTGAACCGTCGATTACTTATACTAAATCGCGTTCCCTTCGTCCGGTGTTGGCATTGCTGCGTGACACCTCGGAATCGATGAATACGGCGGATCGCTATATCGATGACGTTGCGGCCAGGTCGGCAGCATCGGTGCTGGGTATTTCAGTTGCAAGCCTGCGCCAGAAAAAGCCTTCACGGGTTGAGATTGTAAACCACATGTTCGCAAAGGATGACGCGCATTTGGTGAAATTGCTCAGCAAGAAGGGACGCTTACGCGTGCTTGATTTCTCGGGAAGCGTTGAGGGGCGCGATATGCCGGGAAGCGGAGATGGATCTGTAAATGAATCAGGGGACACCGAGGCAGAGGCGGGCATGAAGGTGGCGCTTCCTGAACTCAAGGCAGGAGGCTCAGCAACGGATCTTACCCGGGCGATTCGTGAGGCCCTTGCAGAGAAATTAACCTCGGCAGTGGTGGTGGTTACTGATGGGCAGCATAACGTGGCGAGTAACCCGGATGAGGCGATAGCGGACGCCAGAGAGCGCAATATTCCGGTATTCTTCATCGGGATGGGCGATCCTGATCGCCCTCAGAATCTCAGTGTTTCTAATCTTTATGCTGATCCTCAGGTCTGGAATCATGATCCTTTCCAGATACAGGCAGTGTTGCGGGCCGAAGGGATGAGAGAGCATTCCGTGAGAGTTTCATTACTGGAATTGAGTGGGGTTGAGAATGGTTCGCAAACTGAAAAGATCATTGAGAGCAAGGATGTGGAGATTCCCGTGGAGGGAGGTCAGCTCCGAGTTGATTTCTCGCATACACCGGAAACTCCGGGTGAGAAGTTCCTTACCGTGCGGGCTGACGTCCTGGAAGGTGAGTCGAATGTGAATGATAATCAGCCTGCGGCACCCGCCCGGGTACAGGTGCTTGATGACAATGCGCGTGTGTTGATAATCTCAGGCGGTCCCAGTTGGGAGTATCGGGCGCTGACACGGTTGCTCACCAGAGAAAAGATGATCAATATCTCCTGCTGGTTACAGAGCCTTGACGATGGCCGTCTGCAACAGGGGAACATGCCAATTGATGCCTTGCCGGTAACACGTGAAGAACTTTTTCAATATGATGTCGTGATCCTGTTGGACCCGGATCCCAGAGAGTTTGATGAAGAAGTCATAAACCTGCTGAAGGATTTCGTTCGTGAGCATTCTGGAGGATTGCTCTATATGCCTGGCCCGGTGTTTGCCGGCAGGTTCCTGACCAATGCCCAGACTTCCGGGATTACCGAACTCTTGCCGGTACAACTTGGAGATGTTGGCAGCATGGAAGTCAACACTCTGCTTTCTCCCAATAACCGGGAATGGCCGCTGGCTGTCGTGTCATCAAATGCGGATCAGCCAATCATGCGTTTTTTCAATGATGCGCAACAAACACTGTTACAGTGGAAGAAACTTCCCGGGACGTATTGGAGTTTTCCCGCCCTTCAGGCGGTGCCGGCAGCCCGTGTTTTGATAGAGCATTCAGATCCAACCCTCAGGCGTCGTGAGATAGCCAGGCCGCTGTTGGTTACAGGGCAATTTGGATCAGGACGAACTACCTATCTCGGTTTTGATGGCACATGGCGGTGGCGCACAAAGGGGCTGGACGCCGAGTTTTTTAAACGGTTCTGGGTTCAGACGACCCGCTATCTGGTGGAAGGGCGATCACTTGCCGGCAAACGGCGCGGAGTGATAGAAACGGAGCGATTCAGGTATCAAGTGGGGGATCGTGTCCGAATATCAGCACGATTGAGGCAGCAAAATTTTGAACCCCTGGCTGAGGAAAAGGTGAAAGGTGAGATACGTCTTCCGGACGGCTCAAGATCGGAAGTTTCTTTTCTTCCGCTGCCCGGGCAGGTTGGTAATTACGAGATGGTTTTTGCCGCAGCCATGCAGGGTGGGCATCGAGTGGCCGTTGTGTTGCCCGGGGAAGTGGGCGAGGAGATAGAGATTGACTCAAACTTTACCGTGACTCTTCCCCTCAAGGAGATCCAACAGGCCTGGCTTGACCGTGATCGACTTATTGATATGGCGCGCGCCTCCGGCGGCGGATACTATAATCCGGATCTTGCCGGCGATTTGCCGGCGGCTTTACCTGACCGCGTCAAGAACCTTGCGTTTGAGAGTCCGCCGAAGCCGGTTTGGGATAACACGGCGTTGCTGGTTCTGCTGGCCGGCTTGTTAACCATTGAATGGGGACTTCGAAAAAAATTCAGGCTTATTTAGTAACCAGAAAGTTTTTTCCAATGCCGCGTAAAGCAAAGAAAACAATACCCGCTCCGATTGATGAGAAGATCGGAGTCATGCGGCGTGTGGTGCAACGGTTCTTTTTCATCATGGGCTTGAACAGATTCCTGTTGTGCCTGCTTGGAATTGCGGCAGTTGATTTTTTTCTGGACAGCAACTTTAGGATGGATTGGTCCCAGCGGTTTATAACCCTGGTGATCAGCTCATGCGTCTTGGGGTATATTCTGTGGCGCTGCTTGTTGCTGCCATTGTTCTCGAGAATCAGCGATGATGCCTTGCTGCTGCAGGCGGAAGAGACCGGAGAGGGATTCAATGAAAGCCTGATCAGTGCTCTCGAGTTTTCGAGGATGGATATTGACGCAGATGAGAATATTTCAAAAGGCATGGTGCGCCAGACCATTGAGGAGGGAACGGCGGCCAGTGACAGCATAGAACTTGCTGCTATTTTCCGTGTTGGCAGAATACGGGTCAATGCGGTTGTCTTTGCGGTGCTGATAACCGGGGTTGTCGGCCTTTGTGTCGGCAGTGTTGTTACCAAGCCGCTGGGCACCTGGTTTAACCGTAATGTCATGCTCGGGGATGCACAGTGGCCGCAGGACTATTTCTTGGACATTACAGGGGTAAAAGGGGGAAAATTGCGAATACCTAAAGGTGATGACTGGGTGATTGAGGCGGTGGTGCGGAAGGGGTATCGTTCGCTGCCCGAGAAGGTGAGCGTGGAGTTTAAAACAGCTGGCCGCCGCCGCAGTGAATCGATGATGCCCAGCTCGAAGGGTGATGAATTTCGTGGTGAACTGCGCAATGTGCTTGAACCTTTTGATTTCCGGGTAATTAGCAAGGAGGCTGAAACCGTCTGGATAAAGACTGAACTGGTCAGCAGACCGAAGATCAGCAGGCTAGCCCTTGCCGCGGTGGAGCCTGATTATACCGGGGTGGGGGAGCGAAAACTGCCGGTGGGAGCCGGCCCCTATTATTTGCTCAATGGAACCAGACTTAAGGTTGAGGGAGCCAGTAATAAACCACTCAATTCCGCCTTGCTTATTAGCGGTGAAACCCGCCATGAACTGAGTGTCAAGGGAATGGAATTTTCCGGAGAAATTCCGGCAGGTGGCGTAGTAGGCGCAACCTATACTTTGCAGATTGAAGATCGGGAAAAAATTGAGATTCCCGGCAGGGAAGGTGCCGGCGGGCTTGGGCCCAGAGATCCGGCACGCTTCAAGATAAAACTTAAAAATGATCGCAAGCCCAGTGTTAAAGTAGCGCTCAATGGGGTTGGTGGCATGGTGGTTCCGGGCGCAAAGCTGCCTTTTGACGGTCTGATTGAAGATGATTACGCTGTTTGTTCTGCGGGTATTACCTATAGCTGGAAGCAGGACAACAGTGAACGCGAAGAGGCTCAGGGGATGCTTCAGCTCGAAGGGGCGGCCGCGGCTATTGGGAAGGCTCAGTTGCCATTGAACGGAGCGATTGAACTCGGGCCACTCGAGATACCCGTGAATTCCCGCTTAAGCCTGCAATTCAGCGCGTTAGATAATGACAGCGTTTCGGGACCAAAGACTGGAGAGTCCACAAAGATCCTCCTGCGAGTAGTCGGGGAGGCGGAATTGCGAACCGATTTATTGAGGAGGGAGAAAGAACAACGGCAGATCCTCTCAGAAATGATCAAGAAACAGGACGCTTTATTCACCGATACAGCCGCGCTTGCCGCAGAGTGCCGGGAAATCAAGGTATTTGACCCTTCTCAGCGCGAGCGTCTCGTTGGCTTGCAGAAGCGTCAGAAGCTCATGGGTTCGAACTTGAAGCCGATTGTGTTGCGCCTGAAGGGCATGCTGCAGGAAATTATCAATAATCGCCTTGAGGAAGATGACGGCGTGCTGAAGGCTCGCCTCAGGGAAAAGGTGATTGCCCCGCTGGGCGGGTTGCAGCAGGAATCGATACCTTCGGCAGCGGTGGAGCTTGATGTGGCCAGGAGGATTGCCGGATTTGAGGAACGTAATGCCGCCTTTAGCGCAGCGGGAGGGACGCAACGTTATATTATTGAAATAATGCGTGAGGTGCTTGTTCACATGGTACGCAACGAAGGTTACCAGCAGGCAGTGAACCTGCTCTATGAGATTCAGCGCGCACAGGAACGTATGCGGCTGATGACGATGAAGGCCAAGGAGGAAGCTCTCAATAATGTATTACGTGACAAGCGGAAGAATAGCAACGTTGATGACAAGGGGCCGCCGGAGGCGAATGGTGGATCGTTTGAGGAAGAAAGGAACGAGGAAAACCGTTAAAAAGGAGTGCAAGTATTATGAAATCGCGAATCATTCCATCAATATTCGGTTTCGTATCATTGATGTTGCTGTCAGAATTGAGCGCAGCTTCGGAAGTGGATGAATCCTCGATTGGCACTTCCTTCTCCGGGGAGGTCAAGGAGAGTCCCCTTGGTGTGCGGCAGCAGCGTATTAAGCGGATGGTGGTGGATCTTGAACGACAGTTCACTGAGCTTGCGCGCGCCTTGCAAAAAGATTATCCGGAGCAGGCGGAGAAGCTGGTTGACGCGTTCAAGGCATCCAAGGAGATGCTGCTTGAGAAACGCATGGACGAGATTACCGAGATGCTTAATTTATCCAAGCTTGATACCGCAGGGGAACAGCAGGAGAAGACTGTGGATGATGTGAAGAGTTTAATTGAGCTTTTGCTGAAGGAGGATGACGAGGCAGACCGGATTAAAAAGGAAATTGAGAAACTTGAGCAGTGGAAGGAGGAACTCGACAAGCTTATTGAGGATGAGGACAGCCTGAAGGATGAGAGTGACATCCACGCTGACAAGGATAATGCGCTGGACAATCTCAACCGCCAGATTGAGCGACTTGAAGATCTTATTGAGCGTCAGGAGAATCTCAAGCAGGAGACCGGCGAAGAGACCTCAAAGGGAATAGACGGGCTTGACCGTGTTGCAGAGCAACAGGAAAAACTTCGCAAGGAAACCGAAGGATTACGTGAGGATGTTGAAAAAGGTCCTTCAGGCAGTGTCCCGGATGGTGTTGAGAAGGCACATGAGCAGGGCGGCGAGCAGGCACAGGAGCAGGGCGGCGAGCAGGCACAGGAGCAGGGTGGCGAGCAGGCACAGGAGCAGGGTGGTGAGCAGGCACAGGAGCAGGGTGGTGAGCAGGGTGGCGAGCAGGCACAGGAGCAGGCACAGGAGCAGGGACGGTCTGATTCAGGTGATCTTTCGCAGAAGCCCGGAGCCGAATCGCTTCGGAATGCCGAGGAGGACCAGAAAGGGGCTGAAAAACGCCTTGCTGAAGGCAAGGGCAGGCAGGCAGAGGAGGCTGAAGGGCAGGCACTTGAAAACCTTAACAAGGCACTGGAAGAACTGAAGAATGAGCGTGACCGGATAGCGGAAATTTCGCCTGAAGATCTCGATCAGCTTGCCGAAGAGCAGAAGGGTACTGCCGGGGAGGCCGGGGAATTAGCAGAGAAGATGGGGCAGTCGGCTGCAGGTTCACCGGAAGATTCCGGTCAGCAGCAGGATCCATTGGAGCAGGGGCAGGAACGCGCCAGGGAGGCGGTTGAGAGCGGCAAGAAGAAAATGGATAAGGCTGCCGGCAGCCTTGCCAAAGGCAAGCCCGGGGGTGCCTCGCAAGATCAACAGGGGGCTATTGACGATCTGGAACGTGCAAGACAGGAGGTGGAGGAGCAACTTGAGGAGTTGCGGCAGGATCAGCAGATGGAGACCCTTGTGCAGTTGGAGCAGATTTTTCGTGAGATGCTTGAAAAACAGAAAAATGCAAGCGCGGCAACACTGACTGTTAATGAGAAGCGTGACGGGCAGAATGATCGTCTTAAACGGGCGGAACGCATTGAATTGCGTGGCGTGGCAGTGGTGGAACGGGATCTGTCCGAGAAGGCAGGAGAGGCTGAAGGATTGCTTGTCGATGAGGGTACGAGTGTCGTTGTGCGCAACGTTGTTGAGGGGATGAAGCATGATTTGTCAGCAATTGCCGAACTGCTGGACGATCAGGACACAGGTCAATTTGTTCAGCGCTCCCAGAAGGAAGTGGAAATGACGCTCCATGAATTGATCGATGCGGTTCAGATTGCACAGCAGATGCAGCAACAGCAACAGCAACAGCAGCAACAGCAACAGCAACAGCAGCAGCAGCAGCCTCCGTTGCTGCCTCCAAGTGCGGAGTTGAAGCTGCTCAGACTGACACAGAAGAGGATAAATCGACGAACTGTCGATATCGACAACGAATTTGAGAGAGGCGGCGGGAAGGGCAATGTCCTGCAGCGTCAAATCCGTGATGTGGCCATTTTGCAGAAAAAGGTTTCCGAATCAACCCGGGAACTCAGTGCCCGTGGGCAGCCGCCCGTGGAGGCCGAAATCGATTGAACTTGGTCGTGAAATCTTTTATCTGTGTTACCATGAAGCGAGGATTCATACTGGCCATGCTTGGTTCCTGTATAGGGATGGGGTCGTTGACGGCTGTCCAAAAAGACGAGTTTGCGAGGGTTATACAGGGGTTTGCTGATATGATTGAAGCCAACTCTGGATTGGATCAATCGTTACGTGACGAGTTTGATGAACTTCGCGGTAACTCGCGCATCGAGGCTGGTTCGCTCACCGGGGTTCTGCGGAAGATGCATCCGGAATTTGCCGAGGCGCTTCGTGTCGCCGCAGATGACCCCACCGAGGGGGTTAGTGCGCTTGAGAAACTGTCGTCTTCTCAGGATCCTTTTCTTGCCGCGGAGAGTTCCTATTACCTGTCACGTTTGTTAATTGGTGAAGAGCGCTTTGAGGAAGCATTGCCGCACTTGGAGGGCATTCGCAATAGGTGGGCAGAAAGCAGCCTCCGGACAGGGGAATCACTCTACTATCAGGGGGTATGTAACGCGAATATGCTTCAGCGAACCGCGGCGGCTGATGCCCTTAACGGGTTTATTGAGGGTTATCCCGACGCCGCTTCCCGGCTGGTTGATTCGGCACAGGATCTGATCGCATCGATTGAACGCGTTCACCGCGGGAGTATAGATGATGTGGCATCTCATATGGAGGTTTCCCGCCGCAAGCTGGGGCTGAAGGATCCCGGTAAGCCTACCCAGGAAATCCAGGGACATATCATAACCATGCTTGATGAGTTAATAGAAATGGCTGAGGAGCAGGAGCAGCAGCAACAACAACAACAGCAGCAGCAGCAGCAGCAGCAGCAGCAGCAGCAGGGCAACCGCCCCGGACAGGGCAACGGGCAAGGCAATACGCAGGGGGGAAATGCCAGTGCCCAGAATGCTCCCCGGGTCATTCGGCGTATTCGTGGTGCTGCTGAGAGTGCCTGGGATGATTTGCGAAAACGTGACCGCGGTACCGAAGCCCTTAGTTCTTTGAAGTCGAAATATCCGGCACGCTACAGGTTATTGGTCGATCAATATTATCGGTCAGTCCAACAAGGAGATAAGCGGGGGCGGGAGTAGCAGGATGGATCCTTATGGCAATAAGGCAAATGGCGACAAGATGGTGAGATTTTTTTTTGTGATTGCAGGGGTGATGATCACTGTGTTGCTTTTGCCTTGCGGCAGATTGTCAGCAGGCTCCCGAATAGTAACCCTCGAAGGTGATGTGATTGAGGGCAATGTTGATTCAATTTCCGTAGAGGGTGTTGTTGAGATTAATGGCAGGAAGTGGCCCCTTGACGGGATTCGCAGCATTGTGCCTGGGATGGTTGATGAGTTGAAAGACACATCCGATGGCAGAGTTGTATTGATTTGCGGCAGCGAAATAGCTGCATCAGGAATAAAGTTTTTTGAGGAGGAGGTTATTTGCAGGACGCCTGGGCTCGGTGAATTAAAGTTGCCCGTTGATGCCGTGCGGGCATTGCGCTTTGGGGAGTTGCAGCGCGGGTCTCGTTTCCAGAAGGGACTCCTTGAGTGGCAGGCATCGCGTGAGCAGGACACGATTTTCATCAGTGGCGGGGCAGAGTTGCAGGAAGTCGATGGATTGATTGAGGGGATTGACGCCAATTCCCTGATTTTTGACCGTAATGATAAGTTGCAGGTGATTCCCCTTGTGAGGGCTTACGGTGTGGTGCTGGCTTCGCCTCTACTCAAGGAGGATGAACGTCCTGCATGTGTGCTGTCTCTGGCTGGGGGGACGCGATTGCGTGCAGATATCAGGGAATTCAAAGAGGGCAAGGTTGGCTTGTCTCTGGTGGAAGGAGTTGAACTGGTGATTCCCTGGGAGCAGGTGCTCAGGATTGGCATCCGTTCCGATCGGCTTGAGTATCTATCGGATATTGAGCCGTTGAAGGATGAAACCCGCCAGATTTTGGCGCCCATGCGCGCCTGGAACCGTGACCGAAGCGTGTCGGGACTGCCCCTCAAGATTAGTGACCAGACTTATGATAAAGGATTGGGTTTCGCGTCCGGGATGTCCGTTACGTTTCCTAACGAAGGCCTGCATGATTTGTTTCTTGCCGAGATTGGCATTGATGTTGATGCAGGAATACACGGTGATTGTGAATTCGTGGTGTTTTGCGGTGAGCGGGAAGTTTATCGGAAAAGGATGCGTGGAGGAGAACCTGCCGAGTTAGTTAAAGTCGATATTACAGGATCTTCCGAAGTTACTTTACGTGTGGATTTCGGAGAAGATCTGGATATTGCTGATCATGCCGACTGGGGAGACGCATGTTTTTTGCAGCGCACTAAGTAGGAGGATAATGCAGTGGACTGAATCAACCGTTGCAGACGGGACGGCTTGACAAGGAGCAGTTTTCGCCTGAATCGGGTGACTGACAGCCCTGCTGGTCGGAATTGCTCTGTTAATGATCAGCTTGGCAGCATGGATGAGGAGGTTGAAGCAAGTCCTGCTACTGCTTGATCTCAGTTTCCAGGCGTTCGCTTAACCACTGTTTCATCATGCTTTGATAATTAAGAAAGCGCGAGCGCGCGATACGCTTGATGCGAGCCAGCATCCTGGGGTCAAAGCGTAATGTTATGGTGGTTGATTCGCGGGAGTCCGGCTGGTGAATTGAAGCATTCATCAGTCGTGGATCGAGTTGAGAGCCATACCAGTAGTCTGCTTCCTTTGCCTCGTCATCGAAGGCGGGTATCTCGTTCCAATCTGTGATGGATTTCATATGCCAATAATTTCAGGTATTCTGCGCGTTGCGCCGATCGTAAAAGCTTTCCTCTTCCTTGGTCATCTGGCGTGAGATGATAACCCTGTAGCGTTTGCCGTCAGTCCAGAAGACACTGAAGAGCGGGCGGTGCCCCACGGATCGTCCGAGGCAGATATAGCGCGCGTCCTCACTGCCGTAGCTGCCATCGGGCAACAGACGGACTGCGAATGGATCCTCAAAGGACTCTTCGATTTCTTTTGGCGTGACCTTGCTGAGATCGAAACTTACGTCTAACCAGTCAAACTCCATGAGTGTATGAAAGCCAGGTGGGGTTGCGCCGGGCATTTTGTCCGGATTAAAATCAACCTTGCACCTTACATAGCTTGCATCATGCTTGCGCTCACGCAACGTCTTAACTTCTAATGTGCCATGATTTTTGTAGGAATTGACAGCGGAACACAGAGTACAAAGGCTGTTGCTCTGGATGCCGAGTCCGGAGATATTCTCGCTAGCGCCCAGGAAAGTTATAGCCTGATTTCAGGGTTGCCGGCAGGTCACCTTGAACAGCATCCCTCTGAATGGATTGATGCTGTGCGGCAGGTGATCTCGAGTTGCCTTGAGCAACTTGGAGAGAGGCGTGATGAACTCTCTGGCATTGGAGTCAGCGGACAACAGCACGGGCTGGTTGTGCTGGATGAGGATGATCAGGTAATTCGTCCTGCCAAGCTCTGGTGCGACACTTCGACTGTCGAGCAATGCCAATTATTTGATGCTGAATTTGGTGGGGCTGCGGGTTTAATTGAGCTTGCCGGAAACGCTATTCTTCCGGGTTACACGATTCCAAAACTGCTTTGGCTTAAGCAGAGGGAACCGGAGAATTTTGCTCTAGTGAAAACAGTTTTGCTGCCGCATGACTATATTAATTTCTGGCTGACCGGCATAAAGCGCATGGAATACGGGGATGCATCAGGCACTGGAGTGATGGATATTCGCACACGCCGATGGTGCCCGGAGCTGGTTAATTTCGTGGATACATCGGTTTCGGAGATGTTGCCGCCGCTGGGATCATCGCTTGAAGCTCACGGTCAACTCCGCAATGAACTGGCAAGTGAGTGGTCTCTCAATCAGGATGTTATTGTCAGTGCCGGGGGCGGCGATAACATGATGGCGGCGATCGGAACGGGGAACGTCACGCCAGGAGTGATTACTGCCAGTTTCGGGACTTCGGGGACGCTTTATGGCGTTTCCAGTGAACCTGCAATTGATCACGGCGGAGAAGTCGCGGCTTTCTGTGACAGTGCAGATCAGTGGCTGCCCCTTGTCTGCACGATGAATGTTACTGTAGTCACCGAGCAGGTCCGCGGTTTGTTTGGATTGGATCTGGACGGGCTTGAGGAGGCGGTGGCAGGCTCTGCACCGGGAGCCGGAGGCATTTGTTTTCTGCCTTATTTAAATGGTGAACGGACTCCGAATTTGCCGGAAGGCAGTGGAGTTATCCATGGCATGAGCACTGATAATCTGAGCCCGTCCAACATTGTGCGCGCAGCGATGGAGGGAGCGACACTGGGTCTTGCCTACGGGCTGGAGAGTTTCCGTGGCATGGGAGTGACTCCTTCCGAGATTCGTTTAACCGGTGGTGGCAGCAACAGTGGAGAATGGCGTCAGATTGCAGCAGATGTATTCAATACGCCGGTGGTAATGCTGTCGACTGCAGAGGGTGCGGGGTTGGGAGCTGCAATCCAGGCCGTTCATTGCAGGGATGAGGGCTCCTTGAAATATGCTGATCTTTGCGCGAGATATGTCGCCCTTGATGAGAATACGCGTTGCGAACCCGATGCTTCCAATGTGGAAGTCTACAGGGAGTTACTGGAGAAACAGACGGGTCTAACCCGTGAGTTGCATGCCGCTGGACGGCTGTAGAACGTGAAGGCGAATCTGATCGGCTGGCTTATAGCCATAATCATGCGGGTGGTAGGATTGACCCTGCGGTGGCGGATTAAAGATTGTTCTGGAGTTACTGAGAATCATTTTGAAGGTTCATTGATCCTTGCGTTCTGGCACAATCAGATTTTTGGGATGACTTTGTTCTACAATAAGTTCCTGCGGGATCGTCGTGCTGCAGTGTTAACGAGTTCGAGTCGTGACGGGGATGTTCTCACTGCGGTCATGGCCAGGTTTGGCTATAATACAATCCGTGGTTCAAGCAACAAGCGGCCAATGGCGGCATTGCGGGAAATGGTTGCGTTTCTTCGTGAGGAGAACGGGAATGACATCGTGATTACTCCGGACGGGCCGCGGGGCCCTGTGTATAAACTGCAAGCCGGGGTGATTAAGGTTTCCCAGCTTTCCGGGGTCCCGGTTCTTCCGATACGGCTGCGGTACAGCAACGCGATTTCCCTGAAAACCTGGGATATGTTCCGGATACCTTTGCCGTTCTCACGGATTGATGTTGTTTTAGAGCCTCTTGAAGGTTTTTCTGATTCCCCTGACAGGCAGGCAGTTGAAGAACAACGGGTGCATTTGGAGAATGTTCTCCAATCCGGCACTTGATCCCGGGGGCGCCGTGTGGTTTAGCATGGCAGTAATGCAGTTGATTGACGGGAAAGCAGTATCCGCCCGTGTGCTCCATGAGTGCAAGGGGCGGGTGGATGAACTTGTAAAGAAGGGGTTCAGGCCTGGATTGGCTGTTGTTTTGGTGGGCGATAATGCGGCTTCACGTGCTTACGTCCGTAGTAAGGAGCGCGCTTGCCATGAGCTTGGACTCCACTCGGTTAAGCTGGAACTTCCCGTGGAGACCGCACAGGAGGAGCTACTGAAGGTAATTGCTTCTCTGAACGACGATGCGGATGTGGATGGCATACTTGTCCAGTCTCCAACACCCGAGCACATCGATGAAGCGGCTGTGGTCATGACAATTGACCCTGCAAAGGATGTTGACGGCTTTCATCCCGAGAATGTCGCCAAGCTTATCCTTGAGGATCCGGGAGGGTTTATACCCTGCACTCCACTTGGTTGTCAAAGGCTACTGGGTGATTATGGTATTGAGACAAATGGTGCTCACGTTGTTATCGTTGGGCGAAGCATGATCGTCGGGAAGCCGCTGGCAATGCTGCTGATGGCAAAGGGAGTGCTGGCAGATGCGACGGTGACGGTAGCGCACTCAAGGACAGTTGATTTGCCTGCAATCTGTCGTTCTGCCGACATTGTGATTGCTGCGGTCGGACGTCCGGAATTTATTGGTGCTGAGCATATAAAAGAGGGGGCAGTGGTGATTGATGTCGGAATCAACCGGGTTGAGGATCAGCGTGCAAAGCGAGGTTATCGCTTGGTAGGAGACGTTGACTTTGATGCGGTCTCTCAACGGTGCAGGGCGATTACTCCAGTGCCTGGCGGAGTTGGACCGATGACGATAGCCATGCTGATGAGCAATACGGTGAAGGCCTGCTCTCAGCGGCGGGGCATCGGACTCAGTGGTTGAAGCGGAGCAATTTGCTTTTATCGCTATCCCCGGTTTTCAAAAAAAAGAGGAGAGCCTTTAGGCTCTCCTCAATGTGAGACAAGGTTTGAAACCAACAACCAACCGTTGCCCAACAAATATGAATAGAGTTTCTCGCTTAACAGATGAACTTATTATCCATCATTGGCAGTTTATTCACCGGCAAGGAAGCTTTTATGTGGAAAACATGTAAAAAACATCGTGAAATATTGATGGTTAGGCTCTACAAAACAATTATTTCCGCTTAACCTAATGAGAATCTGATGAATTCCAATGATTCTAATACTAAAAGGGGAAAACGTAGGTTCCTGTGGGCAGCGCTTGTTTTTCCATTACTTACGCTGCTTGCGGGGACGCTTTATCTCCGCTTTTCTAGTGTCGATCTTCAGGTGAGCCAGATTTTCTTTGACGACAAAGGGGAGTGGTATTTGAAGGATTTTCCATTGTTTGTATTTCTTTATAAGTGGGGGGTGCAACCGGCGCTGATTATTGCAGCTATTGCGATGCTTGTAATCATCGGTGGATTTTTTTCGGCAGGTTTGAGGAGATGGAGGAAAATTACGGGTTATTTTCTTTTGGTGTTGATTGTAGGGCCGGGAATTATTGTTAATGCAGTATTAAAGGAGCACTGGGGACGGCCGCGACCCCGGGAGGTGGTTGAGTTTGGCGGCAGCCATCAGTTTGAGAGAGTGTGGCAATATGATGCCCGGAGTGGCGGGAAATCATTTCCAAGCGGCCATGCATCGATGGGTTTCTGTCTACTTGGGCTTTATTTTGTGGCACGTGCGTTGCGACAGCGGCGGGCAACCCTCGCAGCATTGTGTGCCCTTGGGCTTGGATTGCTGCTTGGCTTGGCCCGTATTGCCCAGGGGGCGCATTTTGTGAGCGATGTTCTCTGGTCGGCGGGGATATGTTACTTTGTTGCGCTTGGTTTGTACTGCGCGATGCGTCTTCAAGAACGACCGTTTTATGTGGGTGACAAGCCATCGGGAAGAGTTGGTCTCTGCGTTGCTCTTGCCGTTATCGGCAGCACTTTGCCTGTTGTCGCGTTGCCTCACGAATCCCGGGGGGTAATTGCAGGAAATGGGGATGTGCTCAGACGTTGGAGATCCTGTAGGGTTGACGTTGATTTATATTGCGCGGATTTACGGACACATGAAGTGGGATTCCTTGACTCACTGGGGGGGTTTACGCAGAGGCTGGAAGAAAACATTTACAGAGTGTATCTCAACGGGAGTTTCCGCGGATTTTGTGCCACGAAGGAGCAGTCATTATTGACTCTGCCGCCAGGTAAAACCACCAGCGGAGCTGAGATCTTGTGATGGCGGTTGTCCAATGGCGGCCGCTGAGATATTTGAGAGAGTTATGATTTCCCGGGATTCTAATCGCGAGAGTGCCCTTGCTGATCGCATGCTGAGTTTCTTCGGTACCGATGGCGCCCTTTCAATTTCAAGGGATTTTGAATATCGCCCTCAACAGCAGGAAATGGCGATTGCCTTGGCGCATTCACTTGAGCAATCGTCGCCTCTTGTCGTGGAGGCGGGCACTGGCGTGGGAAAATCCCTTGCCTACCTTGCGCCGGCGGTCTGTTTCGCAGTGGAGAATCATCGCAAGGCGGTCATTTCAACGCATACCATTAACCTGCAGGAGCAGTTAATTGACAAGGATTTACCATTGCTCGCAAGTCTTCTTGATATTGGGTTCAGTGCCGTATTGATGAAGGGACGGGGCAATTATTTGTGCCCGAGGAGGTTGAGTCGTGCGTTGGCAGATGCGGCTGATTTGTTTGATACCGCCGATATGGCTGAACTTGAAGCAATCAGTGACTGGGCTGAGCATACCTGTGATGGTAGCCTGAGTGATCTTGATCTTGAACCAAGTGCGCGTGTGTGGGCACAGGTGTGCAGTGAAAGTCATGTATGCACACCGAAAAGTTGCGGGCATGATGATGAGTGCTTTTATCAGGCGGTCAGAAAAGAAGTCATCAGGGCAGATGTGGTCGTGTTGAATCACACGCTGCTCTTTACATTAATGTCATTGATGTCGGAGTCGGAAGACGCCGGCGAGGGGTTTGTGTTTCCCGACGATTTCCTTATTATTGATGAGGCTCATACGCTTGAAGATACAGCAGCCCGTCAGCTTGGAATGAGGGTCTCGCAGGCAGGTCTGAAGTTTGATCTTAATCGCCTGTATAATCCCGGCAAGAGGCGTGGTCTTTTCCAGGCTGTGCGACATCCTGCAGGAGTCGAGTGTGTGGCTGCGTTAGGAGATGCGGTGGAGTGTTTTTTTGATGTGACCGAATCAGCCTGTGAATTTGGCAAGTGGGGCGGGGAATTCAGGGTGCCGAAGGGGGACTTTTTTGAGGATACTCTGGCTGAGCATCTCCTGAGGCTTGAGGGGGAAGTCAAGGTTGCTGCGAACAAGGTGAATAATGATTCAACAAGGGCTGAACTGCTTGAACTCGGTAGGCGGGTAAGGGAATCGCGCATTTCAATTACTGCTTTCATCAAACAGTCAGTTGAGGGACATGTCTATTGGGTGGAAAGGCGAAAGGATGGAGCGGGCGGGCTTTCCTTGAATAGTGCACCAATTAATGTTGCCCCGGACCTGCGTGCAATGTTTTTCGCCAAGGGCAAGAGTTGTGTTGTTACAAGCGCTACCCTTTCGGTTGGCGAGAGTCATGAGACTTTAGGATATTTTCGGGAGAGAGTCGGAGCATCCGCTGTGCGTTCACTGCAGATTGGAAGCCCCTTTGACTACAGTGAACAGATGAAGATCTTTCTTTCAGGTAGCATGCCTGACCCGAGATCGACGCAATATGAGGATGCGCTTATCAAGTGGGTGGGCTATTTTATTGATCAATCAGAGGGCAGGGCCTTTGTCCTGTTCACCAGTTACCGGTTAATGAATGCAGTGGCAGAGAAGATGGAGAACTTCTTTGAAGAGCGAGGGTATCAGTTGCTTGTCCAAGGACGGAGGACTGCGCGGCATAAAATGTTGAGGGAGTTTCGGGAAGATGTATCGAGTGTGCTTTTTGGGACGGATAGTTTTTGGGCAGGGGTTGATGTCCCAGGAGAGGCATTATCCAATGTCATCGTTACCCGGCTTCCTTTTTCCGTTCCAGATCATCCGCTTACAGCCTCACGCCTTGAGGCTATCGAGCAATCAGGAGGCAACCCGTTTCTGGAGTATTCTGTTCCTGAGGCAATCCTAAAGTTGCGGCAGGGAGTCGGGCGCCTAATCCGGTCCGTTAATGACAGGGGGATTGTAGTGATCCTGGATAATCGCGTGCTTTCAAAGCGTTATGGAAAGGCCTTTCTCAGGGCATTGCCCGCGGCACCACTGGAGGTGGTTGATGAGTAAGTCAGCTCACGATGCCGGTGCGTTGCAGGAGATCGCGAAATTCCTGAACCGGCCATTGTCCGGGGGCGATTGCCTCGTCCAGTGCGGCGTAATTGAGTATTGACCCGCTTTGTGCGGCAAGTAGCCGGGATGCCATCCCGAGTTGTCCCATTCCCATTAGCGCAAGGGGCCGATCGGGGAATTTTCCAAATAATGAAAATAGACGACAGACTTCATCCGGGGTTTCAGTAGTGGTTGCCAGTTTAATGGCATCAGCGCCATTTTTGAAGCCATTTTCCACGAGGGAGCGCAGTTGTTTATTTCCTGGAGTGCCTGAAAAGTCATGGGCTGAGAGTATAAGCGTGAGCCCTGATGCTCTTGCCAGTTTGATGGTTTGCAGCATCTGTGCGGCGTATGCTATCTCGATATCGATGCCTGCGGCATAGGGAATAAGGGGGGCGAGTAGTGCGTGTCTTTTTTTTGGGTCACGAAATTCGTTAGATCCACCTTCATCAGGATGACGACAGGTGAGCAGCACTGGGGAGGGGATTAAGGAAATTTCCGAACTGAGATTGCTTATTCCGGCAATCCTGTCGGCACGGATTTCCACAATATCCCAGGGTTGTTGATCCCGGGGAGCGGAGACTTTACTTAAGGTATCGGCATTAGTAACCGGAACGACGATACTTGGCCGGTCTAGAGGGATTGACATTTGCTTTTGCAGGCGTTTCTTTTTAAAAAAAGATGTTAAAAATCGCGCAGAGTCGTTATTTGGGCGAGCATCGCATTATTCATATCAATGCTTGGGCGGAAACAAGAAATCAACCTCCAGATTAATCAGATTCTGGACAGTTGCCTTATAGGCCTGACGTTCTGGCTTTGTCATTCGCTTCGTTATTACAATCCTAATCACTGGTTTGGACCTGCGGATATCCAGATTCCGGCGGTTGGCGATTTTATCTGGTTGATGGCAATCATTGTGCCGTTCACCCCGGTGATTCTGGAGATGTTCGGTTATTATGACCATCCTTTGCAGAAGACAGTGTGGCGATCATTGAGGCAACTGAGCCAGACTCTTATTGTTATAGGTGTAATCATAGGTGGTTGTGTTGTATTTTTCAAATGGGGAGCCCAGAGCCGTATTGTGCTGGGCATGCTGGTTTTTGCTGGAGGTGGTGCACTTTTGATCAAGGAGACATTGATCAGAAAGCACTTGCGTTCGCGTATAGAAGACTGGGGATGGCGTGAGGATATCCTTCTGGCAGGAGGAGAGAGCGACATGGAATTATTGAGGCGGCAGTTTGAGGACGGGGGTGATCTATCATTAAATATTGTGGCAATGATTAACCTTGAGGAGAAGGATGTTGATGACCTTATCAGTGCTTTGCATGAGCATTCTCCCGAGCGGGTTGTTATATCGGCAGGACATCTTGAGTTCTCCAGAATTCAAGAGGCAATTGGTGCATGTGAGGCTGAAGGAGTTGAAGCATGGCTTTCAACGGAGTTCATTCGCACTTCAATTGCGAGACCCTCACTGGATATTCTTGGGGGTAGTATGATGATGGTGTTCCGGAGTGCTCCGAGTGTATCGTGGGCGATTTCCATTAAGGATTTGTATGATCGCGTAGGTGCTCTGATCATTATCCTGCTGAGTTTACCGTTTTGGGCGTTGGCATGCGTTGGGATAAAGTTGTTTTCTCCGGGCCCGATAATCTTCAGGCAGCAAAGGGGCGGGAAGAACGGTCGCCCCTTTGCGATGTATAAATTCCGCACAATGGACGTTGATGCGGAACAGCGGAAAGTGGAACTTGAGAAAGAAAATGAAATGAGCGGCCCGGTTTTCAAGGTGGAAAATGATCCTCGGATATTTCGATTTGGGGGATTCTTGCGGCGCTGGAGCATTGATGAACTGCCGCAACTGGTGAATGTTCTGCTGGGGCAAATGAGTCTGGTCGGCCCCCGTCCCCTGCCAATTGACGAAGTCGCGAGGATCGAGCATTCATCGCAGCGCCGACGCCTTAGCATGAAACCGGGCCTGACCTGTCTCTGGCAGGTGGCGGGCAGGAATTCCATTACGAGTTTTGATGAATGGGTTGAACTGGACCTCAAATACATTGATAACTGGTCTATCTGGCTTGATTGCAAGGTTCTCTTGCTTACTGTTCCAGCCGTATTTTTCCAGCGCGGGGCAAAATAAGCACCTTGACCGGGCCATCCAATCCTAATGAACGTATTTTCAAGCCAGAAAAAAGCCAGGAAGACCAGTGTTGTGACAGGAGGAGCGGGGTTTTTGGGTTCACATCTCTCTGATCGGCTTCTTGCTGCCGGGCATCAGGTCATTGCCATTGATAACCTGCTCACCGGCAGTGTGCGTAACATTGAGCACCTTTTCGGAAATCCCGATTTCCGCTTCATTGAACATGACGTAACCAATTTCATTTATCTGCCCGGGGAGATTGACTATGTCTTTCATTTTGCATCTCCTGCCAGCCCCATTGATTATCTTGAATTCCCCATACCCACCCTCAAGGTGGGTGCACTTGGAACGCACAACACCCTGGGGTTGGCGAAGGCAAAAGGAGCGACTTACCTGATCGCTTCAACTTCAGAAGTTTACGGCGACCCGCTTATTCATCCTCAGAAGGAAGATTACTGGGGGAACGTTAACCCTATTGGACCGCGGGGTGTTTACGACGAAGCCAAGCGGTTTGCTGAGGCAATGACCATGGCCTATCACCGTTACCATCGGCTGGATACAAAGATTGTACGGATCTTTAATACTTACGGCCCCCGGATGCGCCTTGAAGATGGGCGCGTGGTGCCGGCGTTTATCGGCCAGGCACTCGCCAACGAGCCCCTTACAGTTTTCGGTGATGGTTCGCAGACCCGGAGTTTTTGCTATGTTTCGGACCTTGTTGAAGGTATTTTCAGGCTTGCTGCATCGGATACCCACGAGCCGATGAATATCGGCAATCCCAGTGAAATGAGCATCAGGGAGTTTGGAGAGGCGATTATTAACAAGATAGAAACTTCATCAAAGTTAGACTTTAAACCCCTGCCTGAAGATGATCCCCGTGTTCGACAGCCGGATATCTCGCGTGCACGAATGCTCCTGAACTGGGAGCCTCTGATCGACTTTGATGCAGGAATAGGGCAAACAATTGAGTATTTCAGGACATTTATCGGATCTGCAAAGTAAACTCAGATTTTACACTCTGATCTTGCATATTAGCTGCTCTGCGGGTAACAAATTCCCGGTTTCCGTTAACCCTGAATGTCTTTCTCTTCAAATCCGCGGTAAGCGGGATGCCTTTCACCAATGATATACTCACTTCAAGATCAAATGCCCCGCCAAATAGTAACCGGAATATTGACTGCAGTAATGATGCTTGTTTTAACGATGGGTTTGTCGGCTCAGAGCAAGGCAGAGATTGGCGATATTAATGTCACTACCGCCAAGAGTCCCGACTTTTCCGTTGGCAGCGGGTTAAAGGAACCCAAGGGCGTGCGCAAGGACTGGTTGCAGATTGATGTCAGTTTTACCGTGACCTCCCGTGACCGGGACGATTTTCTGGATGCACTTGAGATCCGCTTCTTTGTACTTCCGAAATCCGCTGAGAAAAAATACCTAAAGATCTACACGGCCAACGTCAAGCACGTGGATGTGCTGAAAGGTGAGGAACTCCACTCGGCGGTGTATCTTTCTCCAAATTCTCTTGCGCGAATTTACGGCAAAGGCAGGAAGCCCAATCCCCGTGACCTCTGGGTTGCCGTGGAGATCCATGCGGGGGAATTAATCGGGGGAGATGTCACTGATGGCAGGAGTTCCCGCTGGTGGCAAAAGGCCGATGCCCCGCGCGATGCCGCGATTCTCCGTCCCAAGAGCAAGACGCCTTTTGCCAACCTCTGGTTTGACAGCTATGCGGAGACACGTGACTAGCGCAACTTTTGGCCACCCTAGAATCTGCAATTTACCGCGCTACCCTGCTTCAATTAGTTTCCGTAATTCAACTGTTCCCAAATGGCAGATAAGAAATCAATTGTCACCCTGAATATAGGATCCCAGCGCGTGAGTCTGGCGCGCTTTAGTCCTGCGAAGGGTGGAGGGCTTATCCTGCAGGAATATGAGTTTTCGGAACTCATCGGGGATCCTGTTGCTGATTCTGCAAGACTCCCGCAGATCAAACTTGCGGTTGCTGCCCTTGTCGATTCGCTTGGCGTGGCAAAGAGTAATGCTATTTATGCGCTGTCAGGGCATTCTGCGTTTACCCGTTTTATCAATACCCCTGCTCTTGATGAGGAAAATGTTGAGAAACTCATTGCCTTTGAGGCACAGCAGAATATTCCGTTTCCACTTAATGAGGTCGCGTGGGATTATCAGAAAATCGTCTCTGAGGGAGGAAGCGGCGAAGCCGAATATGCACTAGTTGCGATCAAGAAAGATTCACTTGATGAGTTGACTGAAGCCGTGGAAGCGGCTCCGCTCTCTGTCAGAGGTGTCGATGTTGCCCCGATGGCACTCTATAATGCTTTCAGGTATTCTTATCCTGAAAGTGAAGGGTGTTCGCTCTTGGTCGACGTGGGTGCGCGAACCACTAACCTGATCTATATTGAAGGGGAGCGGGTGTTCACCCGCAGTATACCGGTTGGGGGTGCTGCGACCACCTCGGCGATTGCCAATGAATTTAACATGCCGTTTGCCGATGCCGAGGAACGCAAGAAGCAGGATGGATTTGTCTCCCTGGGAGGAGCATATGCGGAGCATGAAGATCCGGGAATTGCGGCGATGTCAAAAGTGATCCGCAACACAATGACCCGGTTGCATTCCGAGATTGTCCGCACCACGAGCGCCTACAGGCAGGCGGGAGGGTCTCCACCGGATATGGTATACCTTTGCGGAGGCAGCGCTGCCCTGCCTTATCTAAGGGAGTTTCTTAACGAAAAACTTGGCATTGAGGTTGAGTATTTCAATGCACTGAAAAGTGTCGCGGTTGGTTCGGGAATTGATACCGAGGTTATTTCTTCCGATGCGCACAACCTTGGTGAGTTGGTTGGTCTTGCGTTGCGTGAAACAGGACAATGTTCACTGGATATTGATTTAGTTCCCGCAGTGGTGGAGCGGCGCCGCGATGTGGAGAAGCGTAGGCCGTTCCTGCTCATTGCGGGGGGATGTTTGCTCGCTACCCTGATTGTCTGGGGGGCTCACTTTCAGAGAGGCATCACCCTTGCCGAAGAGCAATTTCAGGCACTTTCCGTAGTAGAGAGAACTTTGGGTGACTTCAGTTCAAAGATAGCGACGGCAGAAAAGGCGGAAAGGGAGGTGCGCGACAGGGGCAATCCGCTTGAGACGGCAGTCAGGGGCCGCACCCGGTTTATTGAGATTTTCCATTACCTGAATTCAAAACTGCAGGGTGACACGATATGGTTCACACAAATTGAACCGCTTATCGGCCAAAGGTTGCCTTTGGCTGATAATATGGGCATGGGGCTTCTAGGAAAGTTTGATATCGCCAGTCTGCCGGGATTTCCGCAGGATCCAAAACCAGACAAGAGGCCTCTCCAGAATGTCATTACTTATCTTCGCCTTTATGGTCAATTCCGTGGCACCAGTGATGTTCTCTATGGGTTTGAAAAACAGCTGAAGGAAGATGACGGCGGGTTTTTCAAGCTGTCCGGGGGAGGCAATCCGATCAGCAATATCAAAAGGAATGGCTTGAGATCCAAGACAGTTGAAGCGGTGAAAGAATGGCCTGGAGATTTCAGGAGTATTATTGAACTTCGTGGCGGCGAAGGGTATTCCGGCCAGTTTCGTTATGACCTTGAGCTTAAGGAGCCGATCTACACAGATTTGGCGCGTGATCAGCCAAACAAATCCTGATATAATATTTTCGGTTTTGAGAATTTTTGCCTGTTAATTAAAATATGGAATGGATTAAACAGAATCGATTTTTCGCGGGTTATGCGGGAATCATGATTGTAGGTGTCGTGGGCCTGGGCTTTTGGGTTTACAAGGGTTGGAGCGACTACAGTGCCGCCAGGAGTGGCTATGAAGATATCCATAGGAAGGTAAAGGCACTCCAATCGGAAAAGATTTTTCCAAACAAAGAACATCTCGCGGAGAAAGAGGCGAGAGTTTCCCGGTATGCTGCTGCAGTCGATGCACTTCAGTGGCAGGTGGGCAAGGATCAGCGTGAGTTGAAGGTTCGATACAGTGAACAGCAGTTCCGCAATCTTAAGAATCAGGAAACGAAAGCCATTATTGAGTTTGCTGCAGAGAAAAACATGGCACTTCCCAAAGACTTCGCCCTTGGGTTTAATGAATACAACAAGGGGCATTCACCGGCTCCGCACGCAGTATCGTTTCTGGAGTGGGAGCTTGATGCCATTAAACGCTTTGTGCACATTGCGGCAGAATCGGGAGTGGCATCACTCGATGAGTTTACGCGCGATAAGATTCCGCAGGAAAGAAGTGACTGGAAACCTGTGGGGGAAATGACAGACAGGGCCAGGAAACCTGTGCGGGGCAGGAAACCTGTGCTGGGCAGGAGGATCAAGGGAAGGATGCCTCTCCCCTTTCCAGGGAGAGAGAAAGGTCCGATGGCATCAGCGGCAAAGGTCATGGAGACCCATCGGTTTACGGCGAAAGTGACAGGGAGCTATGAGTCACTCACTGCATTACTTAATCAAATTGCTGCAGATGAGAGCTTTTTTATGTGGTTGCGCCGGGTGCGGATAGAAAACGAGCAAAAAGTGAGTCCTCCCATACCCAATAACCTGCCTAGAATAATCAAGGTTGTTCAAGCCGGCGCAAAAGCCGACGAAAATGGTGATGTTCCCGAGGTTGATATTGAGGTTGATGCGGAGGTCATCTTCGGCAACGAGAAGATGAAGGCGGTGCTGGTGGTTGACGTGGTGCGCTTCAAGGCTTTGGAGGGTGCATCGTCTCCGGCAGTGTCGGGTATTCCCACAGCACCGGATTTGTAATCAGCGGTATCCGCCAATAAAAGTCCATTAACAAGCTTGCAGCTAATACAAATTTTAATCCCAGGCTCACTTGCAGAAATCTCATGAAATTCCTAAAGAGTAATTACGACCGCGTTCTTGCCATTGTCATGGGGATCGTATTTCTTGGGTTGGGGATCCTTGCTGTAAAGAACTCATTGAGTCTTTCCGAGGAGTTTAACCGTCAGGAAGTGACAGAGACTGCCGATTACGGGTTCAATGGGGAAGACTCTGCCAAGATAGCCAGCGCGCATTTAGCAAAGGAGGTAAAGTGGCAAACCCCAACCATGCCGGGAATTCCTCAGAAGCCGATCCCGCTTACCCGCTCGGTGCCGATATGGGTCAATAAGGATAATGTTGAGATTGACCTGCTTAATCCGGCTTCACAAAAGATTCGTCCTCCGCTGGATAACGACTGGGCCTTTAAACACGGATTGAATGTAGGGCGGACCGATTTGTTGAGGCTTGATGAAGATAAGGACGGGTTCACCACGCAGGAGGAATTTGAAAGTGGCAAGACCGACCCGAATGATCCGAAGAGCCACCCTGATTACACCAATAAGTTGAGTGTCATTGAGATCAAGGAGGATTCTTATTCCCTTCAATACCGGACAGGAGACAACCCGGAAGGTGAATTCGGAATTCGCGAAGAAGCCACCCGCTATGAGGCAAATCCTCGGCGGGTTCCTCCAAAGAGGAAATCTCATTTTTTAAAGCTAGATGTAAACTTCGGGACTCACCCTGGTCACAGGGATCGTTACAAGATTACTGGCTTTGAGAAAAGGACAGTTCCCGGTGCTGCTGGAGGATTACCGAAACAAGCTCACAAACTTACCATGGCGGACGCTGTGACGGGAGAATCATTTGTGCTGGAGTATAGAGATCCGCGAACAATTTACACTTATTTTGCAGTTTTCCGCTATGCTCTGCCGGGTAAAGAGGCTAACATTGGCCCCCTTAAGCTTGGAGATACTTTTGAGTTACCCAATGATCCGGCGATTACCTATGAATTAATAGAAGTCAAGGGTCCCCTTGCTGACGGTGCGAAGATTCGAAAAAAGAGTCCTGCCGGCGAAACTCCCAAAGATATCACAATAATGCCGGGGACTCCCCCCGAAGTATCCCCCGAAGTATCCCCCGAAGGGCAGAAAAATGCTTAATCCTTGATTTTGGCCTTTCCAAACGCCCTTTTTATCGGCTAAAACTACTTTTTTAATAAGAAACGAAACCAGCCCCAAAATCACGCATACCCACCACCCATGATTTCCTTAACACGTATTCGCAGGCTCCTAGTTGTAGGGCTGCCATCCATTGTCCTTGCTTTGGCTCCTTTGTCTGTTTACGCCCAGGAGGAAGCAGTCCCCGGGGAGGAAGCAGTCCCCAAGGAGGAAGCAGAAGCACTACGCCCGCAGGGGGAGAGTGCCGAGGAGGAAATTACCCGCCTTTTTGAGAATGAGCAGATTCGGCGTTTGAATGGAGTTGAAGAAGCCGAGCGGGCGATGTCGGACGGTAAACGTCTCGAGGAGGATAATGATTTTGATGGTGCTTTGAAGAAATACAGATCTGCCCTGGATAATATCCCAAAGAACGCGCCTAACTTTAAGGGTAACCGTGCTCGGGCGGCTCAGCTGTTTGCTGATGTCAGTGTCAGGCTTGCTCACCAGCGTGCAACTGAGGGGAATTTTGATCAAGCCCGTCAGTTGGTTGATGCTGTTCTTACCGATGGGGTTAACTCAAACCACAAGAACGCAAAGCGGATGCTGGTGCGCTTGGATGACCCGGAATGGTATAATCACGCCTTAACCCCCGAACATGTTCAGGATGTGGCTGAAGTTGGCCGTCTGCTCAAGGTGGGCAAGGGCTATTTTGATCTTGGGGATTTTGACAACGCTGAGAAGCAGTATGACTCGGTGCTCCGCATAGATCGCTATAATACCGCTGCGCGACGTGGTCAGCAGGAAATTGAACATGCCCGTCGGCAGTATCACCAGAGTTCCCGTGACCATACCCGCGGTCGCCTGTTGCGTCAGGTTGATGAAGCGTGGGAAACTCAGATTCCTCTCCTCAGTGTTGGCGGCCGTGATCTTGGTGGTGGGGGTGATGATTCAACCGGACGTGAATACATTGCCCGTAAGTTGCGTGAGACTATCATTCCATCAATTGTTTTTGATGAAGCGACTGTAGACGAGGCGATCGAGTATTTGCGTCAGAAGAGCATAGAGTTCGACCCGTTTGAGACTGATGCGGCTGAAAAAGGAGTAAATATTGTCCGCCGTCAGAATGTGCCAGGCCCGGACGGAACTGCGCCTGTTGAGGAGCAGACCATTACCCTTCGCTTGCGTAATGTTCCCCTCGCTGAAGCCCTGCGGTATGTTGCTGAGGGTGCGGGAATGAAATACAAGATCGAACCTTATACCGTTGTGGTTTTACCGCTGTGGCAGGGGACTAATGATCTCTACACGAGAACTTTCCGTGTTCCGCCGGATTTCCTTTCATCGACAGTCGGTGATGGCGGCGGCGGTGACGTTGTGGATGATCCGTTCGCTACCGGCGGTGACGGCGGCGGCACGTCACTCAAGCCGCGTCAGTCTGCAAAAGAAATCCTGATGTCGCATGGCATCACTTTCCCTGATGGAGCCAGTGCTTTTTTCAATCCGCGAACTTCCACCCTTGTTGCACGCAATACGCAGAACAACATGGAGTTGATTGAGGTGCTGGTTGAGGAATTGCTCAAGCAGGTTCAGAACCAGGTATACATCACGACGAAATTCGTTGAGATCACCCAGAGGAATTACGATGAACTCGGTTTTGACTGGATGCTGGGGCAGTTCAATATAGCCAACAGTGACAGGGTATTCGGTTCCGGGGGAACTGTGGGCAATCAGCGTCCGTCCATGAACTCCCAGGATTATCCCTTTGTTCCGCCTGGTGGCGGGGAAAATCCGGTACCCACCGGACAGTTTCCAGTCACCACTGGTTTGCGTTTCGGAGGTGATGCGGTGCAGAACAATGCAATTGACGGCCTGCTTAATCAGCAAATTCTTACCAGCACCCTCTCACCGGGCATCTTCGGGATTGGCGGAGTGCTGACAGATCCACAGTTTCAGGTGGTTATTCGGGCTTTGCAGCAGCGCAAGGGAACAGATCTGATGACAGCACCGAGTATTGTGACCCGATCCGGTCAGCGGGCGAAAATCGAGATCATTCGTGAATTTATCTACCCGACTGAGTTTGACCCGCCGGAAATTCCGCAGGATTTCGGCGGCGGCAACAACTTCGGTGGCGGTGGCTTTGGCGGCGGCTTTGCCGGTCTTCAGCCGAATTTCGGCCAGGCACCGAACAGTTTCCCGGTTACGCCGGCCAACCCAACTGCCTTTGAGATGCGCCCGGTGGGTGTCACCCTTGAAGTTGATCCGGTTGTTGGAGCTGATGGGTTTACCATTGAACTGAACATTGCTCCCGAGGTGGTTGAGTTTGAGGGATTCATTAACTATGGCAGCCCTATCCAGACCGGCGCAGTTGACGCTCTTGGCAACCCGACAACGGTTGTCCTTACGGAAAACCGTATCACGCAGCCTGTTTTCTCAACCCGTAAACTGACTACGGCCGTTACAATCTGGGATGGCCAGACCGTGGCCATTGGCGGGCTCATAAGGGAAGATGTGCAGCATGTGGAGGACAAGGTCCCGCTTTTCGGTGATATTCCGCTTATTGGCCGATTCTTCCGCACCACTTCTGAGCATCACTTCAAGAAGAACCTGATGATCTTTGTGACGGCAAGGCTTATTGATCCTGCGGGACAGCCCATCAACCAGAATCAACTCGGGGGCGGGGATGCCGAGGCAACAGCGCTTACTGGAGATGGGATTATGGGTGCGGTTGGTGTAGGCCCGTCGGATTCCCTGTTTGGTAATTAACCTCAGGTTCAAGCGATCGTCGTATAAAGTGTTTCAACAGCGGGGGAGGTGGCGCCTTCCCCGCTTTCTTTTTTTGACATGAGCCTGAAGCTGGCGCATGAGCATTCAATGATTACCGCGGCAATTACGGGCGGTATTGCAATGGGCAAGTCTGCCGTTGTTGAGAATCTCCGGTTAATTTTTCCGCAGGAGGCGTTTTTTGATGCTGACGAATGCGTTCAGGAGTTGTTGACAAGAAGAGAAATCTGCGAAATTCTTGCCTCTGAGTTCGGTGAGGCCGTACTCGAAGGGAACGGGGAAATTAACCGTTCCCACCTCCGCAGTCAGGTTTTCGATAGCGCCAAGCGGCGTGCCGCACTCGAGGGCATCTTGCATCCGGAGGTTCACAAGTACTACCTGAAAGTCAATCAGGAGGCAGTCGGGGGTTCTGCATCAATTTTGTTCGCTGATATTCCGTTGCTCTTTGAGTCTGATCATGAATACTCTCAGGATCTGGTGCTTGTGGTTGCCTGTGACAAGGATACGCAATTGGAGAGGTTGCAGAAGCGCCCTGAAATCGATTCTCTACTGGCTCACCGAATGGTGGCAGCTCAACTGCCTATCGAGCGCAAACTGGAACTTGCAGATCATGTCATCTGGAATTCTGGGACCCGAAAACAATTACAACAACAAACAAAATATTTTGCCCAATGGCTGAAACAGAAGATATAGACCCGCAGGAAGCGTTAGACGATACGACTTCTGCTGACGAGGAGCGGACTTCCCCGACGATAAGGGAAGAAGCTGTCAGCAGGATGGAAACCGCGCAGGAAAAGGCCGTTGAGTGTGGCGAGACGCCTGGCTTGAATAAAGGAGGTTCCACTGGGAACGGGATTGATGACAGTGATTGCTCTGGGGACACAGAGAAACCCGTGACTGGAACTGAGGGCGGGGAGTCCAATGTTGCGGAAAGCAAATCAGGAGTCCTTGATCAGGGCAATGATGGTGGAAAGAATGACAAATCGGTCATTGGCGAGGTTGATATTCATCCCGGGCCAGAGCCAGAGCCGGAGCCAGAGCCAGAGCCAGAGCCAGAGCCAGAGCCGGAGCCAGAGCCAGAGCCAGAGCCAGAGCCAGAGCCAGAGCCAGAGCCAGAGCCGGAGCCAGAGCCTCCAGAGTCAGTTAATCTTGCGGAGTTTCAGGAGCGAAGCGTGGCT
>JAYGGE010000207.1:0-50727 GCA_046581505.1 Verrucomicrobiales bacterium | reverse complement strand
GGTGCAGGTGCAGGTGCAGGTGCAGGTGCAGGGGCCGGTGCAGGTGCAGGTGCAGGTGCAGGTGCAGGTGCAGGTGCAGGTGCAGGTGCAGGTGCAGGTGCAGGTGCCGGTGCTGGGGCCGGTGCAGGTGCAGGTGCAGGGGCCGGACAGGGTTCCGGAAGCGGGCAAGGCCAAGGTCAGGGTTCGGGAAAAGGATCCGGAAAAGGCGGTTCCGGAAAAGGTGACCCCGGGGACAACGAGGAAAGCGATGCCGGGGGAACTTCATCAACTGTTGCCCGTGGCGATAAAGTCACGCGCACGGGCCAGGCGCGCAACACACGCGCAAACCGCAACCGCACCGCTGTTGACCAGAAGTTTATCCAGAAGCTCCCTCTTGAATTCCGCAAGCAGGTTGCCAACTATTTCGAAGCCCTCGCGGAGTAATGATGACAAGGTATATAATTTCCCTCACCACCAGCATTGGTGTATCTGCAATCCTGTGTGGCACAACCAACGCCCAGGACAAACCCTCCCAAAGCGTTGGTGTCGCTAGGCTTAGTCAACCGGTTGTCACTGCAATCAACAAGGGTCTCACAAGCCTCGCTAAAAAAGGCATCCAAAATGCTGATGGAAGCTGGGGAGGAGCCCAGAATCGTGTGGCGGAAACAGCCTTGAGCCTGATGGCTTTCATGCTCCCTGGAAATGTTCCCGGCCGAGGCATGTATGGGCGCCACATGGAACTGGCCATCGATTACCTGCTGAATATTGGCAAATCCCAGCGTGGCTATATCGGCACCCCGCGCAACCATGCAGGCATGTATGAACATGGCCTTGCTGTCCTGGCTCTCTCCGAAGCATGGGGGCAAAGCAAGAATCCCCGTATCGGATCCGCCTTGCGGGCAGCTGTTGACATCATCTTGCGTTCCCAGAACAGGGAAGGCGGCTGGCGTTACAACCCCGAGCCGCGCGATGCCGACCTGTCAATGACCGTGATGCAGCTTGTCGCGCTGGAATCCGCCAGTGAAGCCGGGATCTCCGTGCCTCAAACCACCATCGACAAGGCAAAGGACTACGTCCTGTCCTGTCAGGATGAAACCAGCGGAGGATTTAAATACCAGCCAGGTGGCGGTGAACCGGGATTTGCCCGCACTGCAGCGGGAGTCATGTCACTCATCATGTGCGGGCAGCGCAACCTTAAACAAACGCAGCGCGGCATCGCCTTCCTCAAGGCCTACCCGGAAAATGTGAAATTCGGCAAGGGCTTCAGCCGCTTCCATTATTCGCACTACTATGCCATGCAATCAATGTACCAGTCCGGCGACGCCGACTTCCACCTCTGGTACCCGAAAATCTCCGCGACAATCCTCTCCACCCAGAGGGAAGACGGCAGTTGGAACGGAGCGCACGGCACTGCCTATGGCACTTCACTTTCCATCCTTATCCTCGGCGTGCCTTATCGGTATCTGCCGATCTATCAACGCTAAAGTAATCAGCACGCGGTGAAGGCAAAGGTAGCAGCCTCTCTCTTGAATCTGCTTTTCGCGGTATATTCAGCTGCTGACTCACCTCCGGCTACAGGGCGCTATATCAGTCAGCTTGAGGAGAGTGACTGGATCCTGCGCTCTGCTGCATTGCACTACCTTGCAGAACACGGGGTGAAACCGGCACTTGCTGCCATTCGCTCAATAGCTGAGGACAAGTCGCTGACTCCGTGGATTCGCGGTCGCGCACTGATTGCCCTGTGTAAAATCCAAGCCGGAAAAGACTTACCTCCGTTATTGCTGGAATTTTCCTCTGCCCCGGAAAGCATTCACCGTGCTGCTGCCGGTGAAGCCCTGGAAAACTACACTGGAACTGCAGCCAGGAATCTTATCCTTCGCTTACTATCCGACACCGTTCCGGCTGTCCAATACCGTGCAATTGCAACTTACGCGAGCATGGAGCGGGCCGCTGGCTGGCCCACCATTGATCAGCCAACACGCGCACCCACCCCGGTCCTGTTACCGCTGGCCGCCCGTGCTCTGGCCTTCACCGGTACTGATGAAGCCCTTGAACGCCTCGCATCACTGGTTGATGACACGTTTAAAACCCAGGGGCAGACGGGAACCATTGTCCGCTTCCTCGCCGATATTCCCGAGCCCAAGCTCATCCCGCTTTATCTTGGCATGCTCGAAGCCCTTGAGCCGGAGGATCCCGTATTCCCCGCCATCATATCAGCCATTGGAAAACATGAGCATGCCAATACCGCGGACGCACTCCGTCAAATGCTGGCAACAAACCGTGAAAGTGCAACATTCACAGTAGCGCGTGTCATTACCCTGCTTATTCAGGCCCCCCAACTCGGGGAACCACTCCGCAAGGCACTCTCAAAAGCCAAGGAAATCGAGACACTCCAGGCTGGGCTCACGGCTCTGGGTTGCACGGAAATGCAGCCCGACCTGCACCGGGAATTCTTCTCAAACTTTCTGGAACACGCCGAAACCGACCTGCGCACACTCGCCATTCGCTGTCTTTCTCATTGTCAGGAGGCAAACCTCTACGAGATCCTTGCCAACATCATTGAAGATGAGGACAAGGTAGTCCGCTATGCCGCCCTTAATGCCCTGCTGCTAGCCCCGCTTGGCAAGGCACCAACCGGGAAATTAGTCGCCTACCTGGAATCCTCCCTGGCCAGCACTGATGAACCGACCCGTTCCCTTGGCTTTAAAATCCTGGCTTATGCCGGCAACACCGAGGATTTCAAACCTGCACTCACCATGCTCGGTGATGCCCTGAAGTCGACCGACGATGTTCGCAGAGAGGCTGTCGCGACTGCGCTTGGCAGCATCGCCCCGGATAACGGCATCGCACCTGTTGCCCGCAGCCAGGGCTACATTACTGACTGGATGGTCGTCGGTACATTCTATAACGACAAGGATCACAAAGCATTCACGGGGGAACTTCCTCCCGAGAAAAATATCGACTTTAATGCCACATATCCCTCGACGTACGTGTGGGCACTGCGTGGACACAAGAACAAGCCGGGAGAAACACCCATTGAGCGCGATGTCACCTGGACCGAGGCAAGTGTCGACCGCACCAACGGAAAACTTCGCATGGGCACACTGTTACCTCCGCCGGGAACTTTTTCATTAGCCTATGCTGTCGCCGACTTTAATTGCAAAACCTCACAGGAGGCATTCCTCAGCATAGATGGAGATGATGCCTTCAAGGTATGGTTCAACGACAAGATGCTGGCCGAGGAGATTGCTCCATATGAGCAGCGCAAGAGCTGTATTGCCTCCCGGTCAAAAATAGCAGTCAGCCTGAAGCCCGGAATCAACCGCCTGCTGGTGAAAAGCGCCAACATTGGCCACGAATGGTGGGTGCGCCTGCGCCTGACTGACGCAGACGGGAAACCCATAGAGGCTCACAAGCAATGAAACGGAAACTTATAAAGGCCCTCCTCATAGCCTGCCTTTCTGTCAGCCTTCCCGCCTCTCACGCATTTGAGCTCTGGGATCTTGCCCGGGAAGCCTATACAAATGATGATGAGGAAACCGGTAACAGGCACCTGGTCAAACTCATCGAGACCAATCCCGGAAACGTTGAGTTGGCAACCCGCTGCCTCGAGGAAATCTATGACCATGGAGACCGCCACAATGTAGGTTCGCGGTGGATGCGCTATGTCGCCGATCGTGTGGCAGCACTGGAACGCACGGGGGCCATCTCGGCCAATTCAACACTGTTCCGTGAAATCCTCCATCGACGAATGGCAATCAGCCTGACTGATCGTCGCATGTTCGCGACTGCGGAAAGTCACGATCAACTCGCGGCACGATACCCCCACGATATCTACTGGCAAATTGAACGTGCACGTGCACACATGGCCCTTAATTTGCCAACCACGCGTGATCTCTTTGAAAAACTCAAGGAATCCGCCGACACTGACCATCCGGATATATGGATTCGCGGTTGCTGGGCAACCATTGACGGTGTGCTTGGCAGCGATTTCCGGGAACTCCCCCAGCAAATTCTCCCCCCCGCAACTGGAAGCCCTCTCCCTGATCTTGAGCCAGATGATACCGACGGCCGATGGCAACAGGTCGCCGAGCAGCCTCTCTCAAAAGTTTCCGGGCAAGCTGACCGCCTCATTGGCATCACCCTGAACGATGAGGCAATCGTCCCCTGGCGGGACATGAGCGGCCTCGTCAATCCCCCCCTCGCCCTCGACCTGCACCTGCGCAGCTTGCCCGCTGAAAGCTTAGCCCCACTGCGCCAAACCCAGGAACAGTCCTTTGCCCGCCAGTCTCATCCCTTGAGAGTATCGCCGGCAAAGGCTCTCGCCATGTTCCGCCGCTATCCCTGGGCAGAATCCACCCATCAACTGCTGCTCACTGCAGCCAATGAGGAGCTTTTTGCCGGCCATGCCCTTTCCGCCCTGCGCAGTTTTGATGATATTTTAAACCACAGCAATGACGGGAACATCCTTCAGCTTGCCCGTACCGGACGATGGATCGCCCTGTCCATTACCGGCGACCGTGAAACCCTTGAGAGTGAAATTGCAGCTCTTCCGCCGACAACTCCGATGAGATGGATGAACCTGCCCACAACCGCCCTTGAACTCGGGAAAAAACTCCTGGAAAGGATGCAGAAAGAGAAAACTGACGATCCGTACCTGCCCCTCAATACACTGAAAATCAAGGAAGTGCGTATTCCTCCTGTGTCTCCGTGGCTGGGGGGCGGTCACCCCGGAGGCTCGGTAATCGACATGCGGATCATTAATGAAAATTTGTTGGTCAGCAGCCGCAATCATCTCGCTGTCTATCCAACATCCAGTCCCGCTTCGCCACGGTGGTCACAATCACGTCCGCCCAGCGCTAATGATCGCAACCATAGAAACATACTGCCCGGATATTTCCGCCCGAGCGTGGAAAAGGCCACAATCTATACCCGCTGGGGTTTCGGTGCCCTGCCGCAAGGTGTCGCCGCATTCGACATCAAAGCCGGAGAAGCGCTCTGGCTACACGACAGGTTTGATCTCAAGAAGGCGGAACCAAAACTCACCGTAATCAGTGACCCGGTCAGCTCTGATGGGCTCCTCTATGTACTGCTTTGGGATACCCATCAGGGAAACAGGATCCAGATCGCATGCATCGAAATTGCCTCGCAGACCACGCTTTGGCGCAAAACAATCGCTGAAGTGGGCAAGGTCAGCGACATCGCCGCCAGCCTGCAGCATTCAAGTCCCATTATCAGGACATTTGGAAACCGCCTGACCCTGAAAGGAGGAGCCATCTACGTCAATACCAATGCCGGACTCATTGCCCGTTGTGACCCGCGCGATGGCACTCCGGATTGGATCCACTATTACAAAACAAGTCCGAAACCTGCTGAGGGCGCCCTTGGATGTGCTCCAATCGTGACTGCCGACAAAGTCATCTGCATGCCGCGTGACACCGGCAAAGTGTTCGCCCTCGATCCTCAGACCGGTCGCCTTCTGTGGAACAATTTCCTGGTTCTCGGAATCGAGTCACTCGGCATCCTCGATAATAACCTGGTCATTCGCGGCCAGAACGACCTTGCCGCCATAGACCTGGAGTCAGGCAAGGAGAAATGGTATACTCCTCTTCCCGCTAAGTTGACAGTTCTTCATAAAGACGTTCAACCTGATCGTGTCCTCGGGAGAGTTCAACGCAACGGAAATTCCATCTACATCGCCAATCACGACAGGATCACCGAGATTGATGCCCGTGATGGCAAGGTTCTCTCTTCACGTAACTGGAGTCCCGGGACCGCCAGGCCGCTATCCTTCCTGGTTCACAAGGAATCACTCTATGTGATTGGAGCGAAGCCCGCCACCGATCGCGGCATTGTCATCAATGAACCCTTGAATTCTGAAGCCACTTCCGAAACGACAGCTTTACTCCCGAACCTCAAACGAAATTGGATCCTTTCACGAAATGATGCCCGTATCATACGCGCACCATACAATTCTCCGCTGGCAAACAGTGCATTCGTACTCAGTGGGGGACTTCTGGAATGCATCGATATCTCTCCGAAAGGAGCAGTGAAATGGCGGCTTCTGGTCAATGCCCTCAACCCGGATTTCTACATCACCGACGACAGGATCCTGATGCTTGCAGGCAGTAAAACACAGCGACGCATGCTTGCCTTTAACGGAAAAACAGGAGATTTCCTCTGGGAAAGTGCGGTGCCCGGGATGGCAACCACGTTGCTTCAATGTGGTAAAGTCTGCCTGTTGCATGACAGGAAATCACTGCTGTTTGCATTTGACCCAGTCTCCGGGGAACAACTCTGGGAACAACGCATATTATCCGGCCATCTCCTGCTCCCCCATTGGGACGGTGAGAAACTTCATGTATTCGAGACCTCAATGGGAACCGGCGCACAACACACTGTCATTAATGCGTTAAGCGGCAGGTCTATCGCCAAACATGAAATTGAGCTTGGTCTAGTCAATGGCAAGTCATCCAACGGCAGGCTTATAGAAAATGGCTACTACGAGGTGACCTTTAAACCCGTGACAGCACGCTTTTTCCGCCTGGTAATGCTCTCTGAGGTCAATGGCAGGGGCTGGTCATCGGCCGCAGAACTGCACGTGGCCGACAAGGACGGAAACAACCTGGACCGCTCTGCCTGGAAAGTGCACTTCACCGACAGCTTTGAGCCCAACACAACCTATGACACGAGGCCCGAGTGTGCCATCGACGGCAACCGCACCACCTGGTGGCACAGCCAGTGGCTAAACGGCATTCCAAACCACCCGCACGAGTTGCAGTTCAACCTCGGCAAAACATCGACCTTCCAGTCATTTCGCTATCTGCCGGCCGTCATCGTCAACAACAACGGCTTGATCGGGGAATACGAGCTTTATACCAGCAATGATGGAGAGAACTGGGGAACTTCAGTCGTTGCCGGCACCATGATAAAACGACTGTTCATCGATCGGGCAAAATTCACCAATGATGCTCTTGTCTTTGAATCACGCAGCCGCAGCGGTAAACGCGACATCTACTCTTACCGGCTTGACGGCAGCCAGGCAGTGCCGCTGGCAACTAGCCATGAATTCATCACCGCCGGGGGCAATTATGTACTTGCCCGCGACCGCACGCCGGAAAAAAATGACACGGTTGTCGTTCTGCGTACTGATGACTCCTCATATCGCTTTGAAATTGGTAAAGGCATCCCTTTTGACCAGAACCGCGTCATTATTAAGGGGGACCGCCTGTGCCTTGCCAGCCATAAGGTGATTATAGCCGACTTGGCCAAGCGCCAGTTTATCCTTCCGCCCGCAAAGGAAGCCAAACCACACGATAAACACGGGATTTTCGTTCTGAATGGAAAGCATGAGCTCATCAAGCTTGTCCATAATGGCAACTCAGGAGCTGCTCTCAGCATGATCAATCTTGTCTCAGGAAACGTGCAGCAGTCCCTGCTCACCTCCCAGACAAATCAACTGCGTGATATCTCGTCACCACAATTTGATCCCGTCCCGCACTTTGAGAATGTGCTGTTGTTGAGAGATGATTTTGGGATAAGCGCATGGTCTTCTCCCAGATAATTGCATCCACCAGACTATCCTCATGTGCATGGTCACTTTTGGTCGCTCACGAGAATATCCGTACATCAGCATCACTGGTTCCCAGGATCTCCTGCGCCCTCTTGAGGGCATTACGGGTGGCCATGTTCGGGTTGTCCACTGATCCAGGGAAAATATTATCCTTACCGATCAATTCGACTGAACCTGCATTCTTAAGCACGCGGTAAACTTCCTTCATAACCCCGCTGACAATGAGTTCCCGGTCATTCTCGCGAAGAAACAACACCAGATCCTCGAGGGCAATAACACTGGTTGCATCAAGGTGGCGGGCATTCTTCATGCGCAATATAACGACCTTCAGGTTCGGGTCACTTGCCGTCGACTGAATCTGACTGCGGAAAAGTTCCGCAGCCCCGAAGAATAATTCCCCCTCAACATGCACGATGGATATTGAGGGAATCCCGCGCCCCTCACCCGCTCTCAGTTCATTAAGCTGACCGCCTTCACCGAGATTATATTCCACGAGTTCAGGGCGGGCCGCCTTGCGCAGGAACAATGCAACTGCAGTACCGGCACCAATAAAAATGGCGACATGCAAAGGCATTACCAGTGCCGCACAGAAGGTCACCGTCAAAGTTGCCGCGTCCGAGCGTGTTGCCCTGAAACAAATCCGCATTTGTCGCCAGTTTATGAGCGTTAAGGCAACGGCAATCACCAATGAAGCCAGGGCGCACTGCGGTATGAAGCGAATCATCGGGGCAAGCAGCAACAACCCAACAACACAGAACAAAGCTGAAAAAATACTGGCTAAGCGGGTCGCCGCGCCACTTGAATAGTTGAGGGCAGAGCGGGTCAGTGAACCCGAGGCAACCATCCCGCTGAGCAGAGAACAGCCAATATTTGCCGCTCCCGCCCCCAGCATATCCTGGTTCATGTCAGGATTCTCCCCGGTGCGGCTGGAAAGGGTCTTTGACATTACTGAATTCTCCAGTGAAGCCAGGAATGCAAGGCCAATGGCAAGTCCGGACAACTGGGCAACTTCATCAAACAGGCCCGCCCGGGAAAAAATTGACAAATCCGGAAGCAATGATCCCAGATTGACTGTATCGAAAGTCGCTACAGAAAAAATTTCCCGAAAATTAAACAAAGTCGAGATCAGGGTTGCCATCAGAAGGGCCAGGGCGAATGTCGGCCAACCCTTCATGAATTTGCCAAGCGAAAAATAAACCACTAACGTCCCCGTCCCGAGCAACAGCGTTGCCCAGTTGGTTTCCTTAAACTGCATCAACGTTCCACTGGAGATAGTAAAGAACGAACTTCCACCGGAAGGTCCCACTCCCAGCACATAACGCAGTTGATTGGCAATGATCAGTAAAGATGCCCCGGCAATATAACCAATGATCACCGACCTGCTGACATACTGAATAATATCCGCCACCCGGAGCAGTGCGCCGACTATCAGGATTAAACCAACCATCAACACCAGAAGCGGCATGATGGCAACATCCGTGCCGCCCTGGGAAACTGCAAAATAGCTGAAGACCATGAACGCCGTGGCATTGGTCGGCCCGAGAATTGGATGCCTTGACCCCGCGAATACAGGGGAAATCATAGCCGCCACCACCGAGCAGGTGATGCCGAAATGGATAGGCAGGCCCGCCACCAGCGCATAGGCCATACCCTGCGGCAGGGCCAACAGGGCAACATTAAGCCCCGCCCGGGTGTCCTTTCCTAATTTACCGGCAGAGTAGCCCTGCAATTCCCCCCGGTAAGGAGCAGGGTCAAATCGCCGGCTTGTGACGAACCATCTTAAGCCGCGCACTGCATCACGCAACGCTCTGTTAACCCGGCGCGTGATGTTGGAACCCGGAAATATCTTCGAGGGCATTAGGCAATCGACGTGGGGCAATATCTTTTCGCCAACACCGCCCCGCAAGGCAATTTATCAGGAACTGCTGATGCAAACCCCGTAGAAATCCGCCAAAACACGGATGTAAACCTCGCGTTTGAATTCCGGCAGCCAGTTAATATTGAAATCTTCGGGTGCAATCCATTGATAGCGACTGAATTCCGGCTTCGCTGTCTTGATATCAACATCCCCCTCATTGCCCAAAAATCGACAGCGGAAATACGTCTGTTGCTGTCCTTTATAGTGATCTCCTCTGCCATGTCCGCCGGGAAACATGTAGCGATACCCCCCCCGTTGTTCAATTATTTCGTAAGTTTGCGGAGCAAGCCCGATCTCCTCCTTAACTTCACGGCACAGGGCATCTGTCAAACTCTCGCCGGCATCCACTCCCCCCTGCGGAAACTGCCAGGCATCATGACGGTCAACACGTTCACCGAGAAAAATATTTCCATCACCTCGTTCAAGTATCAGTGCAACGTTCCTGCGGAACCCCCCGGCGAGGGGTTCATATTCATACTCGGCATTGGCGAAATCCTCTGGCATAATCTGGTTTAGCAAAACCCCGGCACCGCACAAGTGAGAAACCCGTGACAAGATCCAGAATTTATCTGCTCTGCCTCCTTATAGCAACATCAGTCCTCATCACCGTGATTCAGGTTATCCGCTGGTCAGGTGAATCCGGTGCAGAACTCGCACAGCAGGAATTCCTCGGGTATTTCACTGAACGGCGCTGGAAAAAATGTCACAGCATGGTTGCCGGCAGTTACTCTGATAGATGGAACCTTGAACGGGAAAAGCTCTCATTGGTTATGCAGGATTTCAGCAGACAGTTCATCATTGCACCCCGCGCCAAGTGGCAGACAATCTCAATGACAAAGAAAAATACATCCTTTGAAATAAACGGTATAATGTCTTTCGAGGGAGGCAGCGGACACGCCTCCGGATTCATCCTCAGAGAAATTGGCAATTACACTTCAGAACCATTCAGTTTTCGCTGGAAACACTCGGGAATAATGCCCTGGTCATGGCATCTGGAGAGCATTGATCACCCCACTCTCGAATTACCATCCGGATATGTTCCCGGCAGGTCAAGATTGGCTACAGTGCCTTTTTGACAATCCCCTTTCCCTCCCGGATAATGTTGCAAAGATCACTCACCACAAACCCGCCATGAAAACGATCCTGTTCGCCGCTATAGTCACCACAATACTGAACATTTCTGCCGGGGCGCAAACAACCGGAACCGGCAGCAAGGATTCCGCACGGGCAGCCTCTACTGATTCGATCCCCACCAGGTTCTGGAAAGCATCGCTGCCCGGCGGTGAATACATGGTCGCCCTTGATCGTATCTCATCCGTCGCCAAACATACCTATGTGGTCGATGGTGCCGCCCGTGTGTATGAAGTCACTGTCGCTGACAGCAGTTCGGCCATTGCTCGCTTTTATTATATCGAACCGGTCACTGACAAGTCCCCCTTGAATGTCGGGCAGGTCGTGCTCGATCGTATCCGCGGGGCTGCCAAGGAGGCGACCAACCGTGTCGGGGCCGGTGACGTGTGGGATCAGGTGGTGAAAAACTACCCGCAAACAACCCACGCAAGGACCATGGAATACCGGTTCACCGTGCGCTCCAATATCGACAGCCTCTACAGCAGCATCACCCGTGCATGGGAAAGAAAGAAGGGTGAGCAATTCACCGTCAGTTCCAAATAATTGACGGCACTCACTCAGGCAATAATCAGATAAAACTCACGTCTGATTCTATGGCCGCGTGCAATGCCTCCATGTATTGCGCTTTCGGAATGTCAACCGCTCCGAACCGCCTCAGATGAGGTGTCGTCCACTGGGTATCCAGCAGGCTGAATCCGCGCTTGTGCAGGTAGCGGCTGAGGTATACCAAAGCGATCTTTGATGCGTTGCATTGACGCGAAAACATTGATTCCCCGAAGAAGGCTCCACCGATGGCAACACCGTAGAGCCCGCCGGCAAGTTCCCCCTCACTCCAGCACTCGACCGAATGAGCATTCCCGCAGGCATGCAAATGCATGTAACTTTCGCGCACCGTCTCGTCAATCCAGGTCTCCTCACGATCCGCACATCCGTCGAGCACTTCCCCGAAAGCGTGATTGATACGCACTTCAAAGCGTTCTCCCCGCATGATCCGTTTCAAGCTCTTTGGCACATGAAAGGACTCAAGGGGAATAATCCCCCGCGGGTCGGGAGAAAACCAGCCAATCTCGCCCTGCCCCATCGCCATGGGGAAAATACCCATTTGATAGGCCTGCAGGAGAAACTCTGGGTTGATGCTGGTCATTGCAGGGTCAACAGGATCAGTCTGCCGCTTGCATAAAGCAGTTTAATCATCCATTAGCTCCCCTGCAAAAACAATACAACATCCTCATGCAAAGAAGCAACCTGGCGCAATGTCATGGGTTTGATTGCCGGGCCATCATTTTATTCTCAATGCGTGCAGGCAACATGACTGTCGCTACTTGTCATGAGGCGCTTTCAATGGCAATTCAATAAGCAGTGATATAATGCCCAGTTCCAACGAGCCACAAGACAGTAACATTGAAGTGCGATGCTACTTCGTGCGCAACCGTAATGCCCTTGCTGTGCGTGCGGACTTCGCACCCGCTTACCTGGATCATTACCTGCACCTGATGCAGCATGAAATACGCATGGACCCGGATCATGACGGCAAACTGAAAGATGCCCTTGCCTGCTGCACCCTGCACCTGGCCTCTCGCCCGTGGAATGAAGTCAGCGCATGGACGGTGCACTGCAGTGAATTGAACCTGAACCTCTTTGTCACCGGCAACAGCAGGGAGGGGAACATCATTGGACGCATATTCACTGAAGATATCAAGGACGACGGCAAAAACCTCTTCATTGCCCAGATCAACGATTTCCCAAAGGAACCGAGAAAAAGCGTCATTGAGTTTGAAGTAAACAACTCACTATTCGATATCACCGAGCAGTATTACAGGAAAAGTGAGCAGCGTCCGGCCCGGTTTTTCAGTCACTCGGAAGAGGATTTCGTGTTAATTTCCGCACAACCCCAGTGCGACGAGCAATGGTTCAACTCACTTGATGATGAAGCCGTTCGAAAACTGGACAACGATGAGGAACTCAGCCTCTTGGAAACCAGAAAATACCGCTACCACTGCGGTTGCAACCCTGAGCGCATCCTGCTCAAACTCGCGGGTGTAAGGGCAGAGGAAATTTTTGGTGAACGGGACTCCGTTAGCATCGACTGCCCAAGGTGTGCCGCCCGCTTCCGGATAACCCGCGGGGATTTCGAGGAACTCAAGCGCAAGGATTAAGCCTCGTCAGTTTGTGGCAGGCGGATGTCGTCAATCATCCGCTGCACCTCCTGCGGAGGCGGAGGCGTGAATCGCGAAACTGTAAACGCCACCGCGAAATTGATGAGCATTCCCAGTGTGCCGATTCCGGATGACGAAATCCCAAACCAGGGTTGCGCATCCTTATTGATAAACTGGAAATAAATGATGTATGAGGCGGTAAAAACGATTCCCACGATCATCCCGGAAATCACGCCCTCCCGATTCATGCGTTTCGAGAAGATCCCCAGCAAAATCGCCGGGAAGAACGAGGCTGCGGCAAGACCGAAAGCAAAAGCAACGACCTGGGCAACAAATCCCGGGGGATTAATGCCAAAGTAACCGGCAATCACAACCGCTACAGCGGCTCCAATCCTAGCCAACAATAATTCCCGCTTTTCCCCAATATTAGGCGTGAGGGTTTTCTTCATCAGGTCATGGGCAAATGATGTGGAAATGACCAGCAGCAGTCCCGCGGCAGTCGATAACGCGGCAGCCAGGCCACCCGCTGCAACCAGGCCAACAACCCAGTTCGGAAGACCGGCAATCTCCGGGTTGGCAAGCACCATGATATCCCGGTCAATATAGAGCTCGTTATTCCCTTCCGTTGCCTCATTCGTCAACAATCCCTGCCCCTGGTCACCCAGGACACGTTGTCCGCCTTCTTTTTTAAACACCGGTTTCCCATGATTTTTACCGGGTGCATTATTAAAGGCCTTACCCTTGGTATATTGGATTTTGCCGTCACTGTTCTTGTCAGTCCAGGCGAGCAATCCGCTTTCCTCCCACTTCCTCAGGCCTTCAGGAATGTCCTCGAACCGTTCTCCGGGAACTTCCTGCAAGAGGTTAGTTCGGGCAAAAACTGCTACCGCCGGGGCGGTAGTGTAAAGAACAGCAATAAACAGCAGGGCCCAGAATGCCGACATGCGCGCGTCCTTAACCCGCTTCACAGTGTAGAAACGCACAATGACGTGTGGCAGGCCGGCCGTGCCCACCATCAGGGCCATGGTAATACAAAACACATCAAGGGTTTGCTTCTTCCCCTCGGTGTAGGCGTTAAATCCTAGCTCTTTACTGAGCCCGTCAAGTTTATCGAGGAGATGGACTCCTCCCTCAACTTCACCACCAAGCCCAAGCTGTGGGACCGGGTTGCCGGTGAGCATGATGGAAATAAAGATCGCCGGCACCATGAAGGCGAAGATCAAAACACAATACTGAGCAACTTGAGTGTAGGTGATGCCCTTCATTCCCCCAAGCACAGCGTAGAAGAACACAATCGCCATACCGATCCCTACCCCCAGGTTAATATCCACCTCCAAGAACCTCGAAAATACGATCCCAACTCCTCGCATCTGTCCCGCCACATATGTAAAAGAGACGAAGATTGCACAAAACACAGCAACCAGGCGCGCCGTTGATGAATAGTAACGATCACCAATGAAGTCAGGAACGGTGAACCGCCCAAACTTGCGCAGGTAGGGAGCAAGTAGAAGGGCAAGCAACACGTAGCCTCCCGTCCAACCCATCAGATAAACTCCTCCGTCACGACCCATGAAAGAAATAAGTCCAGCCATTGAAATGAACGAAGCGGCTGACATCCAGTCCGCGGCAGTTGCCATGCCGTTTGCCAAGGGATGCACTCCCTTGCCTGCCACATAAAACTCCCCGGTTGATCTCGCACGCGAGCGGATTGCGATAAAAATATACAGGGCAAAACTCAGCCCCACGATTAAAAAAGTCCAACCTTGAACATCCATAAAAACAAATTAGTTAAGTTAGCCCTTCTTCCCGTTAAATCGGGCATCCAGTCGGTTCATAAACCGCACATAAATGGCAATGAGGATCACAAACACATAGATGCTTCCCTGCTGAGCAAACCAGAAACCAAGCTTGATCCCTCCGCCCGGTGTCCTGAACTTGTCCAACTCGTCCACAAAAAGAATCCCACAACCGTAGGAAACCACAAACCAGACGACCAGCAACCCAAGCACGCAGGTAATATTCTTCCGCCAGTATTCACGCGGCGACATGCCCGCGGAGTCTGAAGTGACAGGATCTGGTTGGCTCATGAGGATGTGATAGCGAAATTAAAATCTAAGAAAAGATGCGAATGGATAATCCCTGCGGGATTGCACAGCCGCCAAAGTCAATTAGTCTTATCGCCTAAGTGCAGCCGTGTAAATCATTAACAGCAGCCATCGTAAAACAGTAAGAAAGGGAATATCTAAAGGATGTCACGAGCAAAACGGGATGATGACTGCAGGTTCTGGACGACCGGGGAAGCCGTCTTCACTAAAATCCAAAGCGGATGCATCATCCTTCCAAGTCGCGAATTAACGCAGGCAGACCTCAAGGAGATTGCCGGACATCAAACCGGGCTCATTCCCCTGATCGACTCGTCCGCCAACTATCCGCGCTATGGCGAAAATCCTGAGCAATTCCTAAAGGCAATCTATGGGGATTGCCTGCCTTTTGCTTTCAAAACCGGTAGCAGTGCCGAGTTACAGGACAAAATACAGCCACTGCTGGCCGCGGGACAAAGCATTCTTTTCACCCCGGGAGCCTCGTGCTGCCAGCGGGGAGCCAGTTTCCAGGTTCCTGCTGAAACACAAAACCTCATCCTCGATACCCATGCCCCGGTGGTGCCGCTTTTCATCGAGAAGCTTACCGAGGTCAATCTCAACATCGAGCATACCGGTGGCACCTCATTGGCTTACGGCAGGCTGCTTGAGGGGGAATCGGTAACGCCAGCCGGCTACCGGGAGGAACTTCTCATTGCCGCGGAAAGGGCTTTCAACAATCACTCGGTGCTCACCGGGCATCTTGCTCGATCAATCATCCGTGGACTCAAGGAAAGCGGTAAGAATACCACGGTTTATGACGGTAACGACACAAGCACCCTGCGTTTTGACAAATTGTTCGCCGCTGCCGCCGCACTGAGCCGCCTGATCAGGAAAAAAACCACGCGTAAACGCGTAGGTATCGTGCTGCCTCCCGGCAAGGGCGGCCTGGTCGCCAACCTCGCAGTCCTGCTGGCCGGCAAAGTTCCGGTCAACCTCAACTTCACTGCCGGAACGGATGCAATCAATTCAGCCATTGAACAGGCGCAACTCGACCGCTTGATCTCAGCCACTGCATTCGTTGAGAAAATCAACTCCTTCCCGTGGTTCTCACAGGATAAAATGATGCTTCTTGATGAGATCCTGCCTCCCCTTAAACCGAAGATCATCTTCTGGCTGATACGCTACAAGCTGCTCTCCGCAAAGAAACTCGCCTCCATCCTGAAAATTCCCGAAGAGGGTGGAGATGACGAAGCTGTATTACTGTTCACCAGCGGCAGTTCCGGTGCACCCAAGGGGGTTATCCTCAGTCACCGCAACATCCTTGCCAATGTCAGCCAGTTCGCCAGCAGGCTCGAACTCAGCCAACAGGACAAAATACTTGGCTGCCTGCCGCTTTTCCACAGCTTCGGCTCTACTGTAACCCTGTGGTATCCCATGCTTGAGGGAATCGACCTGGTCACTTATCCAAGCCCCCTGGAGCCCCCCAAGCTGGCAAAGCTTATTCACGAGCACAGTGTCACCATGTTACTGGCAACACCGACTTTCCTGCGCGGTTACATGCGCCGGGTTGAGCCCGAGGAACTTGCCTCCATCAAGTATATCATTACCGGTGCCGAGAAGCTGCCGCGCAAGTTCGCTGAGGCATTCGAGAAGAAATTCGGCAAGCAAGTCATGGAGGGATACGGCCTAACTGAAACCTCGCCTGTCTCCAATGCCAACATCCCCAACCCGGTGATGGAAACCAAGTGGCCGCTCATCCACAGCGAGCGTGCCGGCTCAGTCGGGCAGTTCCTGCCGGGAATTGCTGTGCGCATCACCAACCCGGAAGACGACAGCCCCCTGCCAATTGGTAAAAGCGGGATGATCTGGTTGCGCGGCGCCAACATTTTTACCGGCTACCTGAACATGGCTGAGCAAACGGCACAAGTCCTGCACGATGGATGGTTACGCACCGGGGATATTGGCCGTGTTGATGCGGAAGGCTTTCTCTATATTGAGGGCAGATTGTCGAGATTCTCCAAGATCGGCGGTGAAATGGTACCTCATGAGACAGTCGAGACCCACATCAATAAGGCACTTGGCTTCGATGCTGAGGCGGAGAAAAAAATCACCGTGGTCGGGCTGCCCGATGAAACAAAAGGTGAGATCCTGATACTGCTCACCACCCTGGAAATGGACGATGCCGCACTGGGTGACCTGCGCCGCGAGTTGCTTGCTGCCGGAGTTCCGGCACTCTGGATTCCCAAACAAACTGTAGTCATCGATGAGATTCCAGCACTCGCCTCGGGCAAGCTGGACATCAAGCGTTGTGAGCAAATGGCACGGACAGGGTCGCCAACCTGAACACCTCCCTCCTTGAGCCCTCATCCGCCAACCCTGGCTCATCGACTGCGCGCGATGGCACCATTGCCATTCTCTACCTTCATGGAGAAGGCCCTGTTCGATCCTGATGCAGGATACTACTCGCAAAATATTGCCACCATCGGCAGGAGGGGTGACTTCTCCACAACCTCAACACTCAGCCCCAGCCTTTCGCAGGCCATCGCCGGGTGGTTACAGCAATGCTGGCGGGATAATAACCCGCTACCCCGCACCATTATTGAGATTGGTGCAGGAGACGGCTCACTGGCACAGGAAATAATCAGACACCTCGGTGTTTGCGGACGGCGAAAACTTCACTACCACATCGTGGAGATATCACCTCCTCTGCGCAAGCAGCAGCTTTCCAGGCTTGGTAACAAACGAAAATTCCAATGGCATCTGGACATGATAGAGGCACTGGAATCCGCCGCAGGAAAAGCGCTCATCATATCCAACGAACTGGTTGATGCCTTCCCTGCAGAATTATTGCAATGGAATGCGGATGAAAAACGGTGGCATGACATATTGCTGGGGCATGACGGCACACAGTGGATTACAATTCCAGGGAGCCCTGTAGAGCTTCCCGCAGCTTCTTCACTGCACGGAACCCATGATTTCGAAAACGGACAAAGAGTTGAGCGCCATGACAGCTACTTGAAATGGCTGGCAAATTGGCTGCCGTCATGGCATCTGGGGGAAATGCTGACAATCGACTACGGGAATGTGTTCCCGGAAATCTATCATCGCCGCCCTGAGGGAACCCTGCGCGCCTACTTTGCACAGCAGCGACTTGAATCGTTAACGGAAATCCTTTCCCGCCCAGGGAAGCAGGACCTTACTGCTGATGTCGACTTCAGTGACCTGCGGACCCGTACAGCTCAACTTGGCCTGCGCGAAATTGCATTTCAAACTCAAGTCGAATTCATTGCCGGGCAGCAGGTCAAGATAGACCGTCAGGATCCGGCAATCAATCCACACGGTGCCGGCAATGCATTTAAAGTTCTCTGGCAACGTCGATGCCGGGCGGCAACCTAGTTGTCATCCTTGCCGACACCCGCCAACCTGCCTTTAATTTTCTTTCCAAACCGCCCTGTTTCGATCTTCTCTTCACCTTTTCCCGCGGCAAGACGATCAACCTCGGCCTTAAGCACATTGCGCTCCTCACGAACAGCTTCTATCTCACGGTTCATAATGCCAATCTCATTGAGAAGTGCCACAACATGCGCATCATGACTGCCAGGGTGCTCATTTGCCTGTAATGTTTCCGTGCTGGCTGATGCAATAAATTCCGATGTCCCAAAGTCATTGAGGTTAACCTGCGGTGTCAACTGGTCCCCTGTGATTTTGTCCAGACGGTTCTCCACGGAAACAACTTCACTCTCCAGTAACTCAATAATACCCTGCAAAGCCTCTTCACGTTTTTGAAAAGCAGCCATCTGCACGGAAAGCCTGGACACTTCATCCTGCAGTCCCGAGCGTATTCGTCGCTCGTCAGTCAACCACATCCCTGACTCGGTGAGCTGCTGCTCAAGGGTTGATGTGTTCTCGGCAATCACTGTAATTTCCCCGGACAACTCACCCGCCTCGGCGGCAGCTTCAGCCGCAACCAGAGCCAATACATCACGTTCCCCGGTAATTATAATTTTTGCCTTCTGCTCCTCATTCAGGGATTCTTCCAATGCCCTGAACTCAAGGTCGCTGGAATAGATGATCATGCCAATCGAAATCACAATCGCCGCCGCAAACATGATCCGAATAAGCCACGGAAGACGAAACTCACTCATCTTGAGACTATCGATACCTGTTTTTGCCTCTGAAGATGCCATGCCCTTAATACGTTTTAGCAGGTAAAATATCAAGGAACCTAAGTAATTAGTCAAAGTTAAATATCTCCGCAATTATCGCTCTTTTCAATGACGAAACCTTGACACCCGGCCCTCCTCCACAGAAACCTCCCATCAGCATGAAGTTCGCGCTATGCAACGAAACCTACGGTGATAAAGAATTTGGCGAGACCTGCGACCATATCGCCGGGTGCGGCTACGATGGCATTGAAATTGCCCCGTTCACCCTCAAGGAGGATCCGCGTGAGATCACTGAGGCGGAAGCCCGGGCTTTCGGTGAACGAGCCCGCTCAGCAGGCCTTGAGGTCGTTGGATTGCACTGGCTGCTGGTCAAACCCGCCTGGCTCCACTTAACCACCAACGATCCACTCCTGCAGAAGGACACGGTCGCCTTCGGTCAACACCTTGCCCGCACATGTGCCGCAATGGGCGGTTCGATAATGGTCTGGGGAAGTCCCAAGCAACGCAATCTGGAAGACGGGTGGAATTATGAGGATGCTGCAGGTCGTGCTGCGGACACCCTGCGGAAAATCTCTGAGACCGCCGGTCAACTGGGCGTCACCATCGCAATGGAACCACTGGCAAGAAAGGAAACCAACTTCCTGAATACTGCAGAGCAAACGGTAAAACTCCTCAACCTTGTCGACCATCCCGCCTGTCGGCTCCACCTTGACGTCAAGGCAATGAGCGATGAAGAACTTCCCATTGCCCGCGTGATTACCGGGAACTCCGAACACATCGCACACTTTCACGCCAACGATCCCAACCTCCGTGGGCCGGGAACCGGTAACGTTGCCTACCCGCCCATCGTCAAGGCATTGCGCGAAGCGCATTACGACGGCTATATATCAGTCGAGGTCTTTGACTACACTCCTGATCCCGAGACCATCGCCAAAGACAGTATTGCATTCCTTAAGCAAGTTTTCAAAAGCTGATCCCCGGTATCGGCCGCCTAAAGATAAAAAAGCGTGCACCCCCCCTTTAGGGAATGCACGCTTATAATAAATGCCAACGGAATCGTTGGTTCAGGGGATTAACAGGCGCTCGCCTATACGAATCAAATTTCCACTGATCCCGTTATTCTGCCTTATTGCTGAAACCGTCGTGCCATAGCGGCGGGAAAGATTATAAAGGGTGTCTCCCTTTTGCACCGTATGGCTACCCGCCCCGGCCGTGGCAGGAGGCGTGTATGCCTGTCCCTGCGGCGGAACATAATACTCATCGCTTCGTGGAGCGGGATTCTGATAAACAGATGCCGCCTCATAGCGGTTAGCACCCCCCGCGGCATAAACGTTGTCATATTCCCCAGCCGAGGCGTATGGATCCTGATACCCTTGACCATATTGGTTGCCGTTATTGTAAGGATCTTTGCCGGCAGTTTTGTTACTTTTGCAGGAAATGGCTGAAAGCGAAACCGCGGAAGCAACGGCAAGAGTAATGACAGTTTTCATACTTTAATATAATTGTTAAGTTTACAAAGTATTTCATGCTTCTTAACAAAGTGTCAAGGATTTCTGCAATTAATTTGAAAAATAATTTCCCATTCACGGCGGCCCCACCCGCTCGGAACAGCGGACGGCTAACGGTTATCCGGACCTTTACCCAGCCGGGCTAATCCGGCTTATCGCCGGGGGAACAAAGCGCATGTCTTGCAATGGCAAGTCGCAATCCACCCGAACCTCCACCCGAGCCCGCTCCCATCCAAACAGTTGCCACCCGGCTCTAATTAATCCTGCAGGCAAACCTGCTAGTCCCCGGCTTCATCTGGCCACGGGCACCTCGCACGTCACCCCCACCTGTGAAAAAGCTTAACTAAACCTCGTCGGCAGAGCGCATCAGATTTTCCTGAGTGCGCTTTAAGTCAGTGGCAAGGCCAAGTTTATGCAAACTCCAAATGAACCATTTGGTTGGGTCGTATTGATACCAGCGGATTCCATTGCGATAATCCGATGGAAAGCGATGGTGAAAATTATGGTAACCCTCGCCCCCGGTAATGAATGCGGTCAAAACGTTGTTGCGCGCCGAACCTACTTTGGAATAGGGGCGGCTGCCAAACCAATGGGCCACCGAATTCACACACCACGTAGCGTGCAACACGCAACAGCGCTCGCAAAGCGCCGGTAACCAAGAATCCACCCCAAAAGTCCCCCCACAAGGAGGCCAGGCCTGCCGGCACCACAAAAGCCACTGAAAGCCCGATGGGGTCGTAGAACTTGTGCTGGAATTTCACTCCCGGCAAGTCCGCTAGATCTTTGACGTTATCCAAAGGCGGGTCTTCGTAGCCGTGGCGGTTTCGTAAAATCCAACCGACGTGCGCCCACCAAAAACCATTCCTCACGCCGTAAGGGTCTCCTTCCTGGTCGGAAAAGCGATGATGGCCGCGATGGTCCACCGACCACTGTAACAGCGAGGTCTGTAAAGCCCCTGCGCCGAAAACTAAAAAAAACAACGCAGTGCCGCCGACACTTCATAGGCACGATGAGTAAAGGCGCGGTGATAACCCGCCGTGATTGAAAGCCCGGTCAACCCATACCAAACAAAGGCCAAGGCTATGGTGGCCCAATGAAATTGGACAAAGACTAAATACCAAATGGCAACCGCTGCCAATGTATGCAAAATCACCAACCCACGGATATTGATCCAGTTGAGGTTTCCCTGCCGCGGTGCTTCGGCTTTACCCTGCATACCCATCCCTGTGACTTAACTCAAATTCGCCAGTGGGACTAATGCATCCTTTAAGGGCTTGGGATTGGCAAGAGTTCCGCTTGCCAAATCCAAGGCCTGGGTTCAAATCCCGGTAACCAACCAGTCTCACCGTCCTCCGCCCATTAACGTCCCCCACGTCCCCCAAGAATCTTGCGCAAATCGTCTATATTAACGTTATTGGCCGCTTCCCGTGCCTCCCGCGCATTGCCCGGAATGCGACCGCCGCCAATATCCGGTTCCGAGTTGATGCTGCTGGACTGGGGAAGGTTAACGTTTCCCGTTAAACTGTCAGTCGCCTCAAGATCCTCAAAGTTGCCCGGATCCTTCTCACCACTCAGATACCCCTCTAATTGATCCAGCCATTCATCAATATTCTCATGCTCAACATTTGACCTGACGATTGCGACCATCGCCGTCAGTGCAGTCCGGCGTCTCCCCGCTCTGAGCAAATCCATGTTCTTTTCCCATTTCATGCGCGGCAGGGTGTCCCTTACGAATTTCCTCTCGCTATCAGGCTTGTCGAGGGCACCCACCATGCTGATGCGCTGGGCAATGCGTTTGTCCCAGGCCGCGGAAAGCTCAGACACCCTTTCCTTGGAGCGGTACAGGGGAAGGATCGTCCTGTCATAAATACCGTCGATATCCATCGGTGAACGACCCCAGTTCCTGTTCATTCTCAGGGTTGACTGCAGGTCATAAACCCGGCCGAAAGTGGATCCGGTTGCATCAGCATGAAGTATCCTGCGCGATGAACCAAGGTGCGGATATGCTGAAAGGGCATTGTCAATCAGTGTCGTGAGTTCCGGGATAATTGAATAATAATTCTCCTTCTTGGTGAACTGTGCGGCACGCAGAGTCAACACCAGGAATTGCAGCTGAATACGGCGGGCCTCACTGTGTTCCCTTGAGCGCAGGTAATCCCTGTTCTTTTTCTTCCATGCAAGGTATTCGGATTCACGGGCACCCTTGCGGGTGAAATTTATCTCCTTGTAACACTTCAGGTAAAATTCATAAGCCGAGTTGGTAGAGGAAGCCGCGGCCCGGAATGCCTGGATGGAGGATGCATGAATCCCGTAGCGTTGCTCTTTAACCTTGCCCTGGAGATCCGTGACTGTATCCAGGAGTCGGGTCGTTTCTGACGGGGTTAACGGTTGTTCCTGAGCCTTAAGCCCACCCGCCACAGTCACAAGTATGATTGGCACTGAACAAATGAGTAATCGTTGCATGATTGCAATACTAAGTGCTCACCGCGGCTCCTGCAATACCTGTGACAAAACAATTCAATCCCGGCAATCCCGGTAAAAATCAATGCTCCAGCCGGCAATTCAGCCCGTTACTGCCTTGAATCTGCCTTGTTATCACTGTTCTTGCCTAAGAAAACACCTCATCCCATGGACAAGGTGCAGCAAGCCAAAGGTGACAACCATGATTGCCGCTGCCGTCTCCGCCTCACCCACTCCAAGCTGCGGGGCAAGCGCAGCTCCGTATCGTCTCCAGACAAGAGTAATGACAAGCCCTGTAATGAAAAAAATCCACCCCGGGCCCCGCAGTGGACGCGGCACAACCTGCCTAACGGCAAGCAGTGCAACACCGTAAAACAATACCCAGCTCAAAACACACAATTCATACTCATCATAACCGGAAACCATCTCGTAGGAAACAACCGCACCTGCCAGCATCGCCGGTGAAAAAGAAAGAACCACGCGACGCATCCCTGCCGGGCAGAAAGGTTTCCCGTCCCCTTTCGCCTTCATCCACAGCAACACAACAGCGAAAACCGCCACCGCAAGCAACACCTTGACCCAATCCCAGTAGAACGTATTTCCCAGCAGCACCCCGCCATGCTGTCCTCTCCAGATCTGGTAAATACCCGTCCCCACAGCCAAAACCCCGGAAAAAATCGCAACACGTGCGGAAAGCACCCGATAGGCTGCCATTGATTTCGCGCTTTGACGAATTGCCTTCACCTGTTCAGTCGCTCGCGATTCGTTCATTTCAGCCTTAACTTTTTTCAATAAACCATATTTGCAAGAACGTTCTCATGGTTCATGCACCTGCTACACGGTACAGGTTCTTCCCGGCGGCACCGATTAAAGGTAACTTAAAATACCCTGTGCCAATGCATTGAATGTCCCGGTAAAGTATTAATTATTTGTTTCCGCCGCCCCTTACCTGATATTGCGCAGCTAGAAATTCGAACACCCGTGCTAATCCACTCCAAGTCCCATCCGCGTGCCGGACTCGTCGGCAATCCCTCTGACGGTTATTTTGGCAAGACGATTTCCTTTATTGTGCGCAACTTTGAAGCTGAAGTTGTTCTCTATGAAACACCTGAACTTAAAATCCTGCCGGCACGGCGCGACGAATCAGTGTTCGGCAGCATTGCGGAACTGGCGGCGGATGTCCGTCAGTTCGGCTACTACGGCGGAATTCGATTGCTTAAGGCAACAGTCAAGCGGTTCCATGACTACTGCCAGGAGAACGGGATACGCCTCGATAAGCGGAACTTTACCCTGCGTTACAGCAGCAACATTCCGCCGCAGGTCGGCATGGCCGGCTCAAGCGCAATCATCACCGCATGTCTGCGGGCATTGATGACCTTCTATGAAGTAAGCATCCCAAAGCCCATCCGCCCGGCGATCATCCTCTCCGTGGAGAATGACGAGCTTAAAATCCCCGCCGGCCTGCAGGACCGGGTGATCCAGACCTACGAGGGACTTATTTACATGGACTTTGCCGAGGACCTCATGCGCCAGCAGGGACACGGCAATTACGAGGAACTCGATCCCAAGCTGTTGCCGCCACTTTACATTGCCTATGCCACCAAGCTCTCCGAGGGCACTGAAGTTTTTCACAACGATATTCGCGGACGCTTTGAGCGCGGTGACAAGCAGATTATTGAGGCAATGGATTTCTGGGCCGGCCTGGCACAGGAAACCTGTGGTCTCCTGAAGGACAAACGCGGTAACGAGATTGGGCCACTGCTCAATGCCAACTTCGACCGCCGCCGCCAGCTCTACAAAATGAGCGAGGGAAATATCAGGATGGTGGAGACTGCCCGTGCCACCGGTGCCACCGCCAAGTTCACCGGGTCCGGGGGAGCAATTGTCGGCACGTATCCTGATAGCGACACTTACGAGAAACTGGTACAATCCCTGACCCCATTGGGGATGAATGTCATCAAGCCGATTATTACTGCAGGCTAAGGAAAACAACCCGCACCATATCCCGCCATGCCCAAAGTCACCAAAGCTGTTATTCCCGCTGCAGGATTCGGGACACGCTTCCTGCCGGCCACCAAGTCACAACCGAAGGAGATGCTGCCAATTGTCGATACCCCGGCCATCCAATACGTGGTGGAGGAGGCGGCCCGCTCCGGGATCACCGATATCCTCATGATCATCGGTAAAAGCAAACGTGCAATCGAGGAACACTTCTCGCGCAACCTCGAGCTCGAGACCGAACTCTCGGAGAAGGCAAAAGTTGACGAGCTTGAGCAGATTCGCGGTATCTCCAACATGGTGAACCTCCATTTTGTCTGGCAAAAGGAGCTCAACGGCCTTGGGGATGCGGTCTCCTACGCCCGCTATCATGTTGGCAGGGAACCTTTCGTGCTCATGCTCGGTGACACGCTGATGGGTTCAGACGATTTCAGGCGTCCCATCACAAAACAACTGCTTGATGCCTTTGAAAACCATCACGGGTCAATAGTCGCGGTCGAGGAAGTGCCCCATGACAAGGTCGAGCGCTACGGGATCATTGGCGGGGAACTGATCGAGCCGGATCTCTACAAGCTGGACACACTGGTCGAGAAACCAGACCGGGACGTGGCACCCTCAAACCTTGCCATCGCCGGACGCTACGTGTTCACCGCAGAGATTTTCGATTACATCGATGCCACCCCACCCGGCAAGAATGGTGAAATACAGCTCACCGATGCCATGGCCAGCATGCTCAAGGATCATGCCATGTATGCACTAAATTTCCACGGCACCCGCTACGATATCGGCAACAAGCTTGATTTCCTCAAGACCAACGTGGTATTCGGCCTTGAGCGTGACGACCTGGGAAGCGAATTCCGCGAGTTCATTATTTCGATGGCTGATCAATTGAGGGAAAGTCAATAGCTTGCCAGTTTTCTCTGTTGCCCATAAGCCGGTATTCACTCAAGGCCTCAGGTTTTACCGGTTCTGCCGGGATATCTTCTGATTATTTCACTTTTAAAAGCAATTTTGACGCAATATTTTCCGGGAAACCTGATACATTTTCCCTATAATATTGACACACTTCACCCAAATCCTTTGAACGCCATGATCCGTTACCCCATCCTGCCAATCGCCTTCTTCTGTTTTTGCCTGTGCACCAATGCCCAGCAACTTGTCATCAATGAAATTGATGCCGACACCGCCGGATTTGATGCCCTTGAGTTTATTGAGCTCTATGACGGTGGCACAGGAAACACTCCACTGGACAATCACGTCCTGGTATTTTTTAATGGCGCCGGAGGTGGCTCCCACGGTGCCTACAGAGTAATCGATCTCGGTGGCCTCTCCACCGGTGCCGACGGGTTCTTCCTGGCTGCACAAGTTGCCGTCCCGGGCATTGCCCAGCGGGTCAGCGCCAACACTGGAATCATTTACGAGGGCGCTATACAAAACGGTGAAGATGGAGTTGGCTTGTATGCCAACACGACTGCAGCTGATATCTCGATATCCTCGCCAAAAACCCAGGCCAGCGACAACCTGGCCAACCTGCTTGATGCCGTGGTTTATGAAACAAACGATTCCGACAGTGGCCTTATAGCAGAATTTGGACTTAGCGGATTCTCACTTAATGAACATGAGTTTGGCAACAAGGACACCGACTCAGCAGGACGCACCACGGACGGTGCCGGCGGCCTCGACCTTGGTGCCTGGAAAATCTATGACACCCCGACTCCCGGGGTAAGGAACAACCCGGTTGAGGAAATCTCCGTGTCACTCAGCGCGCAAACCCTCTCCGAGAACGGTGGCAGCGTAACCCTTACCGTCTCGCTCGACTCTGCAGCTGACGGCGACACCCCGCTCAACGTGACGCTGAGCAACAAGTCCGCCAGTGTCGACACCTCCGAGCTTGCGGTCCCGGCCGTGGTTGTTGCCAACGGGCAACTCAGTGTCGACGTCACCCTCAGTGGCATTGATGATGCCTGGCGTGACTTTGACCAGGTGATCACCATTGATATCAGCGACCCGCTGAACCGTTTCTTCCCGGCCAGCATCGACGTCACCGTTACCGATGACGAAACCGGATCACCCGTTGGCACGGGCCTGCGCCTCAATGAGGTCTACCCGGCAGTGGGACAGAACACTGATGCCAACGGCGATGGCAACAGCGGGGCATCGGATGGCTCCGATGAATTCGTCGAGTTGGTAAACGACTCCGCCGCGGCACTTGACATCTCCGGCTACACCCTCTCGGACTTTGCCACCGTGCGCCACACCTTCCCCGCCGGCACCGTGCTGGATCCAGGGTGCGCTGTTGTGGTCTTCGGTTCCGGGGTAACCGAGGGACGCTCTGCACCCTTCGGTGGCGCGCTGCTGCAGAATGCCAACGGAGCCAATGAATTTGGACTTGCGCTCAACAATAGCGGTGACCTCATATCAGTTAAGAACCTAAACGGCATTGAGGTTGCCGGTGCCAACTGGGGGGAAACAAGCACCTCGGACGGTTCCCTGACCCTCGATCCCGACCTCAACGCCAACAACACATTCACCGTGCACAACGTCCTCGGTGCTCCCTTCTCACCCGGTAAGACAACCACCGGCGACCCGTTCTGCAATGCTCCCGCACTGCAACTCTGGGTTCTCCCCGCAAGCGTCGCTGAAGATGCCGGTGCCGGTGCCGTGGAGCTGACCATCACCCGCGATGGGGATATCAGCACCCCCCTCACCGTCAACCTGAGCAGCAGCGATACCACCGAGGCAACCGTTGCCGCAACCGCCACCTTTGCCGGCAATGAAGATGAGATCTCCATCGATATCGACATCCAGGACGACACCGCCCAGGACGGGACACAGACTCTCACAATTACAGGCAGTGCTCCCGGCTACGTTGACGGCAGTGCCACCCTAGAGGTCACCGACAATGGTGACGCCGCGGCAACAGTGTATATAAACGAGGTTGATTACGATCCTGTCGGCAGTGATGCAGCAGGCCTGGAGTTTGTCGAGCTCTACGACGGCGGAGGCGGCAACACCCCGCTTGACGGGTTCGTGCTGGTTTTCTACAACGGCAACGACAACAGCCCCGCCGACGAGGAATACAGGTTCATCGACCTTAATGGGCAACAGACCGACGCCTCCGGGTTCTTTGTCGTCAGCACGCCAAGCAACGGCATCCAGAACGGCGGTAGTGGCGGTGACGGGATGGCATTATACAGGGGAGCTGCCGCCAGCGACTTTAACGGCACCACCCCACTCACCCCTCCAGCGGGTGCGGTCCTCGTCGATGCGCTGGTCTATGAAATCGGGGATGGCATCCTCGCTGCCGGGCTGCAATACACCGGGCCGGACCTCACGGACAATAACAATCCCGACCCGGGTGGCATCTCCCGTGTCCCGGACGGCACCGGCGACTTTAAGTTGGCTCCGCTGACACGGGGGGCTAGCAACAACCCTGCTGCACCCGGTGCCTATGACACCTGGGCAGCTCAATTCCCTGGAATTGGCGCCAGCGGCGATGACGATGATTCTGACGGTATCCCCAACCTGCTGGAGTTCGCCCTTGGGCTCGATCCCTTCTCATTCAATGCGCTGCCGGCACCAACCCTCAACGCCTCGGGAAAAATCCGCTTCTCGATCACCAAGGGAAGCGAGGCGGCAGACGATCCCAAGACCTCCTATTTCGCGCAGGCCTCCACTGATGCAATCAGTTGGAGCAATGCCGATGTAAGCGTCATCACCGATGATGCCACTACCTTCACTGCCGAGTATACGGGAAATTCATCCATTGCCCTGCTGCGCATCGGAGTCAGCGTGGTCGAGTAGTTCTGCAAGCGCAGCCCTTGAGAAAGAGTTCTTGAAAATCTTGAGTGAGCTTTGAATCGGACCATCATAGACTTGATTGAATGGGGGCGTCTTTCAACTCTTGATGAGGATGCGTCAGAGACATTGCGGCAACGCGTATTTCCTGAAGGTGCCATCAATAGAATGGAGCGTGCCCGGTGGCGTGAAACCTGTGAGAACCTGAATGATGAACAACTCGAATGTTTAATAAAGGGACTTACGCTTGCTGAACGGGATTTCAAATGGAGTGGAGGCTCAGTGGCTGGGGTTATCTGGATCTTTGGTTTGTTGATGGATCGGACAGGCCCGATCATTAACCTAGGGTTTTCATTATCTGAGCAGGCCGAATCATTGGCCGAATGGATCTTAAAGAATTCCGAAAACCCCTACCTGCCTTTCGGTAGCCACCGAGGTGGGGCCACTTCGGTTACCGGATACTATAACGGACAAAAAGCGAAGGTCGAGCGGCAGCACGCTATCAGGATTAACGAGCAACAGGCCAAAATAGCAAGGCTTGAAGAAAATGCAGCACTAGCCCGAAATCGTGAAAAAGAGGGCAAAGAAAGAAATCGCAAGCGGAACGATTACCTTCGGAAAATTGAACGGAAACCCTTACATGAGAGATTGGAGATTTTGGTTTCGGATGCCGCTCGGCCGGTGGATTTTTATCCGAACAGCTATGCGACCGAGGTCACTGAATCACTCGAAAGTTTACCGAAACAACTCTTGATTGATCTCCGGAAGAAACTGAACCGCCGGAATAGAAACCCATGGGGAAAACTCAATCTCCGTCTACAAAAAGTTCTTCAAAAAGTTTCGTGAGTATAGAAATGGATCAGCTGGTAACGGGGTGTCCGGGATTATTTCTTCGTTACTGGATTTATCCGCAGGCCAAGCCGCCAATGGATTGGCTGCCACCGGCAACAAAAGCCCGCTCAATCCACTAGATCACTAAATTGACCTCATCCTGATGATCCTTGCTGCTGAGGATTCTCAAAATTGAGCATTAAGGCTGTGAATAATGGTAATTTTGATGGAAAGCCCCTTGCGCGGAATGTAGAATAACTCGGTTATTCATTATTTTCGTAAATAGGGATAATTGTCGAGCATCTATTTCGGGAAATGACCCATCCCAACCCATTTCAGGATTCCATCTACGGTGGCGATTTGCACATCACCCCGTCGGCATCCGCTGTATTCTACCCTGCACAGGAACGATCACTCGCTTCGCTCATTGCTTCCCTCGGTGACGCGCAGAATTCGGGCCATGGTCGTATTCGCATGATTCACTCTGCCAGAGCAGGGTTTGGGAAATCCCATTTGCTGGCGCAGGTCATCGCCGCCGCGCAGGATACATACGCCCTGCCGATTTCCTTCAACCGTGAAAATCCCCCACACTGGCAGGAACTCTTCAGGCAGGGCATCCGCTGCCTCTCCCAAACCCAAGATCCCGCACAGCTCAATGCCCTCTCGGAAACCGCACGCCTCATCTTTGCCGAGCTGGTGAGTGAACTTGTCCATGAAGGAATTGTTCCAACCGATAATCCGGAAATAGCTGCTCGCGGCCTGAGGAAAAACTACCGCAGCATGTTCGACCTCAAGAACTCTGACTCACCTATTGTCCTGTGGTTCAAAGAGAATTTCCAGGCTCTCTCCGGCCATCTGGCAAACGAACTTCGCCGGCGCACCCAGCTTGATCACTCGGCCAGTGGTTTCTGGATTCAATTCCTCTACCGCTACGAGTCAGGGGATCTTAACACCATGCCTCCGGAAACGCCCGATCTTACAGGTCATGAGGCAAGGGAAAGAATGCGAGAGATCAGCTGTTTGGTTTCACGCTATCGGCCACTGATACTGGTGTTTGATCACCTCGACAGCCTGCAGGGTGACACTGAAGCTGCAACGCAGGCTGCATACATATTTTCTGAGATCGCGAGGATCGGAATCGTACCGCTAACCATCATCGCCATGAACGATGATGTATGGCAGTCAAGTTTCGCGGAGAAAATTCCGCATGCCCTATCCGACCGGATCACCGATGGGCAGTTACAACTGCAGGGAATCTCGATTGACTGTGCACGTGCACTGATCACCGAGCGCATGCACGCTCACCCCGGAAATCACGGCCTGCACGAGCAACTTTTCGCGGCAATCAATCTCGAGGCGCTCTACGGCGCACGTCGCGAGGTCGATGTATCGCCGCGTGAACTGCTGCGCCTGGCCTCCGCCGCCTGGGAAAACGGAAAACTCGGGAAAGGATTGCCGAGTCCAGGAAAGACTGCCGCACCAACCTTCCATGGCAAGGTTCCCGCCACCACGGCAGGAACCCATCCCTCCACCCATGAGACCCTGGCAAGGGTGCGCAAAATGTTACATGGTGTAAACCAGCGAAATCCGGGTAAGCCGGAGCTAAGTGCAAAGCCCGCTGAAAGGATACACAAGACATCTCCCTGGAAGAAAATCAGCAGCGATGCCCCGCCGGCACTGCGTGAGTTTGCCCAGCAGCGCGAAGAGCTCTATCAGGAAAATAATCTCCTGCTCGACACGGCAGCTATTCGCCATGCACTTGAACTTGCCGGACGCCAATCGCCCCTGCTTGATTACCGGGAGTTTGACGTCGTTGAGGGATCAAGTGCGGCATGCTGGCGATCACCGGATCACGAGATTCTTTTCGGCTTTGAACCGGCCGAGTGCATACCTTACTGGAGGGCGCTGGTTGAACAGGCAGAAGAAAGCCCGTTAACACGTGCGAAAGTAGTTGCGTTCACTCCACCGGGTGCCCCTGTACTTATCAGCGATGGACTTAACGGGGAGACCAGGAAGCGACTCGACATCCTGGAGCTGGATCGCGGTGCGCTCGCCTCGATTGCTGCAACACAGAAGGTTCTTCTTCATTCCGATTCCGAGGAGGAAACCTTCGCGCAAATTGCTCCCGAACTCGATTTCCTGTGGCGGCGGATAACACGCCCCATGGAGACAATGTGCTGAGGAAAAACGGGGGGCGCTGCCGGTGACACCAGCCTAGTTCAACTCCGGATGCTCGGGCATCGAAGCCAAAAGACGATAATAGGGGCCCATCGATGCCAGCAGTTCTCCCCACAGGCACTCATCAGCATCGATACTGGCCACCACTGGAACCGGTTTACGGGTAATCCAGGCACGCTGCTGGAGTTCCGACTCAAGTTGCCCCTCCGACCACCCCGAGTAACCGACAAAGGCACGCACGTGAAAGCCTTCACGAAGACGGTGCAGGGCCTCCTCCGATGAAAGGTGGGTGTCAAATCCGAGTTTCTCATCCTGAGCTTCCCAGTTAAGTGATGCAAAAGTGAGCTGATCCGGGTTCACCGGGCCGCCCAGGAAAACGGGAAGTTCGCCAAGTTCGCGCATTGCATCAATTTCAATGAGCTCGGAAACCTTCTTGCCCATCGGCTTATTGAGAATGAATCCCGTCGCCCCGTCGTCGTGCTTGTGACTGGTCAATAACAGGACGCTCCTTGCAAAGCCCGACTCCCGCAGGGAAGGATCTGCAATAATCAGTGATCCTTCAAGGGAAAGCTGCTGTGGGGCATCAAAATTCATTGTTATTAACTCACCACAAGATAGCAGAATAAGTCCGACAACGAGCGATTTTTTTTACTGCCAATACCGGTCATAGCGGGTAAATATCCAACCATGATCCAACTCATCGATCAACTTCAATCCGGTGGCGAGTTATCCACTGAACAGGTTGCCTCCTGTGCCGATTTCCTGCTGGATGCAGAAACCGGGAACGCCGACAAGGCGCGATTGCTCAAGGCACTGGCCACCAAGGGGGAAACACCGGCCGAGATTGCCGCCTTCGTTGAGGCTTTTCTCCTGCATGCGGTTGACCCCGGGTTTACTGCGACTGAATGCAGTGGGCCGACGATTGACGTTTGCGGCACCGGGGGAGATAAGCTCGACCTGTTTAATATTTCCACCACCTCGGTATTCGTGATCGCCGGCGGTGATGCCTGTGTTGTCAAGCACGGTAATCGCGGGATCACCTCCATGAGCGGTGGTGCCGATGTGCTGGAGGCGCTTGGAATTGCAATTGACCTGCCTGCTGACAGGCTCCGTGAATGCGTGATGCGGCACAACGTTGGCTTCCTTTTCGCGCCGATTTATCATCCCGCCTTCAAGGCCGTGGTGCCGGTACGCAAACAACTTGCCGAGGAAGGGATACGCACGGTCTTCAACCTGATCGGGCCACTGCTCAACCCGGTACGCCCGGACTACCAGATGGTCGGGGTATTTGAGGGCAGCCTCACCAAGCCGTTTGCCAATATCCTCGGACGCCTTGGACGAAAACGCGCATGGGCCGTTCACGGCAGTGCTCCGGGAGGAGTGGGGATTGATGAAATATCACTGTCCGGGACCACTGCTGTTGCCGAGTGGGACGGGACGCAAGTCAAGTCTCTTGAACTCGACCCCGTGCAGGTCGGGCTGGATCCCGCCGGGCTAGATTTGCTGCGCGGCGGCGATCCCGGGGAAAACGCCGCGATCCTCACCTCAATCCTTGACGGCAGCGAGCGCGGCCCCATGCGTGACATCGTTGCCCTCAATGCCGCTGCGGCATTCGCAATCTGCGGCCTCAGCAACGGGCTTGCAGAGGGTCTCGCCCTTGCCCGTGAGGTGATTGATGACGGGCGCGCAATGGCAAAGATGGAGGCACTCAGGGCATTCAGCGCCTAGCTGGCCGGGAGTTTCTGTTTCTCCCTGCAATCCACACAATATTCCTCGCCGTCATCAGTGACCCGGAACACCAGTTGCTCGTCGTCTTTTTCTGTTTTTCCGCAGCTCGCGCAAAGATGCATCGCCTCCATTAGCGGAGCCCGTGCCTGCTCGAACTTCCTCCTGCGCGCGGAAACCTCGGCGCGCATCTTTATCGCCGCCTTTAACCCGGGCACGAACACGACCAGAAAATTTCCCAGCGCCACGATAATTGCAATACCAAGCAGGAAATATGGTGCACTAAAAATCTCAAGAATAATGATCCCCGCATCAAAAACCGCCAACCAAAGCAACTTCACCGGGATGATGCCGAACAGCATGACCGTAAAGTTCGGATTATAAACAGCACAGGCAAACAGCAAACTCGCCATGAACAACAGATAACCACCGCCACCGCCAATCAGGTATGCTCCAAAAATGGGAAAGATGAATTCCCCGGCAACCATGCCGATCATGCCGCCCAGGATATAGAGAGTGAGGCGGAAGCTCCCCCAGATGTTCTCCAGCATATTGCCTAAAAAGATCGTGAAGATGAAGGCAAAGAGCATCATGATGATGCCGGTGAGGGTGGGTGGCAGGAAAATAAAGCTGACCAGGCGCCAAACCTCTCCATTGAGTATCTTATCGCCATCGAGCATCAAGGCCTCCACCAGTAGCGGCAACCGTGACATGCCTGCGCTAACCTCGGGCTCGGAAGGCATTTGGAAGAGACCCAGCACAAACACCAGCAACTGCATGCACATGATGATGCGCACGATCCCGGGAATCGCGATCCAACCTATTGTACGCTCCAGTCGGTCAATCAGGTGCATTATCCTCAACGCTGATTATTACCTTTGATCAGGCTCTCACGCAAGGAGTCGCTTGCAGGAGCCCCGGCATTGACTTCCTGCCGGCATTCCTTAACCCTAGCTGAGACTTGCCTGACGACGCCCCCCTGCACTCCCCCCTCCATGACGAGCACCTGCGTCTTGGTGGCCGGCTTGTGGATTTTGCCGGCTGGCAGATGCCTGTTCAATATACCGGCATCCTTGAGGAACACCGCGCAGTGCGCAGCGGCTGCGGGGTCTTCGACATCTCCCACATGGGACAGGTTTTTCTCAGTGGAAAAAACGCGGCAAGCTGGCTCGATGGCATGCTTACCGGCAACATCCCGGCAATGAACAAGGCAACCGCCGTTTACACCTTCATGCTCAACGAGAATGGCGGCATTATCGATGACTTGATTGCCTACCGGCTCGGGCGCGAGTCATTCCTGCTGGTCGTCAACGCCTCAATGGTTGAGGAAGACATTGCGTGGCTGCGCAGGCACCTTGAAGACGGGGTCCTGCTGGAAGACCGCAGCAGGGAACTTGCGGCCATTGCAATCCAGGGTCCTGATGCCGAGCGCATAGCCCGGGAAATGCTGATAAAGACCGGATGCCGAATGCCGGCACGAAATGCCCTCGAACACTTCCCGGACGCAGCCGGCACAACCTACCTGTGTGGCACCGGCTATACCGGTGAAGCCGGCTTTGAGCTGGTCTGCCCGGCGGATGACGGCCCGAAATGGTTCAATAAGGCACTGCAGGCCGGAGCCTCCCCATGCGGGCTCGGGGCCCGCGACTCACTGCGCCTTGAAATGGGATTTCCCCTCAACGGGGCTGACCTGTCCCCTCAACGCAGCCCGCTGGCAGCAGGGCTCGGTTTCTTTGTCGATCTGGAGAAAGGGCCGTTTATCGGCCGTGAAGTGCTCTTGAGGGAAAAAAAGGACGGCATCAGGGAAAAATTAACCGGCATTGAGATGACCGGCAAGGGGCCGCCGCCGCGTCCCGGATATTCACTGCTCTCCGGGAAAGAAACTGTCGGCAGGTTCTGCAGTGCCGGGCTCTCACCCAGTCTCGGCAGGGGCATCGGCATGGCTTATCTTCCTGTGGCACTCTCGAAGATTGACACCGAGCTTGAAATTGATATCAGGGGGAGGAATTTTGCCGCTCGCGTTGCCAAAAAGCCTTTTTACCGACACCCCAGATAAGTTTCCCCGCCAGGCCATGAATATCCCGGAAAATCTCAAATACACCACCTCCCACGAGTGGGTTTCAATCAACGATGGAGTTGCCACCATCGGCATCACCAGCCATGCCCAGGAGGAACTTTCAGAACTCGTCTACATTGAACTTCCTGAACAGGGAAAACAGGTAGCCAAGGGGGACCCGGTCGCTGTCGTTGAATCAGTGAAGGCCGCAAGCGATATCTACGCACCCCTGGGCGGAGAAATCATTGAAACCAATAATCTCCTCGCTGATGATCCTGCAACAGTAAACAGGGATCCTCACGGGGAAGGCTGGATGTTCAGGATAAAAATCAGCAACCAGAGTGAAGCTGATACCCTGCTGGATGCCAGCGCATACGAAGGGGAAATCGCTTGAGCCTGCAACGGGATATACTGATGGAAAATCACACAGCCTTCTCCAGGCGGCATCTTGGCTGCAGTTGCGATGAGGCAACAAGGATGGTCGCAGAATGCGGGTTTGAGTCGCTTGAGGAGCTCATCACTTGTGCAGTGCCAAAAGACATCCGTATCGACAGGCAACTTGATCTCCCCGAGCCGCTAAGTGAGAACGACTCATTGCAGCGCCTTGCCGGCATCATGAACCGCAACAAGGTCATGCGCTCATTGATCGGGCAGGGTTATTACGGCACAATCACCCCGCCGGTTATTGCCCGCTGCGTTTTTGAGAACCCCGGGTGGTATACCGCCTACACGCCTTATCAGGCGGAAATCGCCCAGGGACGCCTGGAAGTCCTGCTCACTTTCCAGAGCATGATCTCCGACCTCACGGCACTGCCGGTGGCCAACGCCTCACTGCTCGATGAAGGCACTGCTGCTGCCGAGGCAATGGCCATGTGCCTGTCGGCAAAACCCCAGGCAGGCGTGTTTTTCGTCTCCGGGAAATGCCATCCGCAGACGATTAACATTGTCTGCACGCGGGCCAAGCCGCTGGGAATTGAAATTATTGTCACCGACCATGCATCCTTTGATCCCGATGCGCACGAGGGCTTCTGCGGTGCCCTCGTGCAATACCCGGACACTGAGGGAAAAGCGCATCAGTATTCGATGTTTTCTGATGCCGTGCATGCTGCCGGGGGACTGCTGGTGGCAGCATGCGACCCGCTGGCCCTGACCCTGCTGAAGCCTCCCGGTGAATGGGGAGCTGATATTGCTGTCGGCAGCGCCGGGCGTCTCGGTGTGCCAATGGCAAACGGCGGCCCCCATGCCGCCTTCATGGCCTGCACCGACAGGCTCAAGCGTAAACTTCCCGGCCGACTGGTGGGAATTTCCAGGGATTCTTCAGGCAATCCCGCCTACCGCCTCTCCCTGCAAACCCGTGAGCAGCATATCCGGCGTGACAGGGCGACCAGCAACATCTGCACCGCACAGGTGCTTCTCGCCGTCATGGCGGCACTCTACGCTTGTTATCATGGCCCCGCAGGACTGCGCGCCATTGCCCAAAAAATCGCCTCACAGGCAACAAGCCTTGCCAACCGTCTGCGCCAGTCAGGCCTCGAGGTGACGCAACCGGATTTTGACACCTTCGTTATCACAGCCGCCCCACCCGAAGGGACTTCCTTCAACCTGCGCAACTTTAATGATGGCCGCTGCGGGGTATCCCTCGACGAGACAGTGACCTCCGACGACCTCTCGGCGGTTGCCGCCGCTTTTGGTGCAAAACCGGAATTCGATGACCTTGAGAAATATCAGGGTCCGGAAAACCTGTTGCGACAAAGTACATTCCTGACACACCCGGTCTTCAACAACTACCACACCGAGACCGAGATGCTGCGCTACCTGCGGCGACTTGAGGGGCGTGACCTCACCCTCAACCATTCAATGATTCCCCTGGGCTCATGCACCATGAAACTCAACTCCGCAGCGGAAATGCAGCCGGTGAGCTGGCCCAGTGTAAAGGACATCCACCCGTTTTCCCCTGCGGAACAACGCACAGGATATACCGCCATGCTCGGCGAACTGGAATCATGGCTTGCAGAGATTACAGGCTTCCACTCTGTGTCACTGCAGCCCAATGCCGGTTCACAGGGTGAATATGCCGGTTTGCTGGCTATCCGTGGCTACCACCACAAACGCGGTGAAAGCGGGCGCAATATCTGCCTCATCCCAACCTCCGCACACGGCACCAACCCCGCAAGTGCCGTCATGGCCGGGTTCAGGGTGATCCCGGTAAATTGCGATGATGATGGAAATATCGATCTTCATGACATCCGCTCCCGGGTGGATGAACACGGGGAGAAGATCGCGGCACTGATGATCACCTACCCCTCAACACACGGTGTATTCGAGGAAAATGTGCGTGAAATCTGTGAAATCCTGCATGCCTGTGGTGCACAGATCTACATGGACGGGGCCAACATGAATGCCCAGATCGGCCTCTGCAGGCCCGGTGACATAGGTGCTGATGTCTGTCACCTCAACCTGCACAAGACCTTCTGCATCCCGCACGGTGGCGGTGGTCCAGGGGTTGGCCCTATTGCTGTTGCCGAACACCTGAAGGATTTCCTTCCCGGCGGCATAGGCCTTGATGCCCATGCAGGCGGGACAATATCCGCTGCCCCGTACGGCAGTGCCGGCATCACGGTCATCTCATGGATGTATATCCAGATGATGGGAGCCTCGGGCCTGAGACGGGCCACCGAGCTGGCAATTCTCAATGCCAACTACATCGCCAGGCGGCTTGAGAAATTCTACCCGATCCTCTACCGGGGCTCAGCTGGACTCGTTGCCCATGAATGCATCATTGATCTCAGGCCGATCAGGGAATCAACCGGTATTGATGTCGAGGACATCGCAAAGCGTCTCATTGATTACGGCTTCCACGCCCCGACGATGTCATGGCCGGTGGCCGGAACGATGATGATTGAACCCACCGAGAGTGAATCTGTCGGTGAACTCAACCGTTTTTGTGATGCCATGATCGCAATCCACGGTGAGGTGCGCGCAATCGAGTCCGGTGAATCCGATGCACTCAACAACGCATTGAAAAATGCGCCGCACACGGCACTGCAGGCAGCCTGTGATGAATGGCCGCACCCATACAGCCGGCAACAGGCAGCCTTCCCCTCCGAGTGGGTAAAGACCTCCAAATACTGGCCGCCGGTATCCCGCATCGACAATGCCCACGGTGACCGTAACCTGGTCTGTACCTGCCCCGCAGTTGAGGAATATGAAGACCGGCACTGAACCTATTCGCGTACGGGTTTGCCGTTGAGGATTTTCACGGCCACCCCCTCAAGCCTGGCAATGACCCGTTTATTCGCGTGTCGCCTTGCCATGACAAGGGCTCCGCGTGCGATACTTGAGGCCTTTGCCGTGTTGCCTGCCTCCGCATGAGATGCTGCCAGGGTCATCAGGAATTCCGCATTGCCGCGTGCCCCGGGAGCGTTCATGAGAAACTCGGCAAGTTCGACAGCGCGGGCACCGTCACGTAATTCATCCCCGGTGGAAGTGGCACAAATCCACGCCAGGCTGTTGATCACCGGTATGGTTCTCGGGTTTATCCTGAGTGCCGCATTATACGCATTAGCCGCTGCACCCCTTTCCCCGGCAAGCACCAGGACATCACCAAGCAGCGTCAATGCATCCGGATTGTTGGGGTTCTCATTATTCATTGCTCCTGCAAGCTGCTTCGCCCCGTCAATATCACCCGCCTCGGCAGTCGCCAGGACTTGACGGCTGCGCATCCTGGCTGATTGGGGATTGAAACGCGCCGCCGCCTTGAAATGGGCAAGAGCTGCCCTGAAGTCACCCTGACCTGCAATAATCTCGCCAATATTGAAGTGCACCTCGGCAAGCTGCATTGCCTGCCTTGCCTCCGGTTGTTGCCCGGGAACCACAGGATGATCCGACAGGAATTCACTGAGATACTCACGGGCATCATCGTCATATCCTCCCTCGCTGTAGGCCGAGGCAACAGCCGCCGGGTGCGTTGCAAACAGCTTGTCAGCCCATATTCCTGCAAAAGGCATCGCCTCACGCCGTGCAATATCAGGGCCGCGCCCGAGTTTCCCGCGGTCAGCAAGCAGCATCTCCGGGGAAACTCTGCCCTTGTAGATGACTGTCAACCACCCCCCCTTATCAAGCAGGAAACTGCTCGGTACAGGAAGGTCACGGTGACGATAAACGGCCTCAAGAACCAGTTGATCAAGAATATCCACGAGCGGCTTTCCAGCGTAGCCTGCAACCCCGGTAAAACCAGTCCTGTTCAATACCGAGCGCAGGTGTTCACCATCGGGTTTCTCCCCCTCGCCGAGATCGTCAACACATAGGGCAATCACCTTGATGCCTGCTTTCTCAAGTTCTCCCGCCTGCCGGCCGAACTCCCCAAGCTCCGCAAGGCAGGGGGCACACCAGGTGGCCCAGAGGTTAATCAGCACCGGGGTATCCGATGTCAGGCTTTTGATGGCAACCTGGTTGCCATCAAAAGCAGTAAAACTCATCGTGGTGGGCACCTTGAGAGGCTGCGAGAGCCTGATGCGCCGCACCCTGGAGGCAGCAGGAAGTTCCGGGGCATCTGCAGGAAGTTTCGGTGAAGTTGCCATTGCCGCCTTCACGGCCAGTCCACTGCCCTGCCTCAAGACAAAACTTCCGCCTGCAGATATGCCATGGAACTGCTCGGTTACACCGGCCGGCCAGCGGACACTCACTGAAGTAATGTCGCCCTTTTTGCCGAGCCCGAAATACAGCCTTTTGCCCGACTGGCTCAGGAAACCGTCACCGGCAATCACTGTGCGTCGAAGTTTTCGTCCACCAATTGACACCTCAACCCGTGCGCCGATGGCATCGCGCGGGCACCTCATGGACGGGTCACCCTCCAGTCGCAGGGAAATCCAGCGGTTACCGGTTACCAGGTCATTGCGCAGGAACCTCAGTCGCGGGGCGGTGCGGTTGGTCATGCAGATATCCGGGTCCCCATCACCGTCAAAATCCGTGATCGCAATCCCCCGGCTGTCGTCAGGATGATCAAGGCCGAGCGCATATGACATGTCGGAAAAACTTCCGTCCCCGCGGTTGATAAAGGCGCAATTGCGCTCGTTACCACTGAACGAATTACCCTCACGAATCCGCTGTGAGAGCAGGCTGAAGGAATCAAGGTAATCCTTTCCGGGATCTTTAACCGCTGCGAGTGGTGAACGCGACACGACCTGCCGCCAGTAGAAGCTTCACAAGTCCCCGCTGTCCTGCTGGGTGATAAAGCCGTTGGCAACAACGATATCCTCAAACCCGTCGCCATCGAGATCGGTAAACTTTGAGGCCCAGGCCCAGCGCCCGATGCTCACCCCTGCCTCGAGGCTGACATCGGTAAAGTTGCCATCACCGTTGTTCCTGAACAGCGAGTTGCCGCGCGCGTGCCGCCGGAATTTCTCCCTGGTGCGCTGATCGGCTCCCTCGTGGAAACGCTCCTGTGCACTCACCCTGTGGCCGGCAGCCGAGAACATGTTGCTAACATACATGTCCGGGTTGCCGTCATTGTTGTAGTCCCCCCAGCAAGCGGACATGCCCGGGGCAATATCAACGACACCGGCAGCCTCGGCAACATCCTCAAAACGCGGCACCCCGTCGGGGCCGGTTACGTTGCGGTAGAGGTTGTTGCGCCCGAAATCATTGGCGACGTACAGGTCAAGGTCACCGTCATTGTCATAGTCCTCCCAGGACGCGGCATAACTGAATCGGCGGTTATTGGTATCAAGTCCATTGCGTTGCGTAACATTGGTAAAGCGCCAGGATCCGTCATTGCGGAACATCGCATTGCGTCCGCCGTTGTTGGCATCATGATATGGCACGGGACGGGCAAAAACGTGATGCCGGTTGACACCCGCCCGCCGGTTATAGCAGCAGACGAAGAAATCAAGGTCGCCGTCCCGGTCATGATCAGCGGCAGCAATTGAGTAAGGAATGGCTGCCGGCAGGATCTTTACCGCCCGTTTCCTGAAGTTCCCGCTGCCGTCATTCTCCATCACCACTATGCCGTCAGAGAGTCCGACAATGAGGTCCTGGTCACCATCATTGTCGAGGTCGACCAGCAGGTTGCCGTGGCTTGAATCAAGGAAATCGACACCGGCCGCCGATGACCGGTCAGTGAATGTCCCGTTCTGCCCCTGGACATAAAGGCGGTTGGGAAGCCCGCCGGGCTGGGCAACGTAGATGTCATCACGCCCGTCGCCGTTCACGTCCGCAGCCGCCAGTCCCTGCCAGCCGCCGATATCAATTCCTGTAAGCATCTCGATCTGCCCGGTCCAGTGGTCCTGCCCCCGGTAGAACTGCCCGGCAAAGGAGGGGTCCGAACCGAGCGCAGCCTGGGTAACGTCACTGAACCTGCCCATTGCGGAGATTGTCAGGTGCCCATCCCCCTCAATCGACAACAATCTCGGTGATCCTGATTCAAGCAGCCACAGGGAACGCCACTGTCCCTTCATGTCACGGGCCTCATGCCCGTGCATCCCGGCAAAATGGAAGAGCATCTCACAGGAGATCCGGCCATCTTTATCCGGCCTTATGCCCACCACCTTGGCCTTTGCCCGTTCCAGCCCTTCCGTAAACCCTGCCTTGTCAATTACCGCTGCCAGCGCCTGGGAAAACAACGGGGATTCAATCAAGTCACCGGGTTGATCGCTAACTCCTGGCCGCTTCTCCGGGACAGGTGCTCCGCGGTTACTGACGTCCAGCTTCGCGTCCGTGAAATCGGAAGCACACATTGCCTGCGCCGCAGTCTGCCAGTCCCCACCTGCAAGCAACAACCTGAACATTTCCTTCAACTGCGCACTGATATCCGCGCTCCATTGCTCGGTTTCCCAGCCGCCGTCACCCGGATCGTATTGCGGAAGGACTTCACCCCTGCCGGGAACAACCGCCACCGGATGCTTGCCGGGAACAGGCGTCATTTCCTTATTGGAAACCTCGTCGTTTTTCCTCGAGCAGGAGGCAACAATCGAGATCAGCGCAAAGGCAAGGCAAACAGCAACTGTACGGCAGCGGTAAAACACTTAAAAAAATTTAATCCTATTCTTCCCGGCAAGGAAGAATCAATAACCCGAAAACCGGGTAATCTACCCCTCACTCAACAAGATTCACAGACAATCTTATAAAACGCTGCGACCCGCCCGTGAAAACTTGGGTGTCACGAATTATGAGAATCTCGCTGCCATCACCATTATCAACAGGCAAACCGACGGTCACCGTGGCATTCTCCCAAACCTTCAGGTCACCTCCAACCTCAACATTGTAGACAAGATCAATGGCATGTTTCTGGCGGGTAAAACGCATCGCCAGGTATTGTTCTCCCCCTACATCTAGAATGAAAGCATCAGGAGAATTCCCCGTGCCGGCAAACACCGGGCTTGTGCCCAGGGCATATTCCATGAGTGTTGGCCTCAAATCCCCGTCACTATCTGCACCCGGTCCGCTAATCGACGCATCATCTGCCTCAGCGGCAGAGTAATATTGTTGTTTCCATGTGCGGAAAGAAACCATATTGCCATCACCGCCTGAGCCGGGAGTCCCGCCAACAATAAAAGATGGTCTCCAGGCGGAGGATAGACGCCAGTCATCCGGCAACAGGGCATCTTCAGTAATTTGCAGCGAATGTCCCGTCCCGTCAGTTTCGCGATGCCATTCATCATCATAATTAAACTCCAGGATATTCTCACCCACATTATCATGTAACTGGATTTCCTCACCGCCATTATCCAATTGCCCGGTGTATTCACCGGCAACATTAAGCCCGGTTCCATATCGCGCCTCGAAGGCCGCCTTGTTGCCGACAACCAATACGGAAGCACCTGCAGGCAACGTGCTTTCGGGAGGAAAGATAAAATTAATCCCCGCCACCAATTGCGCACCCGATATATCAAGCTCCAGGTCCCCGACATTCGTTAATTCAACGAATTCAAAGTCCGAGGAACTCCAGTCACTGTTAATTGCCTGCTCCCCTGCGGTGGCATCAAGGGGATGATAATGTATCTCGGTAATGCGCAGCCACTGCTGCATTGCGGTAGGCTCACCACCGTAGGTAAAACTCTCAATCAGGTTGTCTGAACCGTCATAAAGTTCAATGGTTTCCCCGCGCGCCGAGAGTTGTCCGCCATAGCCACTGGTCAAAAACCGCTTCTCGCCGCCCTTCGGGCTGATTTCCCGGCCACGAAAGGCTGTGGCATCACGCCCAACGTAAAGGGTCATGCCGGGTGCAATCACCGTTCCCGGTGCAAAATCCATGCGCACTGCACCGTCAATTCTCCAGCCTGACAGGTCAACGGCATAGCCGTTAGCGTTGAAAAGCGTGAAATATTCCTCGTCCTGGTTGCCTGACACCGGATTAAACTCGCCCATTGCAATGTCCACCGGTGCCATGGCGGGTTGTGAACCGGGCAGCGTGCCTGCCAAGCCGGTAAAGAAATGACGTCGAAAAGACGGTAAAAACTCATTCCTGATGCGCGCGGCGGCCTGCGCCGCGCGGTTCCGGTTCCCCCACGATCCCCACTTGTTGTAATCAAGGTCCGCATCAGACACAACACCTTGGGGATCGACCGTATCGAGAAAATCATTGAGCATTCCCTCAATGAGCGGCGAAGGCGTCCCTTCCGGCTCAATGATGGCATCAACCACGGTCTTGAGTCTGCGCAGGAACATTGCCCACAGTTGTCCATCATCATATATCAGTGTCTTGAGGCGATTACTGGGACCGGCAGTGATACCATTAACGGTAAAAGCATCGTCAAAGTAGCCGGCTCCGGATCTCCAATTGCGTCCCAGGTTAAGATCCAGGTCCCAGATAAGCGGTCGCCACTCCCCGCTTCCCTCGGTATCACGATACAGGTAATAATTCTTGTGGCCGTGATCACGGTTATTGATCAGCACCATGCTCACCAGGTAATTGATCGTCCCGGGTATATCAATGTTGTCATAGCCGTAACGCAGCTTTGCATCACCACTTCTCCCAAGACCGTTAATCAAGGCCTGCAGGTCACTGCTGCCCTCATCCTTGCGTGTCTTCTTGCTGGCTCCCGAGGTTGAGTCAAGGCGGTTATACATCTTGTAGAGGGCTCCCTGCCCATCCAGCCCCACCCGGTCAAGGTAACGGTCGTCACCATCCTCCACCATGTCGGCAACGGCAAAAAATGAACCGTTCTGCTGGACCCTCACCATCTTTGCATAGTGACAGGGCTCGCCCATCAGTGCCGAGAGTGCATAGCCCATTGCGTTACGCACTTTTGCCTTGTCCGCCCAGTTGGTTAGAAGGTTGAGATCCTTGACCCGTTTTTCTCCCTGCTGCCAACGAAACCGCTCACCGGAATTAAAATCGAAATCGTAACTCTTCTTGGAGAACCCCGAGGTCGACTGACCGTGCAAGTCAGTGAGGATATTGTCGTAAAGCTCACCCTCAAAGAAGAGTGAGCCCCTGGTCCCGCTGCGATTGTTGGCCGCACCCGCATTGGCCACAAACCAATACATCACCGGCAGCAGGGAAGTATCAACCGAAGGATCAGAGGCAATCGTGCCGTGGTAGCGCGGTGAATCAAGCGGATCCGTAAAACGCGGGTCCGTGGTGCCATTACCCGCGGTGTCGGTGGCCACGACCCTCCAGCGCAGCATTTCCCCTGCAGAAAGATCGCCACTGCGAATCGTCGCGGTATAAATATTGTCATCAGCCACCTGATCATCACCTGTCCCATCATCGACCATGACGACTTCGGCCTCAGCCTCAAACATGATGCGATACCTGAGGACCACCGAGGCAATCGGGTTCATGGTGGCATCCACCTCAGCGGTGACGGGAAGTGCGATTGCGTTGCCATTGGCAGCTCCCTCGACAATCAAAAAACCCGTATTGGTGCCATCCGAGCCGTCACTCTCCGACGGACCCACATCAACATAGAAATCAACGGTATCCCCCTGCGAGAGCACAACCTGCAGGTTCACAGTGCGGGTGTTACCGTCGGTGATTGCGGAAAAGATCTCGCTGTTGTTGTGAAATATGCGCCCTGTCGTTCCGTCACCGCTGCCGCTTACATTGTTAAAGTGGCCGGAAATGGTATGCACACCCGATACATCGCTCGTCCAGCGCCTGACGACCGCATGACGCGGACCGGGATTTGAATCATTGGGATGAACGCTTGAGGAGCCAATGCTCGTCCAGGGGGAGGTCGCTGCTGTCTGCAGGTCCCAAATCGATCCGGTCCAGTGCTGGCTTGAGTCATTCCATGATCCCTGGCCATCACCTCCCCTGAAGGCAATGAAATCAGTGGCGGCATTATATGCCCCTGAGCCCTGATGATAACCATATCGCCATCCGTCCCGTCCCTGCACACCGGAAAATTCCGCAATCGAGTCTGCTTTGACCCGGGACGGGGCACCGCCAACATCTATCGGATCCACCCCGGCAGTGACATTCCTGAGCAGGGGACCCGGTATGCCGCCAAGCACATTTAAACCTCCGGGAGTTGGTGTCACGCTGTAGTTTTCCTCAGCTCCCAGTGTGGTAAGTTCCGCGCCAACCAGTTGCGGCTGTGCCAGCAGGTCGGAACTTGAAGAGGAGGTATTCAGCGCATGTATGGCGAGGATATTCCGACCGGCAACAAGGGGCGGATCGGATATCACGAAATCCTCATATTCCACCGCATCGCCATCGGGTTGATTGGCTGTCGCCGTTGAGTTCCACGACAAGTTGTCAGCCGGCGGGGCATTGGCGGAGGCTACCGGCTCGGGCTGGCCGTTGAGGAAGGCAACAAATCCATCATCATAGCGCATACGCAGGGTAAGGCCGGTAACTGCGGACGGGTCATCAAGCTCAAAAGCAAAACGTAGGTAGAGACCGGTATTCCCGCCATCAAGCTGATTTTCAAGGTCAGTCCTGATAAAGGAATCATAAGGGTCCGGCTCTGAGCGCGCGTAGCCCGCCCCGCTATTGCCGCTCTCCCAGGATGCATCGTTGAAGAAATTGCCTGTCCACGGGTCCGGGTTATCGCCCGCGGACACGTCATCATCATCGTTAACCGGAATCTTCCATTTCAGCGATGCCCCAAGGTCGAGTAAAACGCTTTCACTCCTGCCCATGCTCAGTCCGTATGACACGTCGGTGACCTGTGCCGGGTAGGACGGGGCATATTCGTGCGCAACGGTAATGCCGTCTGCCCGGATGAGTGCCAGGTATTCACCGGAGGAGGTAAGCTTAAAGTTGGTATGCAGTTGCCCATCCGGGTCGCGGAGGTTCTTGTCAGAAGCAAAGATCACCATGAAGCCTCCTGCACCTATCGTGACACCCGGAAACCGCCACATGGTCAGGTTTGACGGATCATCGCTCAGGTGCCAGCCGTCAAGGTCAACGGGCCTGTCGGAAGCATTGAACAACTCGATCCAGTCGGAGCTCTCACCGTCAGCATCATCAAGGGAATCCCGGTTTGATGCCATGAACTCTGAGATAAAGACAGACTGTGCGCAGGCCGGTGCAGCGGATAACACCGCACACAGCGCCCAGAAAAGGGCGCGCTGGATAATCATGTCATGGAGCATTTGAGGGGACAACCGGAACAGTGGGGATTCAAGGATACAATAGGGCAAAAAAAAAAGCCGTGCCAGCGGGTTTCCCCACTGGCACGGCCGTGAAATAAAGAAATGGCTGAAAATAACCTTCCTTGCCCTCTACTCGTTCCCGGTAATGTCACGCACCCGCGCATAAATGAAGGAGGGAACCGGAGCACCCAGTTGAATCACATAGCTGGCGTCACCCGCTGCGCCGGGAACACTGTCATCATACTCTGCCCAGCCGCCAGCATTGCCCTCAGCGGCCAATCCTGTGGAGGTGTCCACCGCGTAGGTGCGGCCGACTGCCGATGGCCAGGTCAGTGTCATCGTGCCGTTGGCGAGGTCGACGATGATGTCTGTGATCCTGAGCTCCTCTGATACCGCCGGCACAAATGCCGTACCGTCCGGTTGCACCGCGTTCGGCGGGATATAGGAGTCAACGGTCAGCCAGTTGGCGCTGCCGTCAGAGCCGTCGTGCTCATCCCCATTGTTCCCTTCAGGGGAAAGGATCAGGTCAACGATGTCACCCGGGGCGATATTGGCATAGAACGTGCGCACTTCCCCGGTGCCATCATTGCCGACGATCTGCAGGGAATCCACCCGTGTGCCGTTGACGTGCAGGGCACCGGTAACCCCGGTACCGTTGAGGTTGGTCTTGCGGGTATGCCAGCGCAGTGCCACCGGCTTGACCGACCCGACATCAGCTCCGGCAGTCCAGCGACGCACCGTCCATTGGAGTCCACCATTGCCGGCGTTGTTGCTGCCGTTGGGGTGGGTGTTCTCACGCAGGAGTTCCGTCCACGGCGGGTTGCTCGGGAAATCCCATTTACTGCCGGTCCAGTGGCCAGCCTCGAATTCAACGAAATCGGCTGCCGCGTCATAGTCCTGCGCGCCACCGTCAGCAGTTAAGTTGCGATAGCCCCAGCGCCATCCGTCCTGACCCTGAACTCCACTGAAGGCATCACGGGAGTCGGTAATGACTGTCGCCGGGTCACTGGCGGGATCGGTGGGATCAAATCCGGCGGCCACCTCGTCGCCGTCGTTGGCACTGTCGCCGTCACTGTTGACGTTATTCGGGTCGGTGCCCCAGGTATTCACCTCCGCACCGTCAGCCAGCCCGTCATCATCCGAGTCGGAGTCGAGCGGGTCGGTATTGTGGGTGGCAATTTCAGCCCCGTCCTTGAGCCCGTCATCATCCGAGTCATCGCTCAGGGGATCGGTACCGGTATTCCCGGCATCCACGAAGGTCCCGGTGTTGGTCTCCACCCCGTCCTTGAGGCCGTCATCATCGCTGTCATCATCGGTGGGATCAGTTCCCGCCGCATGCTCCTCAAGGTCGCTTGAGCCGTCATTGTCAAAATCAGCACCACCCAGACCGCTGAGCTTTGTCAGGTCATTGGGGAAATACCTCGTCTCCCAGGCATCGGGCAAGCCGTCAATATCGGCATCCGATGGCACCCTGGAGACCAGGAGATTAATCTTCGCTCCAAAATCGGAGGAATCTCCGCCATCAGTGGTATTGCCGTTGAACAGGGGTGAAAGGGCAATGTCCACGGTGTCGCCGGGAATGACATTATTTATCTGCACCGAGTCACTGACACCATTGCTGGTGTTGGTCTGCGCACTGCTTACCACTGTTCCGTTGTGGATAATGAACAGGGTCGTTCCTCCACCATTGTTCGGCTTGGAAAGGTTATACGAGACAAGGATGTCACCGGTGTCATCGGCGGCAACCGCCCAGCGCCGGGTGGCCCAGCGCTCACCAACAGCCTGGTTGGTACCGTCCGGGTGTCCGCCAACAGCAGAAATGAAGGTCCAGGGAGGATTGCCTATGAAATCCCAATTTGAACCGTTCCAGAGGTTATCCACACTCCTTACGTTGCTGCCATCTGCCGGAAAAAGATTGAGGCTTCCCCCGTGCTGATCGCCGACTAGAGGCTGGTTGTTGGTAAAGTCGGCAAAGTAACCGTGACTCCAGCCGTCCTGCCCGTGGACGCCGCTGAATTCAGCAATTGAGTCGGCAATCAGGTTCGAGACTACCGGATCAGTTGCCCAGGTATTCAACTCGGCGCTGTCAGAAAGCCCGTCACCGTCACTGTCAGCCAGGAGCGGGTTGGTACCGTGGGTGTTGACTTCAGCCCCGTCGTTGAGCCCGTCACCATCCGAGTCAGCCTTCAGCGGGTCGGTATTGTGGGTGGCGATTTCAGCCCCGTCATTAAGCCCGTCACCATCGCTGTCAGCAGCAGTGGGGTTAGTTCCCGCAGCGTATTCCGCAAGGTCAGTGACGCCGTCATTGTCAGCATCTGCATCATTCAGGCCGCTGAGCGTTGCCAGGTCCCCCGGGGAGTAAATCTCCTCCCAGACATCCGGCAGGCCATCGGCATCCGTGTCATTATTACCCTCGGGAGCAAAGAGGTAGATCTCAGCGCCAAAGTTCGATCCGTCTCCACCTTCACCCAGATCCCCGTTAAACAGGGGTGAGAGGGCAATGTCCACGGTATCGCCGGGAATTACCCCGTCGATACTCACCGTGTCGATTACCCCGGCGCTGGTGTTGCTCTGGACGCTGCCGACCACTTCTCCGTTGTGGATCACAAAAAGCGTGGTGCCGCCGGCGTTGTTCGGCTTGGAAAGATTAAACGCAACCACAAGATCTCCACTTTCCTGCGCGGGAACGGTCCAGCGCCGGGTGGCCCACTGCTCGGTTGGGCAGGTTGGACATGCCGGATGGCCGCCATACTTGGTAACCTCCGTCCAGGGCGGGTTACTCGGGTTATCCCATTTGCTGCCGGTCCAGAGGCCAGCCGCGAAGGCATTGAAAGTGCCGCCGTGGGATTCCTCCGCCGCCGGCTGGTTGTTGGTGAAGCCTGCAAGGTAACCGTAACTCCAGTCATCCTGGCCCTGAACGCCGCTGAAATCCTCGCGCGAGTCGGCAACATTATTCGCGCTGCGAGGGGGATTCTCAAGAAGGTAAATCTTAGCCCCACATTCGGAGGCATCCGAGCCGTCGGACGCGTTGCCGTTAAACAGTGGCGAGAGGGCGATGTCAATGGTATCACCGGAACCGACACTGGAGACAATCACCGAGCCCTCAGTCAACGCACCGTTGGTCTGGACACTGTCAACCACCTCGCCGTTGTGAATCACAAAAAGCGTGGTGCCGCCGGCATTGTTCGACTTAGCGAGATCAAACTCGACCTGCAGGTCTCCACTTTCATTTGCCGGAACCGTCCAGCGCCGGGTGGCCCACTGCTCGCCCGCACCGCCGGCGGGATGGCCGCCGCCGCTGGAAATCTCCGTCCACGGCGGGTTGGCCGGGTGATCCCATTTGCTGCCAGTAAAGTTGCCGGCATCGAAGGCACTGAAAGTGCCGCCGTGGGAATCCCCCGCCGCAGGCTGGTTATTGGTGAAGCCTTGCAGGTAACCGTAACTCCAATCGTCCTGGTCCTGCACACCACTGAAATCCGCGCGCGAGTCGGCAACAAGCTCCCTCTCGATCAAAGTGGGTGTGGTGAACACGCCGCCAAAATAGGAACCGTCCGATCCCTGCGAATGGCTGCCGTCATCGCCTACCGGGGTAAGGGCAAAGTCAAAAACATCGCCAAAGACCACG
>JAYGGE010000149.1:0-27276 GCA_046581505.1 Verrucomicrobiales bacterium | reverse complement strand
ATTTTTAGAATGCGCTGCAACTCGCCCTTCTGGTCGTCAGCGAATTCATTGACCGGGCACCCGTGGAATCTGCCCTTTACACCCTTGAAGCCGACCAGTTCCTCGGAGGGCATGCCTTTGGTGACGAGTGCCAGTTCCCGGTGTTTGGGGTCGAGGGTAGCGTAGAGCTTGTTGGCCTCGACTGCCTGGGGCCAGAAAACATTATTCTTGTGGTCGGGCCTTTCGTAAAGGCGCTCTCCCTCATGGGCGTAGAGAATGGGCCCGCCGAAGGCGACGTGCCCGGCGCTGTCGCCGTCACAGCGCAGGGTCATGTGGCGGCTTGTCAGCACGAACTCGAAATCACCGGATCCCGGTTCACCAAAAACCGCGATTGATTGATTTTTTCCAAAACCGCCGACATCGTCCTTGAGTTGCCGGTCAAAGCGCGTGTGCCATTCCGGGTTGGTCATGCCTTCAAAGATTGCCCGGATGAGGGCCTGCTGATCCTTGGAAAAGAATCCACTGGCGATGGTCGGCTTGGTGATGCGCCAGTTGTTCTCGATCCTGGTGCGTAAAAGCCCGCGTTGCTTGTCGAGATAATTCCACGGGAAGCAGACCGCCCTGCGCTGCCTTTCATCAAGGCCCTGGTAGAGGAGCTTTACCAGTGATTCAGGCTTTTGGGTATTGGCGGCGGCACACGGTGCTGACGCGGGGGCACCGATGGCGGCGAGTGTTGCGGCACCTGCTGTACGCAGGAACGAGCGCCTCTCAAGGGTATGTAATCGGGTTCTCATGGTGGTACTATATGACAGATGCGTCCCGGGGGGAATCACGTAATCGCGGAAGGTTCCTTGACATCGGGCAAATGGCCGGGCCTTGATTTAATGCGGGCTAGCGAAGCTAGCGCAGGCTTATCCCCACCCGCACTGCCACTGCTCTTTTGCCGTCGCCGGGAGACAGCCCGCCAGCCCTGAAAAACAGCGTCTCGGTGCCATCGCCATGGTTGTTTCGACTGGTCATCTGGATACCCGTATCGGGGGGGATTGTCTGCCAGATACTCAAGTCGGCCGAGTAGTCAAAACTGAAGATGACATCATCGGCTGCCAGGTTGCGGCGGATGGCGATGACGAGGTTTCCGTCCGGATCCAGGGTTGCGTTGATGCGTTTGCCGGGCAGGGGAAGAGCGTGTGCAATGAGTTCCCCGGCATTGCCGCCGGCAAATGCCGTGGCATCAGATTCACCCGGAGTTCCGCCACCGCTGACACTCGGTCTCCATTCATCCCCGAGATCCGGGTTGCCGTTGCCGGCCGGGTCAATGCGCACCAGGCTGAAGCCGAGACCGTCTGCGCCTGCCGGCCACAGGTTGTTGTCACTATAGCTGAAATCCGCGATCACTGAGCCCGATGCATCAACCAGGGTGATTCTTTCTCCGCCGTTTCCAAGCCGGGTTTCGTTGGCAAACTGCGACTGGGACACGACAATTCGTGTGCCTGGCGCCAGCGTTTCCCCGGCAGGGAAGATGTAGTCGATGCCATTGGTAAACCGGACGCCACTGAGGTCGACTGTATTGGCGGAACTCAAGTTCAACAGCTCAATAAATTCCTGCCCGCCGTCCACGGGGTGGTACATGATCTCGCTGATGGCAAGGTTGGATGCGTTGGCTGCTGCCGCCGTTCCGGTGTTGGTGATGTTGATCGTGTCACGGCCGACTTCCCCGCCCTGATGATTTATTGCGTAAATATTCAGCGAGTTATTTCCGGGCTGCAGCGGCACAGTCACCCGCCAGGAAGCGGAATCAGTCCAGACTACCGGCAGCGGAATATCTGCCCCCTCAATGAAGATTTCGCGGACATTGATCCAGCCGTTTCCGGCGAGGGTGGCAGCCGGTTGATTGACGGAGAAGTCAGCGCCCCCGTTGCTGGTGATGGTGAAGGCGACCTGAGCCGGCAGCTGGGAGCGCACAAAGTTTGCGCGACTGGTAATATAGCTGAGGTGACCGGAGTAATTTTCCCCCGCGACAGTCCCTAGGTGATTGAACCACTCGGTGAGGTAGCCTGTATTATAGGTGGTATTGATGATATCGAGGAGGTGGCCGTGAAACATGCGGGTGTAGGCCGGGCGGGCGAAGAGTTTAGTCACATTGCGATCACCCCACAGCGATGCGCTTGTTGATCGGTTAAACGTGAAATCCCAGTCCCATGGCATTGGCTCAACAAGACCGTCGGGGCGGGCGTAAAGGTTCAGGTTGTGCGGGTTTCCCTGTGAGTAGGTGTCTCCGATTCCGCATAGTGAAAGCATAGCGAACTGGCGTGTCCAGGAGTCGACATTAATGATTGTTGGAGCCACATCCTCCAGTTGTTGTCCATTCATGCTGAATAGTTTACACATATTGATTAAACCCGTGTAGTCATCGCGCGCAAGGCTCGTGTTGATGCGGATGTTGTGGCGGTACATCTCCTTGTCATTGCCCTGGTCGGCGAGGTCGAAGTTGCGGATCCAGCCGATTGGGAACGGTTTCTTGGGCGTGTTCGGCGAGCCGTCCTGAGTGGCCTCAAATTGGCGGATACCTTCCATTTTAAAGACGGTGCCATCTTCCCCATTGCCGCCGGGGAGGCTTGCCAGGTAAATCTTGCCAAAACGCCCCATTTCCATGCGGGCGCGTCCAAATTGCGCGGGGATGTGGCCGTTTAGCTGGATGATATCATTGTAGTTGTCGTGGATCCCCCCGGCCGCGTTGACGATGTGCTTTACCAGGATTTCCCGCCGGTTGCCGCGGCGCACGGTGATGGTCGAGTGTGCACCGCGATAGCGCCGGTCCGCGGGAAATTTCAGGTTAAGCGCGGTGCTGCCGCTGTTCCTGCGGCTGAACATGCTGCCGCGCAGGCGGATACCCGAGTCGTAGGCGATGTTCTTTTCATCGGTGATCAGGGTGCACCCGAAGCGGTGATTGCTCAGGATGTCGTTTGCGTTGTTCATCGCGTTTGCCTCGGAGGTGAGCATATTGATGCGAATGCTCTGGCTGAGGCCTCCGGTATTCGGCGATGACACCGTAATTACTGCCCGGGACTCCGGGCCGCGCGGCGGGGCATAGGCGAGATTCTCTGCAGGAGTCGCGTCACGAGCTTCAATGTAGAACTGCACCTGCGCATTGTTGGACTGGCCGGGAATGATCGCCGACCAGAGGTCGCGTCCCGCCGGGGTCATGCGGGCACTTCGAAAAGTCCCCCCGTTTATCGAGTATCTCAAGAGCAAGGAACCAACTCCGTCCGGGTCGGTCGCCCGAACACTTACCGTGATGGCTTCACCGGCGGAGGGTAGCGCAGGATGATGCGCCAAGTCCGAAAGTCCGGGACCGAGGGATGTGCTGTATGCAGAGTTTTGCCTGCCGGGTGTGCCGCTTACTGCGGGTTGGTCAAGGATGACCAGGCCGGCGAGTTTGTTGTAGTAAAGCTCGAAGTGCAACTGTGCTGATCCGCTGAGCCATTTGGCGCGGAAGCTTACACGGTAGTCTGTGCGGTTTTGTACCGCACGCAGGGCACCCCCGTTCCGGGTCAGGTTCGACTCGATCAGGTTGTTGAGGTAGTTAAACCTGGCCGAGGCGGTGATCTTGAGTACTTTCTGTGCTTTATCGGTGACTATTTTCGAGTCCTGATGCGTGCCGAGCAGGCGCCATCCGGCAGTGCTGTCAAAGGTGCCGTTGGCGATCAGCTCAATGTTTACCCCGCCGGGATCCTCGACGACGGACAGGTCGTCGAGCAGGATTTCGCCCTCCTCAAGCATGCCAAGGCGCAACTCATGGAAATTGAACTGGCCTGGGCGGTAGGGCGGATCCTGAGCCGTGATGGTGTAAGTGTAATCCTGCCACCCTGATGTGGCCTCGTTGTTGCTGCCGGCCCAGGATGTTGCAAGGCGGTTGTCAATGTCCGGGTGCCGCAATTCAAGGCTGGATCCGCCGCCATCCGCCTGCGGCGGCCATGGCTTGTCATCAAGGTAACTTACCCCGTCAGCCGGGTTATTGCGCTCATCAAGGAGCAACAACTGCTCGCCCCGGTTGGAGAGTTGGCCGTTGAAATCGCCCACCGCCTGAACACCGGGAAATTTTTCTGCAAAACTTGCAGAGTCTCGGGCGATGACCAGATAACCACCGGCAGGAATTTGCGTACCCTCGGCAAAGGTGAAGCGTGCTGCTCCTGCAAGTTCCCAGCCTGAAAGATCAACCGGATCGGCTGAGCGGTTATAGAGCTCGATCCATTCCTCCGGATTTTCAAGGTAGGGTTTTGGTGGCGAGGGGCCGGCGATTTCCTGCTGCGCTTCGAGTTTCAACCCCATGACGACGTCACTGCTGGTGGCAGAGGCCTGATGGACTTCGACTGAAATGCGGTTAGTGCCGATAACCAGACGGTCTGGATCGATCCTGAAGGAACGGATTGCCTCCGCTTCAGTGGAGGTGTTGTTGCTTGCCAACGTGGCGGATGTGACGAATCCAGCGGGCATGTCGTAACGCGCGATTTCCTGGCCGTTGAGGTAGTAGATTGCCCCGTCGTCGGTAAGGTGACTGAAACTTAACTGCGTGATTCCAGGCAGCAAGGCCGCAGTCATCTCGAATTCAGTTTCAAAGTAGTAGGTGATGACTCGCGGCGCGTTTGAAGACGGGTTCCTCAGGGGAGTAACGATTGGCTGTGGGGGGCGCCCGGGGGTGGTTTCATAGCCAAAGGGGCCCGCACCTGCCTGCCAGTTGCCCCCGATTGGATGCGCGCTGTTTGCCCAGTTTGTCCCGGGGTCATTCCCGCTTTGGTTATAGCGCCAGAGGGCATTCCAGCCGGAGAGTTCCGTTGTCAAAAAACTCGGGGGGTCGCCAGTCTTGGCATACTGCGGCCGATGATGATACATGATCTCGTTAATGACAATGTCCTCTTTAAAAGAAATGATGTTGGGCGCATCCGGGGTGCCTGCCTCCGGTGTATAGAACAGCCCGGAAGGATTGCTGTCCAATCGGCCTCGCGGGGCGTCATCAACAATTGCGGCATCAATTGGAAACCCTTCGGGTGAAAAAAGAAAAAGCCGCTCGCCGTCCTCGGGGGTCAATCCGGTTGTGGTGGTGTGGCAGGAAACCAGAGCACCGGGAGCGATGCTCCCTGCGGGGAAGGTATAGCTGCGTTCTGTATCAGCATTGATTGATACATGGTAACCGGCCAACTCAATTGCCGATCCCCCGGAGTTGTAGAGTTCAAACCACCAGTTATCAGCAGCACTTCCGGCAAGCTCATGCAGGTAAAGGGATGACTCTGTTAATGAGGCCTGCTGCAGAAGATCGAGCCTGGTTCCCATAACGACATCGCTGCTGCCTACGTTGGCCTGGTGGACCTCAACTGAAACACGGTTAACCCCCCCGGTCAGGTTCCATGCGGGGATGCTGATCGGCGATGTCAGTTCAGCCTCACCACCAGCGGCAGAGAAGCTGGATGCATCAATGGCTCCGGAAGGCATATTGTGCCTGTAGACCTCTATGCCGTTGATATAGAAGATAGCACCATCATCGACGAGAAAACTGAGTTCAAGGGACTGCATGCCGGCGAGCTCGTCCTGCGTGAGATTAAATTCGGTTTCAAAGTAGTAGGTTACCACATAGGGATCGTTCAGGAAGGTCCTGGTCAATACGGTACCGATGGGTTCATCGAGTCCGGTTTCCCGCGCCAGGACGCCGATTCCTGATTGCCAGCCATCTTGGAGGGCATGCGCTTGTTTTGCCCAATTTGCACCCGGGTCGATTCCGCTCTCGTTGTAGCGCCACAAGGAGTCGAGTGCGATCAGCGGAACTTTTATCATTGGTGGCGGGGCATCAGGGGGCGGAAAGTTGATGCTGCCGGGACTTCCGGAGAGTTGTAAACTCGTTGCCCAGTTTTCCGCAGGCGCGCTCATTGTCATGGGCAGGATTTTTGACAGGGACAGACCTGAACCGTCCGGTGCAATCGGCCACGGCGGACGGTCGTTGTAGTCGATCTCATCCATGACGCGGTTGTTATTGTTGCGCAAACGCACGACCTCCCCGTCATTGCTCAGTTTACCGGCGAACGGACCGAGAGCATCAGTAATTTCCGAGCTGGCCTCGAGGGCATCCGGGTCGCCGGCAATAACCAGATAGCCGCCGCCATCAATCACCGTCCCTTCCGGGAAGTTAAAATCGATTGCGCCGGATATACGCCACCCGGAAAGGTCGATGTTGACTGTGTTCTGGTTGTAGAGCTCAACGAACTCCAGCGATGCCCCGTTGCCGACCGGGTGGTAGTGGATCTCATTGAAGACGACAACCGTGTCAAGCGCGGGAACCGTCGTGCCCAGTAACTTCAAGAAAGTCAGGGTGACGAGCAGTCTCGGGCGTGGTGAGGCGGTTACGGTCATTTGTCCGGCAAGGGGATCCGGGTAACAGGGAGAGTAAGGTAAGCCTGCGTATTCTACCTGTAATTCATGGAGAAGACCAGCGTATTGAGTCAGGAGTTTTTTATTTTCCGAAGTGAAGGAACGGCTGCAGCCTTTCAAGGGTAACATTGCCGATCCCTGCTATGCGCAACAGATCACCGGCTTCACGATAGGGGCCGATGGAGCGACCCTCAATAATGCGGTTGGCCAGGTGTTCACCGATGCCCGGCAATTGCATTAAAAGGTCGCGACTGGCGGTGTTCGGGTCAATTGATCCCAAGCGCGGAATGGCGGGTTTTCTCGCGAGGGCGAGTTCCTCTTCCTCCTCGCGCTCGGCACGGCGCTCGTCGGGGAGTGAATCCCAATCGGTAAATGCCCAGATTCCTGTTTCGCCTGTAGCGGCCTTAAGTTCCAGGTCCTTGAGTCGCTCACGGTATTCACCAGCACTGATGTTGTCGGAGCGGCGACGGCAGACACCGAATGCCCGGGCGAGGCCACGTGAAACAAGGAGGCTGGCAAGGTCGTCGCCGCCGGCTGTTTCCACGAAGGCGTAGACACGTTTGAAGCGGCCGTCACCGCGCGCGTCAGCGAAAGCGGTAGTGACAGTGAATGGGCGTTTCAGCAGTGATTGCACTTCTTTCCCGGCCTGAATGCCGAGTGCCTTGGCCTTGGCAATGGATGCCTGGTGACTGCCTCCGTGGTTGGAAATTCCAAAGTAACGTCGTTGTGCCCGCAGTCGTCGCGCATCGGTTGTGTTGGCGGCCTGTTTTTCAATACAGTCAGCACCGTAGAGTCTCAATGTGTGTTTTTTACCGTCATGAAAAAGAACCTCGAAACTGTCGCCGTCCGCCCATTGAGTGGCTGCCAGCCGGCAATTGCTGAAGGTTGTGAGTTTGTTTGCCGGATCGGCACTTGCGGGGATGCCTGCTTTCATCCATATCAGGATGCTGCAAATTGCCGGCAACAGGATTGTTCCGGGCTGCGGTGTTGTTCTGATCATCGGTCGCCCACCGTCCCCCCGGCGATCGTGGTTGGCAAGCTACTGTGTGAAGTGTGGGGAACCCCGCCTCTTACAGGGTTGCTGTATAGCCGAGTGTTATCATCCCTGGTGCTGCGTTGTTCTCGATGTTTCTGATGATGAAAACTGACGCAGGTTCGCCCGTATCGGTACCGGCGATCCATTCAGTGCTGTTGCACTGCCCGCCGGCATCAGGATTGTTGTGGCGAGGAGAAGGTCAGTGCGGCAGGTAGCCACACGCAATTTGCACAGCCTGTGCCGGGTTAAGGAAAATGTTTATACAAGAGGTATTGATTGCAGCAGGCACAGAGCTTTAGGATGCAGCACATGAACATTTCCCGTTTTTTCCATTTTTCCCTGGCAGCCCTGGTGCTGGTTTTGATTTCCAGTGGTCATGCTGCTCATCCGGAGATTGAAATCTGGCCGAAGGGTGGGGTTCCTGATGAACCCGATGGCATTGAAAAACGCAAGAGACCAACAACCACTGATAAAACCGGCAAGACGCGTATTGCCTATGTTGACGTGCCGACATTGACTGTTTATCGGGCACCTGAAAGCATTGCCAATGGTGCGGCGGTGGTGATTTGCCCGGGAGGAGGTTATAATATTCTGGCGTGGACCCATGAGGGAACAGAGATTGCCGAGTGGCTCAACTCAATAGGGGTATCGGCTTTCGTGCTGAAATACCGCGTGCCGCGTCGTGACCCCGTCACTCCGCATGCCCTGCCGCTGCAGGATGCGCAGCGGGCGATTCGTCTGGTGCGTTCAAATGCCGGGAAGTGGGGAGTTGACCCTAAACGCGTGGGCATGCTGGGTTTCTCGGCAGGAGGCAATCTAACCGTGATGGCCGGAACTCATTACAGTGAAAGCACTTACGGGAAAGTTGATGCCGCTGATGAGCTGAGTGCGCGCCCGGATTTTCTGATTCCCATTTACCCTGCTTATTTAGGGGACGGGAAAAACAAAGACAGCTTATCACCCCTGGTCAAGGTCACCGGCAAGACCCCGCCGGCTTTCGTGGCGATAACCCATGATGATGCTGATCGCGCTTATTATGCCGCTTTATTTTACGCCGCATTGAGGAAAAACAATGTGGTTGGCGAATTGCATATTTATGCGAAGGGCGGGCACGGATACGGCATGCGCAAATCCCCTAACCCGGTGCATACCTGGCCACAGCGGTGCGAAGAATGGATGCGTGCGATGGGATTTCTGGGCAGCAGGCAGTAATGCGTCGTTTATGGTGCCCGTCACTTGGCAGCTTCAATGACGGCTTCCGGGGTCATCGATAATTCCTTCATGACTGTATCGCCGGGTGCGCTGATGCCGAAGCGGTCAATGGCAATGACCTTGCCGTGATCACCCACATATTTCCACCAGAGGCCACTGACCCCGGCTTCGATTGCAATACGTTTTTTACACTCCGGGGCAAGCACTTCGGCGCGATATTCCAAAGGCTGGCGATCAAATCTCTCGAAGCAGGGCATTGAGACAACACGTGCCCCGTCACCAATTTTCCCGGCAGCGGCAAGTACATGTTGCACCTCGCTGCCGCTGGCCAGCAGGATGACCTCAAGTTGTCCCTTCTCGCTTTTCAGGATATAGCCACCGCGCTGGACACCCTCACGCCGTGTTTTTGCATTCACCTGGTTGAGTGGCGGTACTCCCTGACGGGTTAGCATCAGGGCGCTGGGGCCGTCAGTGCGTTGCAGCGCGGCAGCAAATGCGCCGGCGGTTTCTTCCGGGTCGGCCGGCCGGAGCACGTCAAGGCCGGGAATAACCCGCAAACCGCTGACAGTCTCCACCGGCTGGTGGGTGGGCCCGTCTTCCCCGACACCGACCGAGTCGTGGGTGAAAATATAGATTGTCGGGAGATGGGCAAGAGCGGCAAGACGTATAGAGGGACGCATGTAGTCTGCAAAAACCGCGAAGGTGGCACCGCTGGCACGGAAAATGCCATCATAGGCGATGCCGTTCATGATGGCGCCCATGCCGTGTTCGCGAATACCGAACCAGATGTTACGGCCCTCAGGAGTACCGTTTTGCGGCTCGAAATCTTTGGCGGATTTAATGTAGTTCTTTGTTGATCCATAGAGGTCGGCACTGCCGGAGACCAGCATTGGCATGGCTTCAGCAACCGGTTGCAGGATCTCGCCGGCGGCGGCACGGGTAGCGAGCTTTGCCCCGGGGTCAAACTCGGGGATTTGCTCCAGCAAGTCGGAGGGAACCGATCCCTTGAGTGCCTCGGTGAGAAGCTCTTCCTGATCAGGATTGGCCCGTGACCAGTCTTCGTAGATATTTCGCCATTCTTTGTAGCCGGTTTCCAGCGTTGCCCGGTGCCTGTTGAAATAGTCGCGCACGGTGTCCGGGACATGGAAGGCTTCTTCCGGCAAACCGAGCCCATGACGTGCGGACTCAGCGAATTTCGCGCCACCTTCACCGTGGCCTGCCGCGGTGCCGGCGACTTCGGGAATGCCACGGCAGATTTCGGTTTTACAGATAATGAGCTTCGGGCGGCCATTGTCATTGGACTTGGCATTTTCAATTGCGCTTACAATGGCAGGAATGTCATGACCATCGATGCTCTTGGCATCCCAGCCCATCGCCTTAAAGCGTGCGGCAGTGTCTTCACTCTGTGTTTTGACCGCCATGGCATCAAGGGTGACATCGTTTGAATCGTAGAGCAGGATCAGGTTGTCGAGCTGGAAGTGTCCCGCAAAGGCAGCTACCTCGCCGGTCACGCCTTCCTGCAGGCAGCCGTCCCCGGCGAGTGCGAATACGTGGTGGTCAAATATTGTGTGTTGGGGAGTGTTAAAGCGGGCGGCGGCCATCTTACCTGAAACGGCGTATCCGACAGCATTCCCGATACCCTGGCCGAGCGGGCCGGTGGTGGCCTCGACCCCGGGAGTTTCGCCATATTCCGGGTGGCCTGGCGTGGCGCTCCCGAGTTGGCGGAAATTCTTTATTTCCTCAAGCGATAGATCGTAACCTGCCAGGTGCAGCCAGGCATAAAGAAACATGGAGCCATGCCCGGCGGAGAGCAGGAAGCGATCGCGGTTGATCCAGTCGGGGGTCCCGGGATTGCAGCGAAGTGCCTGACCGAAGAGGGCTGAACCGATCTCGGCGGCACCCAGCGGCAAGCCAAGGTGACCCGATGAACATTTATGAATTGCGTCGATGGCCAGCCCACGGGCTGTATTGGCGGCTTCAGTGAGGGCAGTAGTGTTAAGATCACTCATGTTGCGCGCCATGTTAGAGTGATGGGGCCGTGCTGCAAGAACTGAAAATGGAGTAATGATGCTTCCTGCGTTTGCAAATTCAGGCAATATAGCGTCCAGCGTGGGGATTTCCCGGGGCGCTTGCTGAAGGGTGGCTTCGCAGTTACCTTCAGTAAACCCCACCGATTTTGCTCATGAGAATTCCCCCTTTCTTTGCAGGAGTCATCCTGCCTTGCTTCCTGTTAACTTTCATTCCCAAGCTGCCCGGGGTCGTGATTAATGAAATTCATCACGATGAGGATGACAAGACATTACGCGCGGAGTTTATCGAATTGTACAATCCCGGGGATGCTGCCGTTGACATTTCCGGATGGTATTTTTCCAATGGAATTGATTATACTTTTCCCGTCGCTACAACGCTTAGGGCGGGAGGCTACCTGGTGATTGCTGAGGATCCCGCAGTGATGAGCTCGTATTTCGGTGTGGATGGGGCGGATGGACCATTCAGGAATAACACTTCGCTGAAGAACTCGGGTGAGAAGATCACCTTGCGTGATTTGTCGGGAAGCAAGATTGATGAAGTGGATTATGCTCTCGGATTTCCGTGGCCGACTGTCGGGGATGAAGTGGGCTCACCGTCTGCGAGTCCGTCAATTGAGCTGATAAATCCATTGCTGGATAACGACCTGGGAGGCAGCTGGAGGGCATCGGGTTTTCCCGTTACCACGGCGGTTGTGGGCGGCGGGCCGGTGACTTTTGTGAAATCCGGGGATGTTTGGGAATACCTGGATGACGACAGCGATCTTACCGGAACGAACTGGACCACGGACAGCGGGAACAACGCAGCCTGGGCGAGTGGTCCTTCGCAGCTAGGCTATAACGAAAGAGATGAAGCCACGCTGGTAAGCGATGGTGATGGTGATTTCAGCACCACCCCGCGTGCGGTGACTACGTATTTCCGGAGGGTTGTGTCCATTGCCGGTCTGGCCGGGTTTTCGAACATGAAGTTCCGTCTGGTTCGTGATGATGGGGCTGTCGTTTATGTGAACGGTGTCGAGGCCTTCCGCGATACCATGCCGGCCGGCATAATTACTGCGGAGACGCTGGCCAGCGGCACCCAGGGAGGGGGCGCAGAGGATACGTTTTTCGAGCATGATGTCTCGCCAAGCCTGTTTGTTGAGGGAACCAACGTGATTGGGGTTGAAATCCATCAAGCAAATACCAGCAGCAGTGATATCAGTTTTGATCTTGAGTTGATTGGCGGTGTTGGTGGCAGTTCATCGGCAAAAGGTCCCACGCCCGGCGCACAGAACAGATCTTTCGCATTGAATGCGCCACCACAATTGCGCCAGGTCCGGCACGTTCCGATTGATCGCGTTCCGGGTCAGGACAGCAGTATCTTTCCCGGGGAGGAGGTGCTGATCAGTGCCAAGGCTACCGACCCGGACGGCATCACCTCAGTCACGCTCCAGTATCAGGTGGTTGAGCCTGGCGATTACATTAAGCATGATGACCCGCGTTATGCGACACTCTGGACCAGCTTGCCGATGTTCGATGATGGCAGTGGTGGCGACCTGTCCGGCACGGATGATGTCTACAGCGTGACAATGCCGGCTTCCCTGCATCTACACCGGCGCCTCATTCGCTATCGTATCGTGGCTGTTGATGCCGCCGGGGTTGGGATTCGCTGTCCCTACACAGACGATAATGGACTCAACTTTGCATACTTCGTCTACGGCAGTGTGCCGGTCTGGACGGCCGGTAATACTTCCTACGACTTCTCCGAACTGGAGCCGGTGCAGGTTTATCACCTGATTACCACCCGTGAGGAGCATGAGGAATCACAGCACATCCCCAGTGCCAGTACCTCCAGTTATGGCGGCAGCGATTATCGCTGGACCGGTGCGCTCGTCTCTGAGGGGAAGGTCTATGACCATGTTCGCTTCCGCGCACGTGGTGGAGTGTGGCGTTACGCGATGGGCAAGAACATGTGGAAGTTTGATTTTCATCGCGGGCACCGTTTCCAGGCGCGGGATGATTATAACGAGAAATACAAGCGCAGCTGGGACAAACTGAATTTCTCAGCTCTTATTCAACAGGGGAATTTTGCACAGCGTGGTGAGCAGGGACTTTTTGAGGGAGCAGGCTTCAAGCTGCATAACCTGGCAGGAAACCCGGCATCCAAGACCCACTATGTTCATTTTCGCATGATTGAGCATGTCAGCGAGACCGGGTCGGGTGCATCGCGTTTCGACGATGATTTCCAGGGCCTCTACATGGCGATTGAGCAGATGGACGGTCAGTTTCTCAGTGAGCATGACTTGCCGGATGGGAACCTCTACAAGATGGAGGGAGGGACAGGCACGCTGAATAATCAGGGATCCCAACAACCGGATAACCGCTCTGACTTGAATGCTTTTTTTGCCTACAAGAATTCTACCCAGAGTCAGCAGTGGTGGGAGGAGCGCCTGGTGCTGGAGGATTACTACAGCTTTCGCGCCATTGCCACGGCGATCCATGATTACGATATTCATGCCGGCAAGAATTACTTTTACTTCCACCGTCCCGAGAACCCGGAGGATCCGCACTCGGGCAAGTGGCAAGTGCTCAATTGGGACCTTGACCTGACTTGGACCACCCATTACGGGGGAGGTGGAACCAGGGGGCCGCTCAGTTCGCGGGTCTTGAATATTCCCCACTTTGCGCTGGGTTACCGCAATCGCACCCGCGAGATTATGGACCTGTTGTTCAATGATGAGCAGACCGGGCTGCTGCTTGATGAGATTGCGCAGTTTGTATACACGCCCGGGCGGGCAAGGAGCTTTGTTGATGCGGACAAGGAAATGTGGGACACCAACCCGATACTCAGCTCAAGCTACGTGAATTCTAGCAAAGCCGGCCACAACCGCTACTGGCAGGAGGTTTCACCGCGCAATTTCGGCAACATGATCGGGCACGTTAAGGATTACATCGCCTCCCAGCGCTCCTATATGCGTTCAAGTATTCTCAATGCCGATGAGTCGCAAATTCCAAATACACCTGCCATCACCTACGGCGGGAGCCCCGGTTTCCAGGTCAACGCTCTTCGCTTCGTTTCCTCTGCCTACTCAAGCCCTTCCGGGTCGGGTTTTGCGGCAATGGAATGGCGGTTGGCAGAGGTTACACGGCCACAGGATTTGAACAAGATCGAGCGACCGAAATACGAGATTGAGGCTGGTTGGGAAAGTGGTGAACTCGACCATTTCACCGCTGCGCTGGATTACCCGGCGCGGGCCGTACGCCCCGGTTCCAGATACCGGGCAAGGGTTCGTCACAAGGACATTGAGGGTCGCTGGAGTCACTGGTCGGCAGCTGTGGAGTTTATTGCATCCAGCCCGGATATAAGTGCGTATGTTGATGCCTTGCGCATCAGTGAGATTCATTACCATCCGCAGGCATCAACTTCTGCAGAAGAGCTACAGGGGTGGAAAGCTTCTGATTTTGAATTCATTGAACTGCACAATATCAGTGCCCTTGAGGTTGACCTTACTGATGTGCGGTTTACCAAGGGAATAGATTTTGATTTTGCACCCGGCACCGTCATTGCCGCCGGCTCGTATGTGCTGGTGGTGAAAAATCAGGATGCTTTTGAATCGCGGTACGGGAGAGGATTGCCTGTTGCCGGAGAATGGGCAACCGACAACAAGCTCGATAACAGCGGGGAAAACCTAAGATTGTCGTTTGGTGCCGGGATTCCGATTATAGAATTTACCTATGGAGACAAGTTGCCGTGGCCGGAAGGAACGGATGGCGAGGGATTCAGTTTGACTTTGAATGCCCCGGCCACTTTGCAAACGATTGATTACGCTGACCCTTCTGCATGGCGTGCCAGTCGCTTGCCGGGTGGATCTCCCGGGACGAATGACGGCATTGATTTTTCGAGTTGGGCGGTGGCCAACGGCCTTGGCGATGAGGCAGGGTTGAATAATGATGCGGATGACGATGGGCTGAATAACCTGCTTGAATACGCGTTGGCAACAAATCCGGGGGTTTCATCCACTGAGGCAGGCCCGCAGGTCGATAGACGTCAGTTTACCGAGGGTGAAGACACCGGGGAATATATGACATTTACTTTCCGTCGTCAGGTTGCTGCCGAGGATCTGCGCTACTTTGTTGAATTTTCCGAAGATCTTGAGACCTGGAACGTATTCCCGACTGTTCCCTACTCGATAATCCGCCATGGTGACGGTACACGGACTGAGGTTTGGCGCACGCCTTTTCAGGTCAATATGGACAGCCATTATTTCGTGCGCTTGAGGGTGGAGGGCTAGCGCGTGCTGCCCCTGCACTATTGTAGCCGACTTTCACTTCCGACCGTTGACAGCGTCGGTGAGCGGGCGCAATCTATCCGCCCCGAGTTATCTGAATAACTTTGTATCATGTCATCCCGAAAGTTAACCCTGGGTTTGCCGAAAGGCAGCCTGCAGCAGGCTACACTCGACCTTTTTGAGAAGGCCGGGTGGAATATCTGCGTTTCTTCGCGGTCCTATCGCCCGACCTCTGATGATCCCGAGCTGGAACTGCGCCTGATCCGTGCCCAGGAAATCGGTCGTTACGTGGATCATGGTTTTCTTGACTGTGGTATCACAGGCAAGGACTGGATCGCGGAGAACCGGGCTGATGTCGAGGTCATGTGCAACCTGGCCTATAGCCGTGCCTCAAGTAATCCAACGCGCTGGGTGCTGGTGGTGCCGGAGGACTCGCCGGTGCAGAAGGTGGAAGACCTCGAGGGCAAGCGCATCGCGACCGAGAACGTTGGCGTTACCACAGATTTCCTGGAAAGTAAGGGCGTTAATGCCGAGGTGGAGTTCAGCTGGGGAGCCACTGAGGTCAAGGTTCCGGAATTAGTTGATGCGATTGTTGATGTTACCGAGACCGGTTCATCCCTGCGGGCAAACAAACTGCGCATCGTGGATACGCTGATGGAATCTTTCCCCCAGTTCATTGCCAATAAAACAGCGGCTGCGGATGATTGGAAACGTTCAAAGATGGATAATATGGCGCTTCTACTGACTGCTGCGCAGGCGGCACGTGATGTGGTTGGCCTGAAGATGAATATTCCCTCGGCCAAGTTGGATGCACTGCTTGAGAAACTTCCGGCATTGCGCAATCCAACGGTATCCAGGCTTGCCAATGAGGACTGGATGGCAATTGAAACTGTGCTGAACGAGGCCGTGGTGCGTGAATTAATTCCACAACTTAAGGCGCTTGGGGCGGAGGGGATCATCGAATATCCGCTCAATAAGCTGGTGTTGTAGGAATAAGTTCGCAGGAGGCTGGCAACAAATCTCTTGGTCGAACGCGTGTTGATTTGTCCCTGATGGCAATTGAAAGGTAAAAATGCCTAGCGAAAGCGGGTCATCGATGGTATAAGCCTCCCCCGGTTCTGCCGGGAGTCCTGAAACAATCCAATGGGTTCACTCAAGAAAAGAAGGAAGACCAAGACCAATAAGCACAAACGCCGCAAGCGTATGCGTGCGAACCGCCACAAGAAGCGTTTGCGCTACAAGTCGTAGCTTCTTTTAAAGCTCAGCCTCTTGCTGGCTTGCGCCTGCAGGATTTTTTTATTTGCTCTGGTATTGCCTCTTCCCTTTACCGGCTCGATCCCTAGTCGGGTTGCCGGCTCTATTCAGCAGTCAGAAGAGTGTTCACGCTGCGGCAGTTCGCTTTTCTAGGATGAATCCTCTTCCTGTTCGTCGCTTAGCGATTTCTTGATTTCCTCAATGATGTCTTCTTTGAGTTCATTCTTGAGGTCCTCCTTGAGGTCCTCCTTGAGTTCATTCTTGAGGTCCTCCTTGAGTTCATTCTTGAGGTCCTCCTTAAGCTCCGCCTTGAGGTCCTCCTTAAGCTCCGCCTTGAGGTCCTCCTTAAGCTCCGCCTTGAGGTCTTCACGCAGGGAGCGTTTCAACTCCTCGGTCGGGCCGCTGTAGTAGCCGTCGTCGTGGTAACCGTGGTCGTAGTGATCCGGGTCGTGATCGGGGTCAGTATCGTGTTGATCGGAATCCTCATCAGAGTCGCTCTCGCTTACCTCGTGGCCGGCATTTCCCCAAACTGCGTCACTGCTGGGGTCGGTTTCCGTCTTATCATCCTGTAGCCCGGTGTGATACTCGTCGAATGCCGCACTGCCGTCGTCATCCGCGTCATTTTCCTGGTCCCCGCCATCGCTTGTCTCGTCCCCGTAAACCGCCTCGTTGTCAGGGTCATATGGCCGGGTTCCCGCTGCTGCTGAATCATTACTCGCGCTTTCAGGATCTTTGATGTCGGCATCCTGTGCCCCCTTGCGCTGTTTTTGCTTCTTAAGGCGTTCAATGAGGGCCAGGCGTTCCTCCTCGTTTTCCCTGGCTTCACGCTTTGTGGTTTTGCGCTCAAGCCACCACGCCATCCATATGCACAGTTCGTAAAGCAGCACCATGGGGCCCGCGAGCAGGGACATGGTGAAGATATCGGGTGTCGGCGTGATTACTGCCGCGAGGATGAACATGGCAACAATGGCGTAAGAACGCGTGGAGCGCATCATCTTCGAGTTGAGGAGGTCGAGTTTTACCAGGGACATGACGACCACCGGGAGCTCGAAGCACAGCCCGAATACCAGGCTGAGCATGGTCACGAAGGAGACGGTATATTTGAACCTCAGCTCAGTGGAGATATCGACGCCTCTATTGAACTCCTGGAAGAATGCCAGCGCCCGCGGGATGACGACGAAGTAGGAAAACAGCACGCCGGAGGCAAACAGCAGGAAACTGGCGATGATGACCGGGATAATGAGTTTCTTTTCTTTCTTATTGAGGCCGGGGATGACAAATTCGCCAATAAAGTAGAGGAGGATCGGGAAGGAGAGGATGAGGCCGGAATAGAGACAGATCTTGAGTACGCTCATGAAGCCCTCGAAGGGACTGAGCACCAGTAATCTCGCATCGTATCCTGCCTGCTCGACGGGATAGTTGATAATATTGATAAGGTCCTTGTAGAAGATGAACGCGATGATTGTTGAGATCACCAGAGTCCCGATCACCTTCATCAGGGTGCCGCGCAGATCCTCAAGATGATCGAGGAAAGGCTTTTCGGTGTCGCCAAACTTTTTGGCCGCGGCAGTAGTGCCAAGCTTGAAGAGTTTCTGCAGGAAAAACATTGCGATTTAATGGTCCCTTCAGGAGACGGGACGGGCAGATTTGATAAGCCACTCCCCGCAAATTGCAATTATTCTGGGATCAAGTGTGATTGAGGAAATTACCCGGTTGGCGTTGAGGATGTCGTGGGAAAACTGATTATTAACCCTTGAAAAGGAATTTCCCGGAGAGGAGGCTGGATCCTGGATCAACCCTTTTCCAGCTTATTTTTCCAGTAGCACAGCCTTTCTGCAATATTCTCCGGCGAGGGTGCCCCGATTGCTGTCCGTGCTGCAAGCGCGGCGCCGATCTCGAATAATGAGAAGACGGATTCCTCGAACTCCACCGAGAATTCCTGATAAGTAGCCAGCTTAATTTCCGGGAAAGGCACACCATGTTCAACGGAGTAAGCAGTGAGCCTGCCGACGGCCTCGTGTGCCGTACGGAACGCAACCCCTTTTTCTACAAGGTAGTCGGCGATGTCGGTGGCAAACAGAAGGGGGTCACTGCAGGCTTTGCGGGTAGTGGCTTCATTGACCTGCATGCCGTCAATCATCTCGGCGAATATATCCAATGCGGCACCCGTTGTGTCGATCGAGTCGAACAGGGGTTCCTTGTCTTCCTGCAGGTCGCGGTTGTACGTCATTGGCAATCCTTTCAGGGTTGTCAGCATCGACATCAGGTTGCCGTAAAGTCGTCCGGATTTTCCGCGTGTGAGTTCCGCGATATCGGGATTTTTCTTTTGTGGCATCAGGCTTGATCCGGTTGTGTGCGCGTCGCCCAGGGTGACGAATCCGAACTCGGTGCTGCACCACAGGATAATGTCCTCACTGAGTCGTGAAAGGTGTGCACCGATCATTGCCAGGTTAAACAAAAGCTCGGCGACGAAGTCACGATCACTGACAGCATCCATGCTGTTTTGGCTGATTGTCTTGAAGCCGAGTTGCCCGGCAATGAAATCCCGGTCGAGTGCGATGGTGCTGCCGGCAAGTGCGCCGGAGCCCAGAGGCATCACATTGATACGTTCCATGGAGTGCCCAAGGCGTCCGGCATCACGCTCGAGCATCTCAACGTAGGCGAGCAGGTGATGTGCAAAGAGTATGGGCTGCCCGCGCTGCAGGTGAGTGTAGCCGGGCAATACGGCTTCGCTGAATTTTCCGCCGCAATTGACGAGTGAGCTCTGCATATTGCGAAGTCTTGTCACCATGCGGGCTGTTTCATCGCGGCAGTAGAGCCGTATATCGAGCGCGACCTGATCGTTGCGGCTGCGTGCGGTGTGCAATTTGGCACCGGCATCTCCTATCCGCTTGGTGAGGGCGGCCTCGATGTTCATGTGGATGGCTTCGAGTTCAATATCGAACTCAAATTTCCCTGAGGTGATTTCATGTTCAATGGCTTCAAGTCCACCGATGATTTCATCCAGTTCGTCACTGCTGATGATTCCCCTGCGTTCAAGTGCCCGGGCGTGAGCACATGAGCCGGCGATATCGTGTCTATAAAGCCGCCAGTCGAAGGATATTGATTCCCCGTATTTGGTCAGCAATGAAGACGTGGCTTCTTTAAAACGGCCTTTCCACATGAGAGTGTTGATAGTTGGAGGCGGGAAGGGATGTCTAGTCCGTCTTGTTGACGCAAGAGCCCGTGCGGCGCAGCTCTTCGCAGTTGGCTTTAATCTGGATGGTTTTATTAGTGGGCGTGAAACCGAGGCGGTGGGTGATGCAATCCCCAAGCACGCTGAGATGTTGATCCTCAAATTCTATCACTTCAGAGCAGTCCATGCATATCAGGTGATTATGGTCTGGGTTGTCGATAAAGTTGGGATCGTAAGAGGTGACGCCCTTGCCGAGGTCGATTTCATGCAGTAAACCGCTTTCCACAAGGAGTGTCAGAGTTCGGTAGAGTGTGGCCCGGGATGCCCCGTTGTCCAGGGCACGTGCTTTTTCAAACAGCTCATCGGCGGTGAAGTGATCACCCCGATCTGAGAAAGCGGCATCAAGTATGACCTGTCGCGGATGCGTCATGCGCAGGCCCTTCAGATCAAAAAGAACTTGGATTTTTTCTCGCACTTCTGGAGTCATAAGGCATTTTGGTATGGTGTCCACTTTCCACCGCCGCAATGGTAGCGTCAAATACCTGCCGCCACGACGATTTCTTGAAGGTTTGAAGTTTTCAGTGGCGGTCCCGGCAATCCTTTTTGCCGTATTGGTGTTCATTGTCATTGCAATTGCCCTGAATAAGACACCCTTGGAGCAGAAATGGGTTATCCTGAGGGATTATGAGGCCTGGCGTCCTCATTTCACTGCCGCTGGTCAGGCAGTTGCCGCTGACAGCAGGTTTTTCTTTGTCCGGCCCATTGACGCAGCACGCAGTCCGCAGGCAACGAGGTTTGACAGCCCTGTCGGGTCCGAACACGGTGCGCTGACTTACAATGCGCAGCCATTCATGGAGTTTAACCCGGGGTTTGGCGGTAATCACCTTGCCGATGACCTCAATGGTATCGGCGGCGGGGATACTGACCTGGGTGACCCGGTTTATGCCGCAGCGGCAGGACGGATCGTGTTTGCCGGCCGCGCATCTGGCACTTGGGGCAACATGGTGATTATTGAGCATGCGTTTGGAAGTGGCAGTGGACGGCACCTCATGCAGACGGTTTATGCCCATCTTGAGTCGATTCATATCGGGGTCGGGATGTTGGTGAGAAGGGGTGAATTGGTGGGTGATGTTGGCGGTGCCGCCGGGCGTTACCCGGCACACCTCCACTTCGAGATTCGGGATTCGGATGTTGCGGATCCCGGGAGGGGATACTATTCCAGTGCGTTAAACCGGCGTAACCCGGAGAAGATGATCGTTGAGTGGCGGGGTGCTCCTGATGATTTGCTCAACGAGTCACCCAGGATACGTGAATTGCAGGAAGCTATCCCTGTGATTGATTTTGGAATTACAGGGGACAGTTCCGGCTAGCAGCAAAAAAAAATGGCTGCCAGAGAACTACAGCATTGTCGAACAAACTGCCGTTGCTGCCGTCAGGCCCTGGCGGATTCGTCAGTCGATAATCCATAGTCTCTGGACAACCGCGGATATTCTACCCGAGGCAGATGCGGCGACAACATGAAAAATAAATGCCCTCATGCGAGACGCTTGAGAATATCATCAACTGCTCCGGCGACTTCAAGCGGGGTAATCTCTTTCATGCAGCTGAAATCAATTGGGCATTGACGCAGGAAGCAGGGGCTGCATGGGACATGATGGCGCAGTACTTCGTGTCCCTCACCAATGGGCCCGGTCCATGCGGGTTCAGTAGAACCGAATATTGCCACGGTGGGAACTCCAAGATGGGCTGCGAGGTGCATGCTGCCGGTGTCATTGGTGATCAGTAACACACAGCGCCTGAGTTCATTGATGAGTTCCTTCAGGTTTGTCTTGCCTGTCAGGTCTTTGCAGCAATTACCGAGTTCACCGGCGATGTGTTTTCCTGTTTGGATTTCGGATTTGGTTCCAAGGAGCACGAAATTTGCATCCGGGTGCCCCTCACTTATATGGTTGGCAGCGGCAATGAAGCGCTCGGTTGGCCAGCATTTTGCCGGCCCGTAATCCGCACCGGCGCTGATTGCGATGCGGCCTGGTTCCGGGTTTGGTTTTTCGGCTGGAGGATGGAAGATTGTCTTGTCTGAGAGGTCGGCACCGATTGTTTCAGCAATTTTCAGATAGTGGGTAATGTGGTGTGGGCGGGGACCTGCTGAAGCATCCCTTGGTGGAATCCTCTGGTGGATCATCCTGTTGCGCCATTTTTCCGGATAGCCGACGATATGGGGGATTCCGGCCTTTTTTGCCTCAATGGCGCAACGGGTTGAGTTAGGCAGCAGGATGGCGACATCATAGGGCCCTGCTGTGCGCAGGATTTTCCCGATTGAGCGGTTGCTTGCTGATTTGGAGCGGGGAATTACATGGGCAACATCTTCCACATTATTCCAGAACGTGGTGAGATTCTCAGGGCACAGCACACTCAGTTCAGCGTCCGGGCGGCCGCGTTTAATTGCGCGTACCGCCGGCACCGACATGCACGCATCCCCGAGTGGGTTGGGAGAGCGGATAAGGATTTTAAACGGCTTAAGCTCTGCCTCAGACATGTTCTCGGGGAGCGAATAACCGCGCCTGTATTGAGCGAGGAGGAATTTTGGAGTCGGTGTTTTCCAACGGTTGTGAACCCAGAACCAATCCCGTGGTGACTGGCGAATGATTTCCTCCGCCAGGAGGTTGATTTTTGCCGCTGTTGTTGCAACAGGCTGCCCCTTGACCGGCTCGAGTGGCTTGCCAATACGCATTTTCCAGCAGGCATGGCCAACGGTGGTGATTGACAGGGGGAACATCGCCGCACCTGTGCGTGCGGCCATCAGGGGGGCGAGGCTTGATGTGGATGCGAGGCGACCGAAAAACGGACACCAATTTCCCCGATCACCTGCGTGCTGATCGACCAGGACACCAATGGTGCCGCCCTCCCGCAGGTGGGTCATTGGGGCAGCAAAGCCATCCTTGCGGTCAAAGGCCTTCAGTCCGGTGCGTTCACGACGCCGAAGGATATGCGCGTTTAAATAAGGGTTTGAAAGGGGCCGGTAAAGGGTGGCGCGCTGGATTCCAGGGGCGACCACGCTGACCTGGGCAAGGATTTCCCAAGCGCCAAGATGGGTTATCAGGTAGATAAAACCCCGTCCCTGGTCAATACAGTCCCTGATATTTTCTTGACCATCAAACTCAACATGCCTGTAGATAGCTTCTTCACGCATTGTTGAAAGCTTGATACTGCTCAACAGGTTTGCACCGAGAGTTGAAAATACCTGATGTGCAAGTGTGCGGATTTCGATTTCGGTTTTTTCTTCTCCAAAGGCATGCCTGAGGTTGCGGTGTGCCAGTTGACGGTAATATCCCAGAAGGTAGTAAGAGCACCAGCCGAGCAGTTTTCCTGCTGAGAAGGCGAAGGGCAGCGGCAGGGTTTTAAGCAATCCCTCAAATGCCCGATAGCCAAGGTAAGCGGCGAACTGGCTAATTCTCCCCCACGGCACTCTCATCGGATGGGCCGGCGGGGAAATAGCCGCGCCTTAACGCTTCAGGGGGTTGGCGGCGCCGGTGTAGAGGTGGCCGGCTGTTTGGCCGGGGCTTCAGTTGCAGGGGTTTCGTCACCTGTTGCAGCAGAATCTTTTTCGACTTGTGGAGGGGGATCACCGGTCTTGGCAGCAGGGTCCTCAGCCTTGGCAGCAGGGTCCTCGGTTTTGGCAGCAGGATCCTCAGCCTTGGCAGCAGGGGTAATTTTTATAGGAGTTGTTGTTGCAGTATTCGTTGACTCAGGTGGAGGAAAGGAAGGGGGCAAGCCGGCACTGGAGTTGCTACCGCCACCTGGCGGATTTTCGGGGACTGTTGATTGTGTGATGCTTTCTTTATTGATTCTTGCTTTCTGTTGAATCCCCACGAGGACGGCGAGCAGCATGGTGATGACAAAGAACATCACGGCCAGCCAAACTGTAATCTTCTGCAGGATGTTGCTGGCATCCGCGCCCCACATCTGGTCAGTAACACCACCACCAAATGCCGCACCAAGTCCTTCCTGCTTAGGTTTCTGCATGAGTACAATGAAAACCATCAACAGGCATACCAGCGCCAGTACAACAGTGAGGAATCCAATGAAAAAACCAACCATGCGGCGCGGAGTATAGGGCGGCGATCAGTAATTGTAAAGCAGTTGGGCAGTTCAAGTGAAGCTTGTGAATTCAGGGGTTCCGGTTTGTTTGGTCTTGCGGAGAACTCCCTGTTGCTCATTGAACAGTCAGCAGGGCGGCAACCCCTCATTTATTGATTGTTGCCGATTCATTCTCCGGGGAATATGATAAAGATAATCTATACTTTACCTATAGGGAATAAGGTGTATTATTTCCAATTCCTTGACCGAACAAAGCAATGGCGTTCACTCTTGATAGTAAGCCAGATCTAGATGTACAAGATTTGTCACATAAGCTTGATAATAAAACACTTAAGGAAGTGCTAATCTGGTGTTGGGAAACTTTTGGAAAACAGGCGGCTATCGGCACAAGTTTTCAGGGATCGGGTTTGGTAATTATTGATCATGCACGGAAAGCAGATCTTGATTTTCCGATTTTCACCATTGATACCGGCTTTTTGTTTCCCGAGACGATCGCACTCAAAAAACGTCTGGAGGATTACTGGAGTGTTGATATTGAAGATATTACGCCAGAGCAGACAATCGAGGAGCAGGCCAACACCATGGGAGATGAGCTCTGGAAGACCCGTCCGGACAGTTGTTGCCAGATGCGCAAGGTATTGCCCCTGCAGGCGAAATTAGCCACACTGGATGTTTGGATCACCGGTGTGCGCCGCGGCCAATCGGAGCAACGAAAGAATACCGGGATCCTTGAACTTTACCAGTTCGATAAATTGCGGGGCAGCTACATTCTCAAGTTCAACCCGATGATCAACTGGTCCCGCGAAAACGTTTGGGAATACCTTGGAGAGCAGGGGATTCCTTATAATGCCCTCCATGATCGCGGCTACCGATCAATAGGCTGTTGGCCTTGTACCAAGCCGGTGGACGAAGGGCAGCATGAAAGAGCCGGGCGCTGGGAAGGCTTCGAGAAGACCGAGTGTGGAATCCACACTTTCCTGGGGCAGGGAATTTAAACATTTCGAGAAATTACATTTCAGGTACAAATTGCGCACCCTCCGCAACCCGGTCTTCATCCTCAATATACTGACTCCAGCAAGATGCATTCATACCGGCTCAGTCATATTCAACAGCTTGAGAGTGAGGCTGTCTTTATCCTGCGCGAGACCGCCGCACAGTTTGGGAAACCCGTGATGTTGTTTTCCGGAGGCAAAGATTCCATTGTCATGGCGCACCTTGCGCATAAGGCCTTTCATCCCTCAAGGTTGCCTTTCCCGCTGCTTCATGTGGATACCGGCCACAATTTTCCCGAGACCATAGAATATCGGGACAGCTTCGTGAAAAAGATAGGTGCCCGGCTTGAGGTCGCATTGGTGCAGGACTCCATTAACTCGGGACGAGCCATTGAGGAAAGGGGGGCGAACGCAAGCCGTAATGCATTGCAGACGGTAACACTGCTTGATGCTCTGGAAGCAGGCAGTTATGACGCTGCCCTGGGAGGCGGGCGCCGTGACGAGGAGAAGGCCCGTGCCAAAGAACGTTTTTTCAGCCACAGGGACGAGTTTGGACAGTGGAACCCGAAGAACCAGCGGCCTGAACTCTGGAATATCTTCAACGGGCGCAAGCATCACGGTGAACACTTCAGGGTTTTTCCCCTGTCCAACTGGACGGAAATGGATATCTGGCAATATATCAGGCATGAGGGGATCGATCTTCCGGGGCTCTATTTTGCCCATGAACGTGAAGTCTTCGAGCGAGCGGGATCCCTGCTTGCGGTGACGGAGTTCGTCACTGTGCAGGAGGGCGAGAGGGTCGAGAAGAAACGCGTTCGTTTCCGTACCATTGGTGATGCCACATGCACCGGGGCGGTGGAATCCTCAGCTGTCGACTTGGAGCATGTCATTGCTGAGGTTGCCGCGGCAAGGCAGACCGAGCGTGGCACACGCGTCGATGACAAGCGCTCGGAAACAGCGATGGAGGATCGCAAGAAGGAAGGTTATTTTTAAGCAGCTTTGATTGATGCCCGATACTGAACCGAGTATTTTGCCGCAGACCGGTGATTCCCCCGGCGTGGACCTGTTGCGCTTTACCACCGCCGGTTCGGTCGATGACGGTAAATCGACACTGATTGGGCGCTTACTCTACGATTCCAAGAATATTTTTGAAGATCAGTTGGCGGCGATCGAGACATCTTCAAAGCGCCGTGGTGATGAAAATGTGAACCTTGCTCTGTTGACCGATGGCTTGAAGGCTGAGCGTGAACAGGGCATCACCATTGATGTGGCCTACCGCTACTTTACCACGCCCAAACGCAAGTTCATCATCGCTGACACGCCCGGGCATATTCAATATACCCGCAATATGGTGACCGGGGCTTCCACTGCGAATCTTGCGATCATCCTGGTCGATGCACGCAAGGGCGTGATTGAACAGACGTGCAGGCACTCGTTTATAGCAGACCTGCTGCGCATCCAGCATGTGGTGGTTGCCGTGAACAAGATGGATCTGGTCGACTACAGTGAGGAGGTATACGATGGGATTGTTGCCAGGTTCAAGGAATTCTCGTCACGACTGAACAACCTGATCGATGTTTCGTTCCTTCCGATCAGTGCCTTGCACGGTGATAATGTGGTTGAGAAATCCGTGAACATGGATTGGTATTCCGGATCCACTCTGCTTTATCACCTTGAGACCGTATACATCGGTGCTGACCACAATCACGTGCAGGCCCGTTTTCCCGTGCAGTGGGTGATTCGCCCCCACTCTGATGAATATCATGACTTTCGCGGCTATGCGGGACGTGTAGCCGGCGGTGTTTTCAAGCCCGGTGACGAGGTGCGGGTTCAGCCCTCGGGATTTACTTCACGAATCAAGGCAATCCATGCCGCTGACAGGGAACTTGAGGAAGCCTTTGCGCCGTTATCCTGCAGCATCCTGCTGGAGGATGACATTGATATCAGTCGTGGTGACATGATTGTTAAAGCCAATAATCCCCCGGCAAAGGGTCAGGATATAGGGGCAATGGTATGCTGGTTTGGCGATAACAAGATGCTGACAGGCGCTAAATATGTTCTTCGTCACACCACCAAGGAGGTAAAAGCGATCATCAGGGAACTCAGTTACAAGATCAATATTAATACCCTGCACAAGGTTGAGGATGAAAAGGAATTCGGCCTTAATGAGATTGGGCGCGTTGAGTTGCGTACCTCGGCTCCGATTTATTACGACAGTTACAAGGATAACCGGATAACCGGCAGCTTCGTGCTCATTGATGAGCAGACCAATGAGACGGTGGCTGCCGGCATGATCATCTAAGTCGCCACAGATTCGGGCTGACTGCAGCAGTGTGCAGGGAAAACTCAGGGGTGAGTTGATTGACCGGCACTGTTGATTCCTTGTGATAATCCCCGGGTATCCAGCCTGGGATTTGGATCGAGGGGCTTGCTTTGCTGCCGGTATGATCACACACTGTGGCTGTTTATTGCTGTGAGGTTATGAAATGTCTGCTGTTTTGGATTGCGCTCCTCTGTTTTAGTGGCTTTGCACTGGCTGAGGAGGAAGCCGGCGAGAAACCCGCGCCGGGGCATTCCCATGCGGGAGCGGCATTTGATGAAGGTCCCCGGCAGGGTGCGGTTAAGATTGAGGGCACCGGCAAGGTGCATTTTCCCATCACCGTTGCATGGCCGGACGGACAGCAATTCTTTGATCAGGGGATAGGGCAGTTGCATGGCTTCTGGTATTATGAGGCTGAGCGCACTTTCCGTGGCATTGCCGCAGAGGATCCGGACTGTGCAATGGCCTACTGGGGCATGGCGATGGCGAACTGGGAAA
>JAYGGE010000147.1:0-7976 GCA_046581505.1 Verrucomicrobiales bacterium | reverse complement strand
AACCCGCGCCGGGGACCACTCCCGCTCCTGTATCCCCGCCCGTTCCTGAACCCGCGCCGGGGACCACTCCCGCTCCTGCTCCTGCCCCACAGCGCGCACCGGAATCCGATGGATGCAAGGGAGAAGAAAATCCGAACCCTGCTCCTGAGACCACTCCCGCTGCACCACCTGCTGTAGAACCCGCACCGGAAACCACTCCCGCTGCACCACCTGCTGCAGAGCCCGCACCGGAGACCACTCCCACTGCACCACCTGCTGCAGAGCCCGTAGCGGAGACCACTCCCGCTGCACCACCTGCTGCAGAGCCCGCGCCGGAAACCACTCCCGCTGCACCACCTGCTGCAGAGCCCGCTCCGGAAACCACTCCCGCTGCACCACCTGCTGCAGAGCCCGTACCGGAGACCACTCCCGCTGCACCACCTGCTGCAGAACCCGTACCGGAAACCACTCCCGCTGCACCACCTGCTGCAGAACCCGCGCCGGAAACCACACCCCTTCCACCACCAACTCCTGTCCTGACAGAGGAGGAAAAGGCAACACTCAATGAGGAATATTTTGCCTTTATCACCGGGTTCCTCGAAAAATCACGCGCTGAGAACGCCGATTTTGCTGCCGTTGCCAGAGAATATACCGAGAAGTCAAAGGCTACAAAAACAGAGGTTATTTACCAGAAACTTGATTCCTTCAGTCAACTCGACCCACCTGAGGACCTGCAGGACAAGGATCAGGTAGTTCGCCGCATTTTTGCCGAACTCTCCAACAGCAAACAAATTATCACTCCGAACGACGACTCCGGTCACTGGATCGTTCATCTTATCGGAATTGAAGAACCGCAGCCCCTCACCCTTGATCAAGCCCGGGAACAGATCAAGGAAGCCCTTACCGGGACTTTAGCCCTTGAATCCATTGACGAAAAACTAAAATCCGCCAGGGAAAAACTCACTGGCTCGACAAAAGACGGTGCCACATTCAAGGCTGCGGCAGAAGCCCTGGATTTCACCGTTGAAAGGATCGCCTATGCTCGCACCCCCCCGGTCAACCCGAAAATTAATAGCGCCAAGCTGAGGGATACGGTGAATGACACTGTCGCCGGCCGGATCAGTGAACCTCAACACGATTCTGAAAAAGGCGGCATGCTGATTTATGTCGCCGAGAAATCAGTGAAGGACGAGGGTGCTGCCGCCCAGATGAACAAAAAAGACAATATTGCAAGATCACTGAAAAGTGGCGGTCTTTTTTCCCCCAGTTATAAACTCTGGCTGTTCCGCTCCTGGCTTAAGCAGGCACGCAAAGATGCAAACCCGCTCCCTGTAGTCCTGCCACAGAACATCTTCGGGAACTGAGCCGGGCATCTCGATCATAGCTGATAACCTGAGCAATGCCTGATAGCCACTGAGTTGCATCCCAACGACCAGTTGGCATGGACAGCCCTCTCGCAGATAACCATAAAGGACGGCAAAACAGCAGAGGCTGAAGCCGCCAAGGCCAATGTCACTGTTCTGGCAATCGGCGGCAAAATGAGGAAAGAGTAGTCAGCAGTGGGCAACCGTTGTTCAGTATCCGGTACCTTTATTCTAGAGCTTACCTAAACCCGTCCACCAAACACCACTTCGTATGCGAAGGATCCTCGTCACCTCCGCCCTCCCTTATGCAAACGGGCACATTCATATAGGACATCTCGTCGAGTATATCCAGACTGATATCTGGGTGCGTTTCCAGAAACTGCGGGGCAACCGCTGCATTTACCTGTGTGCCGATGATACTCACGGCAGTGCCATCATGATCCGGGCCAATCAGGAAAAGCGTCCGGAAACAGAGCTGATTGCCGAGATGGCCGAAGCCCACCGGCGGGACTTTTCCGGGTTTGCCATCCACTTTGACCACTACGGGAGCACCAACAGTGAAGCAAACCGCAACGCCTGCAATCAGCTCTGGCAGGAACTACGCAAGGCGGGCATGGTGGTCGAAAAGGAGATCGAACAACTCTACGACACGGAAAAAGGAATGTTCCTCGCTGACCGTATGGTCCGCGGGAGTTGTCCCCGCTGTAAATCGCCCGACCAGCCGGGCGACAACTGTTCAAGCTGTGGAGAAACGTATTCTCCCAGGGAACTCATCAATCCGGTCAGCACAATCTCGGGAACCGCCCCCGAGCTACGCTGCGCATCACATCTCTTTATCCGGGTCGAGAAACTTCATGGCTTTCTCGAGGAGTGGACCCAGAGCGGCACGCTCCCCAAAGAAAGTGCCAACTACCTGAAAAACTACTTCCTCAATAAAGAGCTCAAGGACTGGGACATCTCGCGCCCTGCTCCCTATTTCGGCTTCGAGATTCCGGACAGCCCGGGCAACTACTGGTATGTCTGGTTTGATGCACCCATCGGCTATATTGCCGCAACTCTCGAATGGTGCGAACTCGCAGGCGAAGAACCCGATTCATGGTGGCGCGGGAACAATGCGGAGATCCACCACTTTATTGGCAAGGACATCCAGTATTTCCACACCCTGTTCTGGCCGGCAATGCTGAAGGTTGCCGGTTACTCATTACCGGAAAGAATTCACATCCATGGTTTTCTCACCGTCGGCGGCGAGAAAATGGCAAAGAGCAAAGGCACCCTCATCCGTGCCGCTACTTTTCTGAAGCATCTCAATCCCGAAGCACTGCGTTACTATTACGCCAGCCGGCTATCGAGCAAGGTGGAGGACATTGACCTTAACCTTGAGGACTTCACGACAAAGGTGAACAGCGACCTGGTGGGCAAGGTCGTTAACCTCGCCAGCCGGTGTGCCAAATTTGTCGCCGACACCGGGCTCTCCGAGACCTATCCCGATGACGGCGGGCTCTTCGCAGCGGGCGCGGCCGAGGGTGAGGCAATCGCTGCCGCCTATGAAGCCGGTGACTATTCCATGGCCATGCGCCGCATTCTCGACCTTGCAGACAGGGCAAACCCATATGTTGAGCAGAATGCCCCATGGGAACTGCGCAAGGATCCCTCGAGAGCCGGGGACCTCCGGGACGTCTGCACCGTGGCGTTAAACCTCTTCCGGCAATTGGTAACCTATCTCGCCCCGGTCCTCCCGGATATTGCTGAAAAAACGGGAAAGTTTTTCGGTGAGCCTGTCAACTCATGGGAACAGGCCCAGACACCACTCACCGGAACAAGGATCAGCAAATTTAAACACATGATGCAGCGCATCGACCCGAAGAATGTTCAAGCCATGACCGAAGAAAGCAAAGAAGAAGCCACCCTGGAGAGGGAATCAGTAAATCCGCAACCCGCAACACGGGAGGACAGTGACGCACCGCTCAGGGAGGAACCTATAGCGCAGGAGATCAGCTTTGAGGATTTCATGAAAGCCGACCTGCGCATTGCCAGGGTCATTGATGCCAAAGAAGTTCCTGAATCACGTAAATTGCTTCAACTCACGCTCAGTCTCGGCGGCGACGAACGCCGCAACGTCTTTGCCGGCATTAAAGGTGCCTACGACCCGGCTGAGCTGATCGGTCGTCTTGTGGTGATGGCCGCCAATCTCGCACCGCGCAAGATGAAGTTTGGCGTCAGTGAAGGCATGGTGATTGCCTCAGGGGCGGGAGGCAAGGAAGTGTTCCTGCTCTCGCCTGATGATGGTGCACTGCCCGGGCAACGCTTGCATTGATCAAAGCCCTCAGGGGCTGCAAACCCCGTATCCCGCCGGTGGCCTAGCCCTCAATAATCACCTTTTCCCTGCCCTCCGGTTCATTCTCCGGGGCAAACAGGAACTTGATATCCTTCATCTCGAGGTTACGCGAGAACGTCTCCTCGCCAAGCACATCACCGAGCATTTGTCGCTTTTGCTCCTGTAAAACGCGCACTTTCTCCTCCACAGTGTCCCGAATCAGCAACCGGTATGCGATCACCTTGTTTTTCTGGCCAATTCGATGCGTACGGTCAATCGCCTGATTTTCCACGGCCGGGTTCCACCACGGGTCATAGAGAATCACATAGGAAGCGGCTGTAAGGTTTAAACCACTGCCGCCGGCCTTGAGTGAAAGCAGGAACACTGAAGCCTCATCCGCTGTCTGGAAATCCTCAATGACCTTGCCGCGATCCTTTGTTTGCCCGGTGAGATAGCAGTAAGGCCGATCCTGGTTTTCCAGCCGACCTCTGATGATATTAAGCATCTTTACAAACTGCGAGAAGACAAGCACCTTGTGACCTTCCTCACGGAGCTGATCAAGCAGGTAAAACAAGGCGTTAAGCTTGGCACTCTCAGCATCAAGCTGGGCGGGATCGACCAGGCCGGGGTGACAACAGATCTGGCGCAGCCGCATAAGGGTCTGCAGCACAACAAGGCTGTTTTTGCGCAGCTCTTTCTCAGAGCCAAGACCAAGGAGTGTCTTCTGGGCTTTCTCAAGCTCCGATCGGTAAAGTTCTGCCTGATCCCCTTCCATCTGGCAATATACCTCCTCCTCAATGCGGGGGGGCAAATCCATCGCAACCTGCCCTTTTGTGCGGCGCAGCAAAAATGGCCGCAACCGGGACGACAGCCTCCCCTGGGAACCAACGTCCTTCCTCCGGTCAAAGCAATCCCGGAAATACTTCCGGTCACCCAGGACGCCGGGCATCGCAAACGCCATCAATGACCACACATCAAGCAAACGGTTCTCGATAGGCGTTCCGGTCAGCACGATACGGTTTTCCGATTGCAGTTTGCGTGCAGCCCTTGCCGCCTTGGAGTCCGGGTTCTTGATTTGTTGCCCTTCATCCAGGATCACCGCAAGCCACTCCAGCCGGGTGAGTATCTCCTCACCCACCCGCAACTGGGCGTAGTTTAAAACAAGCAGGTCAACATTATTCTTCAGGGCATCCATGTTGAGTTCCTCCTTTGAGCGCAAAATCTGGATGCGAAGCCCAGGAGCGAACTTCTTCACTTCGCTCGCCCAGACATCGAGAACCGACTTCGGGCACACCACCAGTACGGGCAGTGGTGTTCCTTCACAGCGGGTGCGCAGCCAGAGAATCCAACACAGGCTCTGGACCGTCTTGCCAAGCCCCATGTCATCAGCAAGCACCCCGCCAAAGCCGTTAGTGGTAAGATAGGCAAGAAAATGAAACCCTTCCACCTGATAGGGGCGCAGCTCCGCCTTCAGGTTTGATGGGATCGCCGGCCTCACCCGCAATTTCACCGCCTCCGCACGCTTGCAAATCCTGTCCCAGGCCTTGGGATCAAACACCTCCTTCACCGCCGGATCATTCAACTGCAGGGCATGCATCCTGTGGTTCTCGCCGGATAAGTCGAATGGATCAATTCCAAGGCGTTTTACAGCCTCCTGTTGTGCTTCACCAAGATCAAACTCCACGCGCATCCATCCTCCTGACTTAATACGGACAAAATCACCGCGTGCAGCCACCAGTATCCGCATTTCCTCCGCAGAGAGATCATGCCCCTCTACTTCCACCGCAACTTTCAGGTCAAACCAGTCAATCTCCTCGCTAACGACCTCAAAGCGCAACGAGGCCTTGACCGGGTCACTAAGCAGGCTCGCGACCAGTTCGTCGGCCTCCAGCCTGATCTCCCCGGGAAGTGCTGCCGCCCAACCGGAAAACTTCTTCGGGAAAGTCCGGGTCACCCTCACCTTGAAAGCTTCATGCCCCTCATCAAACGAGCTCGTCACCTCGGCAATCATCGGCTCAATGCGGTGCAGCATCCCCCGGTCATAATGGGCAATTCTGCCGTCCTGGGGCAACTCATCCTCAACAACACGCCAGCCTTCCCTGTCAAGTATCTCACGGCGCGTCCCCTTGGCATCGACAGCTTCCACCTTGAGCAACAGGTGTTCGCTTTCAACTGCACTGAGCCCGTGCACGATGGATGCGCCCAGGGTAATCACCATCATTGAGTCATCGATTCGATCCGCTAATTCGGGAGCCAGCTCGGTCCCGCTGCGTATCAGGAACTCCACGCCGGTAGCTGATTCGATCACCTCGGCAGGTATACTATAGGAAGGTAAAACCTCACTGCCCTCGCCCCATCCTGGAGGACCCGGGAACACCGTCCCATCAGAAAGGTACAAATCCTTCGCCCCGCGCAGTAACCGCAGTGCATGTGGAACCACTTCGCCATCCGCCATCAGCAGTTCCAGTCGCCAGCGGGCCGTAGGGGCAGGCTCATCCGGCACACAACACCAGCGCAACTCCCCGCCATTACGGTCAAAGGGCTTGTCATCAAGGTCAATAAGCCTTGAGGAAAGGGAATCTCTCCGGAATAACTCGTTGAGGAAACGTCCGGCCAGTTCCAGTTCAAGCCGGATATCCTCCGTGCCGGCCTTTCCCCGGTAATTCAAGTAGAATGCCCAGAGCAAATCCGAATCACTATCCAGCTCAAGTCGCCCGGCATCATGTTTCTCAATCAGGTTAAGGATTCCAGGCGTCTCAAGTGCAAGGAAGGACTCCTCCCCCCGGCCTTTCCACTGAAGCCGCGCCTCGTTGGTTGTTACCTGGAGGCGTAGTTCGCCAACAACGCGGTCGGAATTCGGGTCAGCACCGTCAGCGAATGAGCCAATACACTCACTCCACCTGGCAACTTCACGCTCATACTCCCAGCTCATCAATTTCGAGCGAACATGCTCAAGGTCGGTAACCCCTGCCATGAACGGCGGGAACTCAAACCCGCGCTTATCCAGGGCATATGCGATATAGTTCCAGAACTCGGCTATGTTCCCCGGCGCTACCGGCCAGAGTTCCAGGGCATCATATCCGCTAACCTCCCAGCGTGGTTCAAGCCGCAGAAGGTCATGGTCAAACACCTCGCCCTCGACCGCAAAGCGGCGGTAGCGCTTCTCGAGCTTTGCCAGGTAAGTTTCCTCGGAGCCGGAAAGTTCCCTGCCGAGTTTCTCCTCCAGAAGAACAGGCAGGGGGGTATCACCGATCTCATTGGGCGATTCCGGCAGGTTCCGGCCGCGTTCAAGCCGCTCAAGCATCGTGGCATAGAGCCCCGGGCAATCCCGGCCTTCCGGTGAAGTTGATTCGCCTTCCCAACCGTCACCGCGCAGCATCAGGCTCGTCTCCATGCCCGTCCCGTCCCCCGGTGACTCGACCCGGCCGCGGATAAGCAGGTAGTTGCCGAAAATCTGCGAAACACGACCTTCGCGATGCCATTGCTCCCCCCTCTCCCGGGATTCTTCGGAAAAACTGTTCAGGAAGTCGAGAGTGGCCCGGTCGGGATTGGTCATTGCTTAAGGCTTACAAGGAGCACCGACCGATTTACCCGGACAGCGCGAACCGGAAATCAACACCATGCTCCCCGCCCCCGCAAGCCCTTCAATCAAGTCCAGGCAACATTTTGCGCAAAAGGGACAGGCCGCTGAAACCGCTATTACATCCTGGCAGGGGGGCAGCACGCCGGGGCATTGCTCAACGAGCGTGAAAATTATGGATGTCGCGGGCCGGGGACATGACAGGAGCCTGCTCACGCTTCCGCGCCCGGCCACGGCAACAAGGGCGGTTAATGCCCAATTTTATTCAGCCATATCGCGATTGACATACCGGGCAGTTTTTTGGAATGATATTGATGTAATATAAAAATGAACCCGGAATACTTTCCCCTGCGTATCCCCTCCCTGCATATCACTCCCGATCCCTGACAACACCACATCTCCATTAATCGACCATGGCAACAAGTAAACCCACCCTCGCGGCCGCCATGCTGGCGGCATTTGCCCTTATCCTTAACAACGCAGCGGCTCAATCCATGATCGGGCCCGGGGCTGACATTACAGACGCCAGCAACCAGGACCCTACCAACCAGGGGCGGCTCAACGTTGACCGGGCTGCCACCACACTGGCTGCCGGCAGGTATCTGGTGCCCAACTGGAGGCTGAAGGTCAACACCCACACCACCGGCACAGTCACGCCGATGCTCCTCAGCGGTGCGCCTTCCTCATACACGACAATATGGATCGGTGCCCCATTCGATCCCGCCTCCAATGATCTCCA
>JAYGGE010000060.1:0-19380 GCA_046581505.1 Verrucomicrobiales bacterium | reverse complement strand
CAGCGCACCGCGGCCTTGCAGTCATGCAACTGGGCCGGAAATTTTGCCACATCACTCAGTCGGTAGGAAATGCTGGCCACTGTGTAGCCGTGCCTTGGCAGCCATTTCAGGAAGCACTTCTCCTTGCTGCCCTTGCGCCAGCCGCCGCCGTGGATCCAGACAAGAAGGCCGGATCCTTCCGGGTTTGGCGGCTGATATAAATCAAGCTTCAGGCTATGGCCATCGACAACAGCAAACTCGATGTCCTTGACCACCTTGCCCGGCTCATCGGCATGCGCTGAGCCCAACGAAGCAAAAACTGCAATAATACATTTCAGATTCAATTTATACATATTCTCTACAAAAATCGCGAGGCAACAACAGAAGGCAGCCTACCTGGCATGTAATTTCCTCCACGCTTGCATTGATCGTTTGAGGTTGTCGCGGGAATCGCCGCTAATCGCGTAGCACTGCAGCCCGATCACGCCGTCAAAGCCCACTCCACGCAAAAGTTCAAGCACACCCGCCTGTTTATAACTGCCGCGGTCCAGCGTCTGGATGAGTTGACCCCAGGAACGACCACCGGACTCGGCGCCACTGATGCTGGCCCGCCACAGCAAGGGCTTGGCATTCTCCAGTGCGGCCTTGAGGTCACTCTTTGGCTCGACATGCAGGAAATGGCAAAGGTTGAACATCACCCCAACGTTCTCCCGCTTGCACTTTTTGGCCACCCTGACGGCATCGCCAATCCTGTCGATATAGAAACCGGCATGCGGGTAAAGTACAACCTTGAGGCCTGATTGCCTGGCCTGATCCGCGATCTCCCTGACAAAGGCAACCGCCTGCTCATCAGTGTTGTTCGTCTTGCTGCCCTGGACATAAAGCTCAATGACGGTATCCCTGCCCTTGAGGCCGGTGATCATCTCGGTAATCACCGGGTTGTATGTGTGTCCCCGGGCGCCCAGCTTGCCACCGACGTAAAAACTGAAAAGCTTGAGCTTGGCATCGTCGTAGATCTTCAGCCTTTGCTGCAATTCCTCGCCGGCACTTGGGTTCGCCGATCCGATGCCGTCATAACCGAGTTCCTTCAAAACCCTGGCACGCTCCTCGGGGGTCTTGAAGTGGACGCCGTTCTGGAAGGCAAACAACGGCCACTTGGCGGATTCTGCACGAACATCGGCAATGATGGAAAGAACAAGGGCAGTAAAGATCAATATTTTCATGGTTAAGGTGTGAATTGAGAGACTAACCCGAACTGTGATAATCAGGGAAGGTTTTCCTCCTGCCCTTGAGCCCGGGAAATGAATGGACCAATTAATCGCCGGTAATGCGCTCAGAACAACGGCAGGGGCTCACCGTCACAGATCCGCAGGGGCCGCCCCAGTTGATCGTGCAACTCGGCACGATGATCAATGCCCATTGCGGTATAGATGGTGGCATGGAAATCAGCCGGCGAGCAGGGGTCAGAGCCCGGTTCAGCCCCACGTGAATCACTGGAACCATAAGCCTGTCCACCGCGGATTCCTCCCCCGGCAAGTGCCACAGAGTAAACTCCCGGGTGATGATCACGCCCGCCATTCTTGTTGATCTTTGGCGTGCGTCCAAAATCAGTGAGGAAAACCACCAGGGTCTCATCAAGAAGACCACGCTGGTCAAGGTCTGTGAGTAAAGCTGAAACAGAACGGTCAAACACCGGCAACAGGCGATCTTTCATCTTGGGGAAATGTCCGCGGTGGGTATCCCAGTTGTCACCTCCTCCCCCCGCCAGGTCACCGGCCGAGCACAACACCTGCACCACCGGGACACCGGCCTCGACAAGCCGGCGGGAAAGCAACAGGCTCTGGCCGCAAATATGATCGCCATACATTGCCCGCACCCTGGGATCCTCCTTCTCAAGATCATAGGCATCGCGCACCGGCGATCCCAACAGCATGTCAGCGGCCATGCGGCGGTAATGGTCGAGTTGATCATAGACAAGCTCTGAGCCATCCTTTTGACCGAGGGTGCGATCCAGTTCCTCAAGCAGATCCTTGCGATCATTGATGCGCTGTTTCTTTAGATTGAGTTTCAGGTTCAGTTCCCGGTCAGTATAGCGGGTAACACCCCCGTAAGGTTCCCCGGCGGGGGTCTTCATGAGCACAGGATCATACTTTGAACCAAGCCATCCGCCATATTCCCCGGCCATCAGAGTGCCATTGTCATACATCGAGTAAGGCAATCGTATTGCGCGGGGAGTCCCGGGCTGCGCATCCTGGAACCGGGAGATCATGGCCGGCAACGACGGCCAGTTGCCTCTTTTCTTGGCCTTTAGTCCACCAGCTGGATCATGACCGGTAAGGCTGACATACATTCCCTGCTGATGCCCACCATGGGTATGATGAATTGAACGGACAATCGCCAGTTTCTCGGAATGCTTCGCGAGCAACGGAAGATGCTCACAGAACTGGATGCCGGGAGTCGCGGTCGCTATCGGCTTGAATTCACCACGCAGGTCGGAAGGAGCGTCAGGCTTGGGATCAAATGACTCATAATGACTCATCCCCCCCCAGGTATAAAGGACAATGCAGGACCTTGCCCTGGGCGCGACCGTGCCGGCCCGTGACAGCATGGAAAAAAAACTCGGCAGGCTCAGCCCGGCCATTGCCACGCCGGAACGCAAAAATTCCCTCCTTGAGTGCTGCAGGTTGAACATCGACATCTTGATCAGGTCACTAATGGGGGGAAATTAATCGCATTATTCTGTCTCATCAAGTTCCCGTTAAGCTTCTGGGATGACCGCATTGCCGATCTTCCCGCTCGTCCTGAAATAACCAAGTGGCTTGTCCCCCGTGTCAGTAATCAGCCAGCTGGCATTGGAATAGGTGCTCTGCTTGCGCGTTGCGCCAGCTTCCAGCTCTCCATACAGCTTTAAGCGACCCCCGAATTCAATCCAGTAGATCTTCACTTTGTAACCAGACTTGTTGGAGAAAATAATTTCCGTCGCTGAGCCGGAAAACGACCTGGGAGGCTGCCCGCCGTCATTTACCGGGTGCCACTGCAATTCTTCGCTGGGTCCGGGCCAGGCATCGGTTCGAAACGCCCCGGCAGGAAACCCTTCCCTGTTATAGAGATTGGCCCGTACCGGGTTCATTGCATAGCCATAGCGCACCGCGACCGGCTTGGCGACCTCCGGCGATTTAACGACTACCGTGTCACCATCAATTACCGCCTCAGCCCAGACCCACTTCATGTCTGCACCGGTAATTGCAAAATGTCCGAGTTGACCGCCCTTTATTTCCTCAGCCGGCTCCAGCCCCGGTTTTTTACCAACCATCAATCCTTTGCCAACATTGTGAAAGGAGATGCGGATCACGTCTCCCTCGATCTCCTGTCCCTTGTAGAATGGACCGGCAGGCACCAGGTCCTTCATCCCATAGGTCTGGTGCAACGCCCATTGCGCCAACCGCCAGCCAACGTCCTGCTTGTTTCTGGGATGGATGTCATTGGCCTCTCCAATATCGGTAATCACCGCCATTCCTGTGCCCGGGATGTCCAGGGCCCGGGCCTGGGCCTCACGGATTTTCGCCCAGCCGTCACCCCCGGCAGGATTGCGGTTTTCTTTCTGAAAGTTGGCAAGCTGCACCCAGTAGAAAGCAAGGTTCTTATTCTGGAAAACTTTCCTCCAGCCGTTGACCAGGGCATGTGTTTTCTGGTAATAGCTGTCTCCCTCGGCACCGTTGGATTCACCCTGATACCAAATGGCCCCGCGCATGGCAAAAGGAGTGAGGGGATGAACCATGGAGTTGTAGATGGCTGATGGATCACCCCCGCCAACCCTGTTGTCGGGTTTGTAACCCTTCACCTGCTCGGCAATGGCAGACAACCCGGGGACTGACTCAAAGCCAGCCAGCGTCGTCCAGGGCTCAATGCGTGTTCCTCCCCAGTTGGAACCGATCAAGCCAACCGGCACATCCAGTTCCCGCTGCAATCGACGGCCGAAAAAATATCCCACCGCACTGAATCCTTTAGCAGATTTCGGGTCACAGGTCCGCCAGTTGCCGGCACCCTGCTCTTTGGGCAGGGGGCTCACCGTATGACCCGGGACATTAAAGAGCCTGATCAATGGATGGTTTGAGGCCGCGACTTCCTCCTCAGCCTTCATGCTGTTACCAAGTGCCCACTCCATGTTCGACTGTCCCGAGCAAATCCACACCTCTCCAACAAGGATGTTCCCGAGGATGATCTTGTGCTCTCCGTTGCGGCATGTAATCGTCATCTTTGCAGGCTGATTGCTGGCCTTGAGCGGATCGAGCTTGACCATCCACCTGCCGTCGCCACCCGTCTCGGTAAGCTTCATCTGCCCGGCGAAAGAAACGTTAATTCCTTCGCCGGGTTCGGCCCAACCCCAGACCGGCACCGGCAGGCCGCGCTGCAGAACCATTCCACTACCCAGAACGGCAGGCAGTTTAACCTCGGAAAAGGCCGTCCCGGAAAAGGCCAGGGCGGTAGAAAAGATAACAGTCGCCAGGCAACGATAAGCCCGGGGGGATTTCATGGAGATCATTATATTACAAGAGTCATCACCCGTTTTACCGGCAACAAAATAAAATGGAGATTTTTTTGTTTTATAGCTTGGGGATCACTGCCTTGGCGTTCTTTAGTTTGGTGATGAAATAGCCAAGGTAGTTGTCATCCGCGTCAGCAATCAACCAGGTGGCTCCTGAATAAGTCGTCTGCTCGCGCGAATCGCCCGCGGCAATATCCGCGTAATATTTCAGTCCACCACCGTAATCCACCCAGTAGAGCTTCACCTTGTGCCCGGTTTTGTTTTCAAAAGTCAGGAGAAGAAACGTCCCGGAATTCGACTTCGGCAAGGTGCCGCCGTCAAACTCCATCCACTCCAGGACATCAAGCGGTTTGGGGGCAGGCTTCGGCTTATTGATCTCCACTGCAATCCTGTCGAGATCAACCCCTCTGATGATCCTTAAGCTGGGTAAGGCCTTCTGCAGTTTCTCCACCCCGCGCTCAGTCACGCCGGTCTGCCACACGTAGAGTTGCCTGAGTTTCTTGAGACCAACAAGATTATCAAGTGCCTTGTCAGTGATTTTAGTGGCATAGAGGTTGAGATACTCAAGCTTATTGAGACCGCCAAGATGTGCTATGCCCTCATCACCCACTGCGGTGCGCTCCAGATGAAGACGCCGCAATTTGGCAAGTCCCTTCAGGTGAACCAAGCCGGCATCAGTAACCCCTGTATCTCTCAGGTTAAGAATAACCGTGTCCTTCAGCTGGCCAACGGCCACAAGTCCCTGATCGTCCAGATCTCTGCCGGTAAGATGAAATTCCACCTGGTGATCCGTGGCATTGATCAATGAAATATTACCGCCATTATTCCTGATGGCATCCGTGAGGGTGACCGGCTCTGCCGTGCGGGCTGCAACAGGCAACATCGCCACCGGAATAATACAGGAAAGAATCCGCAGCATTGAACCCGGCATCACAGCAATAACGTTTCTTCTCACGACAACCCGATCATCTTTACATTATCCCTTTGTCCTGTCAGCCGCTGATCCAGACAAACGGACATGATAGGAGATTAAATACAGGGTCAAAAACCAGGCAATGATGAATTCCCGCAGCTCACCGTTGCCGATTGAATCAAAAATCCCCCCTGACAAAAACCCGGAAGCTTTCACCATCACATACAACAATCCCGCAGGAAGCAGGCACCCTGGCGCCAGGATCCATGTCATGACAAAGGAGAAAAAATCACTTTCCTGAAGCCTCTTGGCACAGCCAGTCACGCGCAGCAGGGGGGCGGCAAAAACCGACGCAAGTATGAAGAGTTCAACCAGGGTGCGTGGTTTCTGGTCCAGCCAGGAAGTCGTGTTGTGCAGATTCGTCTCGCCCTGGTCATTGATTGACCTGACAAATTCCGGGGTTTCCCAGTTAAAGTACCATTGCCCCCAGCTGGCTTCCTCCCCGGCGAAATAAATGCAGGCCGCCGTCCACGCCAGCACCCAGTAAGCTGTCAGCCGGTGCGGAAACCTTGCCCGCAGGAGGAAAGTCCGGATTCCGGCCAGGATGCCGGGCATCAGTATAATCACCGTGAGGTGTTCAATGATACCGCTTCCCCGGCCATCCTTTGCCAGATGCCCCTGGAACCCGGCAGGATCCAGCCAGGCATACAGCACTGCGGCCAAGGCAACAATGACACTGGATAGGGTGGCAAATAAACTGAACCTGTCCTCACTTCCCATAGTGAAACTGATGCTATTCTCTCATCATGTTGCCCGGAAATCCAGATTCAGGGGTCATCGGCCGGCAAAAGTCAGGTAACCCTGCCGGAACACCCATGCCGGATAGGACCGGCGCAGCTATTTCTTGGCACCCCTGCCCCAACGATTCTCCCATATTGCAACCAGATTGGTTACCTGCCCGGGCTGCTTGTCGGCGAGGTTATTTGTCTCGGTCCGGTTCTTTGCAATGTCGTAGAGTGCCCACGGACCTTTCCCCTCGCGCACAATCTTGTAATCACCCTTCACAATCGCGTGTGTGCCGGCATGATTGAAAATGTAAGCGTGGTTTCGGTCATTGGAGCCGCCTTTAATGATTGGCACCAGTGAAATGCTCTCATGCGGGTCGATGGCACTGCCGTTAAATTGCGCGGGATACTTGGCACCGGCCAGTTCAATGCAGGTGGCCATCATGTCGACCACATGACCCCGTTGCAGCGTAATGGATCCCGGCTTGGCCTTCAAACCCTCCGGCCAGTGCGCAATGGCCGGAGTGCACGCGCCGCCATTGTGCACGTTCATCTTGTAACGGCGCATCGGCGTGTTCTGTGCGCTGGCCCAGTTATGACCGACACTGCCATAGGTAAGCGGTCCTCCCATCGGCACGTCATACCTGTCACCTACCGCCACCTTCTTGCCCTCCTTCTTGGCCTTGGCAAGGATGTTGTTGGCGGTATTCCAGCCGTTTCCGCCAAGGTGCTCGGAGCAGGCTCCGTTATCGTGGCAATAGATAATAAAAGTGTTCTCAAACTGCTTGGTTCGCTTAAGGGCTGCGGTAATCCTGCCAACGGCCTGATCCATGTGGTCAACCATCGCCGCATAAATCGCCATGTTGCGGATGCGCCACTCCTTGTGGTCAATGGTTTCCCAGTCCTGCACACGTTTCTCCCTCTCGGGAAGCGGCCAGCGCTCCCTGTCGATGATCCCCATCTCAAGCATTCGGGCATAACGCTCCTGGCGAAGTTTCTCCCAGCCACCCCGGTACATCTTGAGGTATTTCTGTATTGATTCCTCGGGAGCGTGCATCGGCCAATGCGCAGCAGTGAAGGCGACGTATTGGAAGAACGGCTTCTCCGACCCGGAAAATTCCTCGATCTGCCTGACTGCCTCGGCACCGATCTTGTCCGTATAGTAGTAGTCTTTGCCCTCAGGCTTGGTGAACTCGGTATTGCGTGCCAGCGTATAGGGATCCCAGAACGAACCCGCACCGGTCATCGTCCCGTAAAAATCATCAAATCCGCGCTGAATTGGGCCGTCCTTTTTCGGGTTATTGCCAAGGTGCCATTTGCCCACCATCCCCGTCTGGTAACCGGCAGTCCTGAGGACCTCCGCAACCGTAACCTGTGAACCTTTGAGCTTGTTGCTGTAGCGGCCGCTCAACATGGTGGCGCGCGTCGGCCAGCAACGCGCAGTGTTGTAGAACTCGGTGAAGCGCAGCCCGCCCGCGGCGAGGGCATCGAGGTTGGGTGTTTCAATTTCACCACCAAAACAACCCAGGTCGGAAAACCCCATGTCGTCGGTCAGGATGATAATGATGTTCGGGCGCTGCCCCGCATGCAGGACGGCACAAAAAAACAGAGTGGCAATGGTAATAGAAAAACGCATAATAAAAAAAATCTAATGCCGTGGCTGGTAATTGGCAACGCCCATGCACACACATGCATGATTTCACGCAACCCATGGCATATCCCCTTTGGCATTGCCTGCGGCTTTTGTTTCATGTAAGAGCAAATCATGCCTTTTAGAGTTTTTTGCACCATTGCCTTGTCAATCCTGCCCCTGTCTGTCTCTACCTTAGCCAAAGACAGGCCCAATGTGATTTACATCCTTGCTGATGACCTGGGCTACGGCGACCTCTCCCACGCCGGCGGCAAGGCCGCCACACCGCATTGCGACCGGTTGGCGCGTGAGGGAATGCGTTTCACGGATTCGCATACCACTTCTTCAGTCTGCACACCCACCCGTTACGGCATCCTTACCGGCCGTTATAACTGGCGCAGCACCCTGAAAAAGGGCGTGCTCTGGGGAATGTCGGAGCCGTTAATTGAACCCGCCCGCCTGACAGTCCCGGGACTGCTCCGGAAAAACGGCTACCAGACGGCGGTTATCGGTAAATGGCACCTGGGCTTGGGCTGGCACAAGCTGCCCAATGACGAAAAGCGCCAGTCGAGGAAAGGTGCCACCAGGGGCGATGGCTGGCACATTGATTACGCAAAGAAGGTCAACGGCGGGCCGCTGGCAGTCGGTTTTGACGAGTCATTCATCATCCCCGCCTCTCTCGACATGTTTCCTTACCTTTATTTAAAGAACGACAAGCCCACTGCATGGGCCAACACCACCAAGGCCTTTCATCGACCCGGCCCTGCAGCTGAGGATTTTGAGGCAATCAATTGCCTGCGTGATTTCGCACGTGAAGCGCGCAGTTTCATCGACACCCGCGCCAAGGATCCGGACAAGCCGTTCTTCCTTTACCTGCCGCTCACCAGCCCGCATACACCCATCGTCCCCTCCAGGAAATGGCAGGGAAAATCCAGCCTTGGCAAATACGGCGATTTCCTGATGGAAACCGACTGGGTCGTCGGCGAGGTGCTCGCTGCCCTGGATCAACACAAGCTGACAAAGGATACGATCGTCATCTTTACCGCCGACAACGGTTGCTCTCCGGCGGCCAAGATACCCGATCTGGTGAAGCAAGGTCACAAGCCCAATGCCGATTGGCGCGGCCACAAGGCGGATATTTTTGAGGGTGGCCACCGTACCCCCTTCCTGGTGCGTTGGCCCGGCAGGGTTAAAGCCGGGTCCACTTCCGCCGAGACCCTTTGCACCACTGACCTTTTCGCCACATTGGCCGATATCCTAGGCCAATGTGCCAAAATACCCGCCAATGCAGGCGAAGATTCATTCTCCTTTCTCACTGCCCTCACCGGCAAGGGAGCCGGTAAACCCACGCGCCCCTTTACCATCCATCATTCCATCAACGGCTCCTTCGCCATCCGGCGCGGCCCTTGGAAGCTTGCCCTTTGCCCGGGATCCGGGGGATGGAGTGCGCCAAAACCTGCAGCAGCATTAAAGAACAAGGAACTGCCCCTCGTGCAGCTCTACAACCTGGGCGATGATCCAGCCGAGCAAAATAACCTGAGTGATCAAAAACCTGAGCTGGTCAAGGAACTCGTTGGTGAACTCGCTGCCGCCATCCGCAATGGCCGGACAAATACCGGTCCAAAGCAGGCCAATGAAGGTCTCCCCAACACCTTCAATAAAAGGCTCCTCACCGCATTTCCCCTGCTTGGCAAATAGCCGGGAAAATTGTCTGTTCAACCTTTGGCATGTCACTAGAATCAAAAAAACGCAATGCGTAACCATGATTGCCGATTGACTCCAATAATACGGCTTGGACAATTCCTGGCGGCTCTTCTGGCAACGGGCATTTCCACCCACGGGCAGAATCCCCTCTCTGTCTCCCCGCCGGAGAAAGACAATTCGGTGAAGGCACAACTGGCATCCTTCTCCCTGGACGAGCGCCTGCAGGTCAACCTGTTTGCTGATGAAAGCATGGGCATTGCCAACCCGATCTGTTTCCGCTGGGACGCGCGCGGTCGGCTCTGGGTATTGTGCACCTGGGCATATCCACAGTTGAAACCGGATATCAAGCCGGACGATAAACTGGTCATCCTGGAGGACACCAACAGTGACGGCAGGGCGGACAAAATCTCCACCTTCGCCGACGGGCTGAACATGCCAACCGGGTTCGCGCTGGGCCACGGCGGGGCATATATCGGCAACGGCCGCGACCTGATCCATGTGCGAGACACGACCGGTGATGGCAAGGCTGACAAGCGTGAGGTGATCTTTACCGGTTTCGGCACCGGCGACACGCATCAGAACATCAACTCCTTCGCCTGGACGCCCGGCGGCGAGCTGCTTTTCTGCCAGGGCCTGCACTGCTTCTCGCGCGTAGAGACACCGTGGGGCATCCGCCGGCTCGACGAGCACGGCTCATGGCGCCTGCGTCCGCTGCGCCGCCAGTTGCACAGTTATCGGCGCACTTCGGGCGGCGGCAATCCGTGGGGCTACGCATTTGGCAACTGGGGCGAACCCTTTATCAAGAGTAACGGCGGAGGTGTCAGTGAACTGCTGCCGAGCATGGTGCATACCGACCACATCGGTGGCGGCTACTGGGGTGGCGCGATGCAGATTGGCGCAACGAAGATCAAGTCAATGGTGATCAACATTGTCGACTCACCGCACCTTCCAAAAGACCTGCAGGGAGATTTTCTGATTGCCGGATATTTCGCGCGCAACATTGCCCGCTTGCGCCCCACGACAGATGGGGCGGGACATAAGCTGCAGACACTCGAACCCCTCCTCACCTCATCGCACAACGCCTTCCGCCCGGTCGACCTGAACATCGGTCCCGATGGGGCCCTGTATATCGCCGACTGGTTCAACCCCATCATTGGTCATTACCAGGCCTCTCTGCGACATCCCAACCGTGACAAGGATCATGGCCGCATCTGGCGCATTAGTGCCAAGGATCGCCCGCTATTGAAGCCCCCCGCACTGGCCGATATGAATGCCATGCAACTTTGCCAAGAACTCGCCCAGCCGCTGCGAAGGACCCGGCAACTCGCCAAGCTGCGCCTGATGGACCTGCCTAAATCCGAGGCCATTGCCGCCATCGGAAAGTGGATCGATGGATGCAAGCCCGACGACCCCGAACTCGAGCACAAGCTCTTCGAGGCAATCGGGGTATTTGAGTCCCACGAGGTGGTGAATCGCACGCTGCTGGAACGACTGCTGGTAGCGAAGGATCATCGCGCCCGCGCCTATGCCACGCGAGTGGTCGCACGCTGGCATCACCGGCTGGAAGATCCGCTGGCTCTTTTAAAACAAAGCGCAATCGATGAACACCCCCGGGTACGCCTTGAGGCAATCGTCGCCGCCAGCGACATTCGCGAAGCCGGTTCAATTGTGATTGCCGCCCAGGCAGCCGACGGCCCAAAAGACCGCTTTATTGATTTCGCTTTCACTCAAGCCGTGCATGCGCTTGCAGTTCATTGGAAACCGGCACTGCTGACCGGGCATCTGCAATTTAACCAATCCTCTCACCTTGTCCGCGTAGTGGGCACAATCGGCGGGAATGAAGTAGCCGGCGTAATACGCCAAAAACTTGCGGACAAGAACCTTGAACCCGAAGAGACCACGATATTAATTGCCCTGCTGGCCGGTATCGGAAACTCCGCGGATGCCGGACTGACACTGAAAATCGGTGCCGATAAGCCAGAAGTGTTAAGGGCTCTGGCCGACTCCGCGCGCGAACGCAACCTTAAGGCACCGGCCGACGCCGCCCAGTTGATTGACCCGGCCCTGGGGAGCCAGGACAACGCAATCCGCATTGAAGCTATCCGGCTCAGTGGCTTGTGGGCACTCAATGAACACGGCGCAGCAATCAGTGCCATGGCGACTGATCGCACCGGAAGCTTACCGCTGCGCCTGGCAGCCACTGAGGCACTCGGCCCAATGAATGATCCGGCCATCATTAAAATACTGGTGTCATTAACGACACTGGACACTCCCCCCGTCATTCGCGCTGCGGCAATGGGAAGCCTGGCCACGCGCGATGTCACACGGGCGGCGGCATTGACCGCGGTGCTTCTGACAAAGGTTGAGGTAAAGGAGCTTGGCCCATTGCTGGCAGCACTGCTGCAGCGCAGCAGGGGTGCTGATGAACTGGCAGGCGCACTGGCCGCGAAAACAATCCCGGCAGACACTGCCAAGCTCATACGCCGCTGGCTCAACAGCATCGGGCGCAATGAACCAAAGCTCGCTGAGGTACTCAATGGCATTATTGGCCTCAGGGGCACTACACCTGCCTACAACCCTGACTATGTGGCCGCGCTGGCCAGGGAGGCACTGGGTGAAGGCGATGCAACAAACGGCAGGAAAATATTCCAGCTGCCGATCATCAGTTGCACGGCATGCCATGCGGTGGATGGCATAGAGGGAAGCGTCACTGCTCTCAAGGGGCCAAACCTCACGGCATTGGCGGCGGGCCTGCCGCTTGATATCATCATTGAGTCGGTGCTTTGGCCTGAACGGCAAATCAAGGAAGGTTACGAGGCTACCACGGTGATGACCAAGGATGGCCGCGTATTGAGCGGCTTCGCGCACAGTGAGGATAAAACCGTGCTGCGTATCCGCGACCTTACCACCGGCAAGATCGCCACCCTGCAGATCGGCGACATCAAGCAACGCAGTAAGGGCGGCACCGTCATGCCGCCGCAACTCACCGCCAGCCTCACGCGTGGCGAGCTCCGCGACTTGATCAAGTACCTGTCCACCTTGAAAACCTTGGGAAATCCCTAACAATGGAAAAGCATCCATCCCGTTCTTTCTTCAGTATTGCGACACCACTGGCATCCCTTCTGGCTTTCGCCCTGCTTGCTGCCGATGCTGCCGCCTTGCCCGGGAACCCCAATGTCATCCTGATCCTCGGTGATGACATGGGCATTGACTCGGTATCCGCGTTCAACGCCAAGATGGGGTTGAAGACACCCGCTATCGATCAATTGGCCGGCGAGGGAATGTCCTTCATGGACGCCCATTCCACCTCCGGCGTCTGCTCACCGACACGCTACAGTGTACTCACCGGGCGTTACAACTGGCGCAGCCGCCTCAAGCGCGGCATCGTCGGGCAGTGGGAACGCCCGCTGATTGCCGATGCCCGCCTCACCCTGCCGGAGATGTTCCGTGAAAAGGGCTATGCCACCTGCATGATCGGCAAGTGGCACCTCGGCTGGCATTGGCCCAGGAAGGACGGTGGATTCACAGCGAAATTGTCCGAAATCGACTTCACCAAGGCCATCAAGGGTGGCCCAAACAGTCACGGCTTTGATTATTATTTCGGTGACGACGTGCCCAACTGGCCTCCTTACGCGTGGCGTGAAAATGAACACCTGATCGGCAATCTCACTGCCCAGATGAAGCGGGGCACGATGGTGGGGGTGTCCGCCGGGCCGGCTGTCGCCGACTGGGACTTCTCCAAGGTATTGCTCGAGTACGGTCGCCGTTGCGCCGAGTACGTGCGCGGTCGCAAGGAAAAGCAACAGCCCTTCTTCCTCTACTTCCCCATGCCCTCTCCGCATACGCCCATCGCGCCCGGTGGAAAATTCAAGGGCATCACCAAGATCAGTCCATACGCGGATTTCATCGTTGAGACTGACTGGGCCGTCGGTGAAATCCTCAAGGCACTGGAGGACACCGGGCAGGCCGATAATACCGTGATCATTTTCACCTGCGACAACGGCACCTCACCCAGGGCGGAGTTTGCCCAGTTGGAAGCCAGCAAGGTGCGATTAAAAGAAAACTGGCGCGGCTGGAAAGCCGACGCCTATGAGGGCGGCCATCGCGTGCCGTTCATCGTGCGCTGGCCCGGCCGCATCAAGGAAGGCGCGCGCAGTGAACAGACAATCTCCCTTGCCGATATCATGGCGACCTGCGCCGAGCTCATTGGCACCAAGCTCCCCGCCAGCGCGGCCGAGGACAGCGTGAGCCTGCTGCCCGTCCTCACCGGGAAAAAAGTGGACGAATCCCTGCATGACCTGGTCATCCATCATTCCATCAGCGGCCATTTTGCCGTTCGCATGGGCAAGTGGAAACTGCTCCTCTGCCGCGGATCCGGTGGCTGGAGCCCCCCGCGCGAAACCGAGGCTGCCAGGAAAAAACTGCCGATGCTGCAGCTCTACGACCTTGAAAACGATCCCAGGGAAACCGAAAACCTGCACGATAAATACCCCGAAAGGGTGAAAACACTCGTTGATGCCCTGGCAAAAGCCATTGGTGAAGGGCGAACCACTCCCGGGCCGCGACAGGCAAACCAGGGTTGGCCCAATACCATCCCCCAGCCGCTGCTGAAGAAATTTCCGCAACTCGCCGCCCGGGAAAAGTGATGCGAACCGGGGAGATGGAGGATTGAAGATGCCCACAACATTCCTGTGGTGTTCCGCGTTGGTTTGCGCCTTGACGGTGTCGGCCAACGGGGAGCTTGTCGTGGCCGATGGCGTGGCCGTTACACCGTTTGCGACTCAGGACCAGTTGTCCAATCCCGCCAGTATCGACGTCGATGATCGCGGACGTGTCTGGGTGGGCGAGGCGGTCAACTACCGCAAGAAGGCCCGCAAGGAGGGTGACCGTATATTGATCCTGGAGGATAGCAACGGAGATGGCCGGGCCGACAAGACCAAGGTGTTTTACCAGGGCCCCGACATCGATGGCGTGCACGGCGTCTGTGTGCTGGGCAACAAGGCGATCGTCTCGGCCCCGGACAGGATCCTTTTGCTCACCGATGTCGACGGCGACGACAAGGCGGACGAAAAGAAATTGTTGTTCAGGGGAAAGGTCTTGAACCCGGTTCATGGCCAGCATGACCATGCGGTTCACGCGGTAATGTTCGGGCCTGACGGGCGGCTTTACTTTAACTTCGGTAACTACAACGCCGGGCTGTGGCGTGCGGACGGCACCCTGGTGAAGGACGTTTTCGGCAACCCGGTGGACAACAGCCGCAAGCCCTATCAGGAAGGCATGGTCATTCGCTGCGAGATGGATGGCAGCCAGGTCGAGGTGCTCGGCTACAACTTCCGCAACAACTGGGAGGTGACAGTCGATTCCTTCGGCTCCATGTGGCAGTCGGACAACGACAATGGATCCAGTTCCTGCCGCGTGAACTTCGTCATGGAATACGGTAATTACGGATACCGGGAGGAAATGACAGGACTGGGATACCAGAGCAAGCGCACCAACATGGAAGCCACCATGCAGCGCCGCATGTGGCACCAGAACGATCCCGGCGTGGTGCCGAACCTGCTCATCACCGGCCGGGGCGCACCCACCGGTATCCTCGTCTATGAGGGCAACCTGTTGCCGCAGCCCTTTCGCGGGCAAATGATTCACGCTGAGCCCGGGCGCAACGTGGTGTGGGCATTTCCCACCAAGCAGGTCGGGGCCGGCTACACTGCGCGCATCACCAACCTGGTTCACAGCCAAGGAGATCCCAACTATCGGCCCTCTGACGTCTCGGTGGCGCCGGACGGTTCGCTCATCATCGCCGACTGGTTCGATCCGGTGGACTGTTGCCACCGCACCATCAACGATGCGGGCCGGATCTTCCGGGTGGCACCCCCGGGCCATGCCTATGTGGTGCCTGACTTTGATTTTCAGACGCCCACAGGTGCCGCCCAGGCGCTACGGAACCCCAACCTGTCCGTCCGCTACAAGGCATGGACGGCCTTGCATGCCATGCAGGAAAAGTCCCGGCCCGCCCTGGGGAAGATGGCGACCGATGACAACCCGCGCTTCCGGGCCCGCGCGCTGTGGGCCCTGGCCGCGATCAAGGATGGCGCTCCAAAGGCCATCGAGAGGGCATTGCAGGATGAAAACGATAACCTTCGGGCTCTCGCCCTCCGTATCGCCCGCCAGCATCATTTGCCCATCGAGCCTCTCGTGCGGCACCTGGTCCGGGATGAGTCCACCCTGGTTCGCCGGGAATGCGCGGTGTCCCTGCATCGCGTAGCCACTCCGGAAGCCGCCGGGCTGTGGGCAGAGCTCGCCCTCCAGCATGATGGCAAGGACCGTTGGTACCTGGAAGCCCTCGGTATAGGCGAAAAGGGAAATGAAACCGCCTGCCTCAACGCATGGCTCAAGAAAATCGGCGCCGCCTGGAATGCCCCGGCCGGATGCGACATTATATGGCGATCGCGGGCCCCGGAAGCCGCCGGTATGCTGGCAAAGTTGGTTCTCGATCCCAAGGTGCCGGAGTCGGAGCATCCCCGTCTCATGCGCGCCTTTGACTTTCATTCCGGCAAAGCCAAGGAAGATGCCCTGGCCACCCTGTTGCTGAACCTGGATGCGCCGGCCGAACCGCAAAAGGAGCCCGGCTTCACTTCCCTTTTCAACGGCAAGGACCTCAGCGGATGGGAAGGCGACAAGAAGGCCTGGGCCGTGGTCGACGGCGCCATTCAATCCACCGGTGGCAACACCAAGAGAAACTGGCTCATTTGGCGTGGCGGGGAACTGCGTGATTTCGAGCTGCGCCTGAGCTTCAAGTTCACCAAGGGCAACTCCGGAGTGCAGGTGCGCAGCAAGGAAATCGCCAAGTGGCAGGTGCGCGGCTACCAGGTCGAGATTGCTGATGCCACCAAGATGGGACTATGGCACCATGCGCAGGCCCCGGAAAAATATCGCAGTCATCTCGCCAGCGCCGGGCAACTCGCCCGCATTGACACCGATGGCAAAAAGACAGTCGAGCAGCGGGCCGCGCCCGCCAAGGTCCAGTCGGTTTGCCGGGACAACGAATGGAACGAGCTGGTGGTGACCGCAGTGGGTTCGCGCCTCGTGCAAAAGATCAACGGCGTGGTCTTCGCCGAACTCATCGACGAAGACGCCAAGCACTCGGCCCGCTCCGGATTGCTGGCCCTGCAGGATCACGGCAAGGGTTGTATCGCGGCGTTCAAGGACATCCGCATCAAACACCTCCGTGAGAAGATCAAACCCAGTGGATCCAATGCCACCAAGCCCAATGTCGTGGTTGTCTTTGTCGATGATCTCGGGTGGAAAGACCTCGGTTGTTACGGCTCGAAGTTTTACGAGACACCCCGCATCGACCGGTTGGCGAAGCAGGGTGCCATGTTCGCCCGGGCGTACAGTTCCTGCAACGTTTGCTCACCGACCCGGGCCTCCCTGATGACGGGCAAATACCCGCAGCGCATTGGCTTCACCAGTTGGCTCAATCCGCGCAAACCCGACGGTCCCAACAGTGCCGCTACTTATATTCCGGCAACCGAGACGACCATCGGCGAAGCCTTCCGGCAAGCAGGATATCGCACCGGATACATCGGCAAATGGCACGTCGGTTCCGAAAAGATTGGCATGCCCAAACAGCATGGGTTCGATTGGCAGATGGCCACCGCCAGACATGGCTTGCCCGGATCTTATTTCCATCCCTATAAGAAGAAAGGGCTGCCCAGCGCTGACGTGCCGGACATGGAGGATGGTAAGCCGGGCGATTACTTGACCGACGTCCTCACGGACAAGGGGATCGGGTTCATCCGGGAGACGGCCAAGGAGGGCAAGAAGCCGTTCTTTCTCATCCTGGGCCACTACGCGGTTCATACGCCGATCCAAGCTCCTGCGAAATTGGTAAAGAAATACGAGGCAAAGAAAAAGCGCATGTACGGCTCTACTCCCCTGAAAATGATACCCGAGCGCTTCAATTGCAAGGTCCCGGCCAGGCAGCAGAACCCAACCTATGCCGGCATGATCGAGAGCCTGGACACCAATGTCGGCAAAGTGATCGATGCCCTGGATGAGCTCGGGTTGACCAAAGACACCATCATCGTGTTTACCTCCGACAACGGCGGATCCTGCATGCCGGGTTCACCGGAAAAAAGGCCAACGAGCAATTATCCTCTCCGCGCCAGCAAGGGTTGGAACTACGAGGGAGGGATTCGGATACCCACCTTCATTACCTGGCCCGGCAAGATCCCGTCCATGAAAACGGACGAGCCCGTGATCACGATGGACCTTTACCCCACGCTACTGGAGTTGGCCGGGTGCAAGCAGTTGCCGAAGCAGACCGTGGACGGACGCTCGCTGGTTCCGTTGATCCGTGGAGAGAAGAAGACGTTGAACCGACCCTTTCTGGCCTGGTGGTATCCCCATGCCAACGGGCATGGAACACAGCCCTGCCAGGCGATCTTGAAGGACGGTTGGAAGCTCGTCCATTACATGAAGCAGAACGAGACCGAGCTTTACCATTTGAATATGGACGAGGGAGAGAGGAACGACCTCGCCAAGAAAGAACCCAGCAAAGCACGTGAGTTGCTTGAAACCCTCAATCAGTGGGTGAAAGAAACACGCTAAAATTGAAGAGACAGCCTCAGAATTCAAGGCCACATCACCGAAGACCAACTGATACCTCCAAAATTAGAATAGCAGAAATAGATGAAAAAGGCTGAATCATCCAGACGATCGTTCATTGGCGGCACCGCGGCTTTTGCGGCAACTTCGATGATGCCGAACTTGGCTAATGCCGCAAAGCTGAATTCTAAATTCAACGGCGTTCAAATAGGGGTTAATTCCGGTTGTTTCGAGAAGATGTCCGACGGCTCGGCGGAGCGCATGCTGAAATACATAACTCAATGCGGAATAAGCTCTGTTGAACTTAAAAGCAAGCCAGCCGAAGAATATGCTAGGACTCATGCCGGCGCCGACCCCATGGACGGATTCAAGGCCCTGCGAAAACTATATAACGATGCCGGTGTTACTATTCATATCTTGAGAGTCAGTACAATCGGCACTAAGAAGATGTCGACCAAGACCATCGAATACTATTTCAATGCTGCCAAAGCTCTCGGCGTCAAGGCCATTGCGCGAGGACATAGAATTAATAGAACGGCGGCAAAGCGGCTGGGGCCCATTGCCGACAAGCACAAGATGATGCTCGGGTTCCATAACCACACCGAGATAAGGCCGGATACATATGACGGCGACATTCTGTCTTATGGCAAGCATCTTGGTATCCAACTGGATGTCGGGCACTACGTTGCCGGAACCAACCAGTCAGCTATCCCGATGATTGAAAAATTCCATGACCGGATAATTGCTATCCACCTGAAGGATCGCAAGAAGAACAAAGGTCCGAATATGCTCTGGGGCCAGGGAGACACTGATCTAGTCGGCATACTCCAGTGTATGAAGAAGAATAAACTGACTTTCCCGGCAGATATTGAACTGGAATACAAGGTCCCCGAAGGTTCCGATACGGTCAAAGAAGTGACCAAGTGCCTGCAGTTCTGTAAGCAGGCCCTGGCATAGCTATTTCAAGGAGATTCACATAGAAAAGACGTAAAACAGATAAAGGAGTCATTATGAAACCAGTAGGTATGAAGCGACGCAAGTTTCTGGCCGCCGCCGCGGCAGCGCCTCTTATTCTGCCGCGCAGCGTGTTTGGCGCGAACAAGAAGCTCAATGTGGGCTTAATCGGCATGGGCGGTGTGATGCAGGGGCATGTGAAAGAAGTGCTATACCATAAACACAACCTAGTGGCTTTCTGTGACGTGGATCCGAACCA
>JAYGGE010000105.1:0-59496 GCA_046581505.1 Verrucomicrobiales bacterium | reverse complement strand
GAAGGTGCCGTTGGCATCACTGATGAGCATGCCGTCCTGCTGGTAGCTGCTGTCGGTGCCGGCAATGCCGAGGGCGAAGCTGATGCGCCCGCCGGCACCGCGCAGGTTGACGATGCCCTTGGCGCTGCTGTGCGGGTTGAGGCCGTCGGGGGCGCTTGGCAGGTCGCGGGCGGAATCCGGCAGGCGCAGGCGGAAGGCCAATGTTGCGCCGTCATCCAGGAAGGCTGCCGGGGCACCCTCACCGGCGGTGAGGTTGTGGGTGAGCGCAAAGCGGCGGTTGTTGTTGGTGCCGGAGGTGGTGACCGCGTCCACCATCAGCAGCGCGCTGTTGCCGGGTTCACCGGCGATGGGGACCACGGCAATGCCACCGGGGTTGCCGGTGCCCGGTGCGCTGCCGTCCCAATGGTCGGAGTTGTTGTTGTGGTCCCATGTGCCGTCAAGGGCCGCGGTGGCACTGGACGCCGAGGCATCGCCCTCAAAGAGGTAATCCCAGCCGCCCCCGGGCGGCAGGTAGTCCTTTGCAAAGCCGGTGGTGATGAGCGTGATTACGCTAAGGATGTTGAGTCGCAGCGGGGACATGGTTGGTATTTTGGGGTTGTTGGGAGGCTGGAACTATAGCCACCATGCCCCTGTAACTGTTCCTGTTCAAGTGTGACCACTTGCCAAACGCGATCTTTTTTGTGCAATATCCTGACTATGAAGTGTAAAATCGCATTTATCATCATCGCTCTCATCAGCAGTTGTTTTGCAGACTTGTCGGATATCCTCCCCGATGGAGCGAAGGTGGAAAAACTTGGTGGAGGAATGAAGTTTACCGAGGGGCCGGTGTGGTTTCCCTCCCCGGAAAACAGGCTGGTATTTTCCGATATTCCCAACAGCAGGCAGATGGAGTGGAGTGATAAGAATGGACTCAGGGAATGGCGCAAGGTGGAGCAGTCCAACGGCAATCTGCTTGATCTCAAGGGGCAATTGCTTTCCTGCCAGCACGCCGGGCGCAACGTGATTGCCACCGCGGGGGACGGATCAATCAAGGTACTGGCTGACAGGTTTGATGACAGGCGTTGTAATTCTCCCAATGATCTTGCCATCAGGCCCGATGGCACCATCTGGTTTACCGATCCGAGTTACGGGTTGCGTGGGCGCAAGGCTGAGGTTGAGGGCAAGTGGGTCTATCGCCTGAAACCCGATGGCAAGGTGAGCGTTGCCTGCAGGACCTTTGACATGCCCAACGGCATCGCTTTCTCGCCGGACGGTAAGCGCGTTTACATTGCCGACACCGGGAAGGTCGGCAAGATCGGCGCTTACCAGGTTGTCGATGAAGGCCTGCTGGGGGAACCTGATTTCATCATTGATATCCGCTGTGACGGGATGTGCATTGACACCAAGGGCAGAATTTACACCACCTCTGCGGGGGGCATTCACGTCTTTGAGGGGAACGGCAAAAAGCTGGGAGTGATCGCAACTCCTGAACATCCTGCAAATGTCTGCTTTGGAGGCAAGGATTTCGATACCCTTTTTATCACTGCGCGCACTTCCCTCTACAGTGTCAGGACAAGGGCAAGGGGTCATGTCGTCACCGGCGCCCCCGGGAAGTAAACTCCCTGGTGGAAGGTTTTTTCCCAAACTAATCTTCGCTGTGATGCTATTGTAACCCGTGCGCTTGGGTGCGGTTAGAATTTTTTTTCTCAGGAGAGGAACTCTTGCTGAGAGACGTTTTGGCATTGCCCTGCTCCTTGTGGTGCTTGCGCTTGGGATATTTCTGGCACGCGCGGGCAGGGAATGGCGGGAGGCGGTTCCCGATCGCCGTGCAGTCACCCATGAGCGCTTTGAGAGCGAGGGACGTCAATTCGACACGGTGCAGGAGCGTGACCGGGCAATATTCAAGTCAATCAAGGTTCAGCATTTCGTGTACAGCGCAATGTACTGGGCCGGGGTAATCAATATAGTGCTTGCCGCAGTGCTGTTATTCACGCGGCGCTGGTGGTGCGGCCGGGATGTGAAACCCTTACCGGGTCGTCCCGGAGGAACCCGCGCCCGCAGGTTCTGGATCTGGGTATCGGTGGCAGTTGTAATTGCCGCAGGCTTGCGATGGACCCGCATGGATTTGAGCCTCTATAATGATGAGGCATATAATTTCCAGCAATACATCCACGGCAAGGATAAGGCTGACCGGCAGGGAAAGGTAAGTTTTAGGAAAGCCGGGTGGGAGGAGACCCTCTGGGAAAACAAGGCAAATAACGGGGTGCTTTTTTCCGTTGCTGCCCGGTTGTTTGATGAGGCATGGCGCCCGGGTGACGGGTCAACGGAAGGTTTGGTTAATGAGCGTGCATTGCGCTGCCCGTCCCTGATTGCCGGGTTGTTATCGATTGTTGCAATCGCATTGCTTGGGCGTGTGTTGTTCAGCCCGGCAGTTGGTCTTGCCGCCGCGTTTGTGCTTGCGGTTCATCCATGGCACCTCAGGTATAGTACCGAGGCGCGCCCTTACGCCATGATGATCCTGCTGGTGATCCTTGCCATGCTGTGCCTGGTCATTGCATTGCGCAATAACCGTTGGCGCTGGTGGCTGGCCTTTGCGGGGTGTCAGTTGCTCTATATGTATGCCTTTTCCGGTGCTCTGTATTTTGCCCTGGGAACCAATCTGGCGGCTCTTGTCACCATCATTGCACGTGGACGGGCCTGGCGCAGTGCGGCCATGGGCCGGCTGGTTGTTGCCAGCATTATTTCGGCAATGGTTTACCTGCAGTTGATGATGCCCTGCCTGCCGCAGATGGCGGCTTCAATAGCTGAGCTTGATTCTCTGCGGGGAAATCTTGGCATTGCCCGGGTGATTGACATTGGTTCATACTTGAGCTTCGGGATGCCTGCTTTTGATTATAATGCAGCGAATCTCCAGAATCCGGCCCTGGAGAAATTCTGGCCTTCCGGATGGTGGATGCTTGTTCCCGCTCTCCTGGCAGCCGGCATTGTGGTGTTCTTCGGGATGCTGGTATTCCGGCGTGGCGGCATCCCGCGAACGCTTTTGCTGGGGAATTTCCTGGCACTCACGCTGATGCTTCTGGTATCCGTCCTTGCTGATACCGCCGTGTATTTCTGGTATGTCATTTTTCTATTGCCCTTTACGGTAATGTTTGCGGCGGCGGGCTGGACAGTGTTGTTGAAATCACGACGCTTGCGATTGCTGGCCTATGTGCTGCCAATACTCTTTGCGCTGGTCATATGGAGACCGCTGCGTGATTACCGTGATCATTCCAAGCAGGGCCTTCGTGATGCGGTCGCCCTTGCGCGGGAGGGAGGTGCCGTGGTGGCCGAGTTCTGGAGCGATGCGGGTGTTTATGATCGCGACATGCATCGTATCAGGAATGAGGATGACCTGCGGCGTTTTGCCAAAGAAGCATCCGAGGCCCGGCGGGATTTCTCGGTTGTTTTCGCTCACCGTGAGCTGGCACTGGCCGGCATGGAGGAATGCGTCAGGATTACCGAGGGGATGGGGGATCTGGATTTTCGCAAAGTTGCCGAGTTTGGCGGGCTTGAGGAACGGCAATTCACCACTTATGTCTACCGGCTCTCGAGAGAGTGATCCCGGGAACTAGTCATTGGCCTGGTGTGTCAAATGCAGGCTTGACGAGCAGTGTCGAGGCATTGCACCCATGGTGAAACCTTCCCGGTATTTACCCTACAATTGGGTATAGCCGGCATAGATATTGAGCCGCACATCAATTGCGGCACGGTCAATTGCGGCAAGGCGTTCGACGCTGAAGGCCTCGCAGGTGAAACTGGCCATGACGGTAGCGCAGGAAAGTGAGTGTTTGAGTGCCTGAAAGTCGACATTCTTCTTGGTTCCCGCCAGATGTCCGGCGAGTCCGCCGAGGAAAGAGTCGCCGGCCCCGGTGGGATCCTCGACCGAGTCGAGCGGATACGCCCCGACGCGGAAAAAGGCCTGCTCCGGGCCAAAGAGCAGCGCGCCGTGTTCCCCGGTCTTGATGATTGTAAATTCTGGTCCGGACTGCAGAAGCCGGCGACCTGCTTTCACCAGATTGCCTGTCTGCGTGAACAGTTTGGCCTCACTCTCGTTGATGACCAGCATGTCGATTCGGGTCAGCAATTCATCAAGGGCTGTCCGCTCTGTCTGAATCCAGATATCCATGGTGTCTGCAACCACGAACTGCGGTGTTGAACATTGTTGCAGGACATCAAGCTGGTTTCCGGGGCTCATATTGGCCAGCACGATAATCTCGGAGGATTGATAGCCGGCCGGTAATTTGGGTTTGTAGGCTTCCAGGACATTGACGGCGACCGCGTGGGTGGTGCGTTCGTCCATGTTGTCATGATATTCCCCGGACCAGTAGAAGCTGTCACCTTCACTGTGTTCAATTCCCTCAGTGCAGATTGCGCGTTGCTTGAGCGTGTTGATGTGTTCTGCAGGAAAATCCTTGCCGACAATGCCGACGATGCGCGTTGGCGCGAAGAAACTCGCTGCCATGGCGGCGTAGGCGGCTGATCCTCCCATTAGACCGGCACGGGTGCTTGACGGCGTCTTGATATCGTCAATGGCTACAGTTCCGGCTACGAGGATATTCATGTGAGGAGGTGTTCAGTTTGTGCCGGCGAGTATATTCCTGGCGCGCTGGATGTAAGATGGGATGTCATTGCTTTGCAAGAGATCGGATACAATGACAGCATTTTCGGCTCCGGCGGTACTCACTGCGGCAAGATTCTGCATGTTAATGCCGCCAATGCAGTAGACCGGGATTGAGACACGGCGGCATACCTCTGCGATGTCTTGCAGACCGATGGCAGGTCGACCGGGCTTGGTGGCTGTTGTATGGAGTGGACCGAAGCCGATGTAGTCCGCACCTTCAGCCTGGGCGTTCTCAGCCTGTTCGATAGAGTGGGTGGAACGTCCGACCAGGCTGCAATTACCGGCATCCAGGCGGGCGTTGGCCAGGTCTCCGTCATCCTGGCCGAGGTGTATCCCGTCGGCATTAACCATTGCAGCCACATGAGGATAATCGTTAACTATAAAGGGGATACCATGCTTCATGCAGATTGGCCGGACTGTTCTTGCCATCTGCAGGATTTCATCGGCTGTGTGGTTTTTCGCCCGTAATTGCAGCAAGTCCGCACCACCAGTGCAGAGTTCTGTCGCGACGGCGGTAATGTTCTCCACTGACACATAGCCCAGGTCAAGGATGGCGTAGATTTTCAAGGTTTACGAACGTTGTGTTTCCTGGTTCGGCGCGCGCAGTTGAGCGTTTGGGGGAGAAGCACTTCTCAAAACTCCGGGATGGCACTGCTTGAGGTGATTCTATACCTGCTCCCTGTTTCCCGGAACCTGGGATGCGGATCTTATTTCAGGTCATTGAGGAACGCCTCGACCCAGCCGATATTATAGTCCCCACTGCGGAAATCGGAACTTTTTATAATGGCATCCTGGAACGGGATGGTCGTTTTAATGCCCTTGATCAGGAACTCATTCAGGGCGCGCTGGGTACGGGCAATCGTGATTTCACGGGTGGCTCCTGAGACGATAAGCTTGGCAATCATTGAATCATAATAGGGAGGCACTTCATAGCCGGAATAGACGTGGGTATCCACCCGTATTCCCCGGCCGCCTGGCTGGAACCAGAAATCGATTTTTCCGGGGCTGGGCGTGAAATTATTGTAGGGATCCTCCGCGTTAATCCGGCACTCTATAGAGTGATGTCTCGGCGTGCTGTTGATCACGTGTTCGCTGAGTTTCTCCCCTGCAGCAATACGGATTTGTTCCTTGATCAGGTCGCAGCCATGGTTTTCCTCTGTAATCGGGTGCTCGACCTGAATCCTGGTGTTCATTTCCATGAAGTAGAAGTTACCATCCTCATCGACCAGGTACTCGATCGTGCCGCAGTTCTCGTAACCGATCTCTTTGGCCAGTTTAACTGATGCCTCAGCCATCCTTTTACGCAGGCGCTTGTTGGCATTGAGCAGGGGAGATGGTGCCTCCTCGATGATTTTCTGGTTACGGCGCTGCAGTGAGCAGTCGCGTTCACCCAGGTGGACAACGTTCCCAAATGAGTCTGCGACAATCTGGAATTCAATATGATGGGGGTTTACAATGAGTTTCTCGATATAAACCGCATCATTGCCGAAATTCCTTTCAGCCTCGGTGCGCGCGTTCTGGAAGCTGGACTCGAGGTTCGCTTCATTGAAACAGGAGCGTATTCCTTTTCCTCCCCCGCCCGCGGAGGCCTTGATCATGACCGGATAGCCGATTTCAGCGGCAATTTTCCGTGCTTCTTTGACAGTTGCAACAGTTCCCTCACTTCCTGGGGTAATGGGCACCTTGTATTTTTTTGCGGTTGCACGGGCTTCATTCTTGTCTCCCATGCGGGTTATCACCTCTGCGGACGGGCCGATAAACTTGATTTTACAGCTCGCACATATTTCCGCGAACTGCGCATTTTCTGACAGGAACCCGTATCCCGGGTGAATGGCCTCGACATTGGCAATCTCGGCGGCACTTATAATTCGGTCAGCCTTCAGGTAACTATCCCTGCTCGGGGCCGGACCAATACAAATTGCATCGTCAGCGAGCTGTACATGCATTGAATCAACGTCTGCCTCGGAATAAACGGCGACGCTCTGAACCCCGAGTTCCCTGCAGGCGCGTATAATACGCAGTGCAATTTCACCACGGTTGGCAACAAGGACCTTTTTGAACATGCAGTGGGTGTCTCGGGCCTGGAAAATCAGGCAATAATGAACAGGCCCTGTCCGAACTGCACCGAGGACGCGTCATCGATAAGTATGCGCTGGATGACCCCGCTTTTTTCCGCCTTAATCTCGTTCATGACTTTCATCGCTTCGATAATGCAGACCGTGGTATCTTCGTCAACTGCATCACCGACTTTCACGAAGGGATCAGAGTCCGGTGAAGATGCCTTGTAGAAGGTGCCAACCATTGGTGCCGTGATTTCCTTGGTTTCCTCGGCAATGATGGCCTCGCCGGCTGGCTCGGAGGTAATGGCCGCCGGCGCGACTGCCGGGAGCTCCCGGGCGACATGTTCACCGGCAACACCTCTCTCGAGCCTTACCTTGAAGCCGTGCGCTTCAAGTTCGAACCCGGTGAGTCCATGGTCGTCCATGAGCTTGATGCAATCCTTGATCCTGGTGATGTCCAGACCGGGGTCGGGATTATCGTCTTCATCCGGTTTGCGATTGCGTCGTGTTACTGCCATGGAATCTGATTTGGTATTTTCCTTTAGATGCCTAATTTTCCCGGTTCCCCCTGTAGAGTCAAGTAATGGTGCGCATTCCTGCAGCGAGAATCTCCAGGGTGCGGGTGATCTCTGCCTCAGAGTTGTAGAAATGGGGGCTAAAACGCAAGAATTCGCTGCCAGCCCGGTCCTTGCGACAGGAGGCGATGACCCCGGCTTCGGTCAAATGACTGAAGATCGCCGGAGCATTCCCCGCCGGGGGGGTGAACGTGGTGATCGAGGAGCTTGAACTGCCGTCGCGGGGGCCATGGATTCTGCAGTTGAGCGCCTGAAGGCCTGCAATGAGATGGCTTTTGAGTTCCAGCAGTCGTTTCGAGATGGTTTCGATGCCCAGGGTATTGAGTAATTCCAGGACGGCCTTGAACCCGACGATCCCCGAGGCGTTGAGCACACCCGGCTCGTAACGTCTGGCAGTCGGGTGGAAGTGGATTTCCTCCTGGGTGATAAAGTCCGGTGACTGCACATTCCAGGCACCCAACAGCGAGGGTCGCAACAGGTCGAGATTCTTCTCTTTCACATACACGATGCCGATCGCCATTGGCCCGAGCAGCCATTTATGGGCATCGGCACTCAGGAAATCAACGTGCTCAACTGATGTAGGGAAAGCCCCGCAGGTTTGGATGGCGTCCAGGGAAAATAAAATGTCGCGTTCACCAAGCAGTTTGCCGATGGCGTCAATGTCAATACGGTAACCGGTAAGGAAATGACAACTGGCAAGGGCGACCAGCCGCGTTTTTCCGGTAATTGCCGAGGCGACCAGTTGCGGAGTAATGGCACCCGGTTCTGCAGGTTCAAGGAAGCGAACTGTTACTCCTCTGCGCTGCAGGTCAAGCCAGGGATAGACATTGGCGGGGTAGTCATCCCGATAGCAAATCACCTCGTCACCGGGTTGCCAGTTGATGCCGTTGGCGAACAGGCTCAATCCCAGGGAGGTTGGCCCGAGGAGGGCTATTTCTGAGGGTTTGGCACCTATTAGTTTTCCCGCCAGGCGGCGGGTTTCCTTCATGGTTGTGATGAAGCCATCAAATTCCTGATGATCATTGCAACTTGCATAGGCGTATTCAGCCATGGCGTCTGCAGCACACTGTGGCAGTGCCGTGATGGCAGCGTGGGCGAGGAATATTTTTTCTTTTGCAATGGGGAACAGTGACACCCGCTCGGCTTCATCCTTAAAAAGATCGCTGACGGGCATGATTTAAATAGGCTGTTAAGGGGAAGGTTAAATCCGGTGGGCTTCTTCACCCTCCTTAATCAGGTTCCAGAAGTGTTTTGATTCGCCGAGAGCCTCGTCCTCGTTCACGGGAAGCTTGGAGCGAAACAGGAAGTCCTGGAAAGTATTGCGGTTGAGGACGCGATGCACGATCACGTTATTGTTGCTCACCTCAAAGTAGATTCGGTAATCCTTGGAACGATAGCGATAGAGCTTCTTGCCCTTTCTCTCAATGGCGCCGAACCGGCCATCTTTTCCATGGATGTTTTCCAGGTCCTCGTGCTGCACCTGGAACTGATTGAGCAGTTCAAGCTGGTCAATTGTTGCCAGTCCTGATATTTCAGCGGCACTGATTTTGTTGAAAATGATTTGAAACACGTTTGTTAAGGAATGCGTTTTACGCGCTCTGGTGTCAAGGACTGGAATACCGGTAATGACTGTGAGAGGATTAATGTGATGAAAGTTGCGGGCAGTGTTGTTGTTTTCTGCTGTTTTATATGGTGGTGGGGGGGTCCCCTGGGCGCAGTGGAGTTTATTCCGGGTCAGGAGGTTGCTTTGCCTTTTGAACGGGTTGTGAAGCCGCTGATCGTTTATTTGCCTGAAAATTACAATGCTGCAAAGAGATGGCCTGTGGTTTTTCATTACCATGGCACCGGCGGGAATCCCGGAGTCGCAATACCGCGTGCCTACACCAACGGGAAGGATTTTATCCTCGTAGGCATGGAGTATGCCACGCTGCGCTCGAGATTGGCAGAGGGGGATTACCTCACTGTGGAGATTGATTTGCTCCGGAAAGTCCGGGCTTCGCTTGCGGGGAAATTGAGTATTGACCCGAATCGTTGCTATGTTGGCGGATTCAGCAAGGGCGGCTGGTTCGCCAGTGAGTTTGCCGAGAGATATTCAAAGGATTTCTCTGGTGTCTACATATTGGGTGCCGGCAAGAAGAAATCTGACAAACGCCGCACAAGGGCGATCACCGGGGGGATGCCCATCTATATAGGGACCGGCCAGCAGGATATTAACTACTTTTACAGTATTGTCGCTATTTCCCACTTCAGGACGCTCGGCGCAAGGGTGACTTACGATGAATATCTTGCCATGGGGCACGATGTCCCGATGGGCAGGAAGTACGGCCAATCAGAATATTTTGCACAATGGTGGGCGATTGAAGCAGGTCGCCAGGATCCAACGGAGGTCAAGGCTGCAGCAGCACGGTGGAGCGGGAAGAAGCTCCTGCATGCCAAGAAAATTCCCGGATCAATGGACAGGTTTCTATTTTTGCAGAAACTGAGCGCGGCGCCTTTTTATGCGCTTTTGGATGAGTCAAGGCAAGAGGAGATTAGCGATGCGCTTGCCGCAGTGAGGATGTTGCCGGAGTTGCGCCGGGAACTGGAGGCACAGCGTGCATATCACCTGGTGCTCAAACATGAGTTAAAGGGGGAGGGGATGGAGCATTTGCTGGAGATTGCACATCGGTATGCCGGGGTGAATGAGGATTATGAGGACGAGCATTTTGGCAGGCGGTCAGGGATGGAGATATTGCGGCTGCGGGATATGATTCATGCGGCCAACCTCTGGCGCTGGCCGAGTGAGGAGGCAAAACAGAAAGTAATGGCTAAACTCAAGGAGGATCCGCCGCCGACAGTTGACAGGGATCCGCTGGTAAAGGAATTTCAGCGCCTGCACCGCATGCTCAATGGGCAATGACGGCATTTTCTCTGCAGTGCTGGTTGATCAGCAGGTCGGCCAATGACATAGGCAGGCAATGTGCACGTTTACCCGTGCCGGATTTCCTCGCTGTTGAAGTATTGTTCATTCTTCAGTAGCGATTCCAATTTCTCCCTGTTAGCCGTCAGTGGGAATCATGACACGTGCCACCCTGGGCGCGATCCCGGTGAGGATTTCCCAAGGGATTAAACCGGCCTTGTCAGCAAGCTCGGCAGTAGTGATGGGGTTATTGTTGTTGCCGCCAATGAGTATGGCGGCGTCCCCGGGCGAAGGGGCAGTTTCAAGATGGCTGACATCGGCCATAATCATGTCCATGGTCACCTTGCCGCGCAGCGGGCAGCGCTGACCGGCGATGAGGATCTCCGTCGCGGAACCGGACAAGCGGCGCGGGTATCCATCACCGTAGCCGACGGCAACAGTGGCGATACGGGTTGCGTGCGCGGTGACAAATGTTTGACCATAACTGATCCCGGATCCGGCGGGCAGGTTACGCACTTGGGTGATCCGGGCCTTCCATTCAAGTGCCGGTTTAAGTTTACCGGCATATTCATGCCCGGGGACAGGTGGTATCCCGTAGAGCATCAGGCCGGGCCTCACCATGTTGCCTCCTGCTTTTCCGAAGCCGAGTATGCCTGCACTGTTGGCGAGGTGAATCCAGGGAGGCGTGAGTCCGGTTTGCCGGCAGAGCTTCAGGAAACGTGAGATCTGCTTTTCTGTAAACTCCGGGTTTTCATCTGCCGAGGGGAAGTGAGTGGCAAAACCCTCAATGGTGAGCCCCGGCATTGACGATATTTGAGCGGCAGCGGAGGTGAATTCATCTGCCAGCAAACCCAGGCGTCCCATGCCTGTATCTGCTATGAGATGGATCGCGAAGGCGGCATCCATTGCAACGGCAAGATCACTGTATTCACGCGCCTCATCCAGGCTGGAAACGGTGACATGCAGTCCGGCCAGCAAGGCTGATTCCCGCTCGTCGGCCAACAACGCGCCGAGGATCATTACCATGGGGGCTTCACCCACGGCTTTGCGGACAGTGAGTGCCTCGCCCAGGGTTGCGACCCCGAAGGCCTCGACTTCAGGGCAGAGCTTGCTGGTCACGCCGGCGAGCCCGTGTCCGTAGGCATCGGCTTTAACGACAGCCATCACCGCTGCGTCTCCGGATGCACTGCGGGCGAGGGTGACATTGCCAATGAGTGCCGCGGCATTGATCTCGACCCATGTGCGTCCCAATTTTTGTGGCGGCATTGTGGAGAGGATACCTGCACTTGTCATTGGCTACAAGTGATGACCATCCTGCAGGGTGGCGGGGTTGAATTGCCGAATCTTTTTTGTCGTCCTGTTTTGATCAGGGGGTGAAACAAAGCGCTGTGCGTTATTTATTGAGACGCTTGCCGCGCCGCTCCTCGGGCAGGATCGGGAAAAGGCTGCTTGGCGTATGTTCTTGAGCCATTATTGCTTCAATTTTTGCGATTACCCCGGGATGCCTGGCGGCGACATTGTTTTTTTCTCCCGGGTCAGACTTGAGATTGTAGAGTTCGGTTTTCATTTCAGCGCTTGTTCTAGCCCTCGAGATATTCTGGCGGACTCCCTTCCAGTCCCCCATGCGCAAAACCTGCTGGCTTCCGTATCCAGGGAACTCCCAGTAAAGAAATTCGTGGGTTTTCTGAGTTTTGCCGGTCAGTGCGGGCAGCAGGGAAATGCCGTCCGCCTTTTTGTTGAGCTTTACCCCTGCCACTTCACAGAGAGTCGGTAACCAGTCCCAGAAGGCACTGATGTGTTCACTGGTGGCAGCGGGTTTAATCCTTCCTGGCCAGCGGGCGACCATCGGTATGCGGATTCCCCCCTCATACAAGCTTCCCTTCAACCCCTTGAACACACCGGCACTTTCAAAAAAATCAGAATCTGAGCCGCCGAGACGATTAAAGGTCGGTCCGTTATCCGAGGTGAAAATGACCAGTGTGTTGTCATCAATCCCGAGTGCCTTTACCAGGGAGGTTACCTGCCCAACGGCATCATCCATCATGCTGATCATTGCCGCGTAACCGGCACGCGGGAATGGGTGCTTGAGGTAGCCTTTGTGCAGGTGATCTTCCTCGGGAATTATTCCTTTATATTTTTCCAGCCATTTCCCGGTGGTCTGTATCGAGAGGTGGGGGATGGCAAAGGGCAGGTAAAGGAAGAACGGCTTGTCCTTGTGGGCTTTGATAAAGGACAGGGCTTCTGCAGTAAATGCGTCCTGCGAATGAATGGCGCCGTCCAGTTTGCGGTCATTGCCCGGTTGCGGGATTTGCTGATTGTTGCGCCAGAGAAATTTCGGGAAGTGGTTGTGGGCGTGGCGCTGGCAGTTGTAACCGAAGAACAGGTCAAAGCCCTGGCGGTTTGGGTCACCACTGGTCCCGAAGTGCCCGAGTCCCCATTTGCCGATGGCTGCCGTTGCATAGCCCTGTCCTTTCAGGTGCTCGGCAATGGTTACTTCGCTATCGGGGATTGGGTTTTGTCCCGGGAACGGATGAATCTTGGAAGTGCCGTCCTTTGGATCCCCGTTATTCCGGATATAGGCGTGCCCCGGGTGTTTACCGGTCATTAGCACGCAACGGCACGGTGCGCATACCGCCTGACCCGAGTAGTGCTGGGTGAACTTGATGCCCTCGGCTGCGAGCTTGTCTATATGGGGAGTCTTGATCCATTTTTGCCCGTAACAACCGAGTTCGGCATACCCGAGGTCGTCTGCCAGGATGAAAATAATGTTGGGCTTTTCAGCTGCAGTGCAGAGTGGCGCGGCAACGCATAGCAGGAGAGCGGTCAGGAGCGGCTTCATTGGAGCTAAGGATGACATGGATAACGGCTGGAGCAAGGGGCTCGATTGCCCGGCAATGTTCTTGCGGCAAGGTGACCCTGTGGCCGGTGTAAAGAGCAGGTTTAAGGGCGTATTTATGTTCCCGGGCTTGACCCGTGCCGCAGTATCGGGCTAAACGGTGTCCATGTGCAAGGTTGTCAGCATCCATCCCTATTTTAAAGTCCACGCCGGTAAACTTGAGAAGTTCAAGGACTTGTTGCCTCGGTTCATAAGTGCAACGGGTACCGAGGAGAAGTGCCACTGGTATGATTTTACCATCTGTGCGGATGTGGTGCATTGTCGCGAGGCTTACGAGGGAGCAGAAGGATTACTGGCGCATATTGCCAATGTTGAGGGACTGATTGGTGAGGCCCTGGGTATTTCCGAACTAATGCGCCTTGAAGTGCACGGGCCAGCAGATGAGTTGGAAAAGCTCAGGGGCCCCCTGGCAGAGCTGAACCCGGATTATTTCGAATTTCATTCAGGAACCGGCAAGCCCTGAGAGTGCAGTGATGGCGGCAATAAAGATCGGGTTTCTTGGTGCGGGAGATATTGCTGACCTGCATGCGGCCGGTGTGCGCTCGTGCCCGCAGGCGGAACTGGTCGGGGTGTTTGACATTGACGGCGAGAAGGCGGCAATGAAGGCGCGGCAATACGGTTGCGGGAGTTACGGCTCCGCCGAACAACTGCTTGCGGATCCGGCGATTGATGCCGTTTTTGTGCTCACCCCGCTGGAGGTACATCATGAGGGAGCCGTGCTTGCCCTTGAAGCGGGCAAGCACGTTCTGGTGGAGAAGCCGGCCGCCGACAAAATAGAGCGGATTAAAAAGATGAAGACGGTTGCCGAGGCAATGGGGAAAGTCTGCATGCCCGTGCATAATTACCTTTATGAGGATAGTGTAACGCGCACCCGTGAGTTGCTTGACAGCGGCAAACTCGGTGATCTGGTGGCGATCTACGTATTATATAATATTCACCACCCGGAGCACGTTGCTGATCGATATCCCGGAGTGATCCGTCAGATCCTCACGCATCACTCCTATATAACGATGCACTTTGGAGGTCAGCCAAAGCGGGTAATGGCAATGGCCTCTACAATCAATGACGGCAGTGTTGACAAGGAGAACCTGGCAATGGCAATTCTCGAACTTGAGGGTGGTGCTCTCGCGCACCTGCAGGCCAGTTTTGCCGCTGATGATCACACGGCAGACAACTGGACTTTCGCAATTAAGGTTGTCGGTACGGCCGGCGCAACGCGTTTCAGTCATGCTGATTGGGTGCAGAATGAGAAAGCCGCAGTGCATTCGCACACCTATTCGGCTTACCATTATTCAATCCGCAACACGGCACGCTACTTCATTGAGCGTTGTCTGGTTGCTGGGGAAAGCCCGCTGTCGACCCTCGATGATGCTATCACCTGCCAGCGGATTATCGAGGCGATCGAGGGTTCCCTGCAGTCGGGCAACGGTGTTTGTCTCTAGTGGTCTGCAATTACTTTTCGCCGGGGACAAAACCGGAGAGGGGTAATAGCGCAAGGGCTATCACTGCCGGGGTTCCAAAATTTGTGCGGTGGCCTTGGACTTTGCCGCCTGTCGTTGCGTTGCAACGGGATTTTTAACCTTTCCGGGATTGTCGGCGAGGTTTGGATGGTGGATTTGTGAATGCATTGCCATGCCGAAGATGACCAGGCATGTTCCGGCTCCGATGGTTGCAATGCCAATGATAAGGCCTGGCTTTCCCTTGTGCGCACCCATCAGAAGGGTCACTCCGGCGAGGCCTGCCACGGCTAAGTAGGCCCACTGCGCATCTTCCTGTGTTTTTCGCTGTACGGCGATTTGCTCGGATTGCCCGGCATGGGACTTTTCACCCCGGATGCCTGTATTGCTGTACTCCTTGAGATATGGCAGACCCGCTATTGCCGAGATCATGATTAACAACAGGGCGGCAACCTGCATCTTGCGCTCCTTAAAGACAAAGGCGGCAATGAAGGCGATGATTCCCAGCATTAAGCCATAGATTGGCACCGGCTCGAGAAGCAGTTGCAGGTATTCCTGATCGCCAAGGTTACTGAATAGCAGCTTCAGATTATCCATGTTTTTTAGTTCCCCAAATCGAGTTCTACTTCCGTATTTCCTGTGTTCTGCGGAGGAGTGGCTCCAATTTTAAGATACGCTTTTTTCATTGCGACCCGTCCTCGGGGCGTTCTGGAAAGCATACCCTGCATGATAAGATAGGGCTCGTAGACTTCCTCAATAGTTGATGTGTCCTCACCTGTAGCGACTGCCAGTGAATTGAGGCCGACAGGGCCGCCGTCAAACTTGTAGATAACCGACTCCAGGATCCGCTTGTCCATTTCATCAAGCCCGTCATCGTCGATGTCGATCATGGCCAGTGCCTGGTCGGCAATCATGGCGGTAATTATGCCGTCGGCTTTGACTTGTGCATAGTCCCGGACCCATCTCAGCAATGAATTTGCCACGCGCGGAGTTCCGCGTGCCCGTGAGGCGATTTCCAGTGCTCCGCTGGGTTCGATTTCCGTGCTCAGGAGATTTGCCGATCGTGTCACGATACGCGTGAGTTCTTCCGCCGAGTAATAGTCGAGCCGGTTGGTCATTATAAACCGCGAACGTAATGGAGAGGTCAGCATGCCGGCACGAGTGGTGGCTCCAACCAGCGTGAAGCGCGGCAGGGAGAGCTCGATTGTTCGTGCGTTTGGTCCCTGATCGATAATGATGTCGAGGCGGTAATCCTCCATTGCCGGATAGAGATATTCCTCGATTGCCGGGTGCAGGCGGTGGATCTCGTCAATAAAAAGGACGTCCCCGCGTTTGAGATTGGTCAGGATACCCGCCAGATCCCCGGCTCTTTCGATTTGAGGGCCGCTTGTGCAGTGCAAATGATGTCCGGTAGCGGCGGCGATAATGTGCGCGAGTGTGGTTTTGCCGAGGCCGGGAGGGCCGGATAGCAGGATGTGGGAAAGAACGTCCCCACGGTTCCGGGCGGCTTCGACCATCAGGGTGAGGCGTTCCTTGACCTTGATTTGTCCGAAGAATTCTTCCAGGTCAGGTGGCCGCAGCGAAATATCAAAATCGCTTTCCGGGGTTTCAGTGGTTTCGGTGTAAATTTTTTCGTTCACAATTGCTGTGCTCTTGTCGGCGCCCGAATTACCCGGAAAGTCTAACCGATCTTAATAAATTTGTCGAGTCAGGCTCCCTGCTCATGAATCAGGACTTTGGCATGATCCACCCGGGATTCCGGAATTTTTTCCACGGTAACCCGGGGAATCTCCCGATTTGTTGTTTTAATTCAGCTTGCTGAGTGCTACAAAGGTTGCATTAACAAGGAATCTTTATGAAATTTCAGAGAAGAATCTAGTGGCAGGAAAGAGTGAATAGGAGTAAAATAAGCGCTATTTCAGGCAATGTTTTTTTATCGGGGATTTCTGTATTACCCGGGGAAAACGCATTTTAATGATCGCTAATATTTAATCATTTTCTGCATGTCGTCAGTTACCTCGAGAATATCACGGATGTTGCGGCCGGCAGTCGGCGTGTTGCTGTTGTTCCTTGTGCTTGTTGCACCGGGAACCTCTCGTGCTGAAATAATCAAGGACGTGTCACTGCAATACATGGGGGCAGAGACTGTTGCCCGCTCGGTGATTATGGCCCAGATCCGGACATCAGTCGGCAGTGAGTTGGATGCGGCGGTTGTTGAGGAGGATATCAAGACTCTCTACGCAAGCGGGCACATTGATAATGTCCGGGTTCTCACTGAAGCTCATGACGGCGGGGTGCGGGTCATCTTCCTGGTCCAGACCCGTGCGACTCTGGGCGAAGTGGTGTTTATCGGCAATTCTCTCAACGGCAGCAAGCTTCGCAGGGAAACTGAACTTGAGATAGGCAAGCCCTTTGATGACGGCAACCTTGAGGCAGCACGCGAGAACCTGAAGGATTATTACAAGAAGAAAGGCTTCTCGAATGTTACGCTGACTTACAAGGTCGATGGTGCTGAGCAACCGGGTTTTTCACGAGTATCCTTTATCATCAACGAGGGAGCTCTTGAGAAACTCAATCAGGTGAAGTTTTTCGGCAATGAAGCGATCTCGGACAGGGAATTAGCAGGCCAAATGCACGTTAAGGCCAGCAGGGTATATAATGTTTTCAAGAAGAACCGGGGGATTGACTCGGCAATACTTGAGGAGGATGTGGCGCGTGTTGAGGCATACTATCATGACAAGGGCTACATCAATGCCCGGGTTACTGATGTGCAGCGGGAGCCAGCAGGGGACAAGGTGAACTTGGTGATCCACGTTGCCGAGGGCGAGAAATATACGGTAAATAATGTCACGGTTACCGGCATAGAGGCAATTTCACAGGATGCCGTCATTCCTCTGCTGGAGATGAAGTCAGGAGGAGTCTACTCATCATCAGGCATCAAGAATGATCTCAAGGGGCTCCGCAAATACTATGGCAATAACGGCTACTCGAATGTCCGGATTATGCCGCGGATAACCGATGCCGGAGGAACGTCGGTTAATATTGAATACGGCGTTGCCGAGGGTGTGCAGACAACGGTGGAACTGGTCAATATCAGTGGCAATGGTAAGACTCTCGACAAGGTGATTCGCCGGGAACTGGCGCTTGCCCCCGGTGATGTCTTTAATCAGGATTATCTGGAAGTCAGCCGCAACCGCCTGCTGGGGCTTGGTTACTTCGATACGGTGGAGATAACCCCAACTGCAGCTGCCACTGCCCATCATACTGATATAAATATCAGGCTCCGTGAGAAATCCACCGGCTCAGTGAACTTTGGTGCAGGGTTCAGCTCGATTGATAATCTTGTCGGGTTTGTGGACGTAATGCAGACGAATTTCAGGTTGTTCGGCAAACCAAAAACCGGTGGTGGTGAAAAGATACGCCTTGGACTCAAATACGGAACCAGGCGCAAGGACTTCCAACTTGACTACACGCAGCCGTGGTTGTTTGACCAGAAACTCGCTTTTAGTACCGGTGTCTATTACCGTGACCTGTTATTTCTTTCGGATAAATACGACCAGACTGTCATGGGTGGCTATGGCGCCTTGCGCAAACCGCTTGGCGAACACACGTCCCTTGCCTTCAAGGCCAGTCTTGAGAACTATGAGATCGATGTTGAGAATGATGCCTCTGATGTGCTCAAGAAGGAGGAGGGGGATTATTCCCGGGCCCTGTTTGCTTTGACTTATGTCTGGGATACCCGTGACAGCCAGTATCTGACCCGCCGCGGGCATCGTCTTTCTGTTGGTGTGGATGGATCTTTTGGCGATGTTGAAACCTACGGCCTGCAACTCTCGGGCTCCAAGTATGTCCAGTTGCCTTTCGATACCGTGTTTACCATCAGCGGCAAATACCGCACGGTAGAAGGAAGTGGCGACGTCCCGATTTTCGAGCGTGAGTTCCTTGGTGGTGCCAACAGTCTGCGTGGTTACGAATATCGTGAAGGTGCCGGGCAGTCTCTGCGTGATGACCAGGGCGAACCTCTCGGCGGGCAAACCGCCGCCTACTTTACTGCAGAATACAGTTTTCCAATAGCAAATTTGCGCAAACTCCGCGGTCATGTTTTTTATGACGGAGGCGTGCTTTCCGAGAATGCCTGGGATCTTGGCGGCGATTATCTCTCTGATGCGGGTTTCGGGGTCGACCTATACCTTGCCGTGGGGCCAATTCGCGTTGATCTCGCATGGCCGCTGCAGAAGGATGAGTGGGTAGAGGACGGTGTCCGGCTGCAGTTTAACATGGGCTACCAGTTCCGGTAGCACGGTGGCCGACTGGCAGTTGTTCTGGTGCAGGTGTGATAATTGCCGTGGGGTGAAACTCAAGGGAATCCATTTTGCTTGAAAAAGAGGCATTTTAATCGCAACCTGTCCCCTCGGGAAACTAATGCCTCGGCAATTTTACCGGAAATCACCTCTGAAACCACCTCTGAAACCATGATTAATCGCAATATTGTTGCTGTTTTTATCGTCCTTGTATTTCTGATGCCTTGTACAAGCGCACAGGTAATGAAAGTCGGCATCGTCGATATGAACCGGGTATTCGCCGAGTATTACAAGACCAAGAATGCCGAGCAGGATGTGAATGATCAGAAGGAACTGGCGAAGAAGGAACTTGAGGAACGCAACAAGCGATATAAGGAAATGATTGAGAAATATCAGCTTTTGGCGAAGACAATCAAGGATCCCGCCATAACCGAAGAACTTCGTGCACAGAAACAGGAGGAAGCGAAGGCGATTGCATCTGAGGCCCGAAGCCTTGAGCGCGAAAAAAAGGAATTTGCCGATCGACGGCAGCGAATGCTGCTTACTGAGGTTGATCGTGCCCGCAAAGCGATTATCGAGGAAATTCAGGATTTAGTGAAGACTATTGCCAAGCAGCGCAATTATGACATTGTTTTTGACAAGTCAGGGCTTGGTAATCGTGGTATCCCGTTCCTGCTCCACTCGAAGGATGCCGTTGATTTCAGTAAGGCAATCATCGAAGAATTGAACAAAGATGCACCGGCGTCAAAGCCGGCCGAATAGTTTACCCTTTTCCGGGGGGATTTCCTCCGTTCTGTGCAGATCGAAATCCGTGAACTCGCCGAAAGGCTTTCTGCTGAGCCCATTAATCCTTTGCCGGCTGATGGGCTGATAACCTCTCTTGCCGCGTTAAGTGATGCAGGCCCGCAGGATCTTTCTTTTTTTCACCACAGTCGTTATCTTGACGACTTGAAGGCCACCCGTGCGGGTGCTGTGTTGGTTGCCCGTGATTTTAATGAGGATGTCAGCCATGTGCCTTTACTGAGGGTGGACAGTCCATCATTGGCCTTTGATGCTGCGGGCAGGGCATTATTTGGTTCAAGGACAGTGGAGATTGCGCAAGGGGTGCATCCCACTGCCGTGGTGGCTGATGACGTTGAATTTGACCCCGCGGGTACCTCCATTGGGCCCCACGTGGTGGTGGGGGCGGGTTCCATAATCGGTGATTCGACAGTAATTGGGGAGGGGGTCAGTGTCGGGTGCGGTGTTCGGATCGGAAATGAGTGTCATATTTATCCCAACACGACGCTTTATGATCGAACCGTTATTGGACAGCGGGTTATTATACACTCCGGGGCAGTTCTTGGTGCGGATGGGTTTGGTTTTGAATTTGACGGGGACGTTCACAGGAAAATTGAACACTTTGGGTTTGTTCAGATTGATGATGATGTTGAAATCGGGGCCAATACCACCATTGACAGGGGGAGGTTCGGAAGAACCCGGGTAGGCGAGGGAACCAAGATCGATAACCTTGTGCAGATTGGGCACAACGTGTCGATTGGCAGGTTTTGTATCATTGTTGCCGATTCCGCGATTGCCGGCAGCAGCCGGCTGGGGGATCATGTGACGCTGGCTGCGCAGGTAGGTGTGGCAGGTCACATTGAGATCGGTCCATTCAGTGTATTGACCGCCCGCACGGGTGTCACCAAGAACCTGCCTGGAGGTAATCCGCAGAAACCGGCATTTTATGCCGGGTTTCCCGCAGGTCCAGCCGAGCGTATTCGCAAGGAGATGGTATATCCCCGGAAAGTGCCTGATTTACTCAGGCGTTTAAGGGCACTTGAAGAAAAACTTGCTGAGCAAGAGTGACTTTTGTGTTCGGGAGGCACTTGCGGTAAAGGCCGGGCAGTCATCCAATCATTATTTTGCGCATGGGCTCGGCGATGACCACTTCAGTTTCCGGCACACGATGCTTGATCTCCTCGTTCATCCACTTTACGGCCGGCTGGTCGCCGTGGACCAGAATGATCATCTCCGGTTTTAACCTGTCGACATAGTCAATGAGGCTTTCACGTGGCGCATGGCCGCTGAAATCAAAGCTCTCCACGGAACATTCGCGGTTTACCGGGTCGTGGCGTGCATCGAGCTGAATTTCTTCACCCCGCTCGGAATTGAGGACTTGCGCAAGAGGTGAGGCGGGGTCGGCATAACCGACGGCGGCAACAAGATTCCTTGGATTTTGGATGAACTGCCGTGCCAGCCGATTTGACATTGTTCGTTCGCTCATCATGCCGCTGGACAGCGCGTAGATGTTGCCTCCAGTGAGTTCCGGCATTTCTCCGCGCCGTCCCGGAGTGGTCAACAGGCCCCTGGTGCGCATCAGGTGCATGCCGCGGTGGTTGCGGCGCACCCGGTCTGTGAAACGGTCATAGATTCCCGTCATCTTGACGCTTAAACCGCCAACATGGAAAGGCATCTCCCTGAGTTGTCGGGCAAGCTGCAGTTCGTAGAGAAGTGTTACGGTTTCCTGGGTCTTCCCCATTGCAAACAGCGGGAGCATCACGGAGCCGTCCCGTGAGAGACATTGTTCAATTGAAGCTGCGAGACGTTGTCCTTCGGACCAACGGGTGTATTCGGAGTCGCGGGGTGATGCACCGCGAGTGCACTCAAGAATCAGGACATCAATGCCGGATTGCGGGAGAAGCGCCCCCCTGATGATTGATTGATCTTCGAAATGCAGGTCTCCGGAGTAGAGGATTTTTCGTCCTCCCGAGGTGATCAGCGATGCAACCGCGCCCATGACATGACCGGATTCGTGAAATACACAGGTTGTTGCCCCGGCGTCATCCAGTGCAAATGGATGGCAATTTTTCCGGGCCTGCCATTTTTTGCTTACCTGCCCGACTTCGCGGTGGGTGAATAGGGGATAATCCATGTTGCCGGTTTGCTCCCGCTTTGAGGTCATCACGTTCACTGAATTATGTAAAAGAGCCTCGGTGAGCACGGCGGTCGCCGCGCTCATGAATACAGGCATCTCGGGATGAGAGCGCTGCACGACGGGCATTGCACCGGAATGATCAAGATGGGCGTGCGAGAGGATCGCCGCATCAATTGAACTGTAATCCATTCCCTTGAGATCGGGCAGGGCATTCTCGCCTTCTTTCTTCGGATGCATGCCGGCGTCGAGGAGGATCCGTGTATCTCCGAGTGTAAGAAGATATGAATTTGCCCCTATTTCTATGTCGCGCGCCAGGCTCTGAAATTGGATCATGTGTCTCAGGATAGTTGTTCGGCCTGTATTGCCGGGGTCTCCAGTGAATTTATGATGTACATTTGAAACACGGGGTCAAAAAATCTGTCCTCCGGTTCTGAAAGGACGGACAATTGATATTCAGGCAATAAGGATACCCTGCGGTTTATGGAGCACAGTTAGTCTTGCAAGCAGTGTCAATGGGTGGTTTGGATAGGGCATGGCGATGCCTTTAAAGTTTCTGTTGCTGAGTTTTTACCTGTTTGCCTGCGGCTTCTTGGCATTTGGCGCTGCGGTGGACGAGCGCCCGAACATCGTGCTGATCATGGCTGATGACCTGGGATTCTCTGACCTGGGTTGTTATGGTGGTGAGATTGACACTCCAAACCTGGATGCTCTGGCTGCCGGGGGGTTGCGGTTTTCACAGTTTTACAATACCGCCAAGTGCCATTCTTCCCGGGTTGATTTGCTTACCGGCATTTATTGCGGACAGGCCGGATCCACTGCGTTGAATCGAGGTGTCACGATCGCCGAGGTGCTTAAACCCTCAGGTTATTCGACAATCATGAGTGGCAAATGGCACCTGAAGAATGAGCCAACCGAGCGGGGATTTGAGCGTTACTTTGGTCATTTAAGCGGTGCTACCAACTTCTTTACCGGGGATAAGACCTTCCGTCTCAATGGCAAGCCTTTCGCGGTGCCGAAGAAAGGTTTCTACACTACCGATGCCATTACTGATTACTCGATTCGTTTCGTCGATGAAGCGTTGCGGGAGGAGAACAAGCCATTTTTCCTCTATGTGGCTTACAACGCACCACACTACCCGTTGCAGGCTCCGAAGGAGGAAGTCATGAAATACCGGGGTAAATATCGCATCGGTTGGGATGAACTGCGTGAAAGGCGCTACAGGAAACAACTCGCTCTGGGGATGATCCCCGAAAAATGGGCCTTGAGCCCCAGGCCCGCCGAGGTTTCCGCATGGTTGGAACTGAGCAAGGAGAAGAGGGACTGGGAGGATTTCAGGATGGCTGCCTATGCCGGGATGGTGGATCGTCTTGACCAGCAGATCGGGCGCCTTGTGGCTCACCTCAAGGCAAGGGGTGTGTTTGACAAGACCCTGTTCATGTTTTGCTCTGACAACGGTGCCTGCCCGTTTGAACGCACCCGCGGTGAGGACAAGATGCCGTGGGATCCGGGAAGTTACTGGACTTACGACAAGGGATGGGCACACGCCGGCAATACCCCTTTCCGGTGGTATAAACAGAACCAGCATGAGGGCGGCATCAGCAGCCCGCTGATCGTTCACTGGCCGGCAGGATTGAAAGCCGGAGAGGGATCAATCAGTCATCAGCCCGCCCATTTAATTGATTTTATGGCCACCTGTATTGAACTGGCCGGCGCTGAATATCCAAAACGCAGTGGTGGCCGGGTGATTGCCCCCCTGATGGGCAAATCGCTCTTACCTGTCCTCAGGGGGCAACAGCGCAAGGGACACGAGTTGCTTTATTTCCATTTTGGTAACAACCGCGCGATCAGGAAAGGCAACTGGAAGGTAGTCTCGGCACGCGGGGGCCCCTGGGAGTTGTATGACCTGGAAGCCGATCGCACCGAACTCAACAACCTGGCAACCTCAAAGCCGGAACTGGCCGCAGAACTCAGTGCCCTGTGGCATGAGTTTGCCGAGAAGACTGATCGTCTGCCAGCTAAACAGCGTGCGCCGGTTTCAGGCAAGCAGGAGGGGAAGAAGCGTCGCAATGCAGGCTAGCATACCTGCATTGCGGGTCAGCGTATTTCCACGGTTGCCCCAGGCCGGACAAGGGACGGCAACCGGATAACATCCCAGTTTGCCAGCCGAATACATCCCGCGCTGTGGGATCTGCCGATCGTGTGTGGCAGTGCCGTGCCGTGCAGGCCTATCCCGGCCTTGTTCAGGCCGGCCCAGAATATTCCAATTGGGCTGTTTGGCCCGGGTGGCAACTCGTGGAATTCATCGCTGCGTTTCCCGGTTTCCAGCATGCTCTTGTCCCAGCGAAATACGGGTGTGGTGATCATGTTCCACATCTTCCATTTACCGCGGTATATAAATCTTTCCTGGCCGGGCGTTATGGGAAAGGTGGCGATCAGTTTATTTTTTTCCCAGATGGCGATCAGTTTCTGAGAGGTATCGACAATGATGATCCGCTTACTGAGTTTCCTGTCCCTCGGGAAGGACTTGTTGACGATTATATCTTCAATTACAAATGGCGTGACATTCGGAACCCTGAGGATTGAACCGGCAATGACCTTTTCCCAGTTGACGGCCGGGTTGATCCTGGCAAGGAAGTAATCGTCGGTGTGGTATCGCTCAGCGACAAATTCCTGAATTGACCGGTAGTAAAGATAATTGATCTTGGCTTGTTCCTCGGGTTCGTAGGGGACAGTCCCAACAAATTTAAAATCCCCTTCAGAGACAGTGTAAGTGGTGTAATTCTTTTTTATTCGGGTTCTTGATTCACTGAGTGCTTTCCGGTAGTTGTTGTATTCCAGTCCGAAAAGAACGTTGTAGTGGGCAAGGGCCTTGCGTGTGAATTGCCCCATCAGTCCGTCTATTTTTCCCGGTCCAAAGGATTGTTCATCAAGAAAAATCTGCAAGCGGACGATTTTATCGGTTTCTGAATTTTCGGGTTCCGCGATAAATCCCTGTTCATTTTCCCTGTGCTTTGCACTACCACGGATAGAGGTGATGCCTATTGCCAGGATTGACAGGACGCATAACACCCACCTTGGAACCAAGGTCCTGGCCATCACTCGTTGCCGGCAGGTTGTTGTGGTATTCAAGTCCTGCTGTTTTTCAGGTTGCACCTTAGAGGTTGAAGGCTGTGTGCACCACGTTAGCCGCCTTATCAAGCTGGGTTTCGTCGATGGTCACTGCCGTCTTGATTTCGGAAGTCGAGATCATCTGGATGTTGATACCGTTACTGGCAAGGGCTGAAAACATTTGGGCGGCGACACCCGAATGTGAGCGCATCCCGATTCCCACCACGCTGAGTTTACCGATGCCACTGGTAGTCTCGATAAATACCGACTTGCCGAGTTCTTCGACCAGCGGGTTAAGCGTTTTCTCGGCTTTATTGAGATCTGAGTGGTGGAGGGTGAAGGAAATATCAGTTTTCCCGGTTTTGGATACGTTCTGGACAATCATGTCGATGATGACTCCGGCATCGGAGATCGCCTCAAAAATGCGGGCGGCAACGCCCGGGGTGTCCGGGACGTTCTCTATGGTGACTTTTGCCTGTTCTCGTTCAATGCTCACGCCGCGGACGACGACAGCTTCCATGTTTGGGTGTTCTTGGGTCACGATTGTTCCTGGGTTATTGTTCAAGCTACTGCGCACTTCAAAGCGCACATCGAATTTTTTCGCAAATTCAACGGAGCGTGATTGCATTACTCTAGATCCGGATGATGCCATTTCCAACATCTCGTCATAGGCGATCTCGTCAATTTTACGCGCATCTGCAACCACGCGGGGATCGCATGTATACACGCCATCGACGTCAGTCAGGATCTGGCAAAGATCAGCCTTTATCGTTGCCGCCATCGCAATTGCCGTCAAATCGGAGCCTCCCCGTCCCAGGGTGGTGATGCGCCCGTCCGGGCTTTTACCCTGAAACCCGGCGATAATGACTATATGATCGTCGTCGAGCAGCCGGTGCACCTCATCCGGGGTAATATTCGAGATCCTGGCCCTGGTATGTTCACCGTCGGTGGCGATTCCAGCCTGTGCCCCTGTAAGCGAGATTGCCTTGCCTCCCATTGCATTGATTGCCATCGCACTGAGGGCGATGGTGGTTTGCTCACCGGTGGCCAGCAGCACATCCATTTCCCGGGTGGTGGGTTGATGGCCGGGGGAAACCTGATCTGCCAGTTTAATGAGTTGGTTGGTCACACCGGCCATTGCCGATACCACTGCGACCACGCGGTTGCCTGCCCTTTGTGTCTCAAGGATATGCCGTGCAACGCTGAGTATTCGCTCGGGGCTACCGACTGAGGTGCCGCCGTATTTCTGGACAATCAAAGACAAGACGATGGGTTGTTAGCGGTGAGGTGCATGTAAATGGTGCTATAGGAGTTGCCGGGAGCATATCGCTAAAAAGGCGTGATGCTATCCTTTCAAGATGTTTTCCTCAAGGTAATCACGCACGGCGTCACAGGTGGCCGGGAGATCTGTGGTGACAGGATTTCTTGTTTTTAGTAATTCAAGTGCTGGATGTATTGATTGTTCATCGACAGCCTGCCGGATTGTCTCAGGAAACTTTGCCGGGTGTGCAGTGGCGAGGATGACAGTCGGGATGGCGGGATTGATATCCTCGAATCCACATGCAGTATGCGGGTCAGGAAGGTAGCCGAAGTTATCCCGGGCAGTCCTGATATTCCTGAGAATACCATTGTCGTTGGTGCGCGTGGCGGTGAATTTCCCGGGCTGGAAGCCGGGCAGGTCAACAGGCTCCCCTGCCTTTACCCTTGCCATGATTCGTGAGGTCTGGATTCCGTCTTCCCCGAGGCGATAGTGAAGAAAGCGCTCAAAGTTTGAGGCCACCTGAATATCCATCGAGGGTGCCAGTGAATGCCAGAGGCGACCCGGTTGGTAACGACCACTGGTGAACAGCCGGTAGAGCAGGTCGTTTTGATTGGTGGCCACGACAAAGCGCTCTGCGGGAAGTCCCATGCGTGCAGTGAGCCAGCCGGCAAGAACATTTCCGAAATTCCCGGTTGGCACGACAAAGTGGAGTGACTTCCGCTTGTTCTCCGGAAGCTGATTAAACGCGTGAATATAGTATACACATTGCGCCAGGATTCGCACAAGGTTGATTGAATTGACTGCCGAGAGGTTTGCACGGGTCTTGAATTCCAGGTCAGCAAAGAGTTCTTTAACGATGTTTTGCGCATCATCAAATGATCCGTCGATGGCGATAGGGAATATGTTTATTGCTCCTGTGCAGGTCATTTGCCGTTCCTGGAGCTCAGAGATCCGGCCTTGCGGGTAGAGGATGAAGACACGTGCATTTTCCTTGTTGGAAAGTCCGTTAATTGCCGCCGAACCGGTATCACCCGAGGTGGCACCCAGGACATTGACAGGCATCCCGGTACGCGAGATCTGATCTTCAAAGAGGTTGCCGACTAATTGCAGCCCGAAGTCTTTGAACGCCAAGGTCGGGCCGTGGAAAAGTTCGAGCACGAAGGTGTTGTCAGCAATCTGAACCAGGGGTGCAGCGTTTGCCGCATCGGGGAACGTCGAGTAAGAGCGTGCCATTAATGCATCGATTTCCCCGGGTGAATGATCACCGTCAAAAAACCTGAAGAATGCGGCTGCCAGTTCGGGGTAGGGAAGAGGTTCTCCGCTGATCAGTGGGGAGATATCGGGCAGTGATTCAGGAATGTAGAGCCCGCCATCCGGCGCCATGCCGGCGGCGAATGTCTTGGCAAAACCAAGTGGCGGTGATTCGCCTCTTGTCGAAAGGAAACGCAAGGACTGGAGAGGATTAATGTTTGAGTGTCTCCACACGCAGGAGTGTGTGCTCTGATCCCACGGAACTGAGGGCAAGGATGGCCTCCAGGGCGTTGCGGACGGTTCCATATGGAGCATCGTGAAGCAGCAGTACCAGCGGGATGTGTTCCGAGGGTTCCTTGGGTTCGGGCTGAATGACTGAAAGGATGCCGATACCGTTCTGCCCGGTGATACTGGAAATCTGTGCAAGGACCCCGGGTTCATCGACAACACTGAGGCGCAGGTAGTATTGTGACAGGGTTTCCTCAATAGGAAGGGCTTCACCATAGTCTCCACGGGGCACGAAACCGGTGCAACCAACGTCATTGATCAGGTTTTCCGCGGCATCGGCGAGGTCGCTGATTACCGCGCTTGAAGTTGCGTCCTGACCGGCACCACTGCCGTAGAAGAGTGTTTCGCCGACGATATTGCCATGCACTGCCACCGCGTTGAATACGCCATCAACGGATGAAAGGATATGGGTGCGGGGTATGAGCGATGGGGCAACCCTCACCTCGATGCGTTCATCGTCTTTACCCTGGCGAATAACTCCAAGGAGTTTGATATCGTAGCCGAGGCTGCCAGCAAATGCCACGTCTTCAGGTGAGATATCCTCGATGCCGTCCACCGAGATCTCTTCCGGTCTCAACCAGCGACCGTAGGAGAGCCAACCGAGTATAATTGCCTTGTGCCCGGCATCCCAGCCGTTGACATCGAGAGTAGGGTCGGCCTCGGCGAAGCCTTTTTCCCGTGCTTCCTGCAGAGCATCAGAAAAACTGATCCCGGCCGTGGTCATCCTTGTTAGGATATAGTTTGAAGTGCCATTGATGATCCCGTAGATCGAATCGATCCGATTGCCAACAAGGGCTTCCCTGACGGCCTTGATGATGGGAATCCCCCCGGCAACCGCGGCCTCGCAGTAGAGCGGGGTATTCTGCTGCTCGGAAAGCTCAACGAGTTCCTTGCCGTGATTGGCGAGCACTGCCTTGTTGCCGGTAACCACTGCTTTCCCGGCTTTCAGTGCCGCGGTGATTAGAGCGAAGGCTTCATCATCCCCCCCTATCAGTTCAACAATGACGTCGATTTCCGGGTCGCTGATCAGTTCACGCCAGTCAGTGGTGATGATTTCCGGGGCTACTTCCACATCGCGTTTGCGATTCGGATCACGGACGGCGACTTTAGTGACCTGCAAGTGCACACCTGTGCGCTCGCGCAGGATATCCCTGTTGCGCAGCAGGTTTTTGTACACGCCGGAGCCAATGTTTCCCAAGCCGGCAAGGCCGATGCGCAGTTGTTTTGAAGGTGTTTCCACAGTGATCGAAATGGGCGGTAACTATCCGGGGGAGAGGCTAATACGCAAGCGATTACACTTATATCCTGTGTAATCGTTCTGGCCTCTGCCCGGCAGTCACTGTAGGCTGACTGATGGTAAAGACAGCATTGTTGCTCGATCCTGTTTTTCTGGAGCATGATCCCGGCAAGGGGCACCCTGAGTCAATTGCCCGTTATCGTGCGGTGACGCGGATGCTGCAGCGGCATGGCATCCAGGGGAAATGTCTGGAATTGCCCCTGCGTGTAGCCAGCAGCAAGGAGATACTGGCTTGTCACAGCGGCCCATATCTCGACAGGGTGCGGGTAGACATCACCGGAGGCAGTCACCTGCTGAGTACCGGTGATACCCACGTGTGCGCAGAGTCTTTGAATGTAGCCCTTACCGCGGCAGGATCAGTGCTGAACGCAATTGACGGAGTGTTCGGCGGCAGTTTCGAGAATGCCTTTTGTGCGGTTCGTCCTCCCGGTCATCATGCCACAGCCGATCGCGGCATGGGATTCTGCGTTTTTAATAACGTGGCAATTGCCGCCCGCTATGCACAGCGCAAGCATGGTGCCGAGCGTGTGGCCATCATCGACTGGGATGTGCACCACGGCAACGGTACCCAGGATATCTTCTATGAGGACGGTTCCGTTTTTTATTTCAGCACGCACCAGTCACCTTGGTATCCGGGCACGGGATCAGCGGTTGAGACCGGGAATGGGGAAGGGGATGGCACAACGTTGAACGGTCCCTTGCCTGCCGGTTCCGGCTATACGCAAATCAATGCCCTTCTTTGTGAGCAGTTCAGCAGAGCCATGGAGAAATTCAGGCCGGACCTTGTCCTTGTTTCAGCGGGGTTTGACTCCCGGATCGGTGATCCCCTGGGGGATTTCACCCTTACTGATGGGCAGTTTGTTGAACTGACAAAGCGGCTGCTTGAGATAGCGCATAAATACGCTGCCGGCAGGCTCGTCTCGGTTTTGGAGGGAGGGTATAACGTCGAGGGCCTTGCCAGCGGCGTAAGGGCTCATGTCGGGCAACTCATGGATGCTTGAATGACTTCCGCGGAATGTTTACGCACTCAGCATCCTTATGTGTGTCGAATGATGGTGTTTTGCTACGGTTTTCTCTGGCGATTGAGCCAGGCAAAGATGGCTTCAGGGATCATTTCGTGGTTGCCGTTGAAAATGGTGACCCGCACGCGGTTTGATTCACCGCGCCAGAGGGGTTGTCGTTTTTCACCGTAGGCAGCATCGATTTTTATCGGGTGAACAAGTGTCTCAGGCACCCCGGATCTGTCGGTGAAGTGTGCGATGTGTAATTCGCTTAAACGGTCCTTCTCGTTGGCGAGTATGTTGAATGCACGCAATGAATGACTGATCGGTACGCTGCCCTGATGCCCGTCGTGAATTCCTGCATTGATATCGAGTGGCACATTGACCGCTTGTTTGAGCCAGGTTAGAGGTGAACGCCTGCGGTATTGCGCATCAATTTCCGGGGTGTCACCGGGCTTGCCTCCGCAGGATTTTTCCAGGTCAGCGTGATAGCGGCGACCTGATTTCAGGCATTGCATATGCCATGCGGCACAATCACTGATTGGCACCCAGGCACTCACTCCCGCCCAGATTTCTGGCGCCTTTCCTGCCATCAGCAGTGCCATGTGCCCGCCACCGGATGTGCCGGCCAGGTAAATGCGCTGTACATCGATTCTTGTGTTGGTCTTTGCCCAGGCCACGGCATCAATGATGTCCGCCACGGCAAGGTCTGATCCGCAGGCCTCCGGGTGTTTGTTGGGGCCGCGGAAATCAGGATGGATAAACGCCCATTTGCGCTCGATGCAGCCTTTTGCGAGAGGCACGTTGTAGGTATTCTGCCATCCACTGCTCCATGTATGCAGCGCAACGAGCAGGGGCACAGGACCATCGGCTTCCGGTGCAAAGAAAAGGGCAGGCTGCTGCGAGCCGTCCTTTGAACTGTCGATATTGACCGGCTTGACGGCATCCGGGTAGCGTGCGGCAGCCGTCAGGGTTCCCCCCAGGAGTGCGAGTATGGTGAGTTTGAGGTTGTGAGCTTGGTTCATGGCACACGCGGACAGCGGATATCACCGCCAGTGACTGCAAAGTCGACCGGCGACCATGCCGGAGCGGGTCGATTTTGCCGCGTCGGGATGTGCGTTCGGTGGCAACCCGGGCAGGTTGAACTAGAGGTCTAACCTGTTCTTAAAGGGGTCCTGTTCTTCTTCCCCCGGTGGGGTGCCGGCCTTGCTCTTGATCAGGGTTTGATCCTGCTCCGAGAGCTTGGTGATATCAAAGTTGAAAGTGCGACCGTTAGGGAAGCGGAACTTGCCGATATTGTCCTTCAGGGAAATCATTGCCGCCTTCAGGGTTTTGCCGTCTGTGTTTGTCCAGGTGCGCTCATCGACCAGGTATTTGGGCTTGGCAAATGGGTCATTCCCTGCAGTTGCCGTGTCGGGTGGGGTGGCATCCTTAAGGGCGTCCTTAATGGCCTTCTCGGTTGCCGGGTTGCTCGGGTGACCATGGTAGACAAGGTCCCCCTTGACATTGAATACCGCCATGTGCGGGATGCCGTTGCTAAGGGACGGTCCGCTGATCCCCTTGGTAATGGTGAACTGGAGCTTGTGATCGGCGGCCATCTTCTTGATGGCATCGGGACTGCTGCCCTGAACCTCGGCACCAACCAGCACCATTCCCTTTTTCGAGTATTTCTTGTCCATCTGAACCAGATGGGGCATTGATGCAATGCACGGGCCTCACCGGGTTCCCCAGTATTCGACCACCACGACCTTGCCCTCAAGCTTGTCGAGTTTGACTTCCGTGCCGGACACGGTTTCACCCAGTTGGAATTCAGAAAGCGTATGTTCCGCACCTCTGGTTAAATCAGGCACGGCAAATAGCCCGAAACCCATGATAACCCCGGCCGCTACGTTTAAAGATATCTTCATTATGTCTGCAACTTAATCATGACCAGCTATTTTCGTCCATCAATATTCTCTTGCGGGGGTTGAATGCCGGGCAATGCAGTCAATTTGACTGCATTCCTTAGCGGGACACAGGGCGATCCGGGTCGACATTTTTACCCAGTTCGCGCGTCATTGTGCCGTTCGGGTAGACGCGCCAGCGTGCCTTTCCGCGCTGGAACTCGACGTATGGATCCCCCGGGCCGTAATCTTTGGTAAGATCCCGTCCTTTGCCGGCGGATGCATTGGTGATCATTGCAAAGGTTACCAGGTAGGCAGTCGCGCTGCCGAGCGTGACCAATGATTGCACGGCACAGTTTCTGACAAACCCGGCAATCGAGGTGATACCCACCGAGAATACGATGATGAATACCGGCAGCAAGTAGATGATATACCAATAATAAAGGTAGAGGCCCGTGATCAGCGTGCTGTGTGAATATGCCAGCACCGGCGCGGCGAGTCCGCCGAGGATCAGCGGCATTGCATGGCGGTTGTCCCGGCAGATCCTGAGTATGCCAAGGCCGAGGAGTAACGGCGCAATCACAAACACGATGCAGGCGAGCAACGGATCTTCCGGGATGTAGTTATTGACGATGTATGACGCAATATTTTTTTCTTCCACCGGCAGGTTCCACCATTCGGCTGCTGTCGGCAGGATGACGCCCGAGACGTTGGATCCCCACACGGTAAAGATCCAGTCAGCGTTCAGGTCGTTTTTTGAGAATTTGGTTGTCAGGTAGTCCTGCGCCTGGGCAATCGCCGGCTTGGCCAGTTGCAGGAAAATGATTGCCGCGAGCAGGTTGGCTATGCCGAGCCGGACCAGTTGCGGCCGTGCCGTGGAGGGTGCCTTCCGGGTAATTGACCTGATCAGCAGCCAGGCTCCGAGGAAGGCGTTGAAGCCGACGGCAAAGTAGATGGAACCCGGATAGGAATACAGGCACAGCATGATGCTTGCGCCATAGACGATCCACCACCGCCAGCGCAATGTGCGCAACGCGAGATAGGCGGATGCTGTTGCTGACAGGACGAAGCACATGCACAGGCTGTAGCCGCGGGCCTGCACATGAAAATCAATTGCCATCGGGTGCATGGCCAGGAGAAACGCGGCGAAGAACGCCGCGTGGCGGAAGCCGATCCAGTGCAGCAGTCGCCATATGAGGACGATGGATAACAGGCCTGCAAGCAGTGACGGCATGCGCAGGGCGATCAGATTGAATTGATCCCGCGATGCCCCGGAGAAAGTGCGCCATATCCCGAGGGAACCGTGTGCCAGGACACTGAAGAAGATCGGGTTGTTTGCAAGGCGGTTTTCATGAAAGGCATTGTCCCATGTTGCCTCTTTCCATTTTTTTGTCCCATCCTCAAGCAGGTCGGTGTAGCCGTGGATATTGCGCCGCAGGTTGTCCTGTTCGTCGCGAAGGATATGTCGATCCATTAACGGGACGCGCATCCACATTCCAATGACCAGTGCCCCCAGCAGGAACAGGATACTTATCCTGGTGACCGGTTGACCGACTTTCGGCAGTTGGCCGGTCCCGGGAATATGGGCCCAGCGCATCCATAGCCCGCTGGTTAAAAGAAGGGCAGCGATTAACCAGACATTGACGGCTGCGGCCTTCCACAGGTGGATTTGCTTGAAATAGACCGGCGGCGGGAACTTCCACCGCCGCCCTTCATCAAGATCTTTGGTTATCCTTGCCGCCAGGCCTTCATCGGGGGAATCCGCGTTTTTCAGGAAGAGCAGCAGTGCCAGCAGTGCGGCTGCGAGAATCACCGCGCTCCAGAACCGTTGCCGTCCCAAAGCATCAAGGTTGCGCTGCCAGTTGCGCATGCGCATGGCGATCCCGGCTTTATCATGGCTGTTGTCTGATCTTTTGATACTCTCATTTTGAGGATAAAAACTCAGGATGTATAGCCTGTTTATAGCGCCACGGTTTTTAAATGGCAGCGCGGCAGAATGAGGTATTCATTGCGCGCGCGCAAAACGAGCAACAGCGGGCCGGCGGATAAAAGAGTCCCCCGTGAAGGCTGCAATTATTTCTTCTCGGCCCAGTCAGGCGTTCCAAACCAGTCGTGCATTTCCTTGAGGAAGGGTGCCACGACCCCGGGCGGTTCAGGGATGTGTCCGCGGTCACCTGACTCGAGCGTCCACGTGTCCAGTGCTGCGCGCAGTCGCCGCAGTGCCGCCCGGTGTTCCGGGTTTGGCGACGCGGCAAGGTTACGGATCTCATGAGGATCGTTTTTGGTATCAAAGAGCATCTCATCGGGGAAGGGCTTCATGAGTTCCAGAGGTGGCCCGGACAACTTGCCCTCGGCCTTTAGCCTGCGCATCAGTGGCTTGACGAGGAAGCACTTCTCCTTGTAGCGGTTAAGTGTTTCAAACCCCGCCCCGGGGGTGAAATTGCGGATATAGTGGTATTGGCTCTCGTGCACGGAGCGCATCCTGACGACAGTCTCATCGATGCGATCCCGGGCGGCGAAGGCGAAGGTGCGCGGCGGATCCGCCTGCGCGCCGAGGAAGACCCGGCTCTGCATGCCGTGTGGCCGCCTGATCCCGGCGATCGACAGGGTGGTGGCGGTCAGGTCAATGAGGCTCACGACACGGTCACTGACGATTCCGGGTTTCTCCTTCGCGGTCAGGACGGGGAAGTTTTTCGCATCGCGCACGATGACGGGGACGCGCAGCCCCTGGTCAAAGGGCCAGTGGATTCCGCGTGCGGTTAAACGACCGTTGTCGGAGAAGAAGATCACGACTGTGTCATCATCCACGCCGTCTTCCTTGAGGCGCGAGAGGATCTTCCCGATGCGGACATCCGCCCCGCTGATGGAATTAAGGTAACGCGCCCATTCCCGGCGCGTGACCGGGTGATCCGGGTAGTAGGGGGGAGGTGTGACGTTCTTCTCGGTCGCCACTTTCGGGTGCCACTCCTCGCCAACCCACGGGACGCGTTTTTTTTCGGCGGACTTGCGGTCGTAGATATCGTATTCCGCCTCGGGAAGATTAATTTGTGCAAAGAAGGGCTGGTTGGCCCTGAGATCATCCCACTGGGCGCTGTCATAGAGTTTGCCCTCGTTGACGAAGTTAAGGTCGAGTTTTCCCGTTCCCATTGCCTCCTTTCCCAGATGCGTGATGTTGGCGGTGAAGTAGCCTGCATCCTTCAGCCGGTGGGTGAGCGGGCGGATGCCGGGGGGAAGCTTGAAGTCGTCATCGCGGTGCGAGCGCATGTGGTGGGTGTCCGTTGTGCCCTGATACATGCCGAGCATGAAGCATGAACGGCTGGGGGCGCATACCGGCGAGGTGGAAAACGCGTTGGTGTAACGAATACCCGCTCTTGCCAGTGCATCGAGGTTCGGCGTTGCCGTGTTTTTCTGGCCGTAACACCCCAGGTCATTGGAGAAGTTCTCGCCCACGATCCACAGGATGTTGGGTTTTTTTGCCGCCGCGGCCGGCCACGGGAGAGCCGCCACGATGGTGAACAGGGACAATATGGTTTTCTTGCAGATCGTGGTTGTCATGAGACTTGATGTCGCAGGTGGATTATTCCTTCAGGACCATGTCGATACACATCACGGCTGCAAAGATTAACTGACGCACCGGGCTTTCAGCGGGCACCGAGTCGGATATCTGCAGCACGTAATTATCAGCGCTGGTAAAAAGGTGCTTGCCAATGCCCTCCCATTTCTTGGTGATATGGGCCAATTCAGTGTCTCCGGCCATGAACCTGAAGTTCCAAGAGTGCCATTTGCCCTTGAGCTGGCAAATGGGGGCTCCGCTGGCATCGAGTATATTGAAAGCTCCGCCGATCGTGAAGAATTTCTGCTTAAACCCCCCGATGTGCTGGTCGTTTTCATTAAGGACATGCACCTTGGAGAGAAAGAGAGAAACGCCTCTCTTTACCCGCACGATTGGCTGCCCGGAAGGGGTCATGATCTGGATATCAAAGGGGGTTAATCGCTTGAAGTCGGTAAACCGGAGCATTTTCGTCAGTAACCCCAGGCGCTGTTCACGGCATTCCATAACGATTTCCCCGGTTTCCGGATCATGGATATCGTAGTTGTTGGCTGCCTTGAACATTCCCACGTGTTCCTTGATGAAGTAAACATTCCTGCTTAAAGCTGTGTTCATTGCCTGGTTCTGTCTTAATTTCCACGGTGGATGCTGCCGGCCTGGTATTGCTCAATCCTGGTCCATGAATTGACTCTCATGACGACCTGTTATTTTTGGTTTGCCTTCCCAGGATAAAGCCAACAATGAGCAGTCCGAACCCCAGGAACTGGGCTATGGACACCGCAACAAGGATGTCAGAATTAATGATCAACTGCCCTTCTCCGGCAATTGACTTGCTCCCCTTCAAGCTGTTGAAAAACCACACGAAGTAATAGGCCGCCGCAAGAAATCCTGCCAGGATCAACAAGATGGCAAGGAGATAACATTGATTGACCATACTGATACTTTAATGGTCATGAAGGTGGTAATAAACAGGAAAAACACCACCACCACTTGTTTTTTGAAACCTGGTAGACCCGTCGCTATCAACAGCCGGCCTGGCATGAAGCCAAAACCAGGCTCTCCGCCGATGGGGCATTGTGTATTTAAGGTGCAGCACCGGGTTGATACCGATTTCCTTGCAGGGTTATCACGGCCGGGACTCGCACGGCAGCAATCACGACCGGGCCTAAGGGATTATTTGCCGGGCTCTTTTCTTGGCTCGTAGTCGATCACGAGCTGCGGGGCGTGTTCCGGCTTGACACGCGAGCCGCTCGGCGCCCAGTAAACCGGGCCCTTCAACGCGGTTGGCTGGAGGACAAGCTGCACACGTCCGTTGCCGTTCTCATCCCTCTTGATGTCGGTGGGCAGTGATGCCTCGACAATGTCGGGGTTCCCGGAAGTCGGCGCGAGGGGGTAGCTGCCGGGCAGCAGGCCGGGCAGTTCAGGATACTTCAACGAGTCGATGTTCACGTCCGTCGGGCTGTCAATCAGCCGGAATTCTCCCCAGTAGTTGCCGGGCTTCCCGGTGCCGGCCGGGGAACCGTATAGAGCCTGCCAGTTTGCGGAGAGTTCAGGTGACCTGTGCAGGCGCACGCGCAAGTTTTGAACTTTACCGATGTCCGCTGATATGCCAAACCTCAGCCACGAGCATGCGGCCCCGATGTCCCCGGGCTTCTCGGCTCCCCTGGATGCCGGGAAACGGCCGATGGAGTGCTGCGGAGTGGCGCGGTGTATCCATGTCTCGTATGTCTCGCGGGACATGCACCACCGTCCGCTGCCCTGCATCAGCTTGCGCTGAAGTTTGCCCAGGCAGTCAACGCTCAGTGTGTCCTCATGCTCCACCTTGCCGGAGTCGGAAAGGAGCTTTACCACCAGCGTGTGGGACCCCGTCCTGGCCGGTTGGTTGTTCCTGAGGTGAACCTCAATCTCCTTTTGCGCACCAGGCTGAAGGGCAATAGCGCCTGCAGCAGGCAGTGTTACCACGATGCCCCCGGAACCCTCAATTGCCAATTTTCCCGTGAACGGGGCGTCCCGGTGGTTTGCAATCCGCAGCGCGATGGTCGTCTCGGGTTTTTTCTCGTTCACCCAGGTGTTTTCCGGAACCTTGATCCCGATGGTCTTGATTTCCTCGCGGATGATCGCGATGGCATTGATAAGCGGCATTTGCCGGAGCGCGGGATCCCCGCTCTTCGCAACCAGGTCAATCACCAGGCTCGAGTCGATGTTGAGGGAAAATTCCCTCCAGATGCCGTGTTCCGGCGCGCCGGCTTCCCTGACAATGTCAAAATCGTCAAGTACGGTTTCCTTGTTCAGGCGCACGTCAAAAACGCGCTGCCCGGGTATGTCGCCGGCCGGGGCGGCAAAGCCGAGGCGTACCGTGTAACGTCCTTTGCCATCGCCGGCCGTGGTCACCGGCACCGTGCATTGCCTCAGCCCGCGAACGGCCGAGGTGAACACAAAATGTGTATCGGCATTTCCTTCAGGCGTATATTGCGAATGGCGCCCGACGGCGCCGCCGCCCGCGTATTTGACCACTCCCGCCTCAAGTTTAAGCAAAAGCTTGTGCCGGTGGGGACGTTCCGTGGTCAGCCAGAGGTTGCCGTCCGGGTCGCGCCGGTCGCCTGTGCCGCCGATATCAAGATAGAGATGCTTCACCGGCAGCACAGGGCCGGGCTGGGCGAAGAGGAAAGGCGTTGCAGGGGATGTTGCCACTTGTCCCATTGCCACGGAGAACGGCAGTGACCAGGAACAGCCACAGTAAACAGCCATTGGCGGCTTGATCATCATGCCGCCGCCGGTGATTGCATCAAAGAGGCAACTCATGCGGCTGTGATAGAACGTGTAGAGACCCTCGTCGTTGAGCAGGTCGTGATAGCCAACGCCCGTCGAGCGCCCGAAAAGGAAGTGCCGCGAGGCGGAGAACTGTCCACACTGTTTCCCGTAGCGGCACCAGGCCCAGTCCACCTTTTGGCCGGTGACCGGATGGGTGCGCTGGCGCCGCGCTCCGGTATGAATGTCGTAACCCCACGGCTCGGCGTAAATGACACCGTTGGCGATGACGGGCCTGGTTCGATAATCAGCGTATTTGCTCCACAGCAGCTTTCCGGTGTCGCCTGCGTAGACAGTCAGGGTGCGCGGCTTGTAGGCGCCGCTGGGCCATTGTCGCCAGCCTTTGTCAGCACCGCTTTGTGTCGCGAACACGACGGTGTTGTCGCTCGCCATGGTGAAGGGAATAATCGACGGGTTGTAGTGGACGCCGCGCCGGCCGCTGTAGAGGAAGACATTGGTCGTGTCGATTCCGGTCTGGTAGAGGATCTTCCCGGTTTTACCATCAATCGCGGCCATGGCCTGCAGCGTGCGTTTTGAGGGGTCAAAATCCTTCAGCCGTTCCGGGGAATGCTGCTGGAAATAGGCTTTGATCTCGCTGAGTGCTTTCTCGCGATGCGCGTCGGTCACGGCAATGCTGCAATACAGGCGGCCGTCGCTGATTGCCACCCAGCTATTCCACTGGCGTGCCTGTCCCACTCCCCCGATTGTCCAGAGGCGCTTTCCAGAGGCGGAATCCTCCGCGAAGATGCAGCGGAAGTCCTCCTTGGTCTCCTGGTCGCCCTGTTTTGTAATCTTCTGCCATTGGACGTGGCCGTAGACGATCTTCCCGTCACGGCTGGCGGCCATTTGGCTGATGGTTCCCTGTGGCATCGTTGCGGGAAGCGCGATGTTACCGATTTGTTTGCCCGTCTCGAGAGTGACGCGTTGCCACAGGGCCTTGCCCGTGGGACGGTTGTCCTTGAGTATTTCCCTGCGAAGATAAATCGTCTTGCCGGCGATGAAGAAGCGTGAGTTTTCCGGGCACGGGTAATGCCAGAGTTTGCGGCCGGTATACTGGTCAGAGGCGATGATGCCATTGTGGACGGGAAGCAGCATCAGGCCGTGTGCAATGCGCGCGGGCATGCTGTTGTTGCCGTAACGCAACACCGGCGGTCCATACCAGAGGACACCCAGCGGGCCCTTGAGTGCGCCATCGTCACTGGACCCGGTATTCCCGGAGTCACCAAGCTGATGTGTCCAGCTCCCGGATTCCGCGAGTTGCGGACGAACCCGCCGGCTCCAGGACGCGTTGCCGCTCTGCACGATGGTCCAATCCTGCTGTTGGGTCGCGGCATTCCATGTTCTTAACGCATTGGTGCTGGTCTTGCCGCCCCCGATCAGCGCAATGCCGCGGATTGGCTTTAACATGCGCGAGAGGTCCTCGGTCGTTTCTTTTGCCGGCAAAGTTCCATTTACGGCCGCCTCCGAGACGATCAGGTCCGCATAGTAGGACGGGAACGGCAGCCTTGTGCCTGGCGCCTGGTAGAAGACCGTGATTCGTGTGCCGTTGAGGTTCGCCTCAAGGTAGGCGGCTCGCGCGGCAATCGCCTTTGCCTCGTCGTCAAAGACGGTGCAGATTGACAGGTTTGTTTGTGCGGCAAGCTCGCGGGCAAGCGTACCACTCTCGCAGCCGAGAACCAGCGCGTAGCCATCACGAACATCTGTCTGCTGCACAATCGATGTGGCAACGGGCTGAAATAATTTCTTGTCGCCAAGCGCTGCATCGTCGGCTGTCTCGGTGATCGTGCCGTGTTTTGTCGTGCCCGGCGCTGCAAAACAGCGGATTATCCCGCGCCGCGTCGAGGCAAACAGGCGACCGTTGGCAACAACCAGCTGGTTGGCGCGTTCCGGAATCTGCGTTGACCAGAGAATGTCCCCGTTTTCCGGCGACCGGGCGATAATTCTGGAGCCGACGCCTTTTCCCGGATCGATCTGGAACATCGAATGATAAAGGATGCCGCCTGCGTAGATGACGGTGCAGGCGTCCGGGTCATTGCGGAAATGCACACCACCCACGCGATATTTGCTGCTGCCGGAGCGCAGCCCGAGCACCGAGTCGACATCGCTCCAGTGCGTGGCGTCTTTCTTCTCGCGCCTGTCCCAGATCTTCACTGCCGGCTTGTTTTGTTCTTTCTTGGCCGCCTGCGCCACGTCGCCTAGGTAACGGGTCTCCCCGACGCTCACGCCAAAGACCGGCACGTCGCCGCCGTAGGGGATGGCGTGCGGATCCTCTATCCTGACGGGATGGTTTCCGGTTTCACGTTCAAACGAGATTAGCATCCCGTGACTCTGGCTGTAGCCGAAGTGGTCGCGCGGCACCCAGATTGTCTTTGCTGAAACAATCAGGTGCCCGGCCGGGGCAATGGCGTCCCGCCGCATTGCGGCCCCCTGCGATGCGTTGCACCAGAGCTGCCTGCCTGTCTTTGCGTCCACAGCGAAAAGGAACGTCCCCTCGTGCGGCAGAATTCCTGCGGTGAAGTAGGCCACACCGCGGTCGACCACCACATCGGAACGCACCGGCCAGGCTGAGGTCAATTTTTCATATGAAAGCATCCACCGGCTGCGCTGCACGGCCTTGAATTTCCAGATCAGTGTTCCCGTCCCGGCGTCGAGACAATAAACGTGCCCGTCGTCATTGCCGACATAGATTCTGTTCTCGTAATAGGTCGGCGTTCGATTCATTGCGGCGGCGCCGATGAATTCCCAGCGCTTCCTGCCGGTTGCCACGTCGAGACAGACGGTTCGTCCGTCGATTGCACTGTTGAAAAAGAGTGCATCACCCGCCGAGCTGATTGGCAGCGTATAATGCATGCCCCACGGGTAGGCGAATGCCTGCGGAGCCAGCGTCGGGACCGGCGCGTCCCGTGCCTGGCGCGAGCGGAACACCCACACTTCCTCCAGCGGCGGTGCGAGTTTTTCACCGCTCACCCCGCTGCGCAGCGGGTCATGCCGCCAGGTGGGCCAGTCCTCGGAGTGTGCCGTCGTGACGACGCAGGCCGAGGCAATCAACAGGTAGAGTTTCCAGCTCATATTATATTTTTTCTGTAGTTTGGACTATTCATTTTCCGGGGCAGCCGGTTCGTAGTCGATTACCAGTTGAGGGACATCTTCCGGCTTGACCCGGGATCCCTGCGTGGCCCAATACACCGGCCCGTTCATTGCGGTCGCCTCAAGGATGAGCTGCACCAGACCCTCGCCGTTCTCATTGCGTTGCACGCCGGCGGGCAGCACGGTCTCGACAACGTTCGGGTTCGATTCGCTTGGCACCAGTGCATAGTGTTCCGGCAGCATCCCGGGAAGTTCCGGGTAATTCAACGGATTGATTTCCACCTGATCCAGGCTGTCCAGCAAGCGCAGTGCGCCCCAGTGATTGCCGCCAGGATTGGGCAGTGCTGCTGTGTTGGAACCGTAGAGAGAATGCCAGGATGCGCTCAATTCCGGCGCAACGTGGAGGCGCATGCGCATGCTGTGTATCGTGCCAATTTCGCGCGGAATCCCGAAGCGCATCCACGAGCACCCTGCCCCGTCGTCACCGGCTTGTACTGACCCCAGTGATGCCGGGAAACGGCCAACATAATGCGGTGGAACACTGCGTTTTATCCACGTCTCGTATGTTTTGCGGGTCATGCACCAGCGTCCGGTGCCAGTCAATGAGCGGCGCTGGAGTTTGCCGAGGCAATCGACGGTTAACGCGTGTTCATGCTCAAGTTTGCCGGTGGCGGAGAGGAGTTTGACGGCCAGCGCGTGAGAGCCTGTCTTGGCCGGTTCGCTGTTCTTGAGATGCACCTCAATGGTTCTTTGCTCCCCGGGTTGAAGCGTGATGGCTACGGGGCCGGCAGGGGTTGCCACGATGCCCCCCGGGGCTTCCAGGAGCAACTTACCAGCAAACGGGACATCCCGATGGTTGGCCACGTGCATTTCAACGGTCGTCCCGGGTGTTTTCTCATTCACCCAGGCGCTGGTTGGCGCCTTGAAGCCAATTGCCACAATCTCCTTGCGGATGACTTCCATGGCATTGATCAATGGCACCTGGATCTCGGCAGAGTTCCCGGGCTTTGCCACCAGGTCCAGCTCGAGGTTCTCGCTGACCGGGACGGTAAACTCTTTCCACAGCGCGCGGTTGGCCCTGCCGGTTTCCTTAACGATGTCGAGGTCTTTCAGGACAGTTTTTCCGTTGAGTCGCACGTCAAATACCCGCTGGCCAGGCTGGTCGGCCTCCAGCGCCGAGAAACCAAGACGCACGGTGTAGATACCCTTGCCCTCGCCCGGGACTGTTATCGGGACGATAAACTTTTTCAATCCGTAGGCGTAGGCATCGAAGAGGAAAGGTGCGGCTGTGTTCTCGGTTGCAATATCGCTTACGCTGCGCCGGCCATACTTGGTGGAGTAACCGGGGGACTTTTCGCCAGTCGGGTGAAAGGTCATAATAGGGGCGAGCGTAATTTGGAGCTTACTCGGGTGCCCATCCCGCACGGGGTTGAACCACAGCTTTCCGGCCTTGTCCCTGCGGTCGCCGGAGGCACCGAAATTGATGCGCAACTCCTTCACCGGAAGGGAACTCCCGGACTGGAAGAAGTGGAACGGGATAGCCGGTTCGCTCGAGACATTGGTCATCGCAATCGTGTACGGCAGTGACCAGGGGCAGCCGCAGCCGATGTTGAAGGGCGGCTTGAGCATCATGCCGCCACCACTTGATGTATCGGGGTCGCAGGCCTGACGATGGTGCCAGGTCTGGTACATGCCGTGGTCACGAAGCACGTCGTGGTAGCCGAATCCCTTGTTGCGACCGAAGAGGAAGTGCGTCGATCCGCTGTAGCCGCCGCACTGCTTGTCGTGGCGGACCCAGGTGAAATCGCCCTTAGCGCCAGTGATCGGGTGTGTTCGTCGCTGGCGCTTGCCGGTTGCCAGCTCAAACGCCCAGGGTTCAGCGTAAATAATATCGTCGGTAATGACGGGCTCGAACCGATAGTTGCACTTCTGTTTCCAGAGGAACTTGCCGCTCGCGGCGTCATGGACGGCGATGCTGTTGTTCATAAACGCGTTTGCACCAAATCCACCCCACCACTTCTCGCCAGAATTGTTCAGGAAGAGGACCTTTCCGTTGTGCGCGGCGACGTAGGTGTCACAGTCCTGGACGTCCACGGCGCGATCATACAGGATTTTCCCCGTCATGGCATCCATGGCCACGAAGCGTTTAATTTTCCGCCGCAGCTGATCGAAGTTCTTGAGGCGCTCGGGGTCGTTCTGCGCCAGGTAGGATTTTGTCTCGGCGTCGAGTTGCGCGATTTGCTCCACGGAGGGACCGGCGCGCTTGATGTAGATGAGACCGTCGCCCATTGCGGCCCATCGTTCATAAGGAACGCGTTCGCTGTAGAGGCCGAAGGGCTTCTCTTTTCCGGGACCTCCTGCCATCCAGAGCACCTTGCCCGACTCCGTGTCGACAGCATACAGGCAGGTCCAGTCGCCCTGGGTTTCCGTCTTGTCTCCGTACCCGGATCGCCAGAACGTCTTGCCATCCCGGCTCAGCGCGAAATGCCCCATCCGCATCTCCGGAAACGGTGCCGGGTAGCCACCGATGACTTTCCCGGTCCAGAGATCGAGGCGCGCGACTCCCTGGTTCCTCTTGCCCGGCTCGACATTGCCGTCGGGAATGAACAGGCTGTTGCCCCCGACCGCCATCATTCTGGTATTCCGGTCTGCGCTCCTGCCCCCGAACCTGGGCACCTTGTAGTGCCAGAGTTGCCGGCCGTTGTAGGCGTCGTATCCCTCGATCGTGTTTTCGTCGATCGGGCAAACAAGCACACCGTTATGTACAAGCGGGGGGCGACCGAGGCTGTTCTTTGAGTAGGGCGGCCCGTACCAAACGATTCCCAAGGGCGGTTTCAGCGCCGAATCGTGGCTGCACATGGTGTTGCCCGGGTTGCCGTTGGCGTGTGTCCAGCCGCCGCCGTTGTCGACGGGTGGCCGCACGTGTACAGCCCAGCGCATCTCGTGCTGCTCCCTGGTTTTCCATTCACCGCCTTTTGCCGCGGCTGCCCACCGGGGGACGACCTTGTCTTCCTGCTTTCCCCCCCACAGGGCGATGCCGCGGATCGGCTTCAACAAGTGCTCCAGTTCCGCGGTGTAATCCGGTATAGCTCCGCCGATGGCTGCCCGTTCAGAGACGATCAGGTCCGCGAAGTTCGGGGAATACGGCAGTCTTGTCCCGGGCTCCCGGCTCCAGACTGAAATCCGCGAAGTGAGAAGGTTGGCGCGGCTGAACCTCTCGCGGGCCAGCTGCGCTTTGCCGGGATCGTCAAAAACGGCACAGATATACAGGTTGCTGAACTTGGCGAGTGAAAACGCCAGGGCGCCGCTGTCACAGTCAAGGACGAGTGCGAATCCCTCTTTTTCCAGGCCGAGGCCCCGTTCGCCGGGGTCATCCGCAGCCAGGATGCGCTGTGCCGCGTGACGACACGCGTGAATGTCCTTGTCCTGCAGTTGTGTGTAGGGATCAGGCTCGACTGACTCGTCAACCACGCCTCCGCCTCCCTCTCCCGGCGGGGCATAGCAGTAGATGGCCCCCTGGCGGGTGGAAACAAACAGTCGCCCGCCAGCCACTGCCATCTGATGGGTGCGTTCGGGGATCCTGACCGCCCAAAGTTTTTTACCATCCTTGGAATCCAGGGCAAAGACAGCCCCGTCCGTGCCTTCCGCTGGTTGACCCGGTCCCCGGTCCCGGTGTTCGTTGGCTGCATAGTAGACAACGCCGCCCGCATACAAGGTGTCCCGCGGGTCAAAAAGCATGCCTGCCACACGCCAGCCCCAGATCTGCTTGCGCCCGCCCTCGGCGTTCTCGCCCTCTGTTTTCCAGGCCATTACCGAGTCGTTGCGTGAGGTGTAGCGGATGCCTCCTGTCACCACGCCCCCGGCGTTGTCATGAAGATACTCCCTGCGGGCATCAATTTCCGGGTCCTGCTCGGAGCTGAGCGAACCGTCCGTGCGCCTGAACTTCACCTGGTGCCTGTGGAATCCTTTGAGCTCGGTTGGCAGGACGAGCGAGGTCTTGGAGGCGAACAGGTGGCCGGCGAAGCCATAGCCGAAGCAGACGCTCCGCCACAACCTCTTTCCGGACTTTGCATTGATTGCATTGACATACATGCCGTCGTGGGGAAAGACGCCCGCGCCGAAATAGGCGTTGCCTTCGTCCACCAGGACGTCGGTGCGTACTGGCCAGATCGATGACATGCGGCCAAAAGAGATGAACCAGCGATCATCAGTGACCGGCTTGTGTTTCCAAACCTGTTTGCCGGTCTGCTCATCAAGGCAGTAGACGTGCCCATCGTCACTGCCAATGTAGATTTTTCCCTCGGCATAATTCGGTGCGCAGGTAATCGCCGCGCCAGCCAGAAACTCCCACTGTTTTTGCCCTGTCTTTGCATCGAGACAAACCGCGCGCCCGTCATGGCTGGTAAAATACACCGAGTCACCCACGGCGATGATCGACAGCGAAAAGCGGGCGTGTTCCGGTAGAACCTCCTGGTTGCTTGAACCGAATTTCTTTGTCGATTCCGGGCGCAGCGGAAGATGCCTCGGGGCCAGTCGCGCCTGACGTGAGCGAAAATACCATGCATTATTCAAGGGCAACTTCAGTTTTTCACCTGTCACCGCGCCGCGCGCCGGGTCACGCCGGTAAGTCGGCCAATCCTCGGCCAGTGCCGTTGCGGTGAGGCAGCTCAGGGCAAGTAAGAGACAAATCTTTTTGCACATGTGTTTTTCTACTTCTTGACGGTGCGCACGACTTTCAAAAGTTCGCCGTCACCGGGGGCCAGTTCCAGTTTTCCGGTCCGCTTTCCGTCCCCGGGATTAAGCTGTATTTGCGCCCATTTTCCTGTTTTCTTGTCCATCTTCTCCACGGCGCTGACCGTTGCATCAAACGACAGCGAGGCTACCTGCTTCATGCCCGGGTGTTTGTTGGTCACGAGGAGAAAATCCCCGTCTTTCTCATCCTTGAGCACGCCGACCAGGAGTTGGGATCCGGAGGGTTGGCACCATGCGTCCCCGGGCGCTTTCCCGCCACTGATGGGAAGCGGGTCGGTATGGTGCATGGCAACCGAACGGCAGTTCACCAGCACCGGGCTCATCTTCCTGACCTCCTTGGCGATATCGGTGAGGTGCGGCAGGGTGACGTACATGTTCAGCTTGCCGTCCTTCAAGACGGCATTGCCGTCCTTGTCCTTGGCGTGGGCGAATATCCAGGGTGTCCAGAAATGAAAGCCCTTCACCCCGTAGGCCAGGCTTGTGTAGATCGTCTGCCTCAAGACCGCCGGCGGGGAACTGCTGCTGGTGCAGCGCATCACCGGAATCCCGTGTTCCTGGCCCAGGCCGCGGAACATGAGCAGGTAGAGGTAATAGCGTTCGGCGTGCCTGCGCGGCATCGCATGATAGTGATAGAAGTCGAGCAGCAGGGGCTTGACCTGCTTGGCAAAATCCCCGAATTCATTCCAGGCGGCGCGATTGATAAAGATCGTCGGGTGATTGGGGTCGGCCTTTTCGAAGATGCGCGCAATGTTGGCGAACGCCGGGAAGGAGTCGCGCCTTCGCCGGTCAGAGACAAAATAGCCGAACACCGCAGGGTCGTCCTTGAGCTTCGGCGCAATGTCCAGCGTTGCCTGGTCACCGCCAAGCTGCACCATCAAACCATTCTGGCGGCAGACATCCAGCACATCGGTTCCTCCCTCAACCACGTTAAACCCATGGTTGATGACAAACTTGGCCATCGCATCGCGGTGCTTGGGCTCTTTTGGCCAGTCGGCATGCGCTGACATGACGATTGAGGGCATGCGGTAGCGGACCTTGACCTTGGGCGCCGGGGCAGCTTCCTCACCCGTTGCCGTTGCAATAGCAGCCAATGGGGCTCCCAGTGCGATAACCAGAACCAGTGTCATGTTGTTGGCTCGCCGGTGTGTTATCATCTGATCTTCGCCATAACAGACAGGTAGGAAACGGTGAGGTGTTGACTTCCGTTTTCGTTCCCCCTCACACTTAACGCGTTTATTGCGCATGAAAAAAGGGAAAAGTGGCTTTGCGGCCCCCTGGCGGGGTTGCAAGGCACAAAAAAGCAATGAATCACGGGAAGAGACACCTATTACCATAAAATGGGTCTTCAGGTTCCAACGGGCCGGGAGGAAGCCCGGGCAAGAACTGCGATGATCGCACGATCCCGTGCGTTCAAAGACCTGCAGCGGATCACACGCCTCCATGTGTAACATGGTGTCGCATGTGTCTTGGCAAGCTGTGCGTGAGGGCTTGCCATGCCCGGGGCCAATCGATTACGGTTCCTGAACCGGCAATAATTGCTGGTTTAAGTTAAGCTGAATGGATTTTTTCATGAAAAAATGTTCTGAATATCCGGTTTTTGTGCGGATTGTTTCCAGAGAGCTGATTCCCAGCTTTTAACGTTTATCTATCCAAAGAACAATGTGGGTACCAAAATGGCAGCGCGACAGGGACAAGGGTGTTGATTCACCGATACCGACCCAGGTGGTCTCGAATGAGGAATTTATCCCGCGTCCGCAGAGCGAGCAGCAGAAGCACTGGGAACACCTGATCGGTGAACTTGCCGAACAGAAGTCGAAAAAGCTCGGCATGGAGCGCCGTGATTTCATGCGCAGTTCGATGGGCATGGCGACTGCGTTCCTTGCCGGCAACATGGTTTTCGGTCCTTATTGGGACGTGTCGGCAGAGGAGACGGAGGACGTTGACGCCGGTGCGGAAAAGTGGCCGAAGGACGAGTATTTCATCTTTGATGTCCAGACGCACTTCACCGACGGGTTCTCGATAGGCAGCCGCGGGTCGCAGTTCCTGAAGAACATCGGCATCAAGCTTGACCAGAGAAAGGAGGCCTACGGTTTCCAGAATTACGTGAAGGAGATCTTCTTCGACAGCGAGACGACAATGGCGGTGATTTCCGGTGTCCCGGGCCGCGAGGTTGACAAGGGCAAGGCTGGCAAGATCCTCGAGGGGCGTGACCGGCGTGGCGGCATCCTGCCGAGTTGGCTGATGTCGCGCTCCAAGGAACAGCTCAATGACCTTGCCGGGTGCGAACGGGTGTTTTGCCAGGGCAACTGCGCTCCCAACCACTACTGGGACAGAAAGAAGAATGCGCCTGACAAGGTTGCTTTGTTCGAGCAACTCGAGCGCGAGGTCAAGACCTATGGGATCGATTCGTGGAAATGGTATTGCCACACCGATCCCGGTAAATCCGGAAACGGATTCCGCATGGACGACGAGAAGCTGGCATATCCATTCTACGAGAAGTCAAAGCAACTCGGGCTGAAAGTCTTCAGTGCCCACAAGGGTTTTGCCTCGCAGTCGCGCACCCTTGGGCACTTCGCCCACCCGGGAGACATCGAGAAGGCAGCCAAGGATCACCCGGATCTCACTTTTATCGTGTATCATTCCGCGATGAAACACGGCACCTGGGAGCCGCAGTTCAAGGATCCGAAGAGTTTCGATCCCAAGACCGGGGATTTCGCCTGGCATGATGAGTTGATGAAAATCAAGAAGCGCAACCCGGACATGAAGAATGTCTACTGCGAGATAGGAACCTCCTTCGGCACCCTGGCGATCCTTCACCCGGTGATGTGCATGCATCTGATCGGCAAAAACATCAAGCATTACGGGGCCGACCATGTCATCTGGGGAACAGACTGCCTGTGGTGGGGATCACCGCAATGGGTGATTGACGCCTTTAAGCGTTTCCAGATCTCTGATGAGATTTGCGAGAAGTTCGGATACGCGAAGCTGACCAAGAAGGACAAGGCGAAGATCTTCGGCCTTAACGCTGCCAAGGTTTATGGCGTCGACCTGAAACAGAAGCTCAAGGCTTTTCCGCAGGACGCGCTGACGAAGTTCAAGTCAGCCTACATTGAGAACGGCGGCCAGGGAGACAACGCGGCCTATGGCTGGGTGAAGGTATAACCCGGTAATGGAGGCATGTGTCGGGAGTTGGCGGGATTGGCCTCGCCCAGTGCTTGCGCTGGCTCTTGCCTGCGCAGCATCCGTTATTCTCGGGATCTCGATAAGCGCCGATGGGCAACCACAGGGTAAGTTGTTGAATCCTGCCGCGTGGGGAAGCGACCACGTTGAGAGTCCGGTGCCCGATTACACCACGGGCGGCGAGTGCCTGTTCTGTCACCGCAGGGAAATAGGCAGCCAGTGGGCAAAGAACCGGCATCACCTCACTATCCGGCCTCTTACAGAAGAGCCTGAGGTGATCCAGGATGCGGCTGCCCCGCTGAAGGTCGCGCCCCGGTTCGTTCTTGGCGGGGAGAAACTGATACGCTTCCTCCGCCGGTCCAGCACTTACGGAAAACTCGACCTGCACCCGCATGCATACAACCCGGCAACCCGGGAAACTTCCGGGGAACCCAAGGCCGCCTGGCAGCCGAATGATTTTGGCAGGAACTGTGCCGGGTGCCACACCACCGGTGTTGATCCCAAGACGCACGCGTTTTCATCCCTTTCCATCGACTGTTTTTCCTGTCACGGTGAGGCCGACCTCAAGCACACTGCCGATTCCTCACTCATGTTGCTCTCAGCCAAACGCAAGGAGGCGGCCCGGGTGACGGTTTCAATTTGTGCCCAGTGCCATATCCGCAGCGGCAGGTCAAGGAGCAGCGGGCTGCCTTACGCCAGCAACTTTGTGCCCGGCGACAACCTGTTCCGGGATCTCAAGGTATCCTTCGCGGATGAGGCCATGGCCGCATTGAGCCCGGTCGACCGGCACATTCTCGAGAATGTCCGCGACGTGGTCCGCTTCGGTAACAATTCCGTGAGCTGCCTTACCTGCCACCAGGTTCACAGGCCATCGGCTGACCGGCATCAGCGCTTGCCGAAGACATCCGCAATCTGCGCCAACTGCCATGAGTCAAGGAACGGCGAATGGACGACGAAGGATTTCAAGGCACACAGCGCCACCTGCCGATACTGAGCAATGGAAAGAGCCCGTCATGACTGAGGAAAACCAGCACGCATTGGATTTTGAGAACTGGCCACCCGGGGAAGCGCGGGACGAAACGGACATCGGGCTGCGCGCCTATATCACGCGTATTCCCGGGGAAAAACTGGCAGGATACGATTCATCGTGGACTGACGGGCAGGTTACCGGGTGGGACGGCAATTTTAAATCCGATGGCGGCCTCATGCTGGTCTGCTGTGAGCGTGAGGTGGAAGTTCCCGAGTTTCGCCGGGTACTGGAGGAGTTTATCAGGTTCAGGGATGCCCGGTAAGGCACTGGAAGGGAAAAGCCTGTTATTTTCCCTATATTCACTGCATTTTCCGGAGGTTGTCGCGTTGACGCAAGGGCCTGAGGTCTGCGCCCTTTGCCAAGGGCGGTACTTCCGGCGTGATAAATTGGAGTGGAACGCATATGATACGGGTGGAGAATCATGAAAAAACTTGGTTTAGCGGTGGTTTTTCTATCGTTTGCAGCGCTGGCGCGGGGTGAGCAGGAGATCAGCTTCGCACATCAAATTCGACCCGTCTTGTCGAGGAATTGTCTCGCGTGTCACGGACCGGACCAGGAAAAGCGCAAGGCCAAGCTGCGACTGGACATGCGCGAGGAGGCAATTGCCGGCAGGGAGGGCGGCCCCGCAATAGTCCCCGGGAACAGTGCCAAGAGCGCCATGTATGCGCGTATTACTTCCGGCGATCCCGACGAGCGGATGCCACCTGCTGATTCCGGCCACAAGTTGAACACAAAGGAGGTTGATCTCCTGCGGCGATGGATTGACGGGGGGGCGCAGTATGAGGGGCACTGGGCGTTTACCAAGCCTGTGCGGGCGGCGCTGCCGTTGGTCCGCGACAAGGCTTGGCCCCACAACGCGCTCGACACCTTCGTGCTCAGCCGGCTCGAGGCAGAGAACCTTCGCCCTGCGCAGGAAGCGGATCGCTATACCCTGATCCGACGGTTGAGCTTTGACCTGACAGGCTTGCCGCCCAGTGCGGAGCTGATCGCGGAGTTTGTCGATGACAAGTCGCCGGAGGTTTATGGGAAACTGGTCGACGCGCTGCTTGCCTCGCCGCATTACGGTGAGCGCTGGGCCCGCGTGTGGATGGACCTTGCGCGTTATGCAGACACGCAGGGTTACGAGAAAGACCGGACCCGAACTGTCTGGCCCTGGCGCGACTGGCTCATCAAGGCCTTTAACGATGACATGCCCTACGACCAGTTCACGATCGAGCAACTTGCCGGTGATCTGCTGCCCAACGCGGATTCCCAGCAGATACTTGCCACTGTTTTCCACCGCAACACGATGACCAACACCGAAGGCGGCACAGATGACGAGGAGTTTCGTGTCGCCGCCGTGAAAGACCGGGTTGACACGACCGGGGTGATTTGGCTGGGGCTTTCCGTGGGCTGCGCCAAGTGCCACTCGCACAAGTACGATCCGATTTCACAGCTGGAGTATTATCGCCTGTTCGCCTTCTTCAATCAGAGTGCTGATGCCGACCGCTTTGGTGATGAGCCTGTGCGGGCGTTGCCTTCGCCATTCCACTACCGGCAGCACGCAGGGATCCTCAGGCAGATTGCCACCGCGCAGGAAAAACTCAGGCTGGCTGACCCAGGTGCCGTGCGCGAAGCGATCACCAAGGAGATAGCCGGTTTGAAAAGTCAGCTGAAGGAGAAAGTGCACAAGATGAAGCTGGCGGCGGTGCCGGTCATGCAGGAGTTGCCGGAGAAGAACCGCCGTCGCACGCGAATCTTGATCAAGGGGGATTTCCTCAATCCCGGTGACGAGGTCAAGGCTGGTGTTCCCGAAGCTTTGCATCCCATGGACGGCAGCTTCGCGGTAAACCGCCTGGGGATGGCGCGTTGGCTGATGGACAGGGAAAACCCGCTGACAGCGCGCGTGACGGTGAACCGGATCTGGTCGCGGATGTTTGGCGCCGGGCTGGTCGAGACCGAGGAGGATTTCGGCACCCAGGGCGCGTTGCCGAGTCATCCGCGGCTGCTGGACTGGCTGGCGATCGAGTTTGCGGCTACGCATCGCTGGTCGCTGAAGAAGATTTGCAGGACAATCGTAATGTCGGCCACTTACCGGCAATCCTCACAATTAAGCCCGGAGCTTCTCAAGCGCGACCCCCGCAACCGCCTGCTGGCGCGCGGGGCCCGTTTCCGGCTGGAGGCGGAAATGATCCGCGACCAGGCGCTGGCAATCAGCGGACTCCTGAGCCGCAAGATGTATGGCCCGCCGGTGATGCCACCGCAACCCGAGGGGATATGGAAGACGGTCTACAACAGCAGTAAGTGGGTGACCAGCAAGGGCGAGGATCGCTATCGCCGGGGATTGTATACATTTGCCAAGCGCACATCGGCTTACCCGTCCTTCCTGCTCCTTGACGCCGGCAGCGGTGAGGTTTGCCTGCCGCGGCGGATCCGAACCAATACCGCAACTGCGGCCCTGGCCGCGCTCAATGACCCGGTTCACGTCGAGGCTGCCCAGGCACTTGCCCGCCGCGTGCTTCGCGAGGCGGGTGGCGATGCCTCCGGGCGCGCCGCCTTCGCGCTGCGAATCGTTACGGGCCGGCCGCAGAGGCCGGCGGAAACAGAGCGCCTTGTGCAGCTTTTTAAAGCGCAGCTTGCGCATTACCGCGGGCATAAGGAGGCGGCGGTGGCGATGGCCACGTTGCCGCTGGGGGCCTTGCCTGAAAATGTGGACGTCGCGCGGCTGGCCGCATGGACTGTTGTTGCCAGCGTGCTTTTGAATCTTGATGAAATCCTTACGAAGGGATGATTGGATGAATAATATACAGGAACAATACCTGCAGGCACTGACCCGGCGCCATTTCCTTGCCCGCTGCGGCACGGGAGTGGGCGGGATGGCGCTGTCGACGATGCTGGGTGGACAGCAGTTGCAGGCGGCAGATGACCGCACAGGCCCGAACCCGCTTGCGCCGCGCAGGCCGCACATTGCGTCCCGGGCGAAGAATATCATCTACCTGCACATGGCAGGATCCCCGACACAGCTTGAGCTTTTTGACTTCAAGCCTGCCCTCAAGAAGCACGACGGCAAGCCCTGCTCGAAGGAATACCTCGATGGCAAGCGCTTCGCGTTTATCCATCCCAAGGCGAACCCGGTGATGATGGGGCCGTTGTTTGACTTCAAGCAGCACGGCCAGGCGGGCACGTGGATTAGCGAGTTGTTGCCAAACATTGCCACGGTGGCCGATGAGCTGTGCGTGATTCGCTCGATGTTCACCACGCAGTTCAACCACTCACCGGCGCAGCTGCTGCTGCATACCGGCGATCCGCGCTTCGGCAGCCCGTCGATGGGTTCGTGGATCACCTACGGGCTGGGTTCCGAGAATGAGAACCTGCCCGGGTTTATGGTACTGGCTTCCGGCGGCAGGACGCCCAGCGCCGGCAAGAGCGTGTGGGGCAGCGGCTACCTGCCGAGCGTCTACCAGGGGACACAGTGCCGCAACACGGGTGACCCGCTGCTTTATCTATCCAATCCAAAAGGACTCGATAGGACCTCGCGGAGGCGGCAGCTCGACGCGTTGCGTGAACTCAATGAGATCGAGTATCGCGCCGTCGGCGACCCGGAAACCATCTCGCGCATCGCGCAATACGAGCTCACCTTCCGCATGCAGACGGCAGCTGCCGAGGTGATGGATATCTCGCGCGAATCGAAGGAGATTCTTGATATGTATGGCGCTAAGCCGGGCGTGAAGTCGACTGCTGACACAAAATCTGTTGGCGACAAGCCGCTGGCGGCGGCCGATGACCCCGGGTTTGCCAACAACTGCCTGCTGGCTCGCCGACTGGTTGAGTCGGGAGTGCGTTTCGTGCAGCTCTACGACTGGGGCTGGGATCACCATGGCGCCTCGCAACCCGAGGACATGAGGTCGCACCTGCCGGTGAAGGCGAGGCAGATCGACCGCCCCATCGCGGCCCTGATCCGTGACCTGAGGCAGCGCGGGCTTCTTGATGAGACGCTGGTTGTCTGGGGTGGCGAATTCGGGCGCACCCCGATGCGCGAGAATCGCGGCGGAAAGTATGGCAAGTTTGTCGGCCGCGACCATCACCCGTTCGCCTTCACCATGTGGATGGCCGGGGGAGGGATCCGCGGTGGGCAGAACTTTGGCGCAACGGATGAGATCGGCTATTACCCTACCGAGAACCCGGTCAGTGTGCGCGACCTTCAGGCCACGATCCTGCACTCGCTTGGGCTCGATCCCTACAGGTTAGGTGTTATTCGCAGCGGCCTTAATTCCCGCCTCATTGGGCCGACAGATGAAGGTAAAGTGCGCAGGGAAATCCTGATATGACTCTACAACCTTCCGGGCGGGGCGGGAAGGAATCCTGATCGCCTAATGCCTCACCCGACTCGCGGCGATGCGTGGAGATGTTGGATATGCCCATTGACTCGGTGCAAGGCGTGAGGAGAATGATGAACAGGGCCGCTGCTTTTCGGAAATTATCCCACTGTTCTTGCAGGTTCCTTTCGCGGCCTTCCGGCCGTGAGAGGGTTTCCCCGTGTCATCACTGGCCGAAATGAGGGCCCTTACTCCGAAAGGAAGAACTTGTTTTTTCGCAACGTGCTGGACAGCTCAAGGAGTTTTTGTAATTTTTATTGCATTTAATCCTATTGTCAGGACTCGCCGCAGGATGTTAGGATAATCGTCATTTCCGGCATTAAAATTCTTACCTAGAGAACCACTCATGAAACCTTTAATTCTCAAGATGGCGCTGCTTGCGTCTGTTATTATTCCCGGCGGGATTGTCCAGGCTGATGTCAGTTTGCCCAGTGTCGTCGGTAGTCACATGGTGTTGCAAAGGCAGATGCCGCTTAAAATCTGGGGGTTTGCTGACAAGGGCGAGCCGGTGAGCGTGGAGCTGGCGGGGAACAAGGCCGCCGCCAAGGCCAACCAAAGGGGGGAATGGCAGGTGACCCTGCCGGCAATGGAGGCTGGTGGCCCGCATATGATGACCATCAGCGGGAACAACAGCATTACCCTGACGAACATCCTTGTCGGCGAGGTCTGGATCGGTTCGGGGCAGTCCAATATGCAGTGGGCAGTCAATGGCGCAAATAACGCCGGTGCTGAGATTGCCGCGGCAAACTACCCGAAGATGCGCCTGTTCCTTGTGCCGAATGTTCTCAGCGGGATTCCCAATCGTAATGTCAACGCGGCCTGGACAGAATGCAGTCCGGCTACGGTTCCTGCCTTTTCAGCTGTGCTCTATTATTTCGGCCGCCATCTCCTCAAGGAGTTGGATGTCCCTGTCGGCCTGATTGCCTCTGCGTGGGGCGGTTCCAGGATCGAGCCGTGGACTCCGCCCCCGGGATTTGCCGGGGTTGAAAAAGTATCGGACATTGCCGAGAACATACGCTCCACCCAGGTCAATTACCTCAAGGCCCTTGCAGAAAGTACCCAGTCGCCCACTGCGGAGGTGAAGACGTGGCTTAAGGAGGCCACTGCGGCGGCCGAAAAGGATGCGCTGCTTCAACCGCCCCCTCCAATGCCGCTTCCCGGGCATGCGCTTGCAGGCTGGACATCTCCGACAAGCATGTACAATGCCATGATAAACCCGCTCGTGCCCTTCGCCTGCCGCGGCGCAATCTGGTATCAGGGGGAGTCCAATCTTGAGGACGGGATGCTCTACGCGCACAAGAAGAGGGCACTTGTCGAGGGCTGGAGGAAGGTGTGGGGGCATCGGCTCTCCTTCTACTGGAGCCATCTGGCGCCTTTTAATTACGGTGGTGATCCCGGGCGCTTGCCGCGTATCTGGGAAGCACAGCAGATCGCCACCTCAATACCCGCTACCGGGGCCGCTGTGATCACCGATATCGGTCACCTCGGCGATATTCACCCGCGCAACAAGCAGGATGTCGGCAAACGCCTTGCCCTCGTGGCGCTTGCCAAGGACTACGGTCGCGACATTGTCTACAGCGGCCCGGTCTATAAGTCGATGGAGGTGGAGGGGCAACAGGTAAGGATCAGTTTTGAACACACAGGCTCCGGGCTGGAGTCGCGGGACGGCCAACCGCTCAGCCGGTTTGAGATAGCCGGTGATGCCGGCTTTGTGCCGGCAACTGCAGTGATCGACGGGGAATCGGTTGTCGTCTCCAGCGACAAGGTTGCAAGTCCCACGGCGGTGCGCTTTGGCTGGCACCAGCTTGCCGAGCCCAACCTGCAGAACAAGGAGGGGTTGCAGGCCTGCCCGTTCAGGACCAACAGCACGGCGCCGACGATCAGCGGCAAGAAGATGTTTGTCACCTCCTCCTTCGTAGAGTTGGATTGCCTGGAGAGCGCGGGAGTTATCCGCTACACGGTTGACGGCTCGATACCCACTGCTAAATCCAAAGCATACACCGGGGCTTTTGAGATAAAGGCCACCACGACGGTGAAGGCGCGCTTTTTCAGGAAAGGAGGTGCCCAGAGCACCGCCATCGTGGCTGAATTCACAAAGGTTGAGCCGCGGATTGTCGACGGCAAGAAACTCATTCCCGGGTTATCTTACGAGTATTATGAGGGTAACTGGGGTGCTCTCCCCGAGTTCGACAAGCTCAGCCCGTCCAGGACAGGAATTTGTGAGGATTTTTCGCTCTCAGTGAGCAAGCGGGCTGACAATTTCGCCATCAGGTTTACCGGCTATGTCGAGATTAAGAGGGCGGGGCGCTATACTTTCCAGACAGAGAGCGATGATGGCAGCAAACTCTATATTGACGGCAAGGAGTTGATCAACAACGACGGGATCCATCCCATCGTGAAGAAGCCTGCTTCAATTACGCTTGAACCGGGGATGCATAAGGTTGTGGTCACTTATTTCGAGGGAGGTGGCGGGGAATATCTTAAGGTTCTCTATGCCGGCGGCGGGTTGCGTGTCGGACCGATTCGCTCGTGGTGCGAGGATTGATTGGCGCCTAGCTTTTCACTGTCCTTGGCGCATCTGCCTTCCTTGCTGTCGTCTGCCTACTGACAGGCGACAGCAAGGGGCAGGGTCGTGGGGAGGTATCCGAGGATCAAGGGCGGGCCGTAGAGTGGTGGCGCGAGTTGTCCCAGCACCCTTGTCCGTGGCGGGGAGTTGTGGTTAGGGTGGGGGATGGAAACGCTGCATATTGCTCTATTGCCAATGTTATTCTCTGGAAGACTTAAAGCAGGAATTGTTACCGTGTTGCTGGGTCTCTCCAGTGCGCCTGCCGCCGAGGAGCTTTGGGTCATAAAGGATGGCGTGCTGAACAAGGAGGCGCTGACCCCCTCGGCCACGGAAGTTGCGAAGGACCACGTCGGTTGTGGCGGGAAGACCGTCAACGGCCTCTATGTCTCTACATCACGGGTCGGTAATCTCCCGAACTGGGCACGCTTCACAACGGTCAAGTCGGCCGTGGGCGACTGCGAGTTCAACGTTGTCTTTTCCTCCGCCCCCGGCAGGCCGGAGTGGCGTTTCCCGAATATCACCATCACCGATCGCGCCCGCCTGTATTTCTGGAAACCGGGCAGCCCCATCCTGCTGAGCAACAAGAAGATGTCCCTGCCGCTGGAGAACTTCCAGTTGCCCATCGAAAAGGGCCCGTTCGACGGCAACCTGCACTCGATGGCCGTGAAGCGCGTCGGCGACAGGCTTTCCTGCCACTACGACGACAAGAAGCTTAACGAGCAGTCGATCGATCCGGACGTGAGGCTTCATCTCTGGTTCGATGCCTTGCACACCACCATCAAGATCAAGAGCATCAAGCTGAGCGCCGAGAAGTTGTCCGACGATCTGACGACGGCCTTCAAGTCCGCCGCCCCCATTGCGGAAATCTACAAGGGTTCCGGTGTACGCGAGAAGCCCGAATACGGCAAGGCCTGCCGGTATCGCATTCCGGCCTTGGCCGTCACCACCAAGGGCACGATTCTGGCCTTCGCCGAGGCACGCCGCATCAGCGGGGCCGACATCGGTGACACCGATGCGGTGGTGAAGCGCAGCGAGGATAGCGGCAAGACCTGGGGCCCGGAGATCGTGATCTGGGACGACGAGGGACGCTCCGTGAATAACCCAAGCGCGGTTGTGGACCCCAAGACCGGCCGGATCTGGGTCTTCATGGGCCGGTGGGACGGCAGTACCCCTAGTCAGCATGTCGCCTACAGTGACGACGACGGCAGGACTTGGAGTAAGTCACAAGACATGACGCAGATCCTGCGCGGGCAGATCAAGGACGGCCGCAGACTGGTCATTCCCGGTCCCGGGTCGGGTCTCGCGCTGGTGCGCGGCCCGCACGCAGGCCGGTTGATCATTCCAATGAACCACGGCGCCGCGTGGGGGCCGAGTGTTGTTTACAGTGATGATAGCGGCAAGACCTGGAAACCCGGCGGCGCTCTGCATGCGAACATCGGCGAGTCGAAGTGCGCGGAACTCAGCGACGGCTCGGTGCTCTTTGTCGGTAACCCCGGGCCCCCGGAGACGCGGCGGCGGCTGACCATTATCACCGAGGGCGGCACCAAGAACGCGACCGAGATGTGGCACGCGGAGGAGCTCAAACATGCGGGCTGTCAGGGAGCTGTCGAACGTCATTCGTGGCCCAGGGGCGACAAGCCGGGCCTGCTGCTCTACTCCGGTCCCGGAGTCGAGGCCGCGCGTGCCCAGGGGACTTTGCGGGGCAGCTACGACGAGGGACAGACCTGGCCCTGGACGTTGCAGTATTACGAAGGGGGCAGCGGCTACAGCGACGTCTGCGTGCTCCCGGGTGGCCGGGTGGCGGTGCTGTTCGAGAAGGACGGCAAGAGCAACCTCGGCTTCATGATCCTTCCCGTCCCGCCGGCACAGCCGCCCGGTGCGAAGGCAGACAAGCCCGCCACAGCGGCCGACAAAACACCGCCGCTGGTTTTCGACAGGAAGATCGGCCACTACAAAGACATGTCCTGCCAAGCACTGAGCGACGAGGGACGTTCCGGGTTTGGTTCGGCCCCTGTGCTTTAGCCTTGTGGCAGAATCCGGCGTTTAGGGGTGACATAAAGGCGATCAATCAATTCAGCTTGATCAGAGGGCTATACCTAGGAGTAATAAGCATACAATCTACCGCCCTTGTCCGTGGCGGGGGGTTGTGGTTAGGATGGGGGATGAAACGGCTGTAATTACTCTTGGCTTTTGCCTTTGTCTCCTGTGTGCGGGCTGTTGAGTTTGGTCCGTTTTGTCAATGGTATGAGGATCCCTGTACGTCGATGGCGATACAATGGATTACTGACAGGAATGAGTCCGGGGAACGGTGGTTGGTCGCTCCGGCTGGCTTTGG
>JAYGGE010000093.1:0-1858 GCA_046581505.1 Verrucomicrobiales bacterium | reverse complement strand
TTCTTTGGTCGATGATGAAGGGAGAATACCAGCACTTGTAGAGTTTCTCCGCCCGGTCATAGATGACATTGGGATACATGTTGTCGTATCGTGGTTCCCACCGCCTGTCCTCGCCAAAGAGCGGGTTGCCCGGGTGTTTCTTCACTGTGCCCGGCGTCAGCCTGGCGTTCTGCTTCTTCTCGATGATCCGCGAATCAAGAACCAGGTAGCGCCGGCCTTCCGCGCCCTTGAGTGTTGACTGCTTCACATCATCCTCAATCGCTGCATACACCGCCGGGCGGACAGCACGCTTGAGCTGCTGCATCGGGGACTGGTTACTCAGCGTGATGACCGCCAACTCATCAGCCGGCGAAATGAAGAATTCAGTGCCCAATCCACCGAGCCACTCACACTCACCGAGCGGGGAAACATCGGTTTTCCTGATGCGTACTGCAAAGCCGAGCCCGAAACCGCGCCCTTTGGGAGGACGCGTGATTTCACCGACTCCCCCGGGCAACTGGTTGCGCGTCATCATCCTGACGGTCTCCGCCTTCAGCAGGCGTTTACCGCCAAGCTCGCCTTCGCCGGCGAGCATCAGGCAAAACCGCATGTAGTCGGCCGCCGTGGAGACGAGTCCGCCGCCGCCGGAAAGGAATTTCGGCTGCTGCTCAAAGGTAAACGGGCCGGAGGTCCCCGGTTGCGGGCCGACCACCGGCTTTAATCCCCTGCCGTAAACGACCGCAAAGCGATGCCATTTTTCCTGCGGCACAAAAAACCCGGTGTCGACCATGTCCAGTGGCTTGAAGATGAGTTCATCAAGTGCCTGGTCAAGCGGCTTGCCGGAGCCTATCTCGATCAGTCGTGCCACGACGTCGGCCGCGAAGCTGTAGTGCCATCCCTTGCCCGGTTCGTATCGGAGCGGAACTGCTTCGAGGCGGTTCATCATTTCCTCAAGCGTGCTGTCGGCCAGCGACGGATGCCCCGCCTTGCGCAGGGCCCGGTCCGTGGTGACGTTGTTGGGCAGCCCGGATGTATGCCGGAGCAGATCCCGAAGGGTCATCTCGCGCTGCGGCTTCCTGCCATTAAATTTCATTCGGCCCAGGGCCGGGATGTATTTCGAGGCCGGGACGTCGAGCTCCAGCCTGCCGTCCTCGACGAGGATCATGGCGGCCACACTGACCACCGCCTTGGTCATCGAATAAAAGCGGAAGATGGTGTCCCTCTGCATCGGCTTCTTCGCCGCAATGTCCTGCATGCCGTAGGCCTTGAAGTGGATCACTTTGCCGCGGCGCGCGACGATCGTTACCGCGCCCGCCAATCGCTTCTCGTCGATGAACTTCTGTACTATGGGATCAATGCCACGGATTCCCTCGGCTGAAACCCCCACCTCCTGTGCTGCTGCCATCGGCAACCCCCGGCCATCTGCTGCCGGGGGGATCCAGAGTGTTCCCGCGATCAACGTCAACAGGAGTTGCCCTGCTTTCAGGCGACTTTCCATTTTTGACGTTATTTCCATGCTCCTGCAACGTGAACATGCCTGAGTGTTGGAAATTTGCCAAATCTCTTGAAACAGGGATGCCTCTCAGTTACCTCCATCGTGTTGGCAGCCTGCTCATCCTTCACCAAACATGGGCATTGACTCGGGAACCTCACTGCGAAATGCTTCAGCTCAAATGAACCGCCTCCTGTCCTGCATTGCCGTGATGCTGGCCCTCGCCGCAGACCTCCCGGCGGCCACGCGGCCGAACATTATCGTCTTCCTGGTGGATGACTACGACAAGTATGAAACCAGCGTGTACGGCGGCAAGGTACTCACCCCCAACCTTGAGCGTCTGGCACGAGAGGGCATCACCTTCAACAACGCGCACGTGACCAGCAC
>JAYGGE010000196.1:0-8952 GCA_046581505.1 Verrucomicrobiales bacterium | reverse complement strand
GGAGGGGTGGCAGAGTGGTCGAATGCACCGGTCTTGAAAACCGGCAGGCTGAAAGGTCTCGTGGGTTCGAATCCCACCCCCTCCGCCACCTCTTGCCCCTGCAAGCCTGCCGGGCAATTGAATGCACCTGGCAATCCTAACGTTGGCTGGCTCTTGTCGGCTTTGCCCGGGCCCGTTTTTTATAAGTCTCAACATCGGCTTTAAGCACCTTAACGGCCTTCTCCAGTTGGCGATCCTTGCCCGCGGAGAGTTCTCCCGGTAAAGGCCACACCACGTGATGAGGCACTGCCCCGTTGCGCTCCATGTCCTGGCCGTCAGGCAGGAACCATCCTCGGAACGGCATGCGGATGGAACCGACATCCATGATCGACTTCGAGCCTGTTGAGATCACCCCGCCCGCGGTCGGCACACCAACGAGTTTTCCGCGACCAAGGTTCTTTACCGCATGGCTGAATATTTCCGCATTGCTGAAGCTGTTCTGGTTGCATAGAACCACGACGGGCTTCTCCCAGCTCGCATACACCCTGCGATCACCCGGGTAACCCGGCCCACCTCCACGCGGCACGGTCTGCGCATGCAGGAGCGGGGTCAGCACCGTCAGCAGGTGATCAGCGGTAAATCCGCCACCGTTATTGCGCACATCAATAATCAATCCGTCCTTGCCCACCCCCTGCGCGTAGATCTCGCGCTCAAACTCATGAAAATCATCCCACATCATGCGCGCAACATTGAGGTAACCGAGCTTGCCGCCCGACAACTCATCGACCTGCCTGCGCGTTTCCTCAATCCAGTCCGCGGCAAGTAAAGACCTCGCGGCAGTGTAGCTGATGGGCCTGAGCACCACCTCACGCAATTTGCCCTCTTCATCCCCCCCCTTGACCTTCAGCAGGATATCACGCTCCAGCAAGCCGTTGAGGACTGTTGTCATGTCAGTGGCAACACCAACCTCCCCGCCATCGATCTCCAGTATCACCTCCCCCGGCACTATCCTGCTCTCCACACGGTCAGCCGGACTCCCGGACAACACCCTGGAAACCTTCAATCCCTCCGCGTCATGGGAACCCTCAAATATAAGCCCGAGATGCGCCGTCTGCTCACGCCACCCCGGAGGCTGGTACAAGGTTGAAGAAGCCCTGCGGAATCCCACATGTGAAGCATTCAACTCACCGAGCATCAGCGAAACCGCACGACTGAAAGCATATTTGTCAGCCGACCGGGCCGCCATGCCCTCATACTTCTTTTTCACCGCACCCCAGTCACGATTATTGAGCGCAGGATCATAGAAATTATCACGCATCGCACGCCAGGCCTGGCGAAAGGCAATCCGCTGATGCGCGGACTGGTTGCGCTGCAGAAAAACCTTGAATGGATAACTCTCCATCTTGCCCTTGGCGAAAGACCCCGGCACGCCGCTGACCGAATAGATTAATCGACTGTCACGGGAAATCCACTGCGGTGAAACAACCTTCTTCGACAACAACACCGCCGGTTTCGAAACTTTATCGGGAAACTCCACGGTAAAGATCCCCTCAACTCCCTTGATCTTTGCGGAAAATGCCAACTTCTTGGAATCCGGTGACCAGAAGAGGGAATGCTCAGTCGCATCGGGAATTGAAATACGGTGAAGACGCCCCTCGATGCCCTCAAAATCAATAACCACCTCGCCCAGCTTCTTTTTCTCAGGTGCCGCCGGTTTCTTCACCGCAGCCGCCGGTTTCTTCACCGCAACCGGGGGAACTTTCACCGGCTTTGCCTTGCCGCTTCCCGCCACCTCAGTAGCCGGCAGGCCGAAAAGAACACGCAAGGCCCTGATCAGGCTGTTCTCCGGTTTGGACTTGTTTTCCCCGGGCTTTGGTGCCGCCCCGGGAGATTTCTTCGGTGCCGGCTTTGGCTTTGGCTTTGGACGCAGCTTGCCAATCGTCTCGACTGCCTTGTCGACGGTACGCCTGCGGGAGCTGGCCTCATCGTCGCTTTTCTTGAGCCAGACGTAATATATATCCGTCTCGGTTGCATGCCTTCTTCCGGTGAACGCCAGCAACTTCCCGTCAGGTGACCAGCGCACGCCTCCATCAGAATCAGGATGCCGCGACAGGTTGAAAGCCTCCCGCGAGTTGTCCACCGGGACAATCCAGACATCGCGGTTGAAGTCGTTGTCATAAACTGAATAGGCAAGCCACTTGCTGTCCGGTGACCAGTCATAACGCGGGGCATACCATGACTCGACCACCCTGTGGCCATTCTTGCCGTCCGCATCCGTGACCCAGAGATCGCCGTTGCCCTTGATCATCGAGATCCATTTGCCATCCGGGCTGTAGATAATGTCTTCAATGACATTCTTCCTTGGCGTCAGGGTCTCGTTTTCAAAAGAGTCATTCTGCCACCAATAACGGGCAGAATCCCCCCGCCGCGCCCTGCACATCTGTGCCGTGTGACCATCATCACGAATATATATCAGCGATGCCCCGTCAGGAGAAAACACAGGCTCGCGTTCCTCGGCTGGGGTATCCGTCACCCTCCTTGGTTCACGCAGGATCGTATCCATGACCCAAAGGTCACCGCCGGCCACAAATGCAATCTCCAGGCCGTCTTTTGAGAAACTTACCTGGTCTGCACGGCGCAGCTCCAGGTTGCGCAGGCGCTCATTGCCAAGCCGTTCACCCTGACTCCAGAGGACAATCTTCTCCGGCCTGCCTTTCTTTTCACTCAGGCCAAGGCGGTAAAAGTCGGCAAGGTGCCGGAATACCACAACCGACCCGTCCCTGGACACTGCAGGCAACATCACGGAATCGTTCTCAAAGGAAGTCAGCTGATGCTCCTTGGTTCCATCAAGCTGCCTGCGGTAAAGGTTGAAATTGCCGTCCTTACTCGAGATATAGAATATTTCCCCGCCGCCACTCCCCCACCTCGCGGATCGGTTGCTGTTTCTGTCCACGACGACCTTGGAAAACTCCTTGCCATTCCACAACCAGCTCTGTGCCGATTGACTGCCGCTGTAGCCTTTTCGATAAAGCCCGGCACCGCCTCGCTGGAAGAGCACCTGCCTGCCGTCAGGAGAAACCCGCCCCTCGTCGCCTGCAGCATCAAATACCAGTTGCTCTGCTTTCCTTCCCCGGCGCGAAATTTTTAAAAAACGCTCACTCTTGGGTCCCCGCTGATCCCGTCGTGCACGAACAAGCAAATGCTTACCGTCAGGATACCAATCCATCAGGGAATGCCCCTCGGTATGATGGCTAACCTGTCGTGCCACGCCCCCCGCGGAAGACATGACAAATACCTGCCAAGTTCCCGTTCTCTGGCTGGTAAAGGCGATTTCCTTGCCATTTGGGGAGAAGGCCGGTGAACTTTCCTCGGCAAGGTGCGTTGTCATCCGCTGCGCCCGGCCTCCCTTAATTGACGCTGTCCAAATATCGCCGGCCCAGACAAAGCCAATCCGCGCGCCGTCAGGCGACACTGTCGGCAATGTTGCCAGCACAATGCGCTCTGCACCTTTCGGCACCTGCAGAGCAGCCGCACGCACATCCACTCTGAGCATAAAGAGTATAACTGCTGACAAAATCAAAACAATGTGGTTCTGATGACTTGCACCGAAAATTTTAAATTTTATTAAAAACACCGGAACTTATTAACAAACTTATGGCCAATCGAAAAGCAAAAAGCCGAAGAAACTCAATTTTTCGACCTATTCACCCAGCGGCTCGACAAGCAACCGATAGCAATGTGCCCCTACGGATATCAGGCAGTGATCGCCCCTTACCTGCCCGGTGCCGCCACTCAGGTAACTTAAGATCCGCTGCCAATCCTCCTCCTTCTCAACAGCCACCATGCGCCCCGGCATGCGTGCCGCGGCCACTGCGGGAGAAAGAACTGTTGCCTCCTTTCCCGGGTCGCGTACTGCCACCAGGGTCTGCCCGCCAAGCACGGTGAGCCGCTTGGCCTGCCTCGGGTCAATGAATTGCGCTGATACAACCCCTCTAACTGCCTTCCTCAGCGGCATTGCCCGTGCCGCGGCAAGCAAACCCATCACTGCCTCCCTGAATGCCTCGGGATACAGGTCAAAAGGGGCCAGGCGCGAGGTGTGCACGCTTCGTCCATGATTCCCCGCAACGCCAAGGCGCATCCTGGTTGATTCAACCTTTGACAAAGGCCGCACCCCGCCAACGCCAAAGAGCACTGATTTCCGGCAAGCCAAATCCATCATGTTTTCCCGCAGCGCACGGGGGATCGTTTTTCCAAATCGCACAATAAAGGGAGAACTCCCGCCCGGCCTGAATTGCTCTCGCTCAATCAGGTAACAACTGCCATCATTGCCCAGGTCAATTACACTGGTTCCCCCGTTCTTCGCATACTCAATGACAATCCACACCCGATCCGCTGCCACCTTTGCTTCGCGGCTCCTCTCAATAAGTTTCTCAACACTCGGTATGACGGGTTTACTTTCTTTTACCCCAAGAGGAACCCTGACTGTCCCGCCCGGCAACGCCTTCTGCCCGGGAATTGGCGATTCCTGCCCGGGAGACTCTTGACCCCGAAGCAAACCCGTTGCAAAAAAGTGCATAGCGAGGATTAATAAACGCATGTGCATGAGTCCACAAAGATAGCGCAATTCCACGCCCCGCCAAATCAGCAATGCCCTTAAAAATCAACGGAGAATCAGTCGATAACGCCCTTCTGGACGCGGAGTTCAGCCAGATCAAAGCTCATTTCGAGCGACAGGCAAACGTCTCGTGCTGTGAACGCGATGATGAGTTCATGGGGTATGCCAAGGACAATATTATTGCCCGCGTCCTGCTCTCGCAAAAAGCCCTGGAAGTCATTGATGAACCGGGAAGTGATGCCGTGGATGCCCGGCTTGATACGCTCAAAAAGGAATACGGCAGCAATGAGGAGTTTTACTTCAAGCTTGGAATCAGCGAAGGCCAGGAAGATGAAATACGTGGGGATATTGCCGGCAGCATTCGGGTTGATTCATTGATATCCAGGATTGTTGGAGAATTGCCCTCACCCGGCAAAAAACAGCTGCGCGGCCACTATGAGGAAAACATTAAGGATTTCATGAGCCCTGAGGAAGTCAGGGCGCTGCACATTTTTAAATCCCTCAGCAAGGCGGAAAACCGCGAAAATATCTTCGCTGAACTCCGGGAAGTCCGTTCAGCCGCCCTGGCGGGTGAAGATTTCATGACCCTGGTGAAAAAACACAGCGACAAGCCGGAGGAGGAAGCCGACCTCGGGTGGTATAAGCGGGGTGAATTGATGGACGAGTTTGAACTCATCACCTTCTCAATGGAAATCAACGAGATCAGCCCGGTATTCGCAACCCAGTGGGGAATACACCTGGCCAAGCTAAGCGGCCGCCGTCCACCCGAGCCAATCCCTTTCGAAGAATTACAGGACGAGATAACCGAACGCATCAATGCGGAGGAAAGCGACACCAAACTCAATGAATATGTCGCTAAACTGAAGGATGAAGCGGAAATTACGGATGTTCCTGAAGCGGAAGGCTGAACAAGATAACCCGCAGGCCGTAATGTCACTGCCCTACTGCTTCACCCGCTCGATCCTTGCGCCGATTCGGCGCAACTTGTCATCAATATTCTCATAGCCCCTGTCAATGTGGTAGAGACGATTCACTTCTGTCGTCCCCTCAGCCCCCAAGCCGGCAATGACAAGTGCCGCAGAGGCCCTTAAATCACTCGCCATCACCGGCGCGGCACTGAGTTTATCCACCCCCCTGATGATCGCCGTTGCATCTTCCATGCGGATATTGGCTCCCATCCGATTAAGTTCGGGCACATGCATGAACCGCTGCGGGAAAATCGTCTCCGTCACAACACTGATACCCGGCGCGGTTGCGCAAAGGGCGCATACCTGTGCCTGCATGTCAGTGGCAAATCCCGGGTAGGGCTCGGTCACAAGATCATTGCCCCGCAGCACATCACCGGTACATATGTGGAGCCTGTCGCCGGCAAGTTCATTAACCGGATGCCCCGATTGCCTCAAGAATTCGATAAGCTCACGCATATGATCACTGCACACATTCTCCAGCGTCACGTCATCACCGGCTAGTGCACCGGCAACAAGGAACGTTCCCGCCTCAATTCGGTCAGGAATTACCATGTGCTCCGCCCCACCGAGTTCATCAACCCCTTCAATCACGATCGTGCGGGTTCCTGCACCTTCAATTCGCGCACCCATGGCATTGAGAAAAGTCGCCAGATCTGCAACCTCCGGTTCCGCGGCAGCTCCCTCGATAATTGTCTGTCCCTTGGCCAGAACAGCAGCCATCATGACATTGTCAGTGCCGAGGACTGTGGACCCGTGCTTGCCCCGCATGTTGATCTCCGCTCCGCGCAAGCCATCAGCAGCACAGACACTCACGTTGCCTGCCTTGACCTCCACTGTTGCACCGAGCGCCTCAAGCCCGCGCAAATGCAGGTCAATCGGTCGATCCCCGATCACGCAACCGCCCGGCAGCGATACAACGGCCCGCTTCAGGCGTCCCACCAGCGGACCAAGCACGCAAACCGAAGCACGCATCCTGCGCACGAGGTCATAGGGAGCCTGATGAAAGACTTTCTCGGCACTGGAAATGACGTTGCCGCTGGCCCATTCAACGTCCGCCCCCAGCGTGGCCAGAATCCGAACCATGTAATTGGTGTCGCTCAGGTCAGGAACTCTGCGTATCACACACCTCTCCCGGGTCAGCAATGACGCCGCCATGATCGGCAGGGAACTGTTCTTGGAGCCACTGATGGTGACAGTTCCATTGAGGCGGAATCCGCCGTGGATGAGGAGCTTTTCCATGGAGTATGTCGAAACTTTCAGTCTGCAGTTAACATGTCGCCAGTATAAAACGGTCGACACCCGTGATGTCTTTCACCAAATCACATTCATTAAATTCCGCCCCTGAGAGCATACAGGCCAGATTCTCCCCCTGCCCTTCACCGAACTCAAGGGCAAGCATCCCCCCCTGTGACATCTTCCCCGGGAGTTCGTGAACCAACCGCTCGATTATTTGCGTTCCACTCGCCCCACCATCCAGCGCCTGCACGGGATCATGGCGCAGTTCAGGAGCCAGCCCGGAAATTTCGCCTGTGCTTACATAGGGAAGGTTCGCAACAACAAGATCAAACACCTCCGCAATCCCGGCAAGCAGATCACCCTGGATAAAACACAGTCTTTGTGAATCAATCTCAAGACGCTCGGCATTTTCCCTGGCAAGGGCAAGCGCATCAGCAGAAAGATCCGTAAGCGTTACCGTGGAGTGTTGCCACTCCAATCCCAGGGACAGGCCAATTACCCCCGATCCGCACCCCACATCGGCAATTGCTGCAGGCTGCATGCCCTCCGCAAAACGCGAAAGGAGAATGCCTACAAGTTCTTCCGTTTCGGGTCGTGGAATAAGCGCCCTGGCATCACTGGCAAAACTCCTGCCACAAAACTCAACCGATCCCAGCAGGTGCTGAAGGGGTTCCCGCGCGCCCCTCCGGCGCAATAAATCCCTTAACGGAACCAGTTCCTCCTCAGGCATTGAACGATCAAACTCAAGGTAAAGCTCCATCCGTTCACATTGCAGCACTTGAGCCAGCAGGTATTCCATATTAAGCCGGGCTTCCTCCACTCCGCGCCGCTCAAGATACTTTGTCCCGCCCTGAAGGGTCTCCAGCAACGTTTTCATGAAACTTACAAGAAAAATTCCTAGCTCAGGCCGGCCTCCTGCAGGCGCTCCGCCATCTCGGAGGCATGTAAGCCCTCGATGAGTTCGTCTACCTCTCCCGCAAGGACTCCCTCAAGATTATACAGGGTCAACCCGATCCGATGATCGGTAACCCTGTTCTGTGGAAAATTATAGGTCCTGACCTTCTCTTCCCTGCCCCCACTGCCAATGAGGTTGCGACGCTGCTCGGAATACTTTTCCGCCTCTTCCTGTTGCTTGGCTTCAAGAAGCTTCGAGCGTAAAATTGTCAGGGCTTTTTCCTTGTTTTTCGTCTGGCTTCTCCCGTCCTGACAACGAACCATGATCCCGCTGGGCAGGTGCGTTACCTGTATACAGGAGTCCGTGGTGTTGACGTGCTGCCCTCCAGGACCGCCTGATCGGGTCGCCTGGATATTCAACTCCTCGGGTTTGAGCTCAACGTCCACCTCCTCAGCCTCCGGCATGACCGCAACAGTTGCGGTCGAGGTATGAATACGCCCCTGTGTTTCAGTTTCCGGAACCCTTTGCACCCGGTGCACTCCACTTTCATACTTCAAACGGCGAAAAACCTCTTCGCCGCTCACTTTCACCGTGACCTCCTTGAAGCCACCAACCTCTGAAGGGCTCGCCTCCAAAGACTCAACCGTCCAGCCCTGAAGTTCCGCATAACGTTGATACATCCTCAACACATCCCCGGCAAACAGCGAAGCCTCATCCCCACCCGTCCCTGCGCGAATTTCAATAATGACATCACGATCCTCGGTGTTGTCTCTGGGTAAAAGCGCATATTGAATCTCAGTGCCCAGACGATCAACGCTCTTTTCAAGTTCCGGAATCTCCTCATCAGCAAGGGCTGCCATCTCTTCGTCCTCACCCTTGGCCAACTCACGGTTATCCTCAAGTTGCCCAAGCAAACCCGCGAACCTCTCCCAGTTTGCCAGTAACTTTTTAATGTACTTATATTCCTGAGAAAACTCAGCGGCTCGCCGTTGATCGAAATAAAAATCCTCAGCCGACATCGCCTGCTCAATTTCAGCCAGTCGATTGCGTTTCTTCTCGATGAGCGGTTCGAAATCCATTGCGCTAGATCGGGTTAAGCGGCATCAATTATAAACTGGTAGGACTTGAATCCCTAACTTCGCAGGGCAGAACGGCATGAACCCCGCTCCCGGGACATCAACACCATTGCCGGCAGGTCCTGTGTAGCTAGACGGGAGCAGAGGCAGCTTTCGCCTCTTTTTTTACCTCTTCTTTTACCT
>JAYGGE010000168.1:0-23639 GCA_046581505.1 Verrucomicrobiales bacterium | reverse complement strand
GGTGACCGTGAGAATCGTGGTGACAGGGAACATGGTGGGCCGGAGCGCGGTGACCGTGAGAATCGTGGTGACAGGGAACATGGTGGGCCGGAGCGCGGTGACCGTGAGAATCGTGGTGACAGGGAACATGGTGGACCGGAGCGCGGTGACCGTGAGCGCGGTGGTGATGAATTGGATCGCCACATGCTTGAACTCAGGAAAGAGATTGGCAGGGCGATGAAAGGAGGTGACAGGGAGCGTGTCCAGGACTTGATACGAGAGATGCGGGAAATCGCGACTCATCGCAGGGGTGGAGATCGAGAACAGCACGAAGGTGACCATGGAGATCGAGAACAGCATGAAGGTGATCATGGGGATCGGGAGCATCACGACGGGAACAATGGAGATCGGGAGCATCACGAAGGTGATCATGACCGTGTCGGGCATCTTGAACGGCAGATGGAGGAAATGGTGCGGCATATGGAGGAAATGCGGCGTGCAATAGGCGAACTGCACAGGGAAATCGACCGCCTGCGCAGTGAGCGTGACGGACCCCGTGATCGTGATGAGGAGCGGGGTCGTCGCGAACGTTAGAGTGGCAGCAAATTTTTATTCTAAAAGGCGTGCCTGTGAACAGGTGCGCCTTTTCATTGCAGGCAATGGCATGAGAATATCCGCAAGACACCTGGTATCTGTATACATTTCGCTTGTAATCGCTGGCTTTGGAAGTCGCGTGCTGGGCGAGGTTAACTGGCCACAGTTTCGTGGAGCAGGTGCCATGGGGATTGCCGAGAACCGGGCACTGCCGGAGAACTGGGATCAAGGCAGGAATGTTTCCTGGAAGGTTCCTGTTGAGGGCATGGGATGGTCCTGCCCGTCTGTCTGGGGAGATCGTGTCTTTATCACCACGGCTGTCAGTGCGGGAGAGATTGAGAAAATCAAGAAAGGCCTCTATTTTGGCGGTGAACGCCCGGCACCAAAAGATATCCATGAATGGAGGGTCATCTGTCTTGATCTCAAGACAGGAAAGACACTCTGGAGTAAAACCGTCGACAGGGGCATCCCCCCCCATGGGCGACACCTGAAGAATTCCTACGCATCCGAGACGCCGATTACTGACGGAGAGAGGATCTACGCGTATTTCGGCAATGTCGGCTTATTCACTTTCGACATGGACGGCAACAGGCTCTGGGAGCATCGCTGGAAACCTGTGAAGACCCGCCATGGATGGGGGACTGCCGCATCTCCCTGCCTCCACAAGGACAGGATTTACGTCATTAATGACAATGACGAGCAGTCGTTTCTAACTGCGCTGGACAAGAAAACCGGAGCAGTCATCTGGAGCAAGGACCGTGATGAACCCAGCAACTGGTCGCCACCGTTTGTTTGGGAGAATAGCTTAAGATCTGAGATCATTACTCCGGGAACGGGCAGGACAAGATCCTACGACCTTGACGGCAATGTGTTGTGGACACTCAGGGGCTTGTCATCAATTACCGTGCCAAGCCCATTCGCTGAGGGTGATCTTCTTTATTTGTGCTCCGGATATGTGGGTGACAAACGTAAACCGCTTTTTGCCATTAAACCGGGTGCCAAAGGTGACATAACCCTTGATTCTGAGGAAACGCGAAACAGGTTCATAGCATGGTGCCAAAAGAAAGCGGCACCCTACATGCCGACACCTGTCCTTTATCGTGACCGGATCTATGTTCTCCTGGATCGCGGTTTGCTCAGTTGCTATGAAGCGAAGACAGGCCGGGTAATTTATGATCGTGAGCGACTGGGAAGATCGGCGCAGTTCACGGCATCCCCGCTGGCATATAACGGCAGGATTTTTTGTTTCGGGGAAAGGGGTGAAACCGTTGTGGTTGAGGCCGGGGATTCCTTCAAGATGCTCGGTCGCAATGAACTGGGTGATTTAATCATGGCGACACCGGCCATTGCCGGAGATTGTCTTCTCATCCGGACAGTGAGGCATCTTTACTGCATAAGAAAGGCGAGCAGTTAAACGGGAAAAGAACGGGAATTCTCCTTTTCTCCTCAGATGATGCTGACTTGCGGGGGTAGTTATCCCTTAAGCGCCACGGGTAGCAGTTCCCCGATCGCCTCGGCAACCTGCTTTGCCAGCCGCCCGGATCCCTCCGGCGTGAAGTGGACATTTGCCTTCCTGCCGATCTCATCCCAGTGCTTTTTTGAGAAACTGTAGAGGTCATCGGTGGGGATGCCGTGCCCTGACATTATCTTTGCTGCCGTGGCATTGTATTTTGCCGAGTCACCGACCACGCGTCCCTGTGCTCCTTCAGGGACGGGTGTTGTATTGCGCCAGATCAGCTTGGCTCCGGTCTTTTTCAGGCGCTTTACAAGCTTGGCAAGGTTTTCGGCGTATTGCCCCAGGGGCACCTGCGGGGCGCTGGCTGGATCTTTCGGGTCGGCGAGGTTTTTCCCGTTTGCCCCCATGTATTTCAAGTCGTGCAGGCCCCAGTTGAAATGAATAACGTCCCACTTGCCCTTACCGAGCCATTTATCAATTCCCTCCAGGCCGTGTCTAGTGGAGGCGCAGTTGGTTGGCGGGCGGTGGACGTTGGCCCTGCCCTTGAGCAACTCGCGCACCGGCAGCGTGTAACCAATTGAGATGGAATCACCGATCAGCAAAACGCGCGGCAATTCCGGATCATCCTCAATGGCAGCCATGGGATTGGGACGTTTCACTTTTTGTTTTTTTTCTTCCTTCTCCACAGCCTGTTTCTTTTTAGCGTCCTTTGCTACGGGAAGCAGGTTGAGGGTAAGCTGTATTTCTCCATCAAGCGGGTAGTCAGGCTGATAATCGCCCACTGTCCCACCGGGGTCAGAAGCGACGGCAAGGCCGTCTATGGGCATGGTTTTGGTCGGCAAAACCTTCCCGGATACAGCCTGCTGGCCGTCGACAGAGAGCGTGACATCCCCGGTGGAAGTCATTTCAGCCCGGAAAGCGAAGTTCAAAGAGGAGAGCGGGGCATCCGTCCGGATGCTGCTGAGCTTGCCGCCAACGCGGGTAAGGTAGCAAAGATAGCCCCTATGGAGGATCAGGGCGAAGCCCTGCGCATCGCCACCTTGGGCGATGATGACCCCGTCAGGATCGGCAGACTTGACTGAGCCTTCGAGGAGAATTCCGCGACCCGCAATGTTTGGCGCGTCGTCCTGGGGCAACTGGTCGCCGCTCTTTAACTCGAAACGCTCTTTTTTACTTAGTTTTTTTTTAACCCTTGGCTTGCCACGCCATGTGCCGACAGGCGATACATTTGCGCGATCAGCGTAGGCCTGAAATTCCCCGGAGAGTTGCGTGACAAGTGCGGGCTGCTTCTGTGCCAGGTCATGCAGTTCAGCGCGATCTTTGGCAATATTGTAGAGTTCCCAGGGGCGGTTTTCCTTGGCGACAAGTTTCCAGTCGCCCTTGCGAATGGCGCGATTGCCTTCATGTTCCCAATAGAGTGCCTCACGCTTGATTTCCCTGCCCTTGAAAGCAGTGTCCAGACTGCGTCCTTCAAGCGGTTTTATTTCCTTCCCGTTGAGTTCCTTCGGGTAATCAATTCCCCCGAGATCCACGCAGGTGGCCATGATATCAATCAGGTGGCCCGGCTGGTGATCAAGTTGCCCTTTGCGCTTGATGCCTGCTGGCCAGTGCGCAATGAGCGGAGTGCTTATTCCTCCCTCGTGAACCCAGTGTTTATACTCACGGAACGGTGTATTTGAAACATTTGCCCATCCCATGCCGTAGCCGATGTAGGTGTCGGCCGGGCCCGGCATGACTCCCGGGCCGGTGCGCACCGGGTAGCCGTCCCGTGTCTGCCTGGGCTGCATGCGGGTCTGGAGTTCGCCTTTCTTCATCGGTGGCAGGGTGGGTTTATCCGCACGCGGGTTCAACTTGCCGCCACGACCATATCCCTCGGCGCAGCCACCGTTGTCCTGAAGGAAGAAAATCAGGGTATTGTCGAGTTGCCCGGCTTTCTTGACGCTGTCAACGATCCTGCCAATTCCCTGATCCATTTCGTCCACCATGGCCGCATAAACCTCCATGCAGCGAATTTCCCAGGCCTCCTCCTTAACGCGTCCCCATTGCCAGGCCTGGGGTGAGAGTTCGGTGTCCTTTTTAAGGATGCCGAGATTTTTCATCTTCTTAAAGCGCGCTTTCCGGATTGGCGTGTATCCATCGCCATACTTACCTTTATATTTTGCGATTGTCTTCTGCCGGGCATGCATCGGCCAGTGTGCGGCGGTGAATGAGACATAGCAGAAGAAGGGCGCGTCAGGTTTAGCGCTTACGTGCTCGCTGATATAGCGGGCCGTCTGGTCGGCGATGGCATCGGTGTAAAACCATTCCCCATCAGGCGTGTATTCAGGATCATTGTCCGGGGCGATCTGGGTATTGTCGCGGGTCAGTGAATTGGGATCCCAAAGAGAACCGGCACCATGGATAGTGCCGTAGAAGCGGTCGAAGCCACGTTGTTTCGGCCAGTTTTCCTTCGGGCCGTTGGGTGAAGTGTGCTTGGTGATATGCCATTTTCCAGCCATATATGTGCCGTAACCTGCGGATTTCAGTGCCTCGGCAATGGTCAGGCACTCACGGTTGATTTCCCCCCGGTAACCGGGATGTCCACGGTCGTTCATCATCCAGCCAACGCCGGCCTGGTGGGGGTAGAGTCCGCTCAGCAGCGATGCGCGTGTGGGGCAGCAGCGTGCGGTGTTATAGAACTGGGTGAAGCGCAGGCCGCCGGCTGCCAGTTGATCAAGAACCGGCGTGTCAATCTCGCTGCCGTAGCACCCGAGGTCGGAGATGCCCATGTCATCGCCCATGATCAGGATGATATTTGGCCGGGATGCAGCCGGGAGATACAAGGCGGAGCAAAGGACGCAAAAGGTGAAGGCAAGCTTGAGTTTCATTCTTCTGATTGCTTTGGAATTAAATGACCTGGTTAATTGATTATCGACAGGGAAAAAGCAACCCGTGTGAGTTACAGAAGGGTTTCACCCGGTCGTTGAATTTTATGAATGGCGGCTAAGCCCGCGAGCTATTCCTCTTTCAAGAGGCCGAGTTTTTCCAGTTTGGGCCAGATTACCACACGGCAGTAGGGGGAGTTCTGGTTGGACTCGAAAAAATCCTGATGATAATCCTCAGCCGGGTAGAATTCACTGGCTTTGGTTATTTCGGTGACAATCGGGTTCCTGAATTTGCCGGATTTATCTGTTTTAGCCTTGGAGGCTTCAGCTGCTTTCTTCTGTGCTTCACTGTGATAAAAGATAGCTGATCGATATTGTGTTCCTTCGTCTCTTCCCTGGCGGTTCAGGGTGGTCGGGTCATGCAATTCCCAGAAGACTTCAAGTAACTGAGGGAATGACAGTGTTGCCGGGTCGAATTTCACCCTGACGATCTCGGCGTGCCCGGTGGCGCCGGTGCATATCTGCCTGTAGGTGGGGTTGATGATGATGCCGCCCATGTAACCGGACTCGACAGCCTTGACTCCCACGATGCGCTCAAGGACTGCCTCAATGCACCAGAAGCAACCGGCACCGAGATCAACGGTTTCCAGCTTGGCGGTTTCCTCCTTGGGAATCTTTTTAGGTGTAACGGGTTCTACGGGCTTCACTTTTTTTCCTCCGATGATTGCCGGGCCGGCAATGACAAAAGCAACTGTCGCGAGTGTGACAGCAGTAATTTTCGAGGCTTTTCGGATCATGGTTCTCAGGTATGGGGTCTAATATCCCAGCAGAGACCCTGTAAGTCAATGACACCTGAGGTATCCATAATACTTGGCAAAGTAGAGATTTAGTGCACCTAGTCTAGCGTCATGAAAAGTTTTCTTCTGTTAATGGTTATCGGGTATGGGGTGGCATTTGTCGAAGCCGGGCAGAATGCCAGGAAAATGGCCAAGGAGATTGAGGGACAGAAGTTGGGCTACTGGTTGCATGTTCCGGAGGGTGAAGCACCCACCGGGGGATGGCCCGTGCTCCTGTTTCTTCACGGTGCGGGAGAAAGAGGTGATAACCTGGACCGGGTAAAGGTGCACGGCCCGCCACAGCTGATTCAAAAAGTTGATGAGCTTAGAAATGCAGTTGTTATTTCCCCCCAGTGCCCGCGGGAGAGCTGGTGGATCGCTCGGACGCTCATGCAGCTTCTGCGTGAGGTGATTGACGGGCTGGGAGATGCTGTTGATGTTAACCGGGTTTATGTCACCGGTCTCAGCATGGGCGGCTATGGCAGTTGGGACCTGATATCTAAATACCCTGATTTCTTTGCTGCGGCGGCACCGATTTGCGGAGGTGGTGATATCGGCAGGCTAAACATTAACCTCGGCTCTAAAATAAAGCGGAGTTTCAGGATTGAAGACCTGAAGGTAGCCAGGAATCTTCCTGTCTGGGCATTTCACGGGGCCAAGGACGGAGTGGTTCCACAAAAGGAGAGTGAAATCCTGGTAACCGCCCTCAAGGCGGCGGGAAGTAAGCGGGTAAAGTTCACTTCCTATCCCGGCGTTAATCACAACTCCTGGACCCGCACGTATGCCAACCCGGAATTCTACAAGTGGATATTCTCGCAATCAAAGAGAGTGGCCGGCAGGATCAGGGTTTTCCTGCTTGCCGGCCAGTCCAATATGGAGGGGCAGGCAGTGGTCGACCTTGACCACGAAAAGTACTATAACGGGGGAAAGGGAATCCTGACCACTGTCATGGCGAACCCTGCCAATACCGCCCGGTACGCGCACCTCAGGGATGCCAAAGGCCACTGGAGGGTGCGTGATGACGTGTTTGTGCGGGCAGTGATACGTGATGGCCAACGGGTATTGCATGGCGGGCTCTCGATCGGCTATACCGGATATGGTGACAGGCACCATTTTGGCCCTGAATTGCAGATTGGGCATCGGCTTGGCGACCGTTTTGAGCAACCCGTATTGCTGATCAAGACCGCATGGGGGGGGAAAAGTCTGCACCGGGATTTTCGTCCCCCTTCAGCCGGGGGAGAAACCGGGGAATATTACAAGAAGATGCTTGCTGATTATCACGAGGGTCTCGAGCGTCTCGCGGAGGAGTTGCCGGAGTTGGCCGGCAGTGAGCCCGAATTATCGGGTTTTTTCTGGTTTCAGGGCTGGAATGACATGTTTGATGACCAGGCACGGGCCGGCTATGAGCAGAACCTGGTGCACCTGATCAGGGATCTGCGCAGGGATCTTGGCGTCCCTGACCTGCCGGTTGTGGTCGGTGAACTCGGTAATGGCGGCGAGGATGCGGGTAAATCCATGCAGATTATCCGCACGGCACAGGCTGCCGCCTGCAGACGTCCCGGGTTTGCAGGCAATGTCCGTTTTGTAAAGACCACGTCCTTCGCCCGTCCGGCGAAGGAATCTCCCAATGTCGGGCATGGGCATCACTGGTTCGGCAATGCCGAAAGCTATTTCTTGGTTGGTGATGCGCTGGGGGCTGCGATGGTGGAGTTGCTCAAAGCGAAGTAAATTTCTTATTTGCATTACGATTGCGCTTGAGTCGAGAGGCAGTTGAAGAGAAAAATCATTCATATGAAAGTCCTTATTATCGCCATTTTGGCAGCATCTATTTCTTTTTCATCCGCCGCCCGATCTGTCCTGATGGGGGGCAAGGGGAGACTTGCGATCGTTGATGCAGAGGGCAGGATCGAGTGGGAGATGCGGTGGGGAGCTGTCCACGACATCCATCTCTTAGAAAACGGCAATATCCTTACTCAGAGGATGCCCAACAAGGTTGTCGAGATTGATCGAAAAACGAAGAAAATCGTTTGGCAATACGATGCCGGAAAGTCAAACGGCAACGCCGGAAAGCGAATCGAGGTGCATGCCATTCAGGCCCTGCCGGGAGGCAGGATCATGGTTGCGGAGAGTGGTTCAGGGCGGATTATCGAGATTGACCGCAGTGGAAAAATCCACAGGGAGATCAAGCTGAAGTGCAACATGCCAAGTGCGCATTCCGATACACGCCTGGCGCGCAAGTTGCGTAGCGGCAATTACCTTGTTTGTCACGAGGCTGATGGCTTCTGCCGGGAATATGACAGTAGCGGCAAGGTTGTCTGGGAGTATGAGGTGCCGATGTTCGGCAAGTCACCAAAGGGCGGACACGGGCTGGATGCGTTCGGCAACAAGTTGTTCGGAGCGGTGCGGCTGGAAAACGGCAACACACTTATTGCGACCGGCAACGGGCACAGCGTAATTGAAGTCACCCCGGGAAAGGAAGTTGTCTGGCAGATTGAGCAGGATACCTACAAGGATCAGGGTATACGACTTGCATGGGTCACGACACTTGAGGTGCTTCCCAACGGCAATTATGTGATCGGCAACTGCCATGCCGGAGCGGACAACCCACTGCTTATTGAGGTGAACCCGAAGACGAAAAAAGTGGAGTGGGAATTCAAGCGCTTTGACCTGTTTGGCAACTCGGCGCCCAATTCTTTACTGGTAAATCTGGCGGGGAAGACCAACCGCTAGGTTCCCGGTAAAGATCAGGGGAGTAACCGGGAGTTGCCCTGGCTTAGCGGGCGGTGTTGAGTGTCCAGTGGTTGCCTGAGGTTCCCAGCCCGAGTGTGCCTTGGCCTGAGGCGTACATGATCCGCCGGTGTCCGTCACTATACCACCATGCCCTGTGTGCTGCGTCGGCGGCGGTGTTGCCGACGAAGATGCATTCGCCGCTTGGGCTGCCGGTGAATCCTGCGCGCCTGGCCCTCACTGTGAAGGTGCGTGTCTCAGAGGTGCGGCCAGTGTGCGAGAAGTAATCGTTGACCGCCATGTCTATCGAGTGATCACGACACCCGTGGCTCAAGTTTTCGTTAAGCCGCAGTGAAGCAAGGTCGATGGCCACACGCCGGTCATTGAGCAATGTTGCAAAGCTCACGCAAGCGTTGCCTGTCCAGTTGCAGTCGGCGTTGTGCTTGGCTGCAGCGGCTCTTTCAAGGATCATCTGCTCGGTGTGCTCAAGGACATTCATGATCCTGACAAACCCATCAGCGCCACCGGCATTGCGGACGGTTTCAACAAGGTTGAGCCGGTTCCCGGGTCCTTTGTCATGACACCATGCCAGTTCGCGATTGATTTCCGCGAGGATACCCATGAGCGAATCAAGTGGAGAGAAATTATGGTGCCTGGCCTGCTCGGCACGTGATATGGTCCGGGAATAAAGCCGGGAGACTTCAGCAAATTCATCGTCCATTTCTTCATATCTTTGCTTATATTCCTGGGGTTGCCTTGCTTTCCAGTCAGTATGCACCATTGCCCTGGCTGTAATCATGATCTCATGCCAGTTATCGTAGGTCTTCTTGAAGGCGGTCAGTGCATTCTCATTCACGGAGATCTTGAAAGCGATATCACCGATCTTGCCAAGGTGATGGGCTTTGGCCTTCGCAAGGAGTTGCAGGTAGATTGGCCTGGCCTTTTTACCCAGTTTGCGCAAGGCCATGTAAGCCCCCTTACGCTTGCGTTCCTGCGGTGATTTGAGGTAAGCCAAGGCCCGGGTTCGTTTTTCTTTGCTGAGTTCAAAGGGTTTTTTCTTGACCGGAGCATTGTTTTCCACGGCAACATCAGGTGTGCCGAGGGCAGGGGAGGGATCGGTCCAGGGTTCAAGGGGCAACTCCTGTCCCGGGTGTTCTGTGGCTGCGGATGGTTGTGGATTGTCCTTTTGCTTGGCTATTGGTTTTTCTGGTGGAGTCTTCTTGGCGCTGTTATCTTCGTCCCATGTGAACAAGGTGACGAGGGTCGCCAGGATCAGGCATCCGCTGATCATGATGGCCGGGTTCACCCTGTTCCCGGTGTCCCGCCGGCTTAACCGGAACTGTGCTGCTGCCCTTGTCCGTTTTTGCCCCGCGGGAAATTGCAAGGTTGAAGAGGACTTTTCCGCTAAATCATCGGTGGGGATCTTGCCACGCTCGAGGATTTCAAACTCTGCGTCAGGCTGTTCAGGGATAATGAACTTTGACCTGCAGTTTGTGCAACGGCCTTTCTTGCCGATATGCGAATTACTCGCCTCGATTGAGGTTGAGCAAACGGGGCAGGAGATACGCATCTTGTTTTCTTGTCCGAAAACGCGGCTGATCAAGCAGCCGTCGATGGCAATTTCCTGTCGCCGCAATTACTCGACCGCGCAATTGAGCGTCCTCAGGATGTGCTTTCCTCTTCAGGCTCGGGTGCCGGTGCCTCAGTGGGCGCCTCAGCGGTTTCATTGCTGATGACTGTGCCGATACTGGCCTTCTCGAACTCGAACTTCACGTTATCGGCCACTTTCAGGGTCACGCTGTGGGCTTTGACGTTGGTGACAAGGCCGTGGATGCCCCCGGAGGTGATTACCTTGTCTCCCGACTTGAGGGCGTTTCTTTGTGCCTCCATTTTCTTTTGCTTCAGTCTTTGCGGGCGGATCAGGATGAAATAGAAGATCACAAAGATCAGGACCATCATTACCAATGGGCTTGAAAACAGGCCTGAGGAATCGCCGGAATCACCTCCGGCAGGGTTTTCGGCGGGAGCGCTCGTTTGAGCCAGCAATAGGATAAGTGGTTCAGTGATTTTCATGGGTCTGGTGTATGTTGTGTCGTGAATTCTCTTGCGTATAATCGCGGCGTCGAGCGTGAAATCAACCCGCAAAAATCTTTACAATTAAGATATTTCCCAACAGAGATTTTCTGCATGAGGATGAAAAAGAGGGGGGGGAAACGGCAAGTGCTGTTGACCGGGATTCTGTGCTGGGATGCCCACCTGATTGCTTGCGGATTAGACACTTGTTCCTGTGGGCAATGAAAGCTCAATCCTGCGCAGGTGTTTCATCCTTTGCGGATTTCGCCGGGTATTTCTCGTGCAGTTCCCCGCGCAGTGAAGAAAATGTCCCGTTTTCAAGGGAGGCGCGCACCCGGGCGAGCAGGTTGAGATAGAAGTACAGGTTGTGCAGTGTCGTGAGGCGTATCCCGAGGATCTCGTCGGACTTCACCAGGTGCCTTATATAACCCCGGGAGAAACCTTCTTCGCATGCGTGGCACCGGCAACCCTCCTCAATGGGTGACTTGTCCCGGGAGAATTTCCGGTTCTTGAGGTTAATTGTACCTGAAGCGGTGTAAGCCGTTGCCGTACGTGCGACCCGGGTCGGCAGCACACAGTCGAACATGTCAATCCCGCGGGCGATCATCTCGATCATCTGGGGAGGGGTTCCCAGGCCCATGGCATAGCGGGGTTTATTCTCCGGCAGGTGGGGCAGGGAGTTTTCAATTGCCGCGATCATTTCCTTTTCAGGTTCGCCCACGCTCACGCCGCCAACGGCGTAGCCGTCGAACCCGAGCTCGACGAGTCCCCGTGCCGAGCGCTCCCTCAACTCAGGATATATGGAGCCCTGCACGATGCCGAAGTGGAGTTGCCTTGCCGCATTTCCTCCAGCATACGGCCGGTTGCTGGTTATCCATTCCTTGCATCTTTCTGCCCAGCGCAGGGTCAACTCACTGCTTTGCTCCGCATAATCGTGTTCGCATGGGTAGGGAGGGCATTCATCAAAAAGCATGGCAATGTCCGACCCGAGTGCGGCCTGGATCTGCATTGATATTTCAGGACTGATGAAAGTGGGGGTGCCATCGATATGATTCTGGAAGTGGACACCGTCTTCACTGATCTTGCGCAGCTTGGCGAGCGACCATACCTGGAACCCTCCACTGTCAGTGAGGATGGCACGATCCCAGTTCATGAACGAATGAAGACCCCCGAAGTGCTCGATGGTTTGAGTGCCTGGCCTGACGGAGAGATGATAGGTATTACCGAGGATTATTTCACTGCCAAGATTGCGAAGTTCGTGCGGGCTTACTGCCTTGACGCTTCCCTGGGTTCCCACCGGCATGAATACCGGGGTCTCGACGGTGCCATGGGCTGTGGTGAGACGCCCGCGTCGTGCGGATGAGGATGGATCCCTGTGAAGCGATTCGAACAAGGATCGAAGGTAGCCCCAGCCGTATGCTCGGCAAGTAATCGCTGAGCAAACAGAGAGGGAAGGCACTATATGCTGAAAAAATCTATGAGGGGGAGTGGGATTGGGTTATTCTGGGTGCCGGCCCTGTCAGCCCGGCCGGTTATTCACGCCAATGCACAAACTTCGGATAATCCTGCCCGTGATATTGCTGTGGATGGTCACGGTGCTGGCGGCTTATTTTTATGGCTCCCTGAAAAATGACAACAGGGAAACGGTAATCAAACCAGGTTTGGGTATGGAACCCGGCGTCAATCCGCCAGTTATTTTACACCATGAGTCTGCAGGCCTTTCACCTGTCCGGGCAGAACCGGAGAGCGCGCGCCGGATACTTGCAGCGGCGAGGGAGGACCTGCGCACCGGACTGCTCAGCCAGAAAGGTGTCCTCAGGGCATTTAACCGCATACAGAGCCTTGATGCGGCCACTGTTGCGGATGCCGTCTCGGAACTTGAGTCAATGGATTCGCGACATCCGGATCATGGGGTATTGATGTTGGCGGTGATGGGGCGATGGGCTGAGCTGGATGGTGATTCGGCGATGGAATATGCCGAGAGGAAACTTTCCGGGGATCTGCGTGCAGGAGTGATCGTGAACGTTGTGAGTTCGTGGGCTGAGAGTGATCCTGAGCAAACCATTAAATGGTATCACCGGCGTCATTTAACAGGGCAGTTGGTTTCCTGGCTGGGGACTTCGTCCTCAAAGCTGTTGACCCCGATTTATCTTGGCCTTACAGGGTCTGATCCTGAAGCTGCATTCTCCTCTCTGGTTGCAATCGAGGATAGCGAGGAATTCCGGTGCGCAGTGGATGGCATGGCGGCTGCAATAGTGGTGCTCGGCAGGATTGAGCAAATGTTGAGACGGACAGAGGAATTTTCCGGAACGCGGCAGGAGCTGGCGCGCACGGGAGTGCTGAAACAGTGGGCTCGGGTTGCTCCCTCCGATGCAGCGGCATGGGTGTTGCGCATGAAGAAATCGGGGGAACGTTCAAGGTTGATAAGGCAGGTGGGAGAGGCCTGGATCATGCACGATCCGGAGAAGGCGGTGGAGTGGCTGCTTGAGCACACAGCTGAAACCATCCGTGCTGATGTCCTCAGGGAGTCAATCGCACTGTGGGCTCAGATGAAGCCGAATAAGGCGGCGACATGGCTTCGCCGGTTAAAGCCCGGGCCTGATGCTGACCAGGCTATTGCAGCCCTGGCCCGGCAGATTGTGCATCGTGACCCGGAGAGTGCATTCTCGTGGGCGTCAACAATCAATAACCGCGTGATGCGTGAACAGACTGTTGCTTCAGTGTTCGCACAGTGGGCGATTCGCTATCCGCAGGCAGCATCAAAACGTTTGAATGAAGCGGATTTTCCGGCGGAGCAGATGTCAAAACTTCGCTTGATGGTTGTGCCGAATATACCATCTGTGACCCCTTGATGATCGGGTTGAATTGTTTCCTTTTAAAAGGCTCATTGTCTGTAGATCCGGCAATTCCTCCCTCAGGAGAATATTGGTTCCGTATCCGGGGTGAAGCAAAGAGGATGTGGCAATCGTCATTTAATATGAGCAATGGGGTTGTGAATATTCGGTTACAGCTGGAATCTGTTCTTTCCAGTGTAGGCAGGGGTTTATTAGGGAATTATTTATAACCCAGAGCTACTTGAGAGATTGAATTTTTAGAGTTATGTTTTCCTCCTCAACCCCCCCTCCCTCAATGATATTCATCCCGATAAAATTTCTTTTGCGAAACGCAAAGGGGCAAGGCATTCTATGCATAAGTGCCTGCGTTAATATGACAGTATCGAGCCCTGCTGATGCGGGTTCGGCTGCGAGAACCTGGAATGAGCAGCATCTGACTGCTATCCGGATGGACATTCCCCATCCACCTGTGCATGCGCGCAACCTTTTTCATGTTTCAGTGGCAATGTGGGACGCATGGGCGGCTTATGATCCGCTGGCAGTTGGGTACATCCACAATGAAACCGCTATTGTACCTGACCCCGGAGGCGATGGCGTGGATGCCGCGGATATCGCAGCTGCCCGGGAGGAGGCGATCAGCTTCGCTGCGTTTCGTGTGCTCTCTAGGCGCTACATGAATTCTGTGAATGCTCCCCAGACAGAGGCTGATCTTTCGCAGCAGATGGTAGAGCTTGGTTACGATGAGTTGAATACATCCACTGCCGGTGATGCACCGGCAACTTTGGGCAATCGTATTGCAGAATCAATCCTTGCCTTTTTCCTGGATGACGGGGCTAATGAGATTGGAGGGTATGAGGATTCCACGTATTCGCCGGTGAATGATCCCGTGCCCCTCGATGAACCGGAGTTCACTCTGTTTACCATCTTTGATGTGAATCGCTGGGCGCCATTGGCGTTCGGTGATTTTGCCCTGACACAGAACGGGATCGAGGCCGATCTGATACAAACTTATCTGGGATCCCAGTGGTGGTGGGTTCGCTCTTTTGCCCTGTTGAGGAGGGAGGCTTACGATGAGGCTTACCTGGATCCGGGTGCACCGCCGCAACTCGAGGGGGTCGGGGATGCGGAATTCAAGGACAATATCAATGCTGTCCTGCGTTACAGCAGCAGGCTGGATCCCGCGGATCCCGCGACGATAAACATTTCGCCACAGGTATACGGCAACAATGTTCTCGGTCAGCATGACGGCAGTGGCCACGGGGACAACCCGGTCACCGGCCAGCCGTATCCAGATAACATCGTAAAGCACGCGGATTACGGCAGAGTGATCGCCGAGTTCTGGGCTGACGGGCCGGATTCGGAAACACCGCCGGGTCACTGGAATGTTGTTGCCAACGAGGTTACCGATCATCCCGACGTTGTTTTCAAGATTGGCGGTTCTGGTCCTGTTGTCGATGAGCTTGAGTGGGACGTGAAGCGTTACATGGTAATCAATGGCGCGATGCACGATGCGGCAACAGCCGCCTGGACCTGCAAGCGTGTCTATGACTATGGTCGTCCGATCGCCATGTGCCGCTATATGGGGTTACAAGGCCAGTCTTCTGATGCCAATCATCCTGATCCGTTTATCCAGTCAACTTATCATCCTGAAGGTTTAAAACTTGAACCGGGGCTGGTGGAAGTGATCACCCCGCAGTCGGCAGCGCCGGGCGAGAGGCATGAACACCTGAACGAGTACATAGGTTCGATTGCTGTTCGTACCTGGACAGGTGAACCTGCTGATCCGGAAACAGAGGCAGGCGGGGTCGACTGGATTCTTGCCATGAACTGGCTGCCCTACCAGCGGGACACTTTCGTTACACCTGCATTTGCCGCGTACGTGTCAGGGCATTCCTGTTTCTCGCGGGCGGGGGCGGAGGTTCTCACCCGCTTTACCGGCAGTCCTTATTTTCCGGGAGGACTTTTGGAGCACACTGAAGCGGCTGGATCTCTGGAATTTGAACTGGGACCGAGCAGTGATGTGACCCTGCAGTGGGCGAGTTATTATGATGCGTCTGATGAGGCGGGTATCTCGCGTATCTACGGGGGAATTCATGTCTCTCCGGATGATCTTCCCGGGCGGGTCATGGGCTCAAAAGTGGGAATTGCCGCCTACGAGCTGGCCAGCAGATACTGGGACGGAAGCATTCTCCGGGAACCGGTGACAATTGCAGTCAGCTATGACCAGTCAACTTCAAACGTCAGCTTGAGCTGGTACCAGACGATCGGCTTGTTTTACAAGCTGGAATCATCCTCTGATTTCATCACGTGGACTGACCTTACGGGGTTTGTCCGTGCAGGGGACTCTCATGGTTCATTCAGTGAGGCGGTGGTGGCACCGGAGAAGAACTACTTCCGTATCGTTCGCAACTCGACCGGGCTCTAGAAGATCAGCATTTTTTCAGTATTGCCAACCAGTCCCAGGGGAAGGGTTCACGCATCCAGCGGGGCGGGCTGGTGAATTCAGTGTTCCATCGGTATTCAATTTTTTCGGCACCCTGCTCATTGAAATCGAATCGTTTTGCGGTCGTTGAGATTTCCGTTTCAAGATAATGCTTGGTAAGCATTCCTGCGCAATCCAGGATTCCCCCGCGGGCGATGCTTATACCATCAGGGTCTTGATTGCCGAAGCCGGATCGCAATGCCCGTCCGGCGGACTGCCCGTCACGCAGGTTCCATTCAACCAGCCTGTGCCTGGCAAGCAAAGCCGACTCGAGTGAGGGGATGACCAGGGCAACATGCCCGCCTGGAAGAACCGATTTTGCAAGGTTTTGCCACATTCTTTGCCGGGCGGCAAGAGAGGCGGTGATGATGACATTGACACAGAGGACAAAGTCGGAAGGATCCGGGCCGGGAGGGGATTTACGCAAATCACATGAACCGAAGGTAATGTTCCCGAGGCTGCCATGCCGGGCATGTGCTTTCTCCAGCATGGCCGGGGAATAGTCGCAGGCGTGGACTTTTCCAAAATGCTCAGCCAGGAGCGGGAGAAATTTTCCAACGCCGCAACCGAGATCAGTGGCCTGCCCCTGTTTTTTCCCGAGTCGCTTAATTAAGGCCTTAATTTTACCCTTGCGGTCGTTGTCGAAAACACTCAGGACTTCGCCTTCGTAGTCGCGTGCCGCTTTTTTCCAGTCGCCGGGCTCCATTTATTCTTTTGCCCCGCCATCGCCTGCCGGCAGGCAGCCCAGTGATGCCAGGAAAATGTCCATCTTGGCCACCGTGTCCCTGTAGGCCGAGCCGTCACCACGACCAAAATTAAAGAACCCGTGCTTGGCGTCATTATAAGAGTGTAACTCACAGCGTTGCCCGCTCTTTGCCATTACCGCCTTGAAATCGGCCGCGTTCTGATGGGGCACCGTGGTGTCCGCCTTGCCGTGGAAGATGCAGGTCGGGGGAGTTTTATTGGAGACATGATGCAATGGCGAGATTTCCCTCCAGCGCTCTCCCAGCTTATTGGTTCCGTATCCCTTGGGTGAAGTGTCACACACCGGGTTGAACAATATCATTGCTGCCGGCATGGAAGAGACCTGCTTATTGCCGGTCTCAAAGCCTGTAACAGTGCCGGTGCAGGCTGCCACGTGTCCTCCGGCAGAGCCGCCGCCGGCTATGATTCTTGCGGGATCAATTCCCAATTGAGCGGCATTTTCACGAACCCACCGGATTGCTGATTTGCCATCCTCAACACAGGAGAACGGATCAGTTCCATGACTCTTCTTTGTTCGATATTCAGCACTGATTGCGATCATGCCCCTTGCAGAAAGGTGCTCACAGTGCGGGTAGAATTGTCCGGGTGTTCCTCCTACCCATCCGCCACCAAAGAAGAACACAATAGCAGCACGCTTGTCACCCGGATTCCAGCCCTTTGGTTTATAAACGTGAAGTTTAAGATCGCCTCCCTCGACTTTCTTGAAGATCAGCTTTTCGTCAGGTGTCCGAGGCTTGGCAACGGCTGTTGAGGCCGCCAGGAGGGCCGCCAGCAGTGGAGAGAACCGGAAAAGGTTGTTTGGCATGCCCGACTTTGGACAAGGAAGGATCTTTTTGCAAGGATTCCGGCGGCGACGTTGGCTTTACTCGGGGCGTCCGGTGTCAAAGATTTCAATAACCTCGTTTGTATCAAGAGCGCGTCCGAAAATGGCTAATTCATCAATACGTCCTGTGAGGTTCAGGACAGGCCTTTTGCCGTTCGGGAGCTTGCCGGCGAAGTTGCCGATTTCCAAATCGCCAAGGGTGACATGGAGTGCATGCTTTTCGTGGGGCGGGCTCTGCCACCGGGCGCTGAACTTGGAGATTTCCTTGCCATTGAGGAAGTGTTTAACCGAATTATTGACCGGGTCATAGATTGTCACCAGATGGTGCCATTTGTTAATGGAATTGGCCGTGAACACAACAGGTGAATTATAATTGTGGGCTTTGTTTTTATCATTGGCCCGAATGGAAAACCGGATTTTTCCATCACGCATTATTGACCAATCGAATGCTCCGATTTTTCTGCTATGGCTGGAGAGAAGTGCAACCAAGTGCTGTTGTCGTGGCAGTGTATCAAACCGGACCCAGGTACTTAAAGTAAGCGCCCGGAGGCTTCCTTTGGAGTTGATCCTTACACGGTCGCTTGCGCGACTGAACTCAAGGGATCCCTTGCTTGGCCAGCGTCCGTTGGTCCACCGGCATCCGACAATCGCGCCGTGGGTGAACATTTCCTTGTAGGCTGCCTGGTTTACCAGGTGGCGTTCACGTGGTCCCTGGTCTTCAAATGTGTAGAGGGCCATGATGTCTGCATCAGCACGCATTCGCTCAACCAGATGAGTCCATTTATCGTGACGCAGCGTGGCATTCTCAAGTGAACTGTGGGCAATATCGGCATAGGATACGAATGCCATTGAACTCGCTTCAATATTACGGGTAATGTTTGCCTGGAGCCTTAGAGCCTCACCGGGTTGCAGATGCCGGATCACCTTTGTTTTTTTCTGTGGGGGAGCGCCATGGATTTCCAGGTTGCCAGCAAAGCAGTGGATTTCGGTCATGTGCCCGTCTTCCTCGATGCTGACACCGAATTCACCGGCCTGCTCCTCTATATCAACTTCTGATGTCGTCAGGGTAAATCTCTTTGCCTGTTCGGGAATGTGTACACGTATTCTTCCCTCGCCGAGTGTCCCGCTGTTCTCCGAGGTCAGGTCGAGGACTGAAGGCCCCTCCAGGATAACGCGGGCTCCGCTGTAGAATTCGATTTCCGCGATACCGGACTCGAGGCGTAATTCACCGAGGGGAAGGATTCCCCCGTTCTTTAACGGTTGCAGGTCGCCATTGCCGAAGCTGGCGTCGACTGTGCCCATGAGGATGGCAACGCCATTATCGATGGATAGTTCAGTGGCTTCAGTTGCCTTAAGTTGACTGGCGGCTAATGGATTTTTCTTGCCGGAGAAAACGGCGATTGAGCCTGTGAGCAGCATCAGGCCGGCAGCAGCGGCAAACCAGGGAAGAGGCTTCCAACTCGGGTTGAGGATCTGCTTTGTGCTCTGCCCCTGGAAGAAAAGGGATGTTGCTTTGGAAATCTCAAGCGGCACTGTCTTGCGGCCGACTTCAATAGATTGACTGGAACTGCATTCCAGATCAGTGTCTGCACACATCTGGCTGTAGTCCAAGTAGAACTCACACGCTTCAGGGTCGCCGTTTAACAAGGCTTCAATACGGGAGATACCTGTCCTGGTGGCGGTGCTGTCATGGAGTGCGGAAAGGAGTTCCTCAAGTTCCACAAATGTTTTCAGCTTTTCGTTCATATTGGCTGTTCCTACCCCTTGATGTCGCAAATTGTTGATTTCTCAACCGGCTTGTCCTGATGCGAGTGTTTTTTCGATACAAACCATCAAATTGTGGCGGATTCGGTAGAGAGTTTGCGAGACCGATCCGACTGTACGCTCCTGTTCAGCTGCGATCTGCTGCACCGATGCGCCTGGCTGGTAGCGTGCTTCCACCAGTTTGCGATGGTGCTCCGGGAGCTTCTGCAGGCAGTTGCACAGTGCCCTGCTGCGCTCGAGGGCACCTTCTTCTGCGATACGTTGATCATTGCGTTCGGCGAGATAGTCGAGGATCTCATCATTAAAGACGAGTTTTTCACGGGCCATTTTTCGCCGGAATGCCAGGACATGAAAATATGCCACCCTGCAGGCCCAGGCATGAAAATTGGTGCCTTCCTCGAAATTGTCCGCTTTTCTCCAGAGGGTAATGTTTGTTTCCTGGAGGAGATCCCGGGCCCTGTTACGGTCGGGAAGCAGGGTCACAATGTAGCCATATACCGGGCCCTGTGCTTCGGTGAGAAGCCGAACGAATTCTTCGGAATCGGATTCCATTGTCAGTGATGTTTAAAGACCCGGATGACAACATTAGCATAACAGAGACTAGAGTAAACCGAACTCACAACGACGGGACCTCACTGGTTCATTCGGCGGGTCCCTAGTTTTTCCCGGGGGGTCGTGTCAGTTACAATACAGAGTCAATGATCGCCAGAGTATAAGATATCACGAGATTAAAGGGATGTGAAATACCCTTTTCGAGAGGAGAGGGCTACTGTCGCGGACGTCGTAACAGGGCGAGGTTCGTCTCTTTGATGATATCCCGTTTGCGCTTTCGCTCGGGCATTAATATCAAGAGTAATCCACTGACACCTGCAGAGATTATGAGGATCAGGTCCATGTCGATTTTACCATCCTTGACAAAGCTGTTGTTTCTTGTGACAGGATCATTATTCTTCATCAAGAACCCGTTCAGGGGCTCATTTTTGCGGGTATTTATGAGCAACTTTCCGTTGGCGGAAAGTGATCCATTGGCAATGTTGTCACTAAGAAAAAAAACGGGCTGGCTGAGAATACTTGCCTGAATGGTGTGTGGGACATTCCAGCTAATGTCATTGTTATGCCAAACCATCCCGCTATTGCAACTGTCCAGAAAGTCGAAGCAGTCTTTGGCGATCTGAGTTTCGGTTAATGCCGTCCAGAAAATTGGAACATGATTGCGCACGCCTTCAATGGACTTCACAACGAGCGGCAAAGCTTGTTGTTGCCGGCTATCGGCATCAAGCTCAATGCAAATTGTCGACCCATGGCTACTCTCTAATGAGAAGCCAGCAATGACGCACCAAATGCCAGTCAAGGTATGGGAAAAGTATGATTTCAAAGTGCCCAATTTGCCCAAATTCTTAATATTAATATTTCAGCGTATCGGGCGACAAAAGAGCAAGCCTTAAAGCATATTTATTTATGGTAATTATGGTCAAATTTATTTTCCCCTTTGATTTGCTGTTGCCCTTGAGCCCGTCGCGATTTTTTTTCCGCATTGATTCCCGGCCAACCTCAGTAAAACAGAAAATTACCAGAGATTTTGCTCGGGGTTTGGTCAAACAGAGAATCCGGCGGCTTGCCCTGCTGCTTCATTTTCTTTTTGCTGGCAAAAAAGAGCGGGAATGACAGAGCCGGCCGGTTGTGAAGGAGGGCAAAAGCTATTGTCCCGCTCTGGAAGTTGTCATTTTAGAGGCGCCCTTGATCCGGATGTTGCGGACACCAGCGGTGTTGTCGCAATTTGGGCATGGGAAATGACCGCGGAAACAATCCTGTTGCCGTATTTTCTTCGCCAACACGGAGTGCGTGAATACACGCCACTTTTGTAAAATGCCCGAAAAACTTTGTGAATATCCAATTTCCGCGAGGATTCTTCTTACAGGGATCCTTACCGATGCTTTCTAGAGCCATCTTTTCCTTCCTTTATTCGTGGGGTTTGAGGGAAGGGGGAGGTGGCACATCCGGTGAATGGGCGTGAACCTGTCCTGATCCCCGAATCCGGGCTGTTGAAGGTCACAAAGCCGGGAATCTACACCTTTTTAACGAATGGGGACAAGCCATGGTGAAGTTGCTCAACAAATGAATACGCTTCGCGCCTGCTGAATTAGGCAGCTGAAAAAATTGTCAGGAAAATGGTTGGTTGGGAGTATTCCAGTGAATGTCAGTCTCCGACAAACATGAATCATTCATTTCCTTGCTTTCCAAGCATGGCGGTATGTTGCGTGGAATGATTCGCAATGGGGTGCGGGGACACACCGAAGTGGACGAGGTCATGCAACGGGTCAGCCTGATCGCATGGAAGAAGTTCGGGCAATTGAACAACCCAAGTGACTTTCCGAAGTGGGCGGCGGCGATTGCCCGCTTCGAACTCATGAAGTTTCGAAGAGAACGAGCGAGGGATCGTTTGCATTTCAATGACAGGGTGATCGATCTGCTGATGACCGAATCGAGCGAGGAATCTGAGATTCGAGATCATCGAATTCACTTGCTGGAGGAGTGTCTCAAGGAGTTGCCCGAAGATCGTCGGGAATTGTTGATGCAAGCGTACGGATCGGAAGCCAGCATGAAGGAATTGGCCAAGCGAGCAGGTCGCTCCCCCGACGCCCTATACAAGATGATGAGTCGGTTGCGAATGACTTTGTTGCTTTGCGTGGAAAGGAAACTTGGGGAAGAGGTTGTTTCGGCATGAAGAAAGAAGATCTACTGCTGATCGATGCCTGGCGGCACGGAGAAATTTCCGAGGAAGATTTCAAGGGGTTGGAAGCCCGAATGGAAACGGATCCGGAATTGCGATCTGCTTTTCGATCCCTTACGCATTTGGAAGATGGTTTGCATGTGCTTTCCCGGAAAAGGTCCGTCGGCGAGTCGATTCCCTTCCGGTCGAGAAAACAATCATTCCGGTTCTTGCTCCCCTATGGCTTGGCAGCATCTCTGGTAGCCCTGTTCACCTTCTGGGCGTTGAACGATCACCCTTCTGATCCGGAACAAGTTGATGAGCAGTGGTTTGCAAGCAATCATTACTTGGAATTCGATTTGCCCCTCCTAGCCATTGGCAAAAGCGACGATAACCTGCTTTTCTCTTCCACCTTGTTTCTGGAAAAAGGAGGAGCTGCATTGGAGTCCCTTAGTGGGGCGAAAGTGCTGTTCGAGGGACCCGGAACCTTTGGGCTGAACTCGCCCTCAGGGGGTGTTCTCTACGAAGGGTCGATAATTGCCCGGATGGCAACTAAGGAAGCAACCTATTCAGTTGAGACCGCCAACCTGAGAATTCTTGACCGCGGAACTGAATTTGCCTTTCGTTCAAAGGGGGAGGAGGAGTTGGAACTGGAGGTCTTGGATGGTGAGGTGGAGGTGCAGACATTGAACCGCATGCCCAAGTTCTTCTGGAATTTTGACGGAATGTTGCGTGATCCCTTCAATTCGGTCAAGCTCACCCTCGGTGCCCGGGCGTCGAAAGTGAAGGGGTTGGTTGGCTCCGGGGCCTTGTCCTTTGACAACCAACCCGAATCTGTTGCCCGTGTGGAGGGACTGACCGGGAAAATGGTGGGAACAGGTGAAATGTCTTTTTCCACGGGAATCAGCATTGAGGCTCTCTTCGTTTCCAAATGGTCCGGTAAATTCATGGATTACGACCAGATCTTCAGGAAGGAGGATGGAAACCATAGGATCTTGCTTGGTTTTCAGAACGACAAGGACGTGGGTGATTATGATACCCCCGAGGTTTCACTCGGTCCCGTCCTTTCCTTCGGGCTACATCTCGACGGTTTTGGGTACGAGGAACTTGATATGCCCCTTGACGGCAAGGAAGGAAGGCCAGCACTGGGAGAGCTTACGGATGGAAAGATTCACCACATGGTTGCGAGCTACGATAGCTTTACCGGTAAAAAATCAATCTTTCTGGACGGGAAACCGGTCTTCGGTCATGGCTATCCCGTGGGGACCCTTATCCTCAGCGGTGGGCCAAGCGAAGCGACAATCGGTAATATTCTACAGGCCGAGCCCTTCAACGGGGTAATCGATGAATTGGCCATATACCCTTTTGCTTTGAGTGCCGGTGAAATTTCCCTTCACGCCAATCGAGCGAGAGACGGCATGCCTTATTTCGAGACCAAAGCCAATAGAGTCGCCTATGCGCAATGGATCCCGGGGAAGTCCTACCCGATGGGATGGAAGTTGAGTTTCAACCGTTTGTCTGGAAAGCTTCTTGATTCAACCTTCGTTCCTTGATGAAAAATGCTTTGCTCGTCTGCCTTGTTTTTGCCTACTCTCAGGCTTTGCATGCGGAGGAGTGGTGGTCCCGAAAGTCGCTGGTTGAGCCCAAGGTTCCGGAAGCCAAGGAGTGGGCCCGCAACGAAGTCGACCGGTTCATTCTGGCCAAGCTGAAAGCCAACGACCTCCGGCCTTCG
>JAYGGE010000034.1:0-2565 GCA_046581505.1 Verrucomicrobiales bacterium | reverse complement strand
TCCGTTGGCCGACTCACCCCATGCGTGCCGTTGAGGATGCTCACGTCGACCTGCACCCTGCACAGTGAAAAGTGCGGCAATTATTCCTTTATGGCGATCTTGGTGACCCTGAGGGCGTAGTTTTTGCCGTCTTTCCTGGCCAGGCCGCTTGCCTCGGCTTTTTTCGCCTCTGGGTTTTCCTTGGAAAATTTCTTGGCGATTTTCCCCTTTAGGAAATACAGGCTCTTCTCGGTCTTGAGGACGGCGGCGCAGGAATCGCCGATCTTGAAGTCGCAGTGAGCGCATTTCACTTCGCCGGCAACGGTAACCTTCTCACCCTTGTCTTTTTTCTCCTTTTTGGCTTCGTCAGTCTTGGCGGGCTTGGCGGGCTTTTCAATGGCTTCCTTACCCTTGTCCGCATAGGCGCAGAGGGTCAGGAATGAGGTCGAGAGTAGGATGGTGATGAATTTTTTCATGACTTTGGATTTCTGTTGGTTGTTTACGGTGCTTGGTTTATTTGGGAAAGCGACGTTGAAGCAGGCTTTTGTCTAAGATAAGGGGAATTACAATGAAATTTCCTTTTTCTTTGCCGTCCTCGTGCCGCCGCCTGGCCGGAGGGGAAGAAGGGGGAAATTCCGGATATCGATCCGATTTGACTGAAGTTCGGCGGAACATTCAAGGCTAAAGTTGCTTGAAGCGCAAACAATCATTACCTCAGCAAACCAGCAAGGGCTGACTCAACAGCCGCAAGCAATTTCTCAGGCTGATCAGTTCCAATTCTGTATTTGCGTTCGTTTTTGAGTTGGATCTCAACGGCATCGTATCCCGACACATTGTAGAGCCAGCCGCCTCGAATCTTCCGGATACCCCAACCGTGATACCACCGGTTCCGGACTATCCTCACGCTGCGGATGTCACCGATGGCAAAATTCTTTTGGATAAGGCCAACACCGAATGCAATGACCATATCGTTTCGCGATATCCTGACGGTCAACGAATGGAATAGAACAAAAATGATCGCAGTAAACACCGCAAGCATCACAATGCAGGCACTGAGCATAAAAGCATGCTCTTTCCCACCTAACACCACCATCACTACGGACCCAACCCCGAAGATCATCACCCACAAACCAGTCATGGCCCGGATGAATTTTCCAGGCTGCGTATGTTCATATATGTACATCAATAATGTATTCAAGTTAACGGCATGTTGGGTCAACTGCGCATGTCACACCCGCACAAAACACATCCAATGACTGATCCTCAAACCCTAACACCACCACCCCGCAGCGCACAAGCACCCCCTGCCCTGCACAGAGGGATTGTGCCCTGCCTCAAGCGCACAGTGGACTCCCTCCCCTCGGGTGCAGGTCGCGTGATGAGGGATCAGGGTTCAGTGACCAACTGAGGGGTTCAATTCTTGTCGAGCCTTCGACCTCCAAAATAATTCTTTCACCCCCTAGAACGATCCTTGTGGCATTGGCAGGGTCGGGGTAAGAAATCACCTCGGCCTTTTTTATTTGATGCGACGACGGAGGAGGAACGGATCAAATTTATCGTTGCTATCATAAGCAAATGGCTCCCACCCCTCAGGAATTTTTCCGGAGGATGTACGAATTTCCCACTTTTGCTTACTATCCCACTTGTCAGTCAGGCCGGTAGCAGCCACGGAGAGGAAAATGGTTGAGGTGAGGAGTGCGCCAATAAGGAGGGATTTGATGTCTATATTTTTCATATGCCCCCACCCTAACCACAACCCCCCGCAGGACACAAGCACCCCTGCCCTGCACGGGGGGATTGTGGCGGGAAGGATGATGTGTAGTGCTATTCCGGCAGGGTAAGGCGCAGCCACTTCTTGGCCTCGCCAAGGGGCAGGGTCAGCTTGAATTCTCCATTGGGCGCGTCACTCCACGTGCCGCCCTCATAGGCTGCCCACGTGACAAAGTCATCGGTCTTCTGCAGGCCGAAGCACAGTGACACCTCACCGGTTTCCCAGTCCTTGGCCAGCACGATGGAGCCGACGCGTGCATCCTCTACCTCAGCCAAGGTCGGGCGGGCGTCGCGCTCGGCCACAATCGCATCATACGCAGCCTGTGTCGGGCGGGCGTCGCGCTCGGCAATCGCTAAGTCGCGCTCTGCCGTTATGGTTGCAAGTTGCACCTCAAGTTCAGCGATTTCAGCATCCTTTGCAGTAGGACTATCCCATATTGCGCCCGAGAGGATGGCGCCTGTGAGGTCGGCGTTTCTGAGGTCGGCACCTGAGAGGTCGGCGAATGTGAGGTCGGCGCCTGAGAGGTCAGCGAATGTGAGGTTGGCGTCTCTGAGATCGGCGTCTGTGAGGTCGACCCCTTGGAGGTTGGCCTCTGTGAGATCGGCACCTGAGAGGTTGGCTCTAGAGAGGTTGGCACCTGAGAGGTTGGCACCTGAGAGGTCGGCACCTGAGAGGTCGGCGAATGTGAGGTTGGCCTCTGTGAGGTCGGTCTCTGTGAGGTTGGCCCCTGTGAGGTCGGCGCCTGTGAGGTCGGCGTCTGTGAGGTTGGCGCCTTCGAGGTGGGCGAATGTGAGGTTGGCCTCTGTGAGGTTGGC
>JAYGGE010000182.1:0-16455 GCA_046581505.1 Verrucomicrobiales bacterium | reverse complement strand
TTCAGGGTGGGGGATTTAGCCTCCTCACCGTTAGCGATCTCGTAGCCCTTCCTTAAGTATTCAGAGAAATCCTCCTGGGTGAATCTGCCCTTGTTTAGTTCCGCGAATGCGCTCGCTAGGGTTTCTGCCAGCTCAGCGCGCTGATCAGATTTGCCCTTACGGGCTTTATTCTGCTCATGTTCCCACTCGTCTGCGAGTTTCTGAGCTTGCCTCCTTGTTTTCAGTCCTGTGCTTTTTGAGTGCCGCTTACCATCAGCTAGATAGTAGACAGCGTAATAATAGGGACTTTGGAACTTTCCATTAACTTTCTTTCGATAGACTGTAGCCATAGTTTTTGACGATCCCATTGGTTCAATCAAAAAAGGTGTGCGTGGGATTTGATTTCCGCACTTTTTTCTCTGTATCTGTGACTTGATACAAAGTTGATACAGTCGTAGAGGGTGTATGCCGTTAGACGGCGTTAACCACTCCTGTAACTACTTGCTAACCAAACCCTGTTTAGATTACTCATAATCCCTTGGTCGCAGGTTCAAATCCTGCCAGGCCCACCACTTAGATGCTTCCGCGTTGTTGATGCGGAGGCGGTAATTCCATGAAGCGTTTCCGCAAGATATTGCTTCGGGTGGCGGCAACACTGGCCTGCCTCGGGATTGTAGCACTGCTGGTGTTAAGCCTCATTGTCTCCTCCTTCCTTGACAGGGACGCGGTGGTCGGGTGGCTGGAGGAGGAGCGCAACATGAGGGTGGACCTAGGAGATATCAAGGTGAGCCTGCTCGGTGGCAGTATCGGTTTAACCGGCCTGATGATGTCGCCGCGCGATGAATATGCTGATGCCGGCAGCCCGGTAAGCTCGCGTCCCCCGGCAGCCGGCAGCCAGACAAGGATCATCATCAGGAAGATGTCGGTGAAGGTTGGACTGCTCAATCTGCTGCGCAGGAAACTGGTAATCAATAGCGTCTTCGTCGACGGCCTGGAGGTCTCGTTTTTAATCGAGCGTGACGGCAAGCCATCCCTTGATCCGCTCTTTGAGGAGCCTGAGATCGTGAAGGGGAAACCCAATGCGGACTACCATGCGGAAAAGAAACACAGTGAAGGAGAAGCCGCCGGAAACAGTCAACGGAAGGACACTAAGGGAACGATTGAAATTGACGGGTTCAGTGTCTCCGGGATACCCCTGGCGACATCAATGGAGTCGCTCAAGGTCAGTAATGCTGCAGTCTATATAAAGATCAGGAAGAACAAGAACCGCATTCATATCACTGAGCTGGAGGCGAGCATCTCCAATCTTGACATCGATCCTGAAAACCTCTCCGCACACAACAGTGCCTACCTTGAGGTGGATGCCCGCATCGAGGTAATGGATCGTGACAGGCTGGTGCATTACGCCCGCATGTCAGCAGGGACACAGGGGAATATCGAGCCGTTTGACAGCGGGACAGGATTGCTCAACCCGGAGCTGGTGATCAATGTGACCCTTAGAAAGAATTCGGAAATCATGTCGCTCCCGATCATTGATCGCCTGGCCTCGACACTGGACAAGCTGAGAAAGGCCGGGCTTGATGTAAGTGCACTGGAGGGTGTGCTTGTCGTGGACAATGATGCCTCGGTAAGGCTCGGATTTCGCGACAGTATTGTTCGCTCGCTGGCCCCTTGGAATGTCGGTCTTAACGGGCACCAACTGCTGATGAAATCGGGTTCCTGGCACAATACCGGCAGTGATGAACACCTGATCAATGCCGACCTGACCTTTTCCAGGAAAGTTTCCGACAGTGCGCTGGGGCGTGCCAACAAGTTCCTCGCCGATCTGGTCGGCCCCGATCTGGCCCTCAGTGTGGCTGAACTCCTGTTTTCCCCGGTGACAAGAAAGGGGCGTGTTTATGTGCCCTTTGTCTCCAGTGGCGACTTTAACCACCCGAAAGTGCGCCCGCGGGTCAAGTTGCTTGATATTACAGATGCCATTAAAGGGGCTGCCGTGAGCGGGAGCATCAATTTGCCCGGAGAGCATCCGCCGGATCGTTAGGCGTCCCCCTGGCCGTAGTAGGCATCCGGCCCGTGCTTGCGCAGGAAGTGCTTGTCGAGAATGTGCTGCGGGATTGGTTCCAGGTCAGGATTCATCAACAAGCCATCGATTGCCATGCGGGCGGACATTTCAAGCGCGATGCTGTTGTCGAGCGAATTGTCGGCAGTCTTCCCCCAGGTGAATGGCGCATGGTGCAACTGCAGGACGCCGGGAACATGGATAGGATTGATGTTCTTGCGGGCAAAGTGATCGACGATGGCCAGGCCGGTGTTCTTCTCGTAATCCTCATCAATTTCCTCGGGTGTAAGCGCCCTGCAGAGGGGAACAGTGCCGTGGAAGTGGTCTGCGTGGCTCGTGCCGTAACAGGGGAGGTTGCGCCCGGCCTGTGCGAGGGAGGTGGCCGCCGGGCTGTGCGTGTGGGTGATCCCGCCGATTTCCGGCCAGGCACGATACAGTTCGAGGTGGGTCCTGGTGTCAGAGGAGGGGTTTAATGTGCCCTCGACGACCTGTCCCTCGAGATCAAGGAGCACGATATCTGAAGGCTTGAGTTCCTGGTAGTCTGTCCCGCTTGGCTTGATCCCGAAGATTCCCTGTGTGCGATCAATGCCGCTGACGTTGCCCCATGTAAGTGCGACCAGCCCTGTTGCGGGCAGTCGCCGGTTGGCATCACAGATTTCCTTCCTGAGTTCCTGAAGCATTTTGTTTGGCGGTATAGGCAGCCCGGATTCCGTGAATCCTGCTAGTAGACCTCATCGGGATTATAGGTCTTCTCCTCGCTGAACTCCAGCTGTGCGATGCCATTGCTGGCTGTTGCTGCAAAGTCTTCGCCGAGCGGTGCCCTGCGGTAGAAGCAGGATGCATAACCGGCATGGCAACAACCGGGGCCGATTTGCTCGACCTTGAGGAGGATGACATCCTGGTCGCAGTCAGTGCGCATTTCGGTGACTTTCTGCACATGGCCGCTGGTTTCACCCTTGTGCCATAATTGGTTGCGGCTGCGGCTGTAGTAGACAGCTTGCCTCTCGGCGATTGTCCGGAGCAGTGCTTCCTGGTTCATGTAGGCGACCATCAATACCTCGCCGCTTGTGCTGTCCTGGGTGACTACCGGAATCAAACCGTTGTCACCGAACTTCGGGGCAAAGGCATTTCCAGTCTCGATGGCATTCCTGTCGACACGTTCTGCAAATGCGGCGGGTAATTGCATATTTTTGTTCTTTTTGCAGCAACTTGATTGACTTGCCGCCTTTTTCTCAAGCAATAGTTATTGCACTGAATTTGCCAACTGCAATTCCGCGTTCATTCATTAATCAGCCCGCAGGTGCAGGTTTACATTGGGCAAGAACCCATTGGATCGTTGGTTTGAATACAACCGCAGGAGCCATAATTATCAACGGCTTAGGGAGCAATCCCTAAGCCGTTTGGCTTTAGTGCCAACAGTGAGTGCCAACAGTTGCCCTGAAATGAGCCCTGATTCCGGTATCCTGTAGCCGGATTCCGGCTGCACTTTACACTGTCCAGGGTGCAGGAAACAGGGTGCGGGGTGGTTTGGCTTTGCGCCCTGCGGTTTGCTGGTGGTAGGGGTAGAGGGCAATGAAGAAACTCGTTCTGCTGTTTGCCGTGTCACTTGTTACTGGGTGTGGTGAGAAGTCTTCATCCGAAGGTTCGGATTCGGCCAGTGAGAACCCAACGGCATCGAATGAAAGCGCAGAGCCTTCTGCCGATACCCCGAAACCGACCGAGGATAGCGCCACTCTTTCGTTGAGTGATGCCGACGTTGAGAGACTCCTCAAAGAGGCGGCCGAACTCGACTCACTCCAATACCGAGACGGCCTCCATTACCAAGTCAACGAGTCGGAACCATACAGCGGGTGGACAAAGAGGATGGCTGGTTTGGGACAGGTAAGCCGTCTTGGGCGGTTCAAAGACGGCAAGCACGATGGCCTTTGGGTGTGGTGGCACGAGAACGGCCAGAAGGAGCGCGAAGCAACCTTCAAAGACGGCAAACCTCATGGCCTCTTTACGTCGTGGCACGAGAACGGCCAGAAGTGGGAGGAAGAAACCTACAAAGACGGCGAACTAGTTTCCACGAAATACTACAACAGCAAAGGCGAAGAGGTTGAGACGGAGGAAGAGGTCCAGAAGTAGCCCCTCACCCCGTATCAGGGTGCAGGGAGGAGATATTTCCCTGAAGGTGGAACTTGAGTCAGGCAACAAGTTCATGCGCATTGCGCTGGGTGAGTAGTCACCCCAACCCCCAACCACCCGCCCTTGTGCGCTTGTGCGCTGTGGGGGTGTGTGGTTAGGGTTGGGGGGTGAAAAGGTTCCTACTGCTGTTGCCCCTGCCCCTTGTTCTGGGTGGTTGTGGGAAGAAGAAGGAAGGACCTGTCACGTTTAAGATACACGAAGCATGGACTTCTGAACCGACCCCTATTCCAAGGAGGCTGCAGTGAACACAATGCTACCGTATGCGGCGCAGTGACAATCTAACGGGATTGCCAGCACCCGGTAGAGTTAGGGGAGTTATAAGTGACGAAAACGAAGAGACTAAGCAAAAGCGCACGAGATTAACAAACTGTCAGGATGCCTGAAAAGCACAAATTGCAATGGAAACCACTTGAGCGGGAAGGTCGGGGCACCGCCATATCTGCTCGGTGAGAATTGATTGGCAAGACAATTTGCGGATTCTTCTAAGAGAAACCGTCCGTGTGGCGTTATCATAGATATTACAGGACATCTAGAACGAATCGAAGCCATGAATCCACAAATCACCATCGCTTCACTCGCAGCCGTCATTGCGACGTCGCTACCGCCGCAAACCAACGCCCGATCGCTCTCGGAGGTCGGTGACATCGGCAAGGTCATCGACACCCAGGGAATCGTGAGCGTCCGCCCGAAGATGGGAAAACGCTGGTCGATGGCGGCGAAGAACTTTCCCCTCAAGCCGGGCGACTGGGTGCGCACGGATGTCCGCGGTGCGAATGCAGTGCAGCTGCGACTCGCGGGAGGCGGGCAGCTGATCCTCGGGCCGGGAACGCTGGTGGAGATCATCGACAAGACGAAGGTGTCGTTCTTCTCCGGTGAACTGGAAGCCTCGGCGCGGAAGAAGGGCGGGCAGATCGCCATCATGCCGACGAATGGGAAATCGATGGGCGTGAGCGCCGGGCAGCGGAAGCTGCTGCGGCGAAACGACGGGCGTGGATTTCAGCTCATCAAAAAGGACCCGAACTGGCTCCTCGGATTCAAGGGCGCGGTCACCACGGAGTCGATGGGATCGTTGTTGGCGACCGTCGAGGGACGCAACACCCCGTTGACCATCGGATACCACAAGGTGACCGTCGATATCCGCGACCAGATCGCACGGACGACCATCGAGGAATCGTTCGTCAACCACACGAAAGGCCGTCTGGAGGGCGTGTTCTATTTTCCCCTCCCCCAAGATGCCTCGATCTCGGGATTCGGGATGTGGATCGGCGGGGAACTCGTCGAAGCAGATGTGGTGGAGAAGCAGCGCGCACGGGAGATCTACGAAACGATCCTGCGCGAGCGCCGCGATCCGGGACTGCTGGAGTGGACGGGCGGGAACATCTTCAAGGCGCGCGTCTTCCCCATCTTCGGAAATTCGGAAAAGCGGATCAAGATCACCTACACCCAGGTGCTGCCAATGCGGAAGGGAAAGGTGCGCTTCAGCTACGCCCTGCAGAGCGAGATGCTCCGGCAGAATCCGCTGCGCGAACTCTCAATCAATGTCAGGGTGAACTCCGCAATCCCCATCGACAGCTTCGTCTGCAGCACTCACAGCGCGCGGATATCGAAGACGGCGAATTCCGCGCAGGCCGAATTCACCGCGCAGGAGTACACGCCGGAGCGTGATTTCGAAGTCGATATCGGCTTCGACACCAGCGCGTCGCCGGTGGTGATGGTTCCGCATCGCCGCGGGGAGGACGGCTACTTCCTCGCCCTCGTCAATCCGCCGGGTGGCGACGGCAACTGGGATCGCGAAATCATTCCCGACGGCGATCCAATCAACCTCGTCATCGTCGCCGACACCTCGGGATCGATGCACGAAACTGCCCGCGAGAACCAGGACGCGCTGATCGCCGCGCTGACCGGATCGCTGGGCGGCAAGGATACGATATCGATCGCCACTTCCGACATCGAGCCGAGATGGTTCGAGCCGGAGAAGTTCATCTGCACGCGCGAGGAGCATGCGTCGGAGGCGAGAGCATGGATTGCCCGACGACTCTCCCTCGGTTGGAGCGATCTGGACAAGACGTTCGCGTCTGTGATGAAGAAGATCGGCGGGTGGACGGAGAGCAACATCCACGTCGTCTACATCGGAGACGGTGTCATCACCTCCGGCGACGGCGATCCCGTAGCGTTCGCCAACCGCCTGAAGCGTCTCTACAAGGGCCAGTCCGCGACCTTCCATGCGATATCCCCTTCGAGCAGCTTCGAGCCCGGCGTGATGAAGGCGATCGCTTCGCTGGGAGGCGGCTCGGTCCGTCGGATCGGCGGCTCGGACACGCCGGCAGCGGTGGCGCAGGCGCTCCTCGCCGAGATCAGCCAGCCGGGATTGCGCGACATGAAGGTCGAATTCTCGGGCGTCCGCGTGGCGCGTGTCTATCCGGAGGAACTGCCCAACGTCGCCGCCGGATCGCAGCAGATCATCATCGGACGCTACCTCCCGGAGGGCGATGACCAGAGGGGCGAGATCATCGTGACAGGGATGCGCAACGGGAAGGCCGTGAAATTCCGCACCCCGATCACGCTTGCGGACGCGGAACACGGGAATTCCTTCATCCCCCGGCTCTGGGCGCGGATGCATCTGGATGTCCTGCTCGAGCAGGGGCGCACTCCGGAGATCAAGAACGAGGTCATCGGCCTCTCCGAAGAATACAAGATCATGACGCCCTATACCTCGTTCCTCGTGCTGGAGAGCGACGCCGACCGGGAACGGTTCAAGGTGAAGAAGCGCTTCGAGATGCGGGACGGCGAACGCTTCTTCGCCGAAGGCCGCGACAACGCGAACTACGAGCTCCTGCAGAAGCAGATGAAGCTCGCGGGGGCATGGCGGCTGAATCTGCGCCGCGGATTTCTGCACGAACTCGCCCGACTGGGAAGAGGTGCTTTCGCTCATCAACCGGGTCTCCAAGCGGCTGGGGAGCGGCTCGGGAGGGGCTTCGGAGCAGGATTCGGCGGCGGGGGATTCAGATACTCCGGGGACAAGAACGGAGGTGACCTAATGCTCACCGATCTTTCCGGCAGCCTGCGTCAACTGAACGAACGATCCACCGCTTCCGCCGATTCTCGGATGAGGTGGGACATTCCGACCTCGGCAACCGCCCCACCTTCGGATGAGTATGCGTTCGATTTCCGGACGTCCGATCTTGATCTGAACGGAGACGGCGCGGATGGCAAGTTCGACGACGCGGAGGGATGGTTCGAAGGGGACGAGAAACTCAGTCTCGGGACGGCCAAGGAACTCGCGGCGAACGAATCTATGGACGGGCTCCGCCGATCAGAGGGTCGCTCCAACCTCTCCAATCAGGCGGCGTATAGGGGATCGCGCGGCTCGAAGCGTGCTCAAGGCTACTACCTTGGATGGGAAAACAACGCTCTGTTCGCCGACAAGGCGAAATCGCTCGGCACAGGGTATATCCAGCAGGGCGGCTGGCATTGGCGACACTACATGAGCGATCTCGAATCGCTCTTCCCCGCCTCCGGAGCAGACGGACTCCGTATTCCCGATCGCTCCAGGCAGGATCCGCCCCACAAGTGGCCGAAAGCGGCCCTCGAACTTGCCGACAGCCTGTTGCGCCTCGAAGCGATCGCTGCGCTGCGCGACGGCGGCATGCGGCTCACGCAGAACATCGAGAGCAGAAATGTCCGGCGCGATGTCATCGACTCGCTTGGGCAAATGGACGCGCTGCTTTCCGGAGACTCATGGTCGGTGCTCGTCAGTGGTGATCGCCAGGACAGCCGGCTCAACTGGTGGAAGGAGAATGGGGAACGGGGAACGCGCAGCCACGCGCTCGGTCTCGGACGCCTTCGCAAGGCGGAGACCAAACGCGACCGGTTCGCCTTCTCGATCCACAACCAGGACGCCTCGTTCACATCGCTCGCCGATACCTACGGTCACATGAAGCCGAAGATCACCCGCGACGGCGACCGCGCGACGCTCACCCTCACCGGCGGAAACCAACCCGATGTCAAAGTAGTGATCGTCATCGACACCATGCGCCGCGTCGTGCTCTCGATCACCAACCATCGAAAGGACAAAGTCACGGGTTCGATCACCTTCGGCGAATTCGTCGAGGCCGGCGAATCATGGTGGGCACGGAAGATCGAGTCTAAGAATGCCGATGGAAAGGTGGTGCAGATCATCTCTCGGAAGCTCAAGAAACTCGACGCGGATGCGTTCGAGAAAGCCTACGGGAAATCGATCGCGGGTCGCGACGCGGTGATCCTCATCCGCGACGGGCTGCCGACCATGGAGAACGCCAAGCAGGCTGGCGCCGATGGCAAGAAGTCGTTCGAGAGCGAGTTCGCGCTGCTGAAGCATTTCGCGCAAAGCCAGCAATGGGAGCTGGTGACCGAACACTTCGAGGCCATGCGTGGATTCGAGGGCGGGAAGCAGGGATTCCGCTGGCTCGACATCCGGCTGCACGCGATGAAGCGTCGCAACGAGGAATCGCGCGAGATGGTGTTCAAGATCGCCCGCGAACTGGCCGCCAAGAGAGGTGCTCACGATCTGTTCCTCGCCGGCCATCTCAGAGGCGAATCCCAGCGCGTGGCCGGAACCAACGAACAGCTCGACTTCCTGGATATCGTCAAGCCGATCCACGAACGCGCGGAGGCCCACGTTCTGGCGGTGAAAGACTGGAAGCAGAATATGGTCAACACTCTTCAAAGCGCGGGTCGGCGACCCGAGGCCATCGCACTCCAAAAGGAAATCGCGGAGCAGTATTCATGGGAGGCGAACGCGCAGACGACCTATGCAAATCTCCTGTCCTACGAAGGCAGATACAATGAAGCGATCGGCTGGATGGACAAGATGCTTGCCGATCCCGGGCGCTGGGGGGATCACGAGATCAGCTCCTTCCGGATGACGAAAGTGAACTTTCTCGAAAACCAGGGCGATGTCGCAGCGGTCCTCGCGTTTGTGAAGGGATGGCGGGAAGACAAGGACGACAATTCGTTCCAGCACCAGCGCTATGTTTCCGCGCTCATCCGCACCGGCAAGAACGACGAAGCCTACGATCTGATCGACCAGTGGCTCGCCGACGGGGCCGCAGTGAAGGGCGAAGACATCGACAAGGCGACCCTTGCGCGGCTGGCAGCCGCCATCGCGGTGTTGCGTGGACAGTCCCGCGGAGTGCAGCGTAACGACATCCCCGAGCGATTCCACAAGCCGCTCGCCAAGGTGGTCCGCGCCCTCGCGCTCGACGACACGCGCCACATCCACGCGAACAACATCATGTCGGATTACCGGTTCCATCGGATCGAGACCGTGCGCACCCTGCGCCACCATTTCGCGGAAGTGCTGGAGAAGCGCGCGGCGAAACTTGATCTGGTGAAGGTGAACCGCCTCTTCAGCTGGATCCGGACGAATGATCCCGCTGTCGAGAACGACACATGGGAATCGATCGCCAATGCTCTCATCAAGCGCTGGGCGAAGCAGAAGGAATCCGCGAAGCGTGACCAGTTCTCCTCGACCATCGTCAACCTCCTTTCCGGCTACGTCGGCACCGACAGATACCTCGACTTCCTCCTCCGCCAGCTGAAGGAATCCGCCGAAAAAGACCACGGCCGCTACGCGAACCAGCTATTCAACGCGATTCTCAACCAGTCGTGGACGAATGCCCTTGAAAGCGAGGCCTTCGACCTGCTCTACCGCATCGATCCGAATGCGGTCGATGAGACGCAGCTCGTCGGCGTGCGCGCCCAGGCGCTCATTCGCCTGAATGACTGGGTGCTGCGCTCCGGTTTCGACGTCGCGTGGGCGACGGTCGAGGGCAAGGACGAGCTCTCGCGCACCGAGCACCGCGCCATGCGTGCCGAGCTTCTCAAGTCGGTACGCGAAGGTCTTGCCAAACGACTCGAAAAGGAACTCGAATCCCGCGACCAGCTCACCGATTGGGTGAACATCGAGCGCCTCTATCTCGCCATCGCGCTCAAGGAAGAACCCGCGTCCGTCGTCGCGGAATGCTGGGAGTATCTCGGGAAGCACGATCCGCTCGAGCTGCCGGAAGAGAATGTCCTTCCATGGCATGAAGTGGTTCTGCTAGGGCGCTATCTCTCGACCCTCGAGTATCTTGCCGCGCGGTCGAAAGCGGATCCCATGATTGCCAAGCGCCTTCTCGAGTGGTTCGATACCGGAATCGAGAAACTCCCGGATTCGGAGGCGTGGCAGTTCCACAAATACCGGCTCCTCGTGGCGCTCGACCGTCCGAAAGACCTGAAATCCGCCCTCGAATCATGGACGAAACCGGTCGATGCTAACAACCGCTGGCGGCTCACGCTCGGCTACCTGCACGCCGAGCTCAACGAACTCGACGCCGCCATCCGCGCGTTCGAGGCGATCGAGAAGGCCGACGAGCTCGGGCCGCGCGAATACCGCACGCTCGCCGACTGGTACCTCGTCAAGGACCGGCGGGAGAAGCGCGACAAGGCGATCCTCGGTTATTACGGGGCAATGGATGAGTGGCGGATCTCGAATCTTATCTCCCAGCATACTAATCAGATTCGGAACGGATTCAACAACGGGACGCCCGAGGACTTCGATCCGGCGGTGGTGGATATGTTCAAGGCGATCTTCAAGAAGTCGCGGAATCCGAACAACTACACGAATCAGCTGGGAACGCTCTTCCGCTACACCAAGGATTTCCGTCTCCTCGAATGCGTGCCCGAAGGCATCCTCGGCAACAGCGCGCAGCAGATCTACCCTTTCCTCGGCAGCATGGACCACGTGCTCCGCTACGTGCAGGACGAAGCGACCACGGACCAGATCTTCGAGCATCTCACGAAGGTTCGTCCGCGAGCCGAGACGCCGATCGACAAGCGCGGGCTCGATCTTCTCGAAATGCTCGTGCACCGGAAGGCCTCCGAGGTCCTCAACCAGCCCGGCCAACATGTGCCGCTTGCGCTCGCTGCGATGCAGCGCGCCTTCAAGGGCGATTGGGGAACGGGTGAACGCCGTCTCATGGCCGACTTCCTCTCCGGCCTCGGGAAAATCAGCCAGGAACCGCTCGCGAAGGAGCAGCTGCGGGAGCTTGCCGAACTCTACAACGGCGAGAAACCCGCCACCACCGACCGACTTCACATCGGGACCCGCTGGGCCTCGACCGAGCGTTCCTACGGCCACAGTGGCCGTGGCATCGAGATTCTCGAATCCGCACTCGACGAGTACATCGACGGCAACGGCGGGATGCTGACGCAGGCGGCGCAGAGTGCCTTCGACCAGCTGGTCGGATACTACGAGAGTGACCGCAAATTTTCCCGAGGCGAGAAGCGCATCTTCGCCGCGCTGGAAAAGGACGTTATCGAGACCACGCGCCACTGGCTCGTTGAACGGAAATACCGGCTCTACAAGCAGACGATCTACGGCAAGGGAACGGTGTCGCTCGGTCAGGGTGTGGAGCTCTACCGGAATGTCACGCGCCAGTTGACCGGAGAATTGAAGACGCATAGCAACAACCACCGCTACCAGCTCTGCTCCATCCTCATCGAGACTTACCGCACGGCGCACAACCACGCGAAAAACAGGTCGGCGAAGGATGATGTCGTCGAGTTCGGTTACGGCGCGTTCGATGAGATGGTTTCCTTTAGCACGACAAACTACCAGAACCTTGTCAGCAACCTTGCCAGCATCATCCGCGAACTGAACAACTACCATTCCGGACTCGCCTTCCTCATCGAGCGATACGAACGCGAGCCGGAATGGTTTCGTGTTTCCGGCAAGGGCGGCTGGCGGCGCTACGGGAGCAGCATGGCGAGCTACCGTCACCACGCCAAGAAGCCTCTCGGCGATCTCGAACCGCGCCTGCTGAAGATCGTCCTCGCCGAACTGCGCCGCGATCTTGAAATGCAGAACTACACGAGCCGCTCGATCTATCACGACAATTACAGCCACTTCTGGAACGCGAAGCGCGGCGATTTCCTGCGTGTTGCGGAAGAGGTGCTGAAGAAGCGCACAAAGTCGCTCGTATCCGTGCGCCACATCGCCGACTACCTGTTCGAGGGTCTGAATGCGCAGCAGCGCGCCGTTGATGTCCTCGTCCGGGCGCATGGGGACGGCATCCTCGACGAAGGCGCGATCAGCCGGCTCGCCCAGTTCATGGAGCGGATGGGCCAGTATGCGAAAGCGGTCCCGTATCTGCGGGAAATCGTCGGCATGAGCCCCGGCAACACCGATTACCGGCGTCGGCTCGTGGAGGATCTCGGAAGATCGGGCCAGCACGAATTGGCGATCGCCGCCCTCGACGAAGCCATTTCGTGGTTCAAGGAGCACAAGACATGGAACGAGACCGCAATCGCCAGTCTCGCCCTCGGCTGTCACAACGGCCGTCTCTGGGAACGCAGTTCGGAACTCTACGACGAAGTGATTGCCTTGCATCAGCGGACGCAACCGAACCGGGGGATCGGCAACGGAACGCTCTCGGGATACTACCGGCATCTGTCCGAATGCCACGCCAATCTTGGCAACACCGCGAAGGCGGTGGATGCCGCAGCCGGAGCGATCGTCAGTTGGGGACCGACCCACGGCAATCGGGCCGATGCTCTGAACAAGCTTCGCGCCGTTCTCGAAAAAGCACCCGACCTCGACGCCTACGTCGAGATGCTCGACAAGCAGGTCGAGGAAAGCGGCCTCGAGAACCCCATCGTCCGCAAGTCCATCGGCCAAGTCTATTCGAGCAAGAAGCAGTACGAGAAAGCGATCAGAAACCTGCGCCTCGCCGTCGAGACCCAGCCCAACGACACCGAAACCCACCAGGCGCTCGTCGCCGCCTACGACGCCTCTGGCGACGCCGAAGGCGCCGTGGCCCAGCTGCTGGAGTCGATCCGGCTCTCCACTCGGAGCATCGAACTCCTCCGCGATCTCGGCGCCCGCTACGCGAAACTCCAGCGCGAGGCCGATGCCGAACGCGCCCGCACCGGAATAATCGAGGCACTGCCCAATGAAAGCGAGGGCCACGCCATGCTTGGCGAAATTCGGCAGAATCAGAATCGCTGGGAGGAAGCAGCCGGCCACTGGAAACAAGTCGCCGACATCCGCACCCTCGAACCCACCGGCCTCCAAAAGCTCGCCGATTCCCAGATCAAGCTCGGGCAGAAACAGGCGGCCGTGGAAAGCCTGGCGAAGCTCCTCGCGAAGGAGTGGCCGAGCCGGTTTGGCAACGTGCATCGGGATGCGCGGAAGAAGCTGGGGAACTTGGAGAAGAAAGCGGGATAGCGGTTGCACTGCCTTCGTGTAAGAAGATTGTAAACCGTCAGCAGCGGACTTGATTGCGCGCGATCTTCCAGTCATCGTTGATAGATGAATCCATTGGTCCTCGTACTATCCACTGCTGGGCTCGTGGCGGCTCTACCCGCCAACGCTTCTGCACAGATTGAATCAGCATCCGCAACAAACAACGAGGAGTCGAGGTTCGATGACGTGGGGCGCAAAGGCAACCCGTTGAGTTTCCAGCCGGCTCGGTCCGCCCAGTTGCTCAGAGCCAAGAAGGAGGAGGCGCAATGAACGCTCTCTATTTCGCCTCGTTCCTCTCTGGATTTGTTTTCACAGCATCTGCCGCCACGATTGATTGGAACAGCCAGTCCTATCAGAACCGCCTGTCCCCATCGAAAAACTTCATGGGGATCGATCAGTTTGATCAGTCGGGAATGCAGATCTTCGCGGTAAGCACGGGCTTCCTATCAGCGAGACTTGAACAGACCTCCGACATCTTGTTCGCGAGTTCAGATCCCAATCTCGATACGACCTCGATGCCGAACAACTACACCGACTTCCACGAGAATTCTGGTGGGAACAATGAGATTTCCCGTTCAGGACTCTATTCTAACAACGGCCCTGCTCTGGTGACGATCCGCGGTCTGGAAGTCGGTAGCACCTACCGGATTCAAAATCTGATTTATGATGGGCGCGGCTCCCACAGCAGTCGGACGCTCGAGATCGATGGTATTCCCATGGTTTCTCATGCCAATGGAACCACAGGGTTAACTTGGGGAGACGGGTCCCTGTCGACCGGCACATTCGTCGCCGACGCTGCCTCCCAGTGCTTTACAATCGAAGTTTTCAACGCCAGCGGTTCTTCGGCCGGAGGTCAGCTCAATGCGATCATCCTCCACAAAACAGCCGATGCTCTGGAACCCTCTGCGGTGTTCCAGAAGACGGGACGAAAGACAGATGTTTCCATGGATCGGCTTGCCGGCCAATTCGATGAAGAAAAGTTCAAGCTGCTCCTTCGACTAAACCGGTGCTATCTCGAGAAGGCCAAAAAATTGAAGGCGAGAGCGATGGAGGAAGGTAATCTCCCGGCCGCCATTGCGGCAAATCGGCAGGTTAACAGGTTTGGTCAACGTCAGATCAAACTCGTGGAGGATCGAAACAACGTCGTGCTCATCTCCAGCCTCGCAGGCGATTGGCGACTCAGCTCTTCCGGTTGGGCGTTCAAGATTTTTTCTGACGGAACTGTGACGGCATCGGAGCCGATCAGTGAACGTGGACGCATCGAAGTGCTCGACTACGAGAAGCGAATCGTGCGCATGACTGGTTTCGCGAAGCCGATGACCTGGGTGGTAGCAAAGGGTTCCAAGAAGCTACTTGGAACCCAACATCCCGCCAGAAGGAGCCATGGGAAAGCGATGCCGGGCGCGCCCAAGAATGCCAAGGAGTTGGCCGAATTTCTCGATGGGACGACCTGGAACATCAGCAACGGCACTGAAGATTCGAAGGTCGTTTACACGATCACCTTCAACAAGAATGGAACGTTCAAGCACAGCGACGGGAGAATTGGAAAAGTAGAGTTCCAGGGAGCGCGCGCATTCAAGCTCTGGAACTACGACCCAGCCACCTTGAAGGAGAACCTGAAGCAGTTTCGAGCGAGGGGCGCGGCGACCGTATACTTCGGGAACTTTAGAAGTAGGCGCGAGTAAGCACGTCAGGTCATTTGTAGCGACCTCCGAGGTATCGGGATCGATGGTCCGGGGGCGGCGGCTACTCCGCGAGGGTCACCTTGATCGGAGCGGTCTCAAGAATACCACTCCAGCCGCCCTTCGCGGGCCAGGTTCGTTCCTCCGCTTTCAGATCCCAAGCCGTGCCGTTGGTGGTGTGCAGATGCCACGTGACCAGGGCTTCGACCGGCTTGTGGATAAGGGTGGTTCTTGCTGGTTCCTGAAGATCCTGATTGGGGCCGATCGCGATCGCGACTGCGGGCGGCAGCGGTCTCTGCCGATTCTCCATCGCGTAGCCGAGTTGCGTTCCGGTTTTGAGTCTGTAGATGGCTCCGGGTTTGAGCCGGAGCTTGGTGAGAGTTGTGAGGGGCGGGCTCTGTTGGAGAGTTCCCGGATCAATCTCCGGCGCGAGAAAGCCGGAGAAGGCAACCGGGTAGACGCGCGTCTCCATTGCCGTCCGATTCTGCAACACTGACGACGGAATACAGATCCTGAAGTCACTGCTTGACAAGTTTGGAGATCCGAACCTTCGGATGAAGACTTCTCACCACAACCCGCGAACAAGAGCGCGGTCAGCAACAGCAAAACGAGCCTTTGCATATCGCCCGATCCTTACCACCCATCTGACGCAGGGGGCAAAGCCAAACCACCCCGCACCCTGGTTCCTGCACCGTGATGTGGGGGCGTAATGAAACTTCCCCCGACCGCTCCTTCAGTAGCTTTGGTGAGATGAACCAGATCGCTCTTAAAGAATCTTCGAACGGACCGCCAATATTTAATATTGCTTCAACATCGCCATAGAATTAAACAGTTTCGCAACCGTATGGTCGAACTATGAGTCTAAGCTCCGCTGGCCTGTATGCTCCGTACCTCCTGCTGGCAATTCTGGTGGGACTCAACACGGTCCCGCACCCCCCGGGGCGAGCCTTCCTCGGCTCCAGCCCTACCGCATTCACAGCTGCCCGCGGCTGGCCTGTGACTGCGGTCGCGCGAGCAAATGACGAGGGTGCCTTTGAAATCGACGCATCGGTTGTGCAAGGGAACACACGCTATGTGCGTGATGCATTCAGGGGAGACTACGCACACTTGGCTTGGAATTGGGTTTTTCTTGCATTCGATCTGGCTGTGGCAGTTTCGCTTGCAACGATCATTTGGGTGTTGTCCCGCAAGTTCACACGAGGCAAATCGTCACACGGCATTGTGACCTGAATACCTTCGCATCCTTCACCCTGAATTGGTGTCCGTGGTCGACGGCAGCATCT
>JAYGGE010000013.1:0-3892 GCA_046581505.1 Verrucomicrobiales bacterium | reverse complement strand
CGCCCTCGCAGATGATACGGTTATTGGCAACAGCAGGGTAAGGATAACACGAATCCTTGCGTGCCGGTTTAAAAGGTAGTTCGATATTTCCTGCATTGAATGTCAACGCCCGATGGCCTTAAGTCAGATAAAGCGTCGTCGGCTGTCGGCAATGGCCTGGATGTCCTTGACGGCAACACGGATGTCCCGGCCGGGAAGAACTTCCTGCCGGGTGGGTGCCGGACCGGAGAAGCTCAATGTATCCCCGGTGACAATCCGCGTCAGTGTTTGACTCTCCCCCCCAGGTGCATCTGAGGCAACAACCTCATAGAGTATACCGGCGGGTGCGGGGACCGGAATAGTGAACCGGAAGACCAGTCGTCCGCCATCGGTGTCGACTGCCGGGTTGATGGCACTGTCCCTGGCTTGCAGGCGGTAGTTGCCGTCCGGAAGCCGGGTTGGCAAGTGATAGGCCGGGTTGGTCAGCAGCTTGAGCGCCGCACGATCCTCTGCCATGAGCGCTTCCGGGGTATTAAGTTTCCATTCGCCGTTTATCTCTTCCCTGCGGCCGGGAAAGTCCTGGCCGCCAAGCAGGCTGGTCAAAGCCCAGTAGATATATTCAGTGACCTGGCAGGAGTAATCACAGGTCCTGTCGTCATAGGTATACCATGCACCGGGGGGATAGCTGCGGGGGACATTGCGGAAATAACCGCCGCGTGCAGTGTCCATGGCATCGGCCAGTTGGCTGCCGCGCGACTCGCCGAGTATCTTCGGGTAGACCCGGGCGTAGCCGGCTGAGGTGATGATGTGCAGTATTTCCTCCAGGGCAGCGTCGAATTGATCTGACCCGGCGGCATGCGGGGCACCCCGGGGGTGGGTCTCCGATGCATACAGGTCCTGCAGGCGGTAGGCATCAAAGATTTCCCCGTGCCGGTCAAAGAGTTGCTCCATGGCGCGGTCATCCTTTACCATGACAATTCCCGCCCGCACCTGCCACAACCTCTCGTTGACCTCCGGGTTGTCCGCCCGCCCGTCCCGGTCGTTGTCCAGGTAATCCGCGGCAATCCTTGCCGCGTGCAGCAGTTTTTCAGCCTCCACCCCGGAGGCTGTTGAGTGAATGAATAGCCCGAATACCTGGACATAGACCGGTAGGGCATCTTGCAACTGCGACATACGCGGATTCTGGCCCTTTTGGACCTCAAAGTCGGGGGCGATCTCGTGCGGCAGTTGTCCCCATGCCGACGTGGCCAGCAAGAGGGGGGTTGAGAGTAATGCTGCTAAAGTGAGTTTTTTAATCACTGATTCAAGGGTTACTGCCTGCTTTGCTTTTGTTTAATCTACGGATCCGGATATTACGAAATTTCACCCATCCGGCGTGACCCTCCGCGCCGTAGGTTTGCAGGCCGATGGTGCCGGGTTGCTGCAGGTCAGCTCGTGGCATCGGGTCGGTGTAGTTGACGATTGGCTTGCCGTTAAGCCATGCCCGGATGTGCACCCCGATTACCAGCAGGCGGATGTGATTCCACTGCCGTGGCTTGCGCACAAGGTCTTTTTCGTCCCCCTTGTCCAGCCACTTGTCCAGGTGGAGTCCAACAGGTTCGCCGGCGATCCCGCGGCCAAGGTTCAGCTGGTAGGGATGACCAAGCGGTTTGCTCTTTGCACGCCTGAAATAGATGCCGCTGTTGTATTTGCCGTGCTCGTCGATCATGAATTCAAGGGTAAGCTCGAAGTCACCGAAGGTTTCCCTGGTAATGAGAACGCCGCTGCGCTTCGGGTCACCGTCCTGCCCGCCGACAATGATACCGTCTTTAGCCTGCCATCTGGCTGATCCAACAGCCTGCCACTGGCTGAGGTCATTGCCGTTGAAGAGGGTGATCGGCTTGGCCGGCTGCCCGGCCTTGGTTGCCTCATCGGCCGCAAGGGTAAAGGCAAACGGGAAAAAGAGCAGGAAAAAAAAGAGCGGCTTCATGCCGGGGCAAGTATCGTAAAGATATCCCGGAGGTGCAAGTCGCTTGAGATCCGGGGATATGCACATGCATGCGGTCCACGCTCGGGCAGAGGACAAATGAACCGGCTTTTTTTGGCGGCATGCTCTTTACCCTTCATTTGCCATAGTGGCTGTGTGCGGGAATGCCCCTGCCATCATGGCAATGAACGCCGCCGCTTTATGCGATTGTGGAAAGAACTTAACCGGGAGACAACTTGAAAACCCGGAAGCCGGGCAACATGCTTCAGTGCGTGAAAGGGTTAATGGCCGGCCGGGCCGATGAACTCTCAGGCAAATGGAATTAGAAGTAAAAACGCAGGCCGGAGAATACTGTCCATCCATTATAATCACCGCCGTCACCTGTATCATCCTCCATTTCGGCATATTCCACGCCGGTCATGAGTTTCAGCTTGTGCTCATTGATATAGTAGTTCAGGCCTAGGTAGAAGGACTGGTAGTTTTCGCCAAGGCCATTGTCAGTCAGGTGGGGCACGTTATTTTCGTAGCGCTTCTGCACCTTGAGGCTGTCATTGTCGCCGGTTGCACGGGTGTAGCGGGCAACAAGCTGAAGTTTGTCGCTGATATCATAGGTCGGCAGCAGAATGATGCCGTAGGCGTCGTCACTGTAGCCGGAAGCATGGATGAAATCTGTGTGCAGGCCCATTACCCCCTGCCTGAGGGAATGATTGAGCGAAAACGAGTCGCGATATGGTTTTGCCGTATTGTTTGCCGCGTCGTTATTGTGTATCCAGTCAAGGCGCCAGGCCATTTGCTCAAATCTGGATTTTTCCGAGTAGTCGTAACCGATGCTTGCCAGAGAAAAACCGCTTTTATCGTCGAAGTTTCCAAACTCATCGTCGATGTCGCCGGAGAATAAGCCAAGCACATAGCTCCAGTTGTCAATTTCGCCGCGGGCGCTGATTCCGGTGGATCTCTTCGGGCTGACTTGGTTTACCAGCAGTGAGCGCTCCAAGGTCAGGATCTTGCGTGAGGAGGTGGCCATTTCATAGGACCAGACGGGCTTGTGTTTGCCAATGGTGAGGTTGAAGGCCGGGTTTCCCTGATACTTGATGTAGGCATCTGCAATGTGGTCGTAGAACGGGGAGAATTCGTCATTGATACTGATCTCGGCTTTCAATTTCCAGTCGCCGCCGAGAACTTTTGCCTCAGTGCCGATCCGGAAGCGCCGGCTTTCATGACTGTTGTAGTTACCCTGCCCTGAGTCGACATCGGCATTTTGCCACTGATAGCGGCCTACAAGTTTGAGGTCGGTGATCCAGAAGGCATTGGAATCGCTGTAAATATGGGGAATGTCCCAGAGATCACCGAATTTATCAGGGGCATCGCCGACCGGGTCTTCTCCAGCTTGAGAAGGGCAGGGCAAGAGAAGATTGAGAACCGCCATCGCTGCTGTCCATTTGAGGATGGCCTTGTTTTTTGGGAGCTTGTTCATATCGGGCATTGATTGTCTTGGTGTCTGATGGAGCTCAATCGCTAATAAATCAATGGCATCTATTGAAGTTGAGACCCATTATCAAGAACGAAGTGCATTTGTCAAGGAAAATGAGACTCATTATCAATTAATTAAAAGGGACAACCTGCCGGATTGTCTATCGCAGGGAGCCATAGGGGGGATTTGTTCCCTGATCCCGGGCCGACTGTTCCTGGCACGCCTATGCGGGAGGCCAGTCTGCCAGTGATGGAGCGGCAAGAGCGGCAGAGGGATTTTTTTCAAGGGCGAGTCATGAATCCTTGTCCTTGTCCTTGTCCTTGTCCTTGTCCTTGTCCTTGTCCTTGTCTGCCAGCATGGCAAGGGTCTCGATGATGAACTGGCTGTGCAGGACCTTGCTCAGCCCAAGCGGGTGGTGGACACTGCGCTCCTCATTGAGCATCTTCAGTTTCTCGTCGTAGCGGTACTGGGCAGCT
>JAYGGE010000193.1:0-4136 GCA_046581505.1 Verrucomicrobiales bacterium | reverse complement strand
TAATCGACACCTCGCCTCGCCACTCTCCTGGACATCCTTCCAAGGTGTCAGGAACATAAAGAACCCCGCTTTCCAGGCCCGACTCGATGAGTTGTTCCTGCAGTTCCCCAACTCCGGGGTGGCAAGGAAGGCCGTCGCCAGTCACCTCGAGGAGGTTCAGGTTTTCGTTCAAGGCATTACCGGGGCAGGTAAGAAAGGCACGGACCCCACGACCTTCGCTCTCAAGGCACCCGCCTTCCCGGAAGCCGGCAAGGGTGATTCCGTATCATCGGATACCATTCCAACCTATGCCTACAACTGGTGTGTGAGTCCGCTGACCCCGATGGGCGTCTCGGGGGTGATCTGGGTGCCATCGGAAGGCAATATCGGTGAGAACCCGGCCCATTATGCGGCTGAGCTGGAAATCCACGCCAGGAGTCTCCCGGATACCTACGGCCAAAAGAAGATCCAGTTTCTCTATGCCCAACCGGCGATCTCACTGGTCGAGGGCATTACCGCTCCGAAGATTTCCGGTGCCAGGAGTGTCACCTTTGATCAATGGCCCAAGAGCTTAAAAAGCATCGCCACCGGGTTGGCAGGGATTGCTGAGTGAGGCTGATTGTCCAATTGCCCCTGACCTGCGGAGAATGAAGGTGAACTTTGTTGCCCGGTGCTGTTGAATTACCAGATGAAAATGAGAAAAGAGCAGCTTTCTTATGTAACCCTAATGCCTTGCCTTGTATTACGGGCATTGCTCTTTTTTTCTCCAGCTCCGGGTTACAGTGTTGAGCAGGCTGAGTTCTCTGCGCACACCTTTACGCTACCGGATGGTTATGCCTTGAAGCGTGTCGCTGCACCACCCTTGGTACAGAGGCCCATCCACATGTCCTTTGCTGAGAATGGCGCGCTCTACGTCACCGACAGCTCCGGAAACACGGACCCGGCTCCGAAACAACTCAAAAACCCCACTCACCGCGTATTGAGATTGGTCGATGAGGACGGTGATGGTGTTTTTGATCATTCGTCCGTGTTTGCCGAGCGTTTGCCTTTTCCGGAAGGCATCCTTGTTCATAGGGGAGCAATCTACGTGGGGGCTCCTCCACACATCTGGAAACTTCGCGATACGAATGGCGATCACGTCTCAGATGAGCGAACTGTCTGGTTCGACGGAGGATCCATTGAAGGTTGCGGTAATGATTTGCATGGCCCCTACGCCGGACCGGACGGATATTTCTATTGGTGCAAGGGGGCCTTTGCTCCGCAGAGTCACGTGCTTGGCAATGGCAGGACGTTCAACTCAAGTGCTGCCCATATCTATCGTGCCAGACCTGACGGCAGTGAGCTGGAAGTGGTCATCACCGGGGGGATGAACAACCCTGTTGGGCTTGCCTTTAGTGAAACCGGAGAGCGTTTTTTGAGCGGAACCTTCTTTGACCTTTCCGGGCCAGGAAAACGCGATGGTATATTCCATGCCGTCTACGGCGGAATGTATGGCAAGAAAAACGACCGGGTTCTCTCACCGCATCCGAGTTCGGGTGGATTGCTTCCGATCCTGACCCAGATGGGGCCTGCGGCCCCCTCGGGAATCGTGATGCCCCAGGGGAAGGCATTGGGTATGCGCGGGGATTTGATTTGTACGGAATTCAATATGCGACGCCTTTCAAGGCACAGGCTCACCCGGTCCGGGTCATCCTATTCCTCTGAGATGAGTTCTTTTCTTGAGAGTGACCAAACTGACTTCCATCCCACTGATGTGATTGAGGATGCTGACGGCAGCCTGCTCGTGGCGGATACCGGCAGCTGGTATATGATCTGTTGCCCGACCTCCAAGGTTGCCAAGCCTGACGTTCTGGGCGCAATCTATCGCATTCACAAGAAGACTGCGCCTTCTCCCGGGGACCCCCGCGGCTTGGAACTGGATTGGAAGAAACCCCGGGTCGATTGGCTGTCCGATGAGCGACCTTTTGTGACCAAGCGAGCCATTGATGCCTTGGCCGGGGAGCGCGACGTGGATGGACTGAGCTCGGCCAAAGCCCGTATCCCTGCGCTTTGGGCACTCCATCGCATTCCAGGCGAGGTGGCGCGCTCTGCAGTACGCGATTTTCTAAAGGATGAAAGCCCTGATGTTCGCGCAGCGGCCATTCACAGCACTGGCCTTTGGCGCGATTCGGAAGCGGTGAAACCGCTCATTGAGCTCCTCGATTGCGATGATGCCCTGTTGCGTCGATTGGCCGCCATGGCCCTGGGAAGGATAGGGGACCGCAGGGCGGTGAAGCCACTACTTGATGCCGGCTTGGCAAAAACGGATCCGTTCTTGAAGCATGCCATCATCTATGCCCTTTACGAAATCGGGGATAAAGAGAGCCTTCCTGCCGGTCATCCGGTGACCACGCAGGTTGTGCTCATGCATCAGGTCGACAAACGCAGCCCGTCCACGCACATCATGCCTGATATCCAACCGGCTGATGTCGTAAAAATCGATCCGGCCATGGAAGCCCGCCAACGGGAGCGCCTTGATTACCTTGCAGGATTCCTGCCAAAGGGAGACCCGGTGCGCGGCGAGAAACTTTTCCACGACGCGAGCAAGTCCTTGTGTGTCACCTGCCACGTCAAGGAGGACAAGGGAGTGGATTTCGGGCCTGACCTTACCAGGATCGGCGACATCCGCAGCGAACGTGACTTGCTCGAGGCCATTGTTTATCCCGGTTCCTCCATTGCCCGTTACTACGAGCTGGTGATGGTGAAGAAAAAAGAGGGCGAAGCAGCAGGTCTGCTGCGTAGGGATACCCTCGATGAAATTGTCCTTGAGACGGCCCCGGGAGTGGAGCAGCCCATTCCCGTGAAAGAAATCAGGGGAGCCAAGTATTCAAACGTTTCCCTGATGCCCGAGGTTTTTGACAAACTCTTGAAACCGGAGCAAATCGCCGATCTGGTGGCTTTCTTAAAAGAGGCAAAGGGACCGGTCGGCTCCGCCCCGACTGAGGATATTCCGCCTCATCATGCAATCCCTTTGCCCGGCCTGCACGCCTACGCCCAAAAGAGTGCCACTGCCGGCGAGGAGATTGAGTTCCGCGTCAGCAGCAGCGTTCCCTATGAGCTCTCTGTCGTGCAGCTGGGCCCGGACCCGGAGAACCGGGACAAGGATCCGGTGCTGAAAACCTTTCAGGTCGAAAAGCCGAGCATGCAGCCTATTCATCCGGGATCGTACCTGCACGTGGCCAAGGCGCTGCCTGTCGAGAGACGCCTGTCGCAGTTGACCCTGGAATGCTGGATTCGCCCGTTTAAGTTATCTGGTTGGCAGGGATTGATCACCCAGCACGATTATCCGGAGCGTTGTGGAATCGGCTTGTTTCTTAGCGAGGGAACCATCGTCTTTGGTACCGGGGCAGGAGGTGCTTACGATCAAGCCGCTTTTCACCAAACCCAACCCGGACTGATCAAGGTCCAGCAGTGGCATCATCTCGTTGCCTGCTGGGATGGAAAGAAAAAACGGGTCTACGTGGACGGCAAGCTTGCGGCCGAGTTCCGCTTTGCCGGAACGGTGCGGCCCGGTGAGACCGCCTTGCGCATCGGCGCCTATGGCCAGAAGGGAGAGGCTGTGAACTTCTATAACGGCGACGTTGCGATGTGCGCTATTTATGATCGGGCTCTAAGTGAGGATCAAATCAAGAAACGCTTTTCCGATCGCGGCTTGAACGTCCCCAAGGATGACCGACTGCTGGCCTGCTGGCCGTTCACCGAGGAGCGTGGCTCCCAGGTTGCCGATGTGGGTGATTTCGGGCATGATGGCCGGATCATCAACCGGGGAACCTGGATGATCGGGGGGCCGAGTTTCAATGCGACGGCGATTGACCGGCATGATGTGGCATACGATCCGGTCAAGGATACCAAACGCGGTCACGGGCTCCGCTTGGCTACCGACGACATTTACAACGCCCGCTGGAAGGTAAGCCATCGCTTTCGAATCCCTCCCAATACCAAGTCAGGTGTCTATGCGGGGCGGTTCGACTTCAAATTGAACGGCAAACCGATGCGCTACCACACCTCGTTCATCGTGGGGCGCCCCGAGTCCAAGCCGAAGGCACCCCTGCTGGTGCTCGTGTCTTCAAATACCTGGCTGGCCTACAATTCGGTTCCGTTTCCGGTCAACCATGGGA
>JAYGGE010000137.1:0-145631 GCA_046581505.1 Verrucomicrobiales bacterium | reverse complement strand
GGGAACCAACACGATTGCCGTCCATGGCCTCAATACCAGCACGGGGAGCAGTGATTTCTCGATCGATGTCGAGGTGCGCACGCCGCCACCCGGCGAGTTGGCGATCGGCCAACCCACACCCGGTTCAGCAAATACCGTCTTTTCCCCTGCCGCGCCACCTATCACCCGCCAGGTAAAGCACGAGCCAAAACAACCGGTGGCAGGACAACCCGTCACCATCTCCGCCAAGGTCACCGACCCGGATGGCGTTGCTTCAGTCACCCTCAGCTACCAACTCGTTGAACCCGGAAACTATATCCGTAAAACCGATCCAGAATACGAGGTCAACTGGAATAACCTGCCGATGGAAGATGATGATGGTGACGATATTTTCACCGTCAATATTCCCGGCACCCTGCAGGTTCACCGCCGCCTTGTGCGCTATCGCATCACCGTTACGGATACGCCCGGTAACTCGCTGCGTACCCCGTTAGCGGACGATGAATCACCAAACTTTGCCTATTTTTGCTACAATGAGATACCTGACTGGAAAGCCTCAAAACGCCCGGGCGTTCTGCCTGACATTACTTATCCCGCTGCCGCCCTCGACAGTATTGCAGTATATCACCTCATCTCGCGCGAATCAGACGTGACCCTCTGCCAATGGACCGGGCCAACCGACAGCCAATATCGCTACCTAGGCACCTGGGTATACGACGGCATTGTCTACGATCACATACGCTACCGAATCCGTGGCAACGCATCGGTACGCCAGGTGGGACGCAATAAGTGGAAAATCAACTTCAATCGCGCCCACCCGTTCGCGGCCAGGGACAATTACGGCCGGAAATACGGGATACCATGGGACAAGATCAACGTGCTCCCGGGATCCAACCCGTGGTGGCGCAATAATGCCTCCACGGATGGCACCATGTTCTGCGAGTCAGCAGGATTCCGCCTCTACCAACTGGCCGGCGGCATTGGCAGCAATACCCACTTCTTTCACTTCCGGGTCATCGACAATGCAAATGAAGCACCGGCCAACGACCAATATGGCGGCGACTTCTGGGGAATGTATATCGCCATTGAGCAGCCGGAAGCGGAGTTTTTAAACGAGCGAGGCCTTCCGGACGGCAACATCTACAACGTTCACGGCGGCAGCGGATCCAGTTTGCGCAATCAGGGAGCAACCCAGGTTTCCAACAAATCCGATCTGTTTGCATTCCAGGGACTGCACAACAGCAGCACCTCGCAGGCACGGTGGCAGGCTAACCTCGACTTCGAGAGTTATTTTGCTTTCAACGCCATTAATCTGGCCATCAACAACTCCGATATGCGGCCACAGGAAAACATCAACTACTATCACAACTCGGAGACGGACAAATGGCATATTCTGCCCTGGGATATCGACCTGACCTTCGAGGATGCCCCGCACCTCGGGCGTGGCGACACGTCGGCCTGGGAGCGCATCTACAACTGCCTGCGCTACACGCCAATCAATCAAGCCTATGAGAACAAGGTGCGGGAAATCCTCGATTTGCTGCTCGACAACGACCAGGCAGCACACCTTGTGGACGAATACGCAGGATTGATGACCAAAGGAGGACTCGACAACCTTATCCAGGCGACCCAGGCAATGTGGGACTTCCACCCGCGTAAACGCAAGAAGGGCATCTGGTATGCCAATCACAATCCAACGCTGTTGCCGAGCCGGGATTTTGCCAGCCTCACGCAATACACCAAGGACTTCCTCACCGTCGGGGGCTACGGCCGCAGCAACCTTGCCGGCAAACAGACTGATAATGCCATCCCTAACAGGCCTGTCATCAGTTACACCGGTCCGGCAAACTTCCCCGCCAACGCCTTATCCTTTGCGTCCTCGGCCTTCTCCGATCCCGGTGGTGCGCAATCCTTCGGCAAGATACAGTGGCGTATCGGACAAGTTCACAATCCATCAACACCCGGCTATGTCGCAGGTGACCGCTATGTGTATGAAATCGAAACCGCTTTTGTCACCGGGGAAATGACGTCCTTTACACCCGGGTTCACCTTCCCGGGATCGGCCGCACGTCCCGGGGCAACCTACCGCGCGCGTGTGCGACACATCGACAACACCGGCCGGGCAAGCAATTGGTCACAGCCCGTTGAGTTCACCGCGAGCACACCGGATATCACGCCGTGGCAGCAAGGCCTGCTGATCACCGAGATCATGTATCACCCACTCTCCGCGACTACAGCCGAGATCGCGTCAGGCTTTGAGACAAGCGACTTCGAGTGGATTGAATTGACCAACATCGGAAACACGCCGCTCAACCTGGACAACCTGCGCTTCACCAAAGGAATCGACTTTGATTTTGCCGACGGCACAATTCACGTTATCGCCCCAGGTGAACGTATCCTAGTTGTTCGCAATGCAACCGCATTTGCAAGTCGCCACGGTAATGGAATGCCGGTTGCCGGAGAATTCCCCAGCGACAAGCTCGATAACGCAGGCGAAAACCTGAAGCTCTCCTTTGGTGCCGGAACCGCTATCCACGAATTCGCCTACGGTGATGACACCCCATGGCCGAGTGCACCCGATGGCGAAGGATTCTCGCTCGTCCTTATCAACTCCGACACCCTCTCCAATCCCGCTGACCCGTCCCACTGGCGCGCAAGTGTTGCCCCGGGGGGCAGCCCGAACGCTAGCGATGCGATAACCTTCACCAATGCAACCGATACCTTGGTCAGCTACACTCTCGGTGCCTATCCAGCTATCAAGGCAACCTTAACCCCGGAAGGCGGGATTCTCATAAGCTATAATCACATCCTCGCCGCCGACGATGCCATCATCGGGATCGAGACATCAACCAATGGTACCAACTGGAAAACCGCAACAAGCGAACTGGTCGCAACATCACACAACGGCGACGGCACCGGGCATGTCACGCTCCAACTCACCGAGATCCCCGTCTCAAGACAACAATTCATCCGCCTCCGAATCAGCCTACGCTAGCGGCGTTCGAACTAGAAACATAAAGTATGCGGTTGCCCCGGCACTGTCTTTGCCGCCATGAAAATATCCCATCCTCAACAGCGGACACAACCCTCAAGCGAGGGTGCCCATGGCATGGGAAATGCATCACCTGGCAAGGCTTATTCACGCTCAGTAATGTAGCGCTCAGCCTCCAGGGCGGCGCGACACCCGTCGCCGGCGGCAGTTATTGCCTGCCGGTAGACATGATCGGCAACATCCCCCGCCGCGAACAATCCCCCGACATTTGTGCGGGTTCCCCCGGGCTGCTGGATAATATAGCCATTTTCATCGGTATCGACCACCCCCTCGAGAAATCCCGCATTCGGGATATGACCTATCGCCACGAATACACATTTAAGTTCAATCTCGCCCTCGCTGCCATCCTTCAGGTTGCTGGTCTTCACCGCACGCATCTCACCCGCCTCATCAGTAAGGTATTCGGTAACTGCCGTGTCCCAAACAGGCTCAATCTTGTCACTGGCAAGCGCGCGATCCGCCATGATTTTCGAGGCGCGAAGTTCATCCCGGCGGTGAATGAGATATACCCTTGAGGCGAAACGGGTAAGGAATGTCGCTTCTTCACAGGCTGAATCTCCTCCGCCTATCACGGCAACGGGAACATCACGATAAAATGCTCCGTCACAAGTTGCGCAGGATGTCAGGCCATGGCCAACCAGTTCCTTTTCCCCTGCAATGCCAAGGTGCCTGGGATCAGCACCGGTGGCGACAATTACCGTCTCGCTCTCAAGTATATCTTCCCCGCAGTGAACCTTGAAATTCCCGCCGGACTTCGCCACGGAATTTACCATCTTATATTCGACACGGGCACCGAATTTGCTCGCCTGCTCCTGCATCTTCATCATCAGCTCCGGGCCCATGACCCCTTCCGGGAACCCGGGATAATTCTCAACCTCGGTGGTTGTTGTAAGCTGTCCGCCCGGCTGGTCTCCGGCAAGCACGAGTGGCGCGAGATTGGCCCGCGCTGTATAGATAGCCGCCGCCCATCCGGCACATCCGGTTCCGATAATGATTACTTTTTCCATCAGACAGGGATTATGGCCATGAACCGGACAAGGTCAATGAAGGTTAAAGGGAGCATTATCGACAGGACAGAAGAACCCGCTCTCCCGGACCTGCCGGGAGATATTCTCAGCCAAGGATTTCCGAAAGTCGCTCCATCGGCACGAAGTTGCCAACCAGGGGCTGTGAAAGATCCGGCTGTGACTGCTGCCAGGTCACCAGGACCCCCTCCCCTGTGGCAAGTGTCGAGACGTAACGGCTGCATCCAGTCCCGTGCGGAGCAACAAACATCGGTTCGTTGAGTGAAATGCGACTCAGGGCCGGGAACCCGGCATCCAATCCGTAAGCCAGCCCGCCAAGCTCTTCACACGAGTATCCGCGCGGTCGTGAAACGGCTGCGGGATTCTCATCCAGTGAGCGCAGGCATTCAGCACCATCATAAAAATACAGGGACATCGCCGGAATGCCGGACAAGCGCCCTATGGCCGGAACCGGCATGCGGTCGGTAATGCGGGTGGCAGCCACATCCCACGCTGCCCCCCTTGCCAGTAATTGCAGCGTCTTGAGCTCAAAATCGCCGCCACCAGCATCGCGAACCGCCAATCCGGTATTGGAACTCGCCCAGGTATATGGATGACTGCAGAATATCAGAGCTGTAGCACCACTGCCATCAGGCACATCAAAAGCCACAGGATCCTTGACATGCAGGGCAACGGGATCTGCACAGCACATGACCCTGCGGATATTTGATGGATGAAGCTCATTCACGCATCCTGCAGCGATCAGGTTGATATCCCAGCACCCGGTTCCCGGCTTCTGGAAACTCATGATAGCTTCCGGATAAAGGCATTGCTTCTCGGTGGAAACGAAGAGTTCCACGGATCCTTCACGCAACAGAAGTGAAGCCCCCTCAATCGAGACCACTTCCTGACCGTCACAAGCCAGGTCCTCCTTGGTAAAAGACAATGCCTTCTCCCACGGCCCGAGAGGTGACTCGGCACGAAAGATAGCCAGTTCCAGCCCTCTTTCCCCGGCATCGACTCCCGTGCGGGAATCCCCCTGGTTTCGGTAACGTCCACACAACCAGTAAATCCCCTCGGCATCCATTACCGCATTGCCCCCACCGAACCAGTAACCCTCGCAATTAGCCTGGGGTTCAACAAGAACAGATGCCGCCTCCTGATCGACAAGCAGGGCTGCAAGGCACTGCAGTGTTTCGAGAATCTCAGTTTCCATTGGGGAAATGTTAGCCATTATCAGGGCAGCCGGGCAAGCCGGGGTTCATCGCATATCGGTCACCGACGTGGAATACCACGCTTAATGGCAGGTAAGATATCCTCAAGCTCCCTGACAACCTGATAAGCGTCCTGGCAGCAGGTCACGCTCAGCAATTCATTGAGCGGAGTCCAGAACCGCCGCCCCGAACGATCAATCCGGTCATACACGAAAATCGGTTTATCCTTCATCATCGGATCACCCGCTTCCTTGAGCAGCAGCAACGCAAGGATTTCCTGCACCGTTCCCGCTCCTCCGGGAAAAATAATGAAGGCGTCTGAACGCTCAATCATGATCTCCATGCGGGTATAAATATCCGGACGCAGCCAAAATCCGGAAAGCCCTTCGGGCAGGCCTTCAAGATCAATAATATGGGGAACATTCGAACCGCCTGCCCAGCCGTCAGCATCCACCACTCCACGGACGACTGCCCCCATGATGCCGGTTTTCCCGGCTCCTGATACGCAACCGTAACCGGAACCGGCCAGTTGACGACCAATCTTATAGCCATCACTGAGATAGTCAGGATCCTCTATGCTCGCCGAACAGAACACACAGATATCCCCGACATGTCCCGGTATCGGGGGTGACTCGTGAGAATAAATCTCCTCTGGACTCTCTGCTGCAGCGGCATGTCTCCCGGGATCAGGCAATCCATTCTTACGCACCCTCTGCAGTGTCTCAAGGACCGCATCCGGACAATCAACGGCAACCAGAAAATCACGGTAATCCTGTTTAATCGTGCCCAGTTGATGCAGGTGGTCGAGTAACCCGAAAAAAAGATCCCACGAACCGTCACTGTTAAGGACGACTGCCGGTTTACCTTTCAGGTTGAAATCAAGGGTCTGAAAACCGACAAAGATCGAGATCGCCTTGAACAGTTCCTCAAGTGTTGCCCCCGGCGTAAACACAAATGCATCCGACCGGGTGATTTCCTTCTGGATATTTGACAAAGTGATCGATTTATCACCGTTGGAGTTGAAAATATCCCACCCGCCGGCAAAGAGCAGATATAACAGATGCGCCCGGGATTCACGGGCGGGATCTTTTTCGCTAATAACGCGGCCGGAAAGACGAACGTTTGGCATCGGAGCAGAACTGTTGACAATCTACCGCCGAATCGAGATCGGCAAGTGCTGATTTCCCCAATTTGAATTACACTTGCTCCTCAGTCATAAGTCCTAGAATCTTTCCTTTTTACACTGGTGCAAATTGCACTATTCCTGCTTAGGCCTTCCTGCAGGTTCGTATTTTTTCTCATGCTTATCGAAAAGAACATCACCGAACGACTCGGTCTCGGAAATTCCTATGCTTCCGGCGACGCGTCTTGCGAAAAAGTCGATGCCCGCCTGTGGCGGGAAACACCTGAAATCCCTTGAATCCTTCGCCACTAACAAGATCTACGCAGGCGAACAACAACGCCTGCAGATTGCCGACCGCCTAAACCTTGAACGGCGGAAACTCGCCGAAACCCAGGATCCCGCCTATACTGAAGCCCTCAAGGGTACACCGGGAGCTGATCCGGCTGTTGTTTGATGCACCCGGTTAAACTCAGGTCATTTCCGCCTGGAGAACGCCTGCCGGTTCACTCACCCCCGGCATCAACAATGTCGAGCTCGACCTTCAGGTTTTCGATAATAAACTGCTGGCGATCCGGCGTGTTCTTGCCCATGTAGAACTGCAACATGTCACCCAGTGACTGATTATTGTCGATCAGCACAGGGTCCAGGCGCATGTCCTCGGCAATAAATCCCTTGAACTCAGAGGGTGAAATCTCACCCAGGCCCTTAAAGCGCGTAATCTCAGCACTCTTGCCGCAAAGCGCAACTGCCTCACGCCGCTCCTCCTCGCTATAACAATAGAGTTGCTTCTGCTTGTTGCGCACCCTGAACAGGGGAGTGTCAAGAATGTAAAGATGCCCTGCGCGAATGAGTTCAGGGAAGAACTGCAGGAAAAATGTAATCAAGAGAAGACGGATATGCATCCCGTCAACGTCGGCATCAGTCGCAAGGACAACCCTGTTGTAGCGCAATCGCTCAAGCCCGTCCTCTATATCAAGAGCGTGCTGTAAAAGGTTAAATTCCTCATTCTCATAAACGACCTTCTTTGACAATCCGTGACAATTCAGCGGCTTACCCCGCAATGAGAAAACCGCCTGGGTATTCACATTGCGCGAGGTGGTTATCGACCCGCTCGCGCTGTCACCCTCGGTAATGAACAGCGTGGTCTCCTCGGCAAGTTTATGGCGATCATAGTAATGAACCCGGCAGTCACGCAATTTCTTGTTGTGAATCTTCGCCTTCCTGGCACGAGCCTTCGCCAACTTGCGAATACCCTTGAGTTCTTTACGCTCTTTCTCAGCTTGCTGGATTTTCTGCAGCATCGCCCTGGCCGTCTCGGGATTACGGTGCAGATAATTGTCGAGTTGATCCTGCACAAACCCGACAATCCAGCCACGCACGGTCTGCCCCCCCTTGGGAACCGTATTCGTTGAGCCAAGCTTGGTCTTGGTTTGTGACTCGAAAATAGGCTCCTGGATCTTGACGCTGATTGCCCCGACAATCGACTGCCGCACGTCACCTGGCTCAAAGGATTTCTTGAAATGATCGCGCACTGTTTTCACCACAGCCTCCCTGAAGGCTGCCTGGTGAGTCCCTCCCTGGGTGGTATGCTGCCCGTTAACAAAGGAATAATACTCTTCACCATATTGGTTGCCTGCGTGCGTCAGTGCCACCTCGATGTCGTTGCCGACCAGATGCGCGACCGGATACAAAGGCTCTTCACCCAGCTTCTTTTCAAGCAGTTCCTTTAATCCTTCCTTGGACTTGAACTTCCTGCCGTTGAAGGACAGAGTCAGCCCCGCATTGAGGTAGGCATAATTCCAGAGCATGTTCTCAATGAATTCTTCACGCCACCTGAACCCGTCAAAGATCTCATTGTCGGGAGTGAAACTGAGGGCGGTTCCCTCCGGAGCTCTGGAAGCTCTGGATCGCTTCATTTCATTGACGACTTCCGCTCTTGAAAATTCGATCGACTTGGTCTTTCCCTCGCGGAAAGCCTGGATCTCGAAATGCTCAGAGAGTGCATTGACAGCCTTGATGCCGACACCATTCAGGCCCACGGATTTCTGAAAGGCCTCCGAGTCATATTTTGCGCCGGTATTGATCTTTGCCGCGCAATCCATCAGTTTACCGAGCGGGATTCCACGCCCGTAATCGCGCACGCTGATGGTATACTCATCCAGTTTGATCTCGATTTTTTTGCCGTAACCCATCACATATTCATCGATGCAATTATCGATGGCCTCCTTGAGCAGCACATAAATCCCGTCGTCAGGCGCTGAGCCATCCCCGCGCTTGCCAATGTACATTCCCGGACGAAACCGGATATGCTCACGCCACTCTAGGGTCTTGATGTCCTCTTCGGTATATTGAGCTGCAGCCATTCTCCTGGGTATTGATCCGGAGTAAACGATCTAATTCAGTAAACTTAACTAATAGCACGGGATTCGCCGGTGATCAAAATCACTAATTGCTCTTCTAACTATAAAAACAGGATCGCACAGGTAAACCTCTCATTATTATGAGATACCTTAACGACTGTTGCCCTAGGATCAGTTGTTCGGGGGAAATACCGATTTCAGGGACAGCCTTTACACTTCACTAATTGCAACAAAGTTACCCCTATGGGAATCGATCATTCACAACCCCGTCAGTCAGCCCCCCCGCGCCGGGGTGGTGGAATACTGATGGCTATCCTGCTGATCGCGGTGATTGCCATGGCCACACTGCAGATCCGCGCATGGTGGGTAACCCATGCCGCTGCTGCAACAACTCCGCGTGCCATTACCCCGAGAGAAGATCTGAGAAACGATGAACAGGCCACAATCAAGCTGTTTGAAGAAACCTCGCCAAGCGTGATCTACATAAATGTAACAACCATTAACCTGCAGCGCGACTACTTCAGCCCGAATGTCTACAAGATTCCCGCCGCAGGCACCGGATCCGGATTCATCTGGGACAAGGCGGGACATATCGTCACCAATTACCACGTCATCCAGAAAGCAACCCAGGCAACGGTAACACTTTGGGACAACTCAACATGGGATGCCAGTCTGGTAGGGATTGCACCTGACAAGGATCTCGCTGTATTGAAGATTGAGGCACCACCCGATCGTCTCACTCCCATCAAGGTTGGAGAGTCCAACAACCTGCGCGTCGGGCAGAAGGCTCTGGTCATCGGCAACCCGTTTGGTTTTGACCAGACACTCACCACGGGGATCATCAGTGCTCTTGGACGGGAAATTAAATCGGTAACAAAGCACCCCATTGTCGGGGTGATCCAGACCGATGCTGCAATTAATCCCGGGAACTCCGGCGGTCCACTGCTTGACAGTGCCGGGCGATTGATCGGGATCAATACCGCAATCCTCTCCACGACGGGAAACGATGCGGGTATCGGGTTCGCCGTCCCCGTCGATACCGTCAACCGGATCGTCCCGCAGTTGATCGAGCACGGCAAGGTTATCAAGCCCGGGATGGGCATCAACTTCGCGAATGACTTACTCGTGCGCAACAATTTGAAAACCACCGGCATCCTTGTCCTCAACGTGCTGCCCGGGAGTGGAGCGGAGAAAGCAGGCATTGAGCCCACGAAACGAACCGCAAACGGTCACATAGTCCTTGGCGACCTCATTAAAGAGATCGATGGCCTGGAAGTTGAAACCTCGACCGACCTCTTTCGCATTCTCGACACCAAGTCGGTGGGTGACACCATCAGTGTGACCGTCGAGCGGAAGGGTAGCAGGAAGGAACTCAAGCTGACGCTGGAAGCCCTCAAGGGATAATTCACAGCAAAGAACCGCAGCGCGGCATCTTCCTCTCCCACGCTAACCAAAATCCCGAAATCCGAACTTTTCACCGAAGGCGAGGGATAATTTAATATCCACAACGCCCTCCGATGTTGTCGGGTGGGTAAGGCATCCGGCAGCGCTGCAGACCCCGAACCTGAGGCACTCCTCAAGAGAGTGCTTGTGATGAAGACCGAGGATCACACCAGCTGCAAATGCATCGCCCGCACCCGCAGCACCGCGTATCTCCTGCGCGGGAATCCGCAGGGAACCGTGCTGTGCACAGTCACCCTCAGATGATACAACAACGGCACCGCAGGCAGAATGAACGACTACCCTCCGGCGAACCCCGAGTGCCAACACGGCATCTGCGGCAGCCAGCAGTCCCTGCGCATCATCATCCTTGACGCAACGTTCAAGAAGTGCGCCAGCCTCCAGTTCATTCAGGAACAGCGTGTCTGTCTCCGGCAATGATGGCAACACCACTTCGCGGAAGTTGCCCATATGGACACTCACAAGATCAACCACGGTATGGAAACCGGCGGCTGACGCCCTCCGCAAAAGGCGGGATGCCCCGGTTGTCCCGTTACCATCGACCCGGTCAAGTCTTTCCAGGAGAAGCAGGTAACCGAGATAGAAGAATTCAGCGCTGCTGTCGTTTAACTCCACGTCAGGATCATCCAGAAGAGCGTTGGTCCCGGTCTGGTGGAAAAATGTCCGGCGCCCGGTCGACTCTACCGACATGACATCAGTATACGATGTGGGCGCCCGGTCGGTGAGTTTAAGCCTTGCTGTATCAATTTCATTTGCCCGGCAGTCCTCAAGTATCCAGTGCCCATCAGTGTCATCACCAGCGATCCCTGCAGCCTGCAGCGGAAAACCGGCACCCAGCTTCGCGAGATCCTTCAGCAGGTTATAGGGACCTCCCCCGTTGGCACTGGACTGCTCGCCGATAAAGGCCAGCGCATCCTCATCGGGAAACGCGTCAATCAACTTCACATGGTCAACAATCCAGTTGCCCGCGGCGAGGATACCCGAACGTTTCATGGCCACTTGAGCTCAACGGCCGTGTTTTGCTCCTGCGATTGCAGGGCCGCCGCGAAAAGCTGATGGCTGGCAAGTGCTTCGCCTGGTGTGACGCATCCAAACCGCGTGCCAAGTTCGCCGTCACGCTCCGCAAAGAATGCAGCCCACATCTGCATCAGCACATCAGGAAATCCCGGTTCAAAAATCCCCCCTGTGATTGTCTTGAACGGGGTGCCGAATCCCAGATCCACACGCTGCCATTGCTGCTCTGCTCCACGCGAAAAGAGCCACAGTGTGCGCGGTTGCTTGGTATTGAATTTAGCGCCACCCTCAGTGCCGAGCACTTCGATGAACCAGCTATCAGTCTCCCCGGGGGCCATGCGCTTCATCTCGAAGCGTAATGGCACGTCCTCAGCGTCATCGAGTCCCACCCAAGTATGCAATAAGGCATTGTCCCACGTGTCACAGGATCCGCCGGGACGCTCGGGATAGCCCTTCTGGAGCTGTGCATAGACGGATTTCGGGTACCATCCCAGGCGAAAAGGCACATGGCAAACATGCATCCCGAGGTCACCCATCACGCCGATCTCACCACATGTAGCAGACTGCCGCTTCCAGTTTGTGGCCTTGTCAGGATCAAGGTCGCTGCCATGATGGAACCCCGAGCGGACTTCCAGGATGCGGCCCAGTTCGCCTGATCGAGCAGCACTCACCACACGTTGTGCGCCGGGGAAAAACGGAAATTCTGAACTGCAACGCACAAATCTCCCGGACGAGTCCACGGCAGAGGCGATGTGCTCTGCAGCAGCCAAGTCAATCCCGAATGGTTTCTCGGCCAGCAGGTCTTTGCCTGCCGCCAGCACATCCAGGTAGATTTGCTCATGCAAATTGTGCGGCACGGCGACATAAACGACATCAATCCCGTCATCTGCCAGGAGTTCCCTGTAATCGGTGGTAAGCAAGCTGATACCCGGTACCTGCCTGAACCATTCAAGTGCTGCTGCATCCCGGTCGGCAACACCCCTCAGGCACGGCCTTGCATTACTGTCAGTGATCGCGAACCAGCGCCCAAACGCACTGGCGACCTCACGCCCCATGAGCCCACCTCCGATCACCCCTACATTCACCTCTCCAGCCATCACTACTTCAGTTGCAGGAATTGCGATGCATCCTGTGCTGATACCCCGTCATGGACAACAGCCATCAATGCAGCGGTGATGCCACCCGGATTCTCGTGTTGAATCACATTGCGCCCATAGACAATCCCGACCACTCCCTGATTTATCAGATCCTCGGTTCGCTTGAGGATTTCCCCGTCGGAAACCTTGCCTCCACCCCGCACCAGCACCGGGATATCACCGGCTATCTCCACCACGCGGTGATAAACCGAGATATCGTCCGTCGGGTCGGCCTTGACAATGTCAGCTCCCAATTCAACCGCCTGGCGCACAAGCGGAAGTATTTTCTCCTCATCACCATCCACCATGTATCCTCCTGCCTCCTCGTTCGGACGGAACACAAGAGGTTCAACCATCATTGGCATGCCATAGTGGTCACACTCGGGTTTCAGTTCCAGGATGTTCTCAACACACTGGGAGTGCACCTCCGATGCGCCCGGGATCTGGAATAAATTCACACAAATGCATGCAGCATCCAACTGCACGGCTTGCAGGGCCGCATCGGCAATCACACTGCTAAATGCACTACCGGGTAACTCCTTGCCGTAAATATTGGCAACATCCACACGCAAAACCAGTGACGGCTTCTGCCTGCCAGGCATCGACTGCAAATGCCGGGCCTGGCCAATAGTCAACTGCACTGCATCGGGCCCGGCTTTGACGACCGTTGCAATCGCCTCGGCCGCATCCTCAATGCTGCTGAGGAATCCATGTTGGTTAAAAAAACCGTGATCAATGGCTACGTCAAAACAACGACCTGATTTGGCATTGAATAAACGATTTAGTCGGTAAGCTTTCATCCTGAATATATTTTAACAGCCTAAACACGTTGCAGGAGAACACTCAACACCCATTCCCTCCACAACTGCATAAAAATGCCCATCCCGCCTAGACGGGATGGGCATTTCGCTCTCCACCCCCCAAAAAAGGGAAGGAGAAAATTCTGGCAACGACCTACTCTCACGCGGCCTTTCGCCGCACTACCATCGGCGCTACAGCGTTTCACTTCCGTGTTCGGGATGGGAACGGGTGGGTCCACTGTGCTGTGGTCACCAGAGTCCGCGCCTTGATTGGAATCCTTCATGCTTTAAATGAAGAATTTATCAAATCGCGACCTCTGGTGATCACCGATAGCGATGGCTTATCAGGGTCTTCGTCAACAGATATACTTTCAAAGAACAGACAACGGGATCAAAAGATCCAATTCACTGACATCTGCATACGGGTAGAACCGTCCGAACGTTACTTTCCAGAGTCCCGGCCAAACGGCACGGGTTCATCTCACGAAATCCGTGAGAACGGAAGAATTGTGAAACAAGTCGAACGGATTATTAGTACTGCTAAGCTGAATATGTTGCCATACTTGCACCCGCAGCCTATCAACGTGGTAGTCTTCCACGATCCTTCAGGGAAACCTCATCTTGGGAGTAGCTTGGCGCTTAGATGCTTTCAGCGCTTATCTATTCCGAGCTTAGCTGCCCGGCTATGCCGCTGACGCGACAACCGGAGCACCAGAGGCTCGTCAAACTCGGTCCTCTCGTACTAGAGTTTGAACCCCTCAAGTTTCCTACGCCCGCAGAGGATAGAGGACCGAACTGTCTCGCGACGTTCTGAACCCAGCTCGCGTACCACTTTAATCGGCGAACAGCCGAACCCTTGGGACCTTCTCCAGCCCCAGGATGTGATGAGCCGACATCGAGGTGCCAAACCGCGCCGTCGATATGAACTCTTGGGCGCGATCAGCCTGTTATCCCTAAGGTACCTTTTGTCCGTTGAGCGACGGCGATTCCATATTCCACCGCCGGATCACTTTGGCCGACTTTCGTCTCTGCTCGACTTGTAGGTCTCGCAGTTAGGCAGGCTTATGCCAATGCACTCGAAACGCGATTGCCAACCGCGCTGAGCCTACCTTCGCGCTCCTCCGTTACTCTTTAGGAGGAGACCGCCCCAGTCAAACTGACCGGCTGCCATTGTTCCTCTGCCTGATTCAAGGCAAGAGGTTAGATTTCTCAATACCAAAGGGTGGTATCTCACTGGCGGCTCCCCAACCCCCTAAAGGGCTGGTTCAAAGCCTCCCACTTATGCTGAGCATTGAAATCAAAAAACCAGTGACAGCTTACAGTTAAGGTCTATAGGGTCTTTCCGTCCTTCTGCGGGTACGCGGCATCTTCACCGCGGCTACAATTTCACTGAGCTCCCTGTTGAGACAGCGCCCATCTCGTTGCACGATTCGTGCAGGTCGGAACTTACCCGACAAGGAATTTCGCTACCTTAGGACCGTTATAGTTACGGCCGACATTCACCAGGACTTAGGATCAAAGCTTCGCCCGAAGGCTAACATCTCCCCTTAATCTTTTGGCATTGGTCACGTGTCACATCCTATACTTCCACTTTCGTGTTCGCAGAATGCTGTGTTTTTGCTAAACAGTCGGATGGGCCCTTTCACTGCGCCCGGGACAAGTCCCGGGACCCCTTCTCCCTAAGTTACGGGGCTAGATTGCCGAGTTCCTTAACAGGGTTTCACTCTTGCGCCTTAGTATATTCTACTCACCCACCTGTGTCGGTTTACGGTACGGGCTCCTTAGCATACACCAGAGCTTTTCTTGGCAGATTCTTTAAGAGATCCGCTTCGCCCGAAGGTTCCACGTCAGCTTGCGCCCCTGCCACTTTCAGCCGGCAGGCTCTTTCCGAATCCGCGTCCCTCTGGTTTAAGTTTCGGAGGTGCTGGAATATTAACCAGCTTTCCATCGCCTACGCCCTTCGGCCTCGGCTTAGGTCCCGACTAACCCTGGGATGACCAGCATTGCCCAGGAAACCTCGGGTTTACGGCGGCCAGGGATTTCACCTGGCTTATCGTTACTCATGTCTACATGCTCACTTCTCAACTCTCCACCGTCAGTCACCTTCAGGCTTCAATGTGTTGAGAACGCTCCTCTACCACGCACAGCAAGCTGTGCATCCAGAGCTTCGGTATAGTGCTTATCGCCAATCATTTTCGGCGCAGAATTTCTCGATGAGTCAGCTGTTACGCTTTGTTTAAATGGTGGCTGCTTCTAAGCCAACATCCTCACTGTCTATGAAATCCCACTTCCTTTCCACTGAGCACTATTTAGGCACCTTAGCTGCTGATCTGGGCTGTTTCCCTTTCGACTACGAAGCTTATCCCCCGCAGTCTCACTGCCGCGTTCCACCCCCCGGTATTCGGAGTTTGGTTGAGTTTGGTACCCTGGTATGGGCCCTAGCTCATTCAGTGCTCTACCCCCGAGGGTCAGCACGCGACGCTGCACCTAAATGCATTTCGAGGAGAACCAGCTATCACGGGGTTTGATTAGCCTTTCACTCCGACCCACAGCTCATCCGAACAGTTTTCAACCTGTACCGGTTCGGTCCTCCACAACGTTTTACCGTTGCTTCAACCTGGCCATGGGTAGGTCACCTCCGTTTCGGGTCTAGCGCCTGCGACTATGGTCGCCCTATTCGGACTCGCTTTCGCTACGCCTACACACCAAAAGTGCTTAAGCTTGCCACAGACACTAACTCGTAGACTCATTAAGCAAAAGGCACGCGGTCACCCCCTAGGGGGCTCCCACACCTTGTAGGCACACGGTTTCAGGTTCTATTTCACTCCGCTCACAGCGGTACTTTTCACCTTTCCCTCACGGTACTTGTTCACTATCGGTCGCCAGTTAGTATTTAGCCTTACGCCATGGTCGGCGCAGATTCATACGGAGTTTCACGTGTTCCGTATTACTCAGGGACATCCTAGGCTCCTTCAAGTTTTCGACTACAGGCCTTTCACCTTCTATGGAGCGACTTTCCAGCACGCTTCGTCTAACTTTCCAGATACCATATCGGAGCCCTACAACCCCGGTGGCAAAGCCACCGGTTTGGGCTGTTCCGCTTTCGCTCGCCACTACTTACGGAATCACATTCGCTTTCTTTTCCTCCGGTTACTGAGATGTTTCACTTCACCGGGTTCGCGTATCCTCCCCTATATATTCAGGGAGGAACGTATTCCTATGACGGAATACAGGTTACCCCATTCGGAGATCCCCGGGTTATAGCGTAAGTGCCGCTATCCGAGGCTTATCGCAGCTTATCACGTCCTTCATCGCCTTCTGGCACCAAGGCATCCACCGTGTGCCCTTAGTAACTTGTTTCTTGATCCAACTGCCGCCCATCACTCGAAAGCAAGAGCAGCGAAATTGGTCTAGAAGCCGTTTTCACTAAAGACTTTGCAAGATTGAACCCGGCCAAAGTTCGGCCAAGGGCTCTATCAAATAAAATTGCAGATTGTTCTACCCAGTATGCAGATATCAAGGAACAGGAAGATCCCGAAAAAGACAGGTCTCGACTTTCATCTCCACCCAAACGGGTTAGGAAATGGTGGGTCTGACAGGACTCGAACCTGTGACCCCCGCCTTATCAAGGCGGTGCTCTAACCAGCTGAGCTACAGACCCGCTGGATTCCAGGGGCAAGTGGCCCACCAATTATTATTGGTGGAGACATGCGGATTCGAACCGCAGACCCTCTGCTTGCAAAGCAGATGCTCTACCAACTGAGCTATGCCCCCGAGTGATTATTGCCACGGCTGTATCGCCGGGGTTCCCACGGGAAGTCGGGAAAAGTTGAAAAAACTAAGTTGTGCGCTGCGGGCGCTGCCATCGTGATGATGGTGCGAGTTTCTACAGAAGGCATTGCTGCCATCCATAATTCAAGCTTTGAGCTTGAGGTCACCTTGGGCTTTCGCCTTCGGCATGCACCCTTGCTTTTGATCCCGGGGCTACCGGGAGCTTTAGGTGTCGACCTATCCGCTCTTACTTCTTCTAATGTTCCAAAGAACCTTTCGGCTTCTCCTGGAAGAAAAAGTGATCCCATGTGAGTGAGGATCAGCGGAATGCTCCTTAGAAAGGAGGTGATCCAGCCGCAGGTTCCCCTACGGCTACCTTGTTACGACTTCATCCCAGTTACCAGCTACACCTTCGGGCCCTGCCTCCTTGCGGTTGGCGTGGACACTTCGGGTGCGGCCGGCTTCCATGATGTGACGGGCGGTGTGTACAAGACCCGGGAACGTATTCACGGCACCGTAGCTGATGTGCCATTACTAGCGATTCCAGCTTCATGTGGGCGAGTTGCAGCCCACAATCCGAACTGAGCCCAGTTTTTTGGATTTCCTCCACCTCGCGGTATCGGTTCACATTGTACTGGGCATTGTAGTACGTGTGCAGCCCTAGGCGTAAGGGCCATACTGACTTGACGTCATCCCCACCTTCCTCCTGTTTAATACAGGCAGTCTGACTAGAGTCCCCGACATTACTCGCTGGCAACTAATCATAGGGGTTGCGCTCGTTGCGGGACTTAACCCAACATCTCACGACACGAGCTGACGACAGCCATGCAGCACCTGTGCATGTCCGGCCGAACCGACGATCTGCTTTCACAGAACTACGACAAGCATGTCAAGCCTAGGTAAGGTTCTTCGCGTTGCATCGAATTAAGCCACATACTCCACCGCTTGTGCGGGTCCCCGTCAATTTCTTTGAGTTTTAGCCTTGCGGCCGTACTCCCCAGGCGGCGCGTTTAACGCGTTAGCTCCGGCACGGACAGGGTCGAACCTGCCCACACCAAACGCGCACCGTTTACTGCTAGGACTACAGGGGTATCTAATCCCTTTCGCTACCCTAGCCTTCGTGCCTCAGCGTCAGTTAGTGTCCAGAGTCTCGCCTTCGCCACTAGTGTTCCTCACGATCTCTACGCATTTCACTGCTACACCGTGAATTCCAGACTCCCCTCCACTACTCTAGCTTGGCAGTATCGGATGCAGTTCCGGGGTTGAGCCCCGGGCTTTCACATCTGACTTACCATGCCGCCTACGCACGCTTTACGCCCAGTAATTCCGAACAACGCTTGGGACCTTCGTATTACCGCGGCTGCTGGCACGAAGTTAGCCGTCCCTTCCTCTTGAGATACTATCAAGACCCGACCGCTATTAACGGCAGGTTTTTACTCTCTCATGACAGGAGTTTACAACCCTAGAGCTGTCATCCTCCACGCGGCGTCGCACCATCAGGCTTGCGCCCATTGTGAATGATTCTCGACTGCTGCCACCCGTAAGTGTCTGGACCGTGTCTCAGTTCCAGTGTGACTGATCATCCTCTCAGACCAGTTACCCGTCGTCGCCTTGGTGAGCCGTTACCTCACCAACAAGCTGATAGGTCGCGAGCCCATCCAGAAGTGCCAGGTCCGAAGATCCCCGGCTTTAATCACCAAGAGATGCCTCTTGGGATCACATACGGTATTAATCCACCTTTCGGTGGGCTATCCCCTGCTTCTGGGCAGGTTGCTCACGTGTTACTCACCCGTTCGCCACTAGATTTAGCAAAGCAAGCTTTGCTAAATCTCGTTCGACTTGCATGTCTTATCCACGCCGCCAGCGTTCGTTCTGAGCCAGAATCAAACTCTCCGAAAAGAAAGTATGCAGTTTTTTAACCGGCAAGCCGGTTAAAAACCAAATATTCTGACGGGAATCAGGGTGCCTACTTTCAAGCACCCCGGTTACCGCGCACCACATCGCTTCAAGCGAGCGGCACGCAACGCACAAATTAGCTTTTTCAATTTTCATTTCGATCTAGTAACGACGTAAAACGTCTTCGCTAAATCGAACCTGTCTTCTCAAAGAACACCGTTTCCTGAAGCCGATAAGAAACAGGTGCACTCATAGGTACACAACAGCAACTCAAGCCTTCCGGGAGCCCGACGTATTCCGGTCGGCGGGCGGGAATTATAGCCGATAGCTTCATAGGGTCAAATTTTTTTGGCTCAATTAAACGGCATTTAGACCCAACTTCACGAATATACCCAAAATACAGCACAAACCCCCGGAATTACGGCAAAAATACCGCCTAGTGCCCGATAACCTCAGGCCAATCGGTGTGGAAGAATTCCCCTGCAGGACGGTCCACCCGCTCGTATGTGTGCGCCCCGAAAAAATCCCGCTGTGCCTGCAGCAGATTCGCCGGCAAACGCTCAGCACGAAAACTATCGTAATACCCCAGTGATGCACTAAAGGCCGGAACGGGTATGCCGCCCCTTACCGCAAGGCAGATGACTTCCCGCCAGTCCTTTTCACTGCGGTTGAGGATAGCCTTGAAATAGTCATCGAGCATGAGATTTCCAAGGTCGGGCTGCCGGCTATATGCCTCCGTGATACGATTAAGGAACCGTGCACGGATAATGCACCCGCCCCGCCAAATTCTGGCAATCGCACCAAGATCCAATCCCCAGCCATGTGCAATACCCACCTTTTTCATCAGATCGAGCCCCTGTGCATATGAAATTATTTTCGATGCGTGAAGTGCCGACTCCACTTTTCCTGTCATTTCCTCCTTACTCCATCCGTTATCAGTTAAACTCTGGCTTGACGGACCCTTGAGCTGCGATGCCGCCAGAATCCTCTGCTCCTTCATGGAAGAGAGGATCCTCGCCTCAACAGCGGCATTGATTGTGGAAATCACGATGCCGTTCTCAACCCCACTCATTACTGTCCATCGCCCGGTCCCCTTCTGGCCTGCTCGATCCATAATGATATCAACAACCGGTTGCCCTGTCTCGGGGTCATTCTGCTCGAGGATCTTGCCGGTAATCTGGATCAGGTAACTTTCCAGATCACCCTCATTCCACTTGCCGAACACCTGCGCAAGCTCATCAGTCGTGAACCCGGCAGACTTCAACAGGTTGTAGGCTTCGCAGATGAGTTGCATATCACCGTATTCTATGCCGTTGTGGACCATCTTCACATAATGCCCGGCACCGCCAGGTCCTATATGCGTCACGCAGGGGTCACCATCGACCTTTGCGGCAATCGCCTCAAAGACAGGTTTGATAATCTCCCAGCTCGACTCATCCCCCCCCGGCATGATTGAAGGACCCTTGAGAGCCCCCTCTTCGCCGCCGGAAACACCTGTCCCTATAAACAGCAGGCCTTGCTCCTCAAGTTGCTTTGCCCGACGCTCGGAGTCGGTGAAAAGGCTGTTGCCCCCGTCAATGACCAAGTCACCCTTCTCAAGCAACGGCACAAGTTGATCAATCACTGCATCAACCGGGGCACCAGCCTGCACCATGAGCATTACCTTTCGCGGTCGTTCCAGGCTCATCACAAAGTCTTCGACATTCTCATACCCCTGAATACCAGTGCCTTGTGCCGGACCATTAATAAATCCAGTCATGGTTTCAACAGTACGGTTGTAAACCGATGCCCTGAACCCGCGACTCGCGACATTGAGAACCAGGTTCTGCCCCATTACCGCAAGTCCAATCAATCCGAAGTCACTCTTGCTCATTTTTATTGCTTCGCTCTTAATATCTGAAAATTTCATGGGAGAAAATAACCTCCCGCTGTCATTGAATTCGCAAAAAGGAACTTACGCAACCACCAATGCCAACTTTAGATTTCCGGCTCACAAGCAATCCTATTCTTGCTGAAACTCCCCGATGGGATCAAAAGTTTGGTGCCGAAGTGGTCTTCTGGGGAGTTGTCCGCGGCATCGAGAACGGGCAGGCAATTGCAGGAATTGACTACACTGCATACCCGCGTATGGCCGAAAAATCACTCTGCAGAATCGGAGAAGACGCTGGTCGGATATTCTGCAGGCACCGTGCGCAACTCATTCACCGAATCGGTTTGGTGCACGCTGCGCAACCCTCTGTTGTGTTGCGTGTCGGGTGCTCTCGCAGCCGGGAAGCATTTGAAATCTCCCAATGGTATCTGGACAAACTCAAAAGCGTGGTGCCAATTTGGAAACGTGTTGTCCCCATAAACACCCCGAAATGAATTTGCCGAATAAACTAACCCTGATCCGATTGCTGTTAACGGCAATATTCGTTGCAGTAATCTCAATGCCCGCTATTGCCGGACGATGCACGATTTCTCTCATGCTGTTTATAACAGCGTCGCTAACCGACTTCCTCGACGGATATCTCGCCCGGAAAATGAACCTGGTGACCGACTTTGGGAAACTCATGGATCCACTGGTGGACAAAATCCTCATTAGTACGGTGTTCATCATGCTCACCGCCAGCGATATAGTGCCGGCGTGGATAACCATCATCATCATCAGCCGCGAATTCCTGGTAACCGGCCTGCGGCTGTTGGCTTCAAGTCAGGGTGCTGTAATTGTAGCCGATACGCTCGGCAAGTGGAAGACAGTCTCACAAATCGCCTCTGCCACTTACTTTCTGGTTATTCTGGGGGCTGGCGAGAAAGAGGCATTGCCCGCATCGATTGCGGGCTTTATCCCCACCCAAATCGGAACTGGCTTACTTTGGATCTGTGTATTGCTGACCGTCATATCAGGGATCTCTTACATGAACAGCAACCGCCACCTGATTCAAAGCATCTAAAACGCCCGGGAAAAAGAAACAGCACCCATTCCGGGGCCTATTCTTTAGTTTCAACCCCCAAACAAACGACGTACGGGAACAGTTATAATGTCGTTGGATTTGAGCTTGATATTGTCCTTGTTGGTCGTTGTCGTCAAATCGTGCAAAGAAATTTTACCATCCCGGGTTAACTTAACCTTTTTGGGATTCGCGAATGTGCTAAACCCGCCACACTGGGCTATTGCATCAATCATCGTTATGCCCGGGGTTATCCCTATCGTGCGCGGGGTTGCAACTTCGCCAAGGATGCTTGTGAAGCGTTGCACTCCGCTTGCTTCGCCAAGTGTTATGACAACATTGGGTTTGGTGAAAATCTGGGCCGCCTTATACGTCGCCTCAATCTTGCGCGAAAGTTCAGAAGGACGCAGTCCAGATACCGCCATCTCGTCTTCCAGGTAAAGCAGCTTGATGGTTCCGTTATCACTAATGGTATATATCTGGCTGATGGATACCTGGTCATCCGCCGGGACACCCGCCAAGCGCAATACAAACGATTGGCCGTTTTCCAGCTGGGGCTCCTGTGCAGACACCGTGGCAACCCCCATAACTGCGGATAAAACCATTGTATGGACTCTCATGGCATTCTGAGATCCTGTTTAGTGATGAGCATAATGCCATTATATAACATGATACCGGGATTTCTAATATTCATCATCCCCGTCATCTGAACTCTCGACCTGAGCCACTTCCACCTTTGTCATTTCACCGGGGTCGGACTCCTGCAAACCGTCCTTGGGCGATTTCTGGATATTGCTGGGAGCATAATAGGTGTAGTAACTTGTGTAATATTGATACTGGTTGTCAGAGCGCACATCAACATTGTTGAGGACAACGCCAAACATATCGCCGCCGACATTCTCAATCGCCTGCTTTACCCTTACCAGCATGTTGCGCGGCAACTTGCGATGCTGAATAACAACCATTGTGAGATCAGCTTCGGAAGCGAGTACCGAGGCATCACTTACACCAAGAATTGGCGGAGAATCGATCAAGATGAGGTCGAAACGACTTTTGACGTTAGCCATGAGCTCGGACATGCGCCGCGAGTTGAGGATCCCCGCCGCATCCGCGGGCAGGATTCCAGAAGGCATGAAATAAAGATTTTCGATCGTCGTCTGCAGGATAACATCCTCAAGAACAAGGTCAGTGGTCAGGTAATTTGTCAGGCCGACAGAATTATTAACGTCAAAGAAGGTATGCAACTGAGGGCGACGCAGGTCTCCATCAATCATCAGGGTGGTATAGCCCCCCTGGGCACAGACATAAGCCAAATTAACGAGCGTGGTTGACTTGCCCTCACCGGCTCCGCCGCTAACAATGGCAATCGAATTGGCATCCGCACTCCTGCGATTGAATTCGATATTGGTGCGCAGGATACGATAAGCTTCCGCATCAGGGGTCAGCCCGCTCTGCTTGTGCAGGATCCCGATATCCTTGGGGATGACGGCAAGTACCGCAACCCCAAGATAACGCTCAATATCTTCAAGTGACTTCACCGAAGTATCGAGATATTCCAGAAAAAATGCCATGCCTACCCCGAATACCAGCCCGACCACAGCTCCGAGAATAATATGTAGCTGAATGTTCGGACGAGCAGGAATAATCTGCTCGACAGCATCTTCGTGGATAACAATCGGGCTCTTCGTGCTGCCCATATCGATGGTCTCCTTATCAAGATTCTCCTGCATCTTGTGGAGAACCTCTTTACTGAGCTCATAATCTTTTTTCGCATCAATATATTCAAGGTTCTCGCGACGCTCTCTCAGTGACTGCAGCTCGATCCCCTCCTTGGTAGCCTTCGTGTTCAGGAGGGTTTGCTCGGCCATCGAAAGCTTAGTTGCCAAAGCACTCTTCGCCGTATCCACAGCTTCAAGCAGCATCTCCTTGAGCAGCACAATTTGATGGTCAATATTGATGATCTTCGGATGCCGAACACCAACACCGGCTTTAATGAGCGCCTCACGGCCAAGTAAAGCAGTCTGGTAATCCGGATAACGCCGTGCCAGGGTTGGGTTGTTTATTCCCAGATCGACCGCTTCCTTGATGAGATCATCGCCGTTGAGATTCTGGAGTGCGCCAATGGTTGTTCGCAAATTCTCGAGGCTGCTTTCAGCCAAAAATTCTTGTTCTTTTGCCCGCATAACCAGCGTACCAATGCCGGTATTCGGCTGATTGCCGCGAAGCCAGGCAGGTGTTCCAAGTTGCAAGTCCACCACCCTGTATTGCTCCATTTTATCAAGCATCAAAGCGCGCAATTTATCCAGCTTTGACTTCTGTTTTTCTATCTGATTGGTAAGTGTATCAAGTGCCACTCCTGCGCGCTCTTGCATCTCTTCCACCCGCCGTGTCCTGTAGGCCCTGGCTACCCCATTGGCTATTTCCGCAGTCAACTTCGAATCAGTATGGTAAACTTCAATATCAATGAGATCCGTCCCGCGAACGCTCTCGGTATCGATCTTATTTTTCAGGATCAGGAATGCCTGCTGCTCGTCGATCGCTCCAAACTCCCGAATCAGGTCAAGGTTGTTGACCACGATCAGCAGTGTCTTCCGGCTCTTGATAATCTCGAACTGCGTCTGCATGAATGTCATGTGGGGCGATGCCTCACTTGCATCCGCTACAGAACCCGTCTCGCGGAAAACCTCCAGTTCACTGACCTCACGCTGGACCTGTAACTGCACCCTTCCAAGATATTCACTGGGGCGCAGGTAGGCGATGACGAGGGCCGTCATAAACACCAGGAAAAAAGCCAGCATTATGACAGGAAATCGATTTCGAAGAACCTGCCAATAATCAAGTGCGTGAAGTTTTATCTCACTTTGTTCAGGCATTAATTGTTTTGTATAGACTGGAGGACATGCCAATACGTCACAATGGCTAGAGAAAAGGGTATGTTTAATTGCCCCGCCACTCAACAAATATTAACAAAATATCGCGTAATTCAAAGTATTGTGACGGCTACTCTGGGGAAGCATAGACAATACAGTACGTTGATTTGTTCAAGAATTCATCAGGCGATAATGCCGATCAAAACTTGATACTCATGCCCGCTGAAATACGATGCCTGAGAAAATCTCTGAACAAGTCCTCAGAGCCCAGCGATATATAGGAATAACGTGCATTGAGATCGATATTTGAAAACAACTGATAGCTGAGCCCCAAGTTGACACTCTGCAACTCTTCAGCCAGGTCAATCATCTCGGGACGCTCAAAATTACTGTTTTGGTATGACAAGCCAAACTCACTGCGCAGGCGATCAGTAAAGGAATGCGTAAGGTTTACCGATGACTTGAAACCCGATCTTGAGGTAGCCCGATTCGAAACGAATTCACCGTCTTCATAGCCCACCCGGTTGATCCAGGCCAACTTTGTCTTCTCGGTCACATCATAACGAAGCGAAGTTTCCAGATATGGCTTCCAGCCGTCTTCATTGCCGTTGTCATAAGAGCGGGTGTGGGCACCGGCCATCAATGTTCCGCGCAGCAATAAGCTGAAACGGTGATTGAGCCCGGCGAGAAGATAATGAGCACCGTAATCAAGGTCAGCGATATCATAATTTACGCTTGCATGACGATATTCTCCAACGAGGTCCGTGACAACGTTGAGGACGTAACGCATTTCCTGGGAAATATTATATCTCAGTCTATCCTCTCCTGCCGAGTTGATCTCATCCTCATAATCAATACCGTTTACCCCCAGGCGGGTAATTGACGTGATACGCCGATTAAACGCATATGTCAGCGAAAGATTGTTGTGCCCGTAGTAATAATGGGAAAGTCGCCGCGACGCTGAAGCCCCAAGAGCAAGGTTAGGCTCAATCGAGTAGGACAGGTAAGACTTATTGGCAAGGGTCAGGCGTGGGGTGATTTTATGATAGATGTTCAGCGATCCATCTGCAGAATTGAATGTGGTATCCTCCCGCTCAAAATAATACATGGTCGCAAAACCGGCATTCAGCCCAAAGTGCGTTTTCCCGCGCACTGCTGAATAGGCTCCCGACACCCTTCCCTGAGTATAGCTGGAAGCATCCTCAACAAACTTGGGGCGACTGTCAACGTTGCTGTCATAGCCAAAAACGGTCGAAATTGTCGTGGTAAAGGGCAAGCTCGAATCAAAATCCTCAAAATCGCTAAGCAGGCCAATGCTCGCCATTCCTTGGCCAAATAGACTTGAGACAAACCCGACAAGGATTACAGGAACGAGTTGGATTTGTTTTATCATTTTCGGGTTCAATGCACTTTTCTTTGTAAACTCAACCACACTAATAGTGTCTTTAACCTCCTGTTTTAAAAACTTAATGGGCCAATTGTCAATTACGATCCCAAAAAAAATGCCTTTGCAGGAAAAAATGCCTTTTTAGGCTTAGGCGCCATTTGTGGGTGAAGCCGGGAACAGATCACCCAGCACCTCGGCAATCGCAGCCGCAACTGCTGCCCCCGGCCGCCACTCTCCGCAATATGCAAGAGGATTTTCTGTGCCACCGCCAAGCGTTGCTCAATGATTTCCTGCTGCTCATGTTCATTAAAATGATGTAGAAAAATCGGTGCAATAAGGGCAATACCCACAACAATAATCTGCTCTGGTTGGGGAAGCGGCAGAGCAGCCACAGCCTCCGGAATTCCTGGAGTCGGTGGACGGGCACCCGGGCCCGGAGCTGCTGGCGAGGGAGGTGCGCCACCTGCAAATACAGCATTCACTGCTGCGTTCACTGCTGCCTGTTCTCCCGGTGCCACAACTACAGCAGCCTCAATCACTGCTGCCGCCTGTCCCGGTGCAACCTCCACTGCGGCGGCCACCACTTCCGCGGCATCTCCACCTGCCTCAATGGCCGCACCGCTGATACTTGCAGCCTGCCGGGGTGCCATGATTACAGCCGCCGCCACGATCTCTGGAATATCCACATCATCGCCACCGGCCTCTGCAACTGCGGCAACGATTCCGGCCGCCTGTTGAGGAGCAGCCTGCACGGCTGCCGAGACGACATCCGCAGCATCACCACCTCCTGCAATAGCTGCTACGGCAATTTCATTAGCAAGCTCGGGATTGTGTTCAACCGCCCGTGAAACAATTGCCCACGCTCTCCGGGGTCTAGCGTTGACAACCACTCCGACTATCGCAGCCTGTTGCGCTGGAGCCGCTTCTACCGCTGCATCCATGATCACAACCGCCCTTCTCGGTGCAACCTTCACTGCGGCGGCCACCACTTCCGCGGCATCTCCACCTGCTTCAATAGCCGCACCACTGATAGGTCCAGCCTCCCGGGGTGCCTGAGCCACAGCAGCCGCCACGAGCGCTGCAATATCGACATTATCGCCGCCGGCCTCTGCAGCTGCGGCCACAATAACGGCCGCCTGCTTTGGGGCCGCCTGCACGGCTGCCGAAACAACGGCAACAGGATCGGCACCTGCTTCAATGGCTGCTGCCACAATCTGTGCAGCAAGTTCGGGATTGCGTTTAACCGCCCTGCGCACAATGAACGCCGCTCTTTGGGGATTACCTGCAATGTCGGCCTCCACGTTCTCTATGACTTGAGCCGCACGCCTCCCGTCTTGAGCAAAGCCAATACCAGCAGTCAAACTGACCGTTGCCAGGATAATTAAAACTTTTTTCCAAAGATTGGCTTTCATTAAATAGAGTTAAATTAAATTGAAACAGAAAATGACGACAGGGCGGTAACTTTCCGGCCAGTTCCGAGAACTCTTCTTTGCAGAAGGGAAAGCAACGTAATATCAGCAATAAAGTCAACGAAAGCAAGGAATTTCTAACTCTCCTGATTGCTGGAATTTTTACTGCACAAGGCTGAAAAGTATGGAGTTCCCCGGTGCCCGACGTTCGCAAATTTGATTTTTACCCTGCGGGAAGCCTATATTTTACTATTTCTCTCAAGGAGTTTCGGGAGGATTCTTCTCACTCATCAAATTCTTTGCTTGGTTTAATCGGGGATTTAGGCTTCAAATTTCACTGCGATCCGGGTTGCCGGGCATAATCGCCTGATGTCTAACAAGAAAATCATTGCCTTTAATATCCTGATCACACTCATCGTGCTCTACAGCTGGTGGATGTTCACCAACTGGGGGACCTGGCAGGAGCAAAGCAAGGTCGGGATTCAATTCGTGTCATTAATGGGGTTCACCGTATTGGGAGGCATCATCTTCGTGCTCGTCGTGCTGCCTCGAATCGGTGAAAGCATCGGCGCATTCTTTTACTCCGCACCCGCAATGATTGAACCGGACGCCTTTACCAAGGCTGCCGCAAAAGTAACCCAGGGCGATTACGAGGGTGCTGTCGAGGCCTACAGGGAAATCGCTGATGATGAACCCGACAATCGTTTCCCGATCATTGAGATTGCCAAAATACAGCAGGATTACCTTGGAAATGTCGATGCCGCTATCATGACCCTTGAAACTGCAGTTGAGAGCAAGGAATGGCCCATCAACGATGCCACTTTCCTGATCTTCCGAATTCAGGCACTTTACCTCAATGAAAAAAATGACGAGAACCGGGCCAAGGAACTCCTGCAACTGGTCATTAACAGATTTCCTGATACCCGCCACTCGGCAAACGCTCACCACAAACTCAACGAGATAAACCAGATCGGTTAACACGCTGCCCGATAATCCACCAATGTCAGGCGAAGGCAGAAGCTCTCCATGCTCTGCCTTCAGGTCACCGCTGCCCGCTGTCGCTCTCTGTTTCACCACCGGCATCGCATGGACCAGCTCGGCTTCACCGGGATTTAACACCTGTTATGCCCTGTTTGCGTTTTCACTACTGGCATGGGTCCGGTGGGAGCGCATTACGACTCTCCTGATCTTTACCTTCATGTCGGGCGGATTCCTGCACCTTCTCCAAACCAACGCGCAACGCAGTGCGCCGTTCTTTGATCACCTTGCCAATGGCTCCCTGCCTGTCACTGTCGAAGGTGTTGTCACCTCGCCGCCGAGACAGGGAGGCAGGATATCAACCCGCACGCAATTTGAATTGCGAATCGAAAAGATCAGCGGCAAGAGCGGCAAGGCATTTGCCCACCAGAATCGCATCCTGGTGGCAATCAGGGGTTCACCGGCAATCAGTTATGGTGACCGGTTTCGCCTGCGGGGAATCCTTAGAAGACCGAATCCAAGGCGCAACCCGGCAAGCTTTGACTACGCAGGTTTTCTCCGTAATCGCGGAATACACGCCGAGTTGTTCTGTAACGAACAAGGCATTGAAAAACTAGAGGCCGACAAGGGCAACCCGGTAATCGCTGCCGGCCTTCGCTGCCGAAAATGGATTTCCGAACAGATCACCCGGGGACTCGGCGAAAATGAAACCGAAGCCATCGCAATTATCAGGGCCATGACCCTTGGTCAAAGGGACACCACGCCGGATTACCTTACGGACAAGTTCCGTTTCAGCGGCACCCTGCACGTGTTTGCCGTAAGCGGCCTCCATGTCGGCATTGTTGCTGTATTAACCTGGTTCGGCATATCAGTAATCACGTCAATCTTCGGCCTGCACCGCAATGTTGCTGTCCTCGCGGTGATCCTGGCAGTCATTGCCTACGCAATCATAACCGGGTTGCGACCCTCCGCATGCCGCGCCGCGGTAATGGCGGTAATTTTCTTTGGCGGGATGCTTTTCGGACGCGAACCACGAGTATTTAACAGCACTGCCGCGGCTGCCCTGGTTATCCTCCTCTTTGACACCAACCAACTCTTCCGCCCGGGCTTCCAGCTCTCCTTTTGCGTGCTCATCAGTATCGTCGCACTGGCAACTCCCGTTGGCAGATACCTGGAACGCCCCTTCCTGCCTGACCCCTTCCTGCCAAAGTCACTCATCACTCCGGGAAAGCGGATTTTTAATGCAGTGAGTCAAAAAATTACCGGCCTCACGGCAATGTCAATTGCCGCCTGGGCAGGCTCCTCATTGCTCACCTGGTATTTCTTCGGCCTCATCACGCCGGTATCGATTATCGCCAACCTGTTGCTCATCCCGCTGGCCTTCATGGTGCTTGGAACCGCAGCCCTTGCAGTCATCCTTGCCCCGGTGGGTCATCCGCTGCCGGCGGAAATCATCAACGAGTCCAACGCACTGTGGGCAAAGACGGCAGCGGCAACCGCCAGCACGTTCTCGCAGATTCCCGGTGGCCACTGGATGGTTCCATCCCCCGCCCGGCTGCTTCGCGACAGGTGTGAGATCAACGTGCTCGACCTCCCCTACGGGGGAGGTGCATGCCACATTGCCCTGCGCGGGGGAGCCGACTGGCTGATCGACAGCGGTTCCGAAAGTGCTTTCAGGGGCAGCGTTCACCCGCTGCTGCGCAGCTACGGCTCCGGGCGGCTCGACGGCCTGCTTCTAAGCCATGGGGATATCGGGCACGTTGGCGGAGCAGTCACCGCAATCCAGGAGTATCATCCACGCCGGCTGCTCACGACACCACTCAACAGCACCTCTCCGGCATGGCGTTCCGCGCTCCTTGCCGCCAGGGAAAAGGGTATCCATACCGAGTCCCCTGCAGCGGGTGGGAAGATTGACCTCGGCAGCGGCCATCATTTGCACATCCTCTACCCCCCGGAAAAGGATGCTCCCGGCTTCGTCGCCGATGATCGCTGCCTGGTTGTCCAGCTGCGCGGCCCCGACGGCTGGCGGGTGCTGTTCATGTCCGACTCCGGGTTCTACACGGAGCGGTGGCTGATGGAGAACATTGATCATGACGGGCTGCGCAGTGACGTCCTGGTCAAGGGGCAACACGGCAGTGACTACTCGGGCCTGCCCGGTTTCATCGACACTGTTGCGCCCCAGGCAATCATTGTTTCCGGCACCCTGCGCCCGGCTTCACGAAACTCCCTGCGCAACTGGAAAGAATCAATTCGTGACCGGGAAATCGAGCTCTTTGAGCAGGCAAGGAGCGGTGCAATATCAATCCGCCTCGATGCAGAGAATGCTTACATCACCGCCTTCCTCGACAATCAGACGCTCACTCTGAAGCGTGCTGATTGAATGGTTCTCCCCCGCCCCAGCCACCGGTGTTCAAAATCAGTCTGCGGATAGAAGAACGCGCCGTCCTCCCAGGCAATCTCATTAAGGTCGGGCGAGGCCGCGAGCACCGTCATCGACTCCTCGAAATACTCTACATCGTCAGTCTTCAGCAGGAACTCGCCGCCCGGCTCCAGCACCCGTCCCAGTGCCGCGCAAAACTCCGCCGTCACCAGCCGGCGCTTGTGGTGCCTCTTCTTCGGCCAGGGATCGGGAAAAAGCAGGTGAATTCGCGATGCGCAGGCATCCGGCAACAGCCACTCGAGTGCGTAGGAAATTTCAAGGCGAAGCACCTTGAGATTTTCCAGATCCCCCCGGCATGCCTTGCGATATGCTTTCCGCGCACGGCCAAGCAGCCGCTCAACACCGAGAAAATCACGCTCAGGATGATGCCCGGCCAGCCCGGCCAGGAATGATCCGGCGCCACAGCCAAGGTCTATTTCCAGCTGGCGCTGCAGACCAGGAAAAATCTCCGCCTTGTCCAGCTTGCGGAAATAGTCGGGGGGAATGAATTGCACAACAGTTTGTTGCCCGGGAATTTACGCAGGACCGGTAGTCATATGCGCCGGTGCATCGATCCAGCGGCCGTGCTCCTTGATCAGGTCCATCAACCGATCCACCGCCTCATCCTGGGGAATGTTGAATTGCACCGCCTGCTTGCCAACATAAAGGTTGACCTTCTCCGGTGCGCCGCCCACATAACCAAAGTCAGCATCAGCCATTTCGCCGGGCCCGTTCACGATGCACCCCATGACAGCAATGCGGACCCCTTTCAGGTGACTGGTTGCCGCACGGATCCTTGCCGTCGTCTCCTGCAGATCAAAGAGAGTGCGGCCGCAACTGGGGCAGGCCACGTAATCAGTCTTGAAAATACGGGTTCCTGCCGCCTGCAGGACATTATACGCCAGGCGCAGGGTCTGCCCGGGAGCCTGCTCACCCTGGACCAGAACCGCGTCACCAATACCGTCGCACAGCAATGAGCCGATATTCACCGCGGCATCCAGCAGGGTGTCGAGAAAATCCTTCCCCGGTTCTGCGTTGCCTTTCAGGCTGTCTTTCAAGACCAGCGGATGCCGCGCTTCAATCCTCGCGGCCAACAGCCGGAACCCCGCGACCACCGGCAAATCCAGATCATCGGCAAGGGTAACCAGGACCGGATCCGGCAATGCATTGAGTTTCGTGATTGCTTCATCATCACGCGGGTCGACTTCCACCATTCCTGATGTCTCGGCCACAATCTCGGGCTGGAAATCGCCCATCTGTTGAAGCTTGTGAGCCACCGCGTCGAATTTCTCCCTGCTTGTCATCACCCGGACGGTCTCGCCGCCACCGAGGGAAACACCCTGCACCTCGATTTTTCCCGAGGGTCGTCGCCCATAATCGAAGGGATCAAATGGCGCGGGTTCCGGCCTGCCGGCAAGTTCACCTGCCGCCACCTGCCGCGCACAGCTTGCCACCAGCGCCTTCGCCACGGGAATCTCGTGGCGTGAATCCTCGGTCAGTGAAACACGTACCGTGTCGCCAATTCCGTCGAGCAACAGTGAGCCGATGCCGATTGCGCTTTTAATCCGGCCATCCTCGCCGTCACCGGCCTCGGTAACCCCGAGATGAAGCGGATAATTCCAGTCTGGCCCTTCCGTTTCCAACGCAACGACCAGCAGCCGGTAGGCCTCAATCATCACCTTCGGGTTGCTCGCCTTCATCGAGAACACGAGATCATGGTAATCAAGGTCACGGGCTATGCGGGCAAACTCTAACGCACTCTCGACCATGCCGCGCGGTGTGTCACCGTAGCGGTTCATGATCCGGTCACTCAGGCTGCCGTGGTTGGTGCCGATACGCATTGCCACTCCGCGCTCCCTGCAACGCTCAACCAGCGGTGTGAACTGCTCAGCGATACGGCTGATTTCCCCGGCATATTGCCCGTCAGTATATTCACGGATCTCAAACTTCTTCTTGTCAGCGTAGTTGCCCGGGTTAACACGCACTTTCTCCACCCACTTTGCCGCCTCCAGTGCGGCGTCCGGCTTGAAATGGATGTCGGCAACTGTCGGTATATCGCACCCGGCAGAACGAATACCGGCAACGATATGCTCAAGGTTTGCCGCATGCCTCCGTGTCTGCGCGGTAATGCGCACGATCTCGCACCCTTTCCCGGCCAACTCGAGCACCTCCTTCACTGAAGCCCCGGTATCCATGGTGTCGGAGATGATCATCGACTGCACCCGGATCGGGTTGTCCCCTCCCACGCGCACCCCCCCGATATCGACCTCGCGACTACGCCGGCGCTGATAACGGTAAAGGTCGCGTGTGTAGTCCGGTTGATTCATTCGCAGCAAATGCTCACCAGCGAATAGGCTCAGTCTCGCCGCCACGTACAATGTCACCGACATCGTAAAAGGTCACGTATACCATGAACCCAATAAGCAGCAGCGCGCAGGCGGTCTGAAAAATCTCGAGAAAGCGCAAATTAATCGGCTTCTTGCGAATCCACTCGTAGGTTGCCATCGTGATATGCCCGCCATCCAGAACCGGAAACGGCAACAGGTTGAGCAGGCCCAGGTTGACATTGATGAGCACGCTCAACACCAGAGCCAGCCGCCAGCCGTTGACCGGGTCCGAGAGCGTCTGGTAATAGAAGTTGCCGATACCCACCGCAGAGCTCATGTGCCGCACACTGACATCAGACTCGGAGGAAAACAGTGATCCTATGGTGCGGAAAATCGCTGTGCCTCCTTCCCACACCTGCCGGAAGGGGTCAGGACCGGGATGCATCAAACTCTGCCCCTTGCTGTTGTCCCACACAATCCCGGTCTGGTAGACTGCATCCTCCGGCGCTTTCGGTTTCCCCGGGATCAGTGTCAGGAAAACATTCTCACCCGCCCTGCGCACCAATAACTCAATGGCCTTGCCCTCCCCCTGCTCGGCAATCTGCATCAGGCGAACCGGGCTGTGGAGAATTTCCCCGTTGGCACTCAGAATTTCGTCCCCTGCTTTCAGCCCCGCCTTCATCGCCGGGCTTCCCTCTGCGGCAGCCGCGACAAAGGCCGGTGAAGCGGGAGCGATGCCAATACGCCTGTGATCCGGCCGCTCCATTGCCCCCTTGTCCTCAATTTTATAGCCAACCTCGATATTCATCAGTTCCTCCACCCCGGGGCGGCGCAAAACCAGCTGGATCGTCTCCCCCTTGCTGAAGACAATGCGCTCGATGATGGAATCAACCATGCCCCCGAAACCGGAGACCTCGACCCCGTCAACGGAAAGAATCTCATCACCCGGCCTGAGCCCGGCGGCAGCCGCAGGGTAATCAGACGCAACCGACCCCACAATATTGGTGGTCATGCGCACATGCTCCGGCTTGCCCACACCCCACACCAGCAAGGCAAAGGCAAAAGCCAGCCCGAAACTGAACAACGGCCCGGCAAAGGCAACAATGATCTTGTCCAGTGGAGTGATTGGCGGCAACTTCTCCTTGTCATCGCCGCCGCCCTCAAGCATCTCCATCGGGGCCATCTGCGGCAATGCCACGAAGCCTCCCATGGGGATTGTTCCCAACCCCCACTGGACACCATTGATCTCTTTTTTCCAGATCGTCTTGCCAAACCAGATCTGGAACTTCTCAACCTTGAGCCCACGCCACTTCGCCGCCCAGTAGTGGCCGAGCTCGTGTACCACGATCAACAGGTTAAACAGGACAATGACCTGGAAGATCACCCAAAGAAATTTTCCGATTCCGGTAATTAAATCCCACATTGCAGATCGATACTTGGTAACTCGTTAAAATCGGCAGTTCCACAGAAACGCGCACATTAATATAACACCCCGGACTCTCCCCGCAAAGTCCCGTGAAGTCGCCGCCCCCTCCGCAATACCACCCAATGGGAAACATGCACCAGAAAAAATCAGGAGACTCTTGATATTCCGGCTGTATCCGGAGCCTGCACAGCAAAAATACGCACCACGGGCATGTCAACCCCTTGTGCCATCACTGCTCAGGCCCGGCATGACGGGAAGGGCACCGTGCGTGCCCAGGTATCCGCAGCGATCAGCTCATCAAGGTTCGGTTTAACGATCACCCCATGGGCATCCATAACCGCTGCCACATGCTCCCAGATTTGCGGGAACCTGCAATCGCCCTGCAGGAAACGTGAAACCGCGACCTCATTGGCGGCATTCATTACCGCAGGCAAACTGCCGCCAACCTCGCCGGCCCTGCGGGCCAGGTTCAGTGCCGGGAAATCATCAAACCTCGGAGTTTCAAAATCAAGCTTTGCAAGCTCTGCCAGATCAAGCGGCGGCAGGGTATTGGGAACACGCTCCGGCCAGGTGATTGCATACTGGATTGGAAAGCACATATCGGTGACGCTTAATTGTGCCAGTACCGAGTTGTCGGTAAACTCCACCATCGAATGGATAATGCTTTGCGGATGGATGATCACGTCAACACGGTCCATCTCCACTCCAAAGAGCCAGCGAGCCTCGATCATCTCAAGGCCTTTATTGAACAGGGTTGCCGAATCAATTGTGATTTTCGGCCCCATATCCCAGGTCGGGTGCTTGAGTGCATCTTCCGGGCTTACCTTCGCTAGGTCTGCTGCGGGAAGTTCCCGGAACGGCCCCCCGGAAGCTGTCAGGATCAGCCGCGATACCTCCTGCGGGGATCGTCCTTCAAGACACTGAAATATAGCGTTGTGCTCACTGTCTACAGGCAACACTTTCGCGCCGGTGCGGCGTGCGGTTTCCATCACCTGCTGCCCCGCCATTACCAGGATTTCCTTACTGGCAACCGCCAGGTCCTTGCCTGCCTCAAGGGCTGCCAATGCCGGGCGCAACCCGGCAACGCCCACGATAGACACCAGGACAATGTCCGCCTCCTCGAGCGTTGCCAACTCGACCATGCCATCTTCCCCTGAGTACAGTGTAATATCGTCACTAATTTGAGCTGCAAGGGATTGCGCCGAATTGGAATCGCTCAGGCAGGCATGCCTCGCACCGGTCTCCACCAGTTGTTCGGCCAATTTCCCGACGGATCGCGCTGCGGCCAGACCAATCACTTCCATGTGCTCGGGAAGATTACGCGCAACCCTCAGCGCACTTTGCCCTATCGACCCGGTCGAGCCAAGCACCACAACTTTCTTCTTCAGGGCGGGCATCAGCTAATCGCTTTCAGATAGAAAAACAAAACGGGTGAAGTAAACAGAATACTGTCGATCAAATCAAGCACACCACCAATCCCGGGCAACGCATGCCCGGAATCCTTCCGAACCAGACAACGCTTCACGATTGATTCGGCAAGATCGCCGGCCACGGCAACAATACCAAGGACAAACCCGAGTATCGCCACATGCGGCCAGGTGAGCAGTGGCATACGCTCACCGAACATCGCGAACACCGCACACCCCCCGGCAACAGAAAAAACCAGGCAACCGAAAATAAAACCCTCCCAGGTTTTTCCCGGACTGATATGAGGGATCATCTTGTGCCTGCCGATCATGGTCCCGACAACGTAGCCACCCATGTCAGAGAACTTGGTAACCACGAGCAGGAACAGCAGGTAGTACTGACCCGTCATGGCAACGCCGGAACCGTTGTTCCCAACCGTAAAATAAAGCACGCGAAGCAGGAAAGAACTCAATATTACGGTATAGAGGAACCCGAACACCGAACCAAAAAACATGTCTTTGGTGCGTTTCCCGTCAACCGGGTGAAATAAAAGCAGTAAGGTCGTGACCAGAACAACCGCCACAAGGCAAGCAGGATCAAGGAGGGCAAGCGTTGTGAATTCCCCTTTGCTACATACGAAGGCAACTGCCCCGAGGTAGGAAACGGCGACAACGGGCAATCCCCAGCGGATGCCGTACCATCCGGGCGTCCCCTCCAGCTCCAATAACCCGAGGAATTCCAGCAGGGCAAGCGTTCCGATCACTACAATCAACACCGAGAAAAGCAGTTGCGATTCAAAGGCGAGTGCCACGGCAACCAGTATCCAGAGGATCAAGGTGCTCATGGCACGCTGAAAGAACACCACCCTGCGGCTCTGGAACGGTTTGTCTGGAAGTTCAGGGGCGCCCATCTGTAATGGTGCAGGATAATGGCACTTGCCGATGATTAAAGCTCAGAGTTCTTGGGCACAGCTGATTGCCTCCGCCACCCGCTCACGGCACTTTCGGCGGTTGCCGGCTAATTCCGCTGCCCTTTCCCTCAATGATGCCAATGCCTCAGGGATACCCTGCCGGGATCGCTCGATCTCGATCCCGTGAATATCTTCAAGCCCGCGCTCAATCTGGACACGGGAAGCATCCATTACGCGATCGTAAAAGGCAAGGATCCTCCTGCGCCTGCCGCGCAGGTAAACCAACAGCCAGAGCAGCGCAACACTCAAAGCCCCGGGCACAAGAACCGCGGAAAACCCCTCACCACGCCACGACCAGAGTGACAGTGCCCACACTCTCTGCCCGCCAACAGCAACGCCCAGCAGGATCATCCACAATAACACCCGCCGCCAGCCAAGCATTGCCCCGATTGCTGCTCCCTCCTCACGATCCGCCACCGCTTCATACACCCGGACATTGGCACGACGGCCAAGTTCCTTGAGGCGTTCGGCAGGCAGTGACCCGACCTCAAATTTTACCGGATCCTTAATGACATCTTCACCGAAAACCCCGGCAACCCGTTCCCGTATTCGCCGCCTCGAGGTGGAAATACAGATCTCCATCTCGACGATCGACCCACGCACACCTTGCTCGGCCGCGCTCGCAGCCACATCCGCCATGCGTTGCCGGCCAGTGGCTATCCAGCGACCACCCTGCAAAAGTGATTGCGGGACACCAAGCAACCCAAGCTTCCTCGAGAGCTTGGCGCGCAGCTGCAGCACCTCCTCCTGGTAGTGCTCAAAAACCGGGGTCATCCCCCCTGCCGCCACTGCCAGTGCCTGCCTGCATTCCCGCTCAATCTCGAGATCGATCCAGCGAATACATTCCGCCTCCGCTCCGGAATCCCCGACAGATTTCTCAAGTGCCGCCACCACACCCCGGGCCGCAGCCTTGAGGACTGATTGCGCACGCCCTCTTGCTGCCCTCACCGCCGGACACTGCAGTATTGATTGACCAAGCCATTCCCTGAGAGGTGCTATCCCTCTTGCCCCCTGCAGTGCATCGCCCTCGGATGCACCTTGCCGGGCAGCAAGTATCTCGGTTGTTGAAACGATGAAACCTGGTGCCTCCTGGCAGGAGATTCGCTGTGCTGTTTGGCAAAGGTGCTCAATAATTGCATGCAGTTCCTCCTCCGTGCGCTGCTCGGCATGAGTGACAACGACAGCCACCGGCTGTTCCCGTCGACGATGCATATCACCCAGCAATTCCCACTGCTGCTCCCCCCAGGGATCGGCGGCCGAAAATACCAGTAACACCAGATCTGACATCATGTAAGCCCGACCCAGTGCGTCGGCTTCACTGTCACGGGCGCGCGGGAAAACCTCAACAAACTCACAAGACTTCAGGCCGATGGCCGGGTGATAGCTTTCCAGCACATCGCCATCCGTCACATCCATCGGTTCCGGGCCGTATTTCCACATTACCAGGTCCGGAGAACAAGCCGGGTCCAGGTCGGTTTCGAGAACAAGGCTGCCCTGCGCCAAGGCACCGGCAAGGCTGCTCTTGCCGCAACCCCCGGCACCACTGAGGAGCACCATCAGCGGATCCTCCAGTGAAGCGGCAACCGTGCGCCACAGCGCTATTTCCTCAGCTGCTATACCGAGCTCATGCCCCGCATCAACAAGCCTCAGCAGCGCGTTACTCAAACGCACCCGGCAGGAGATCCAGTTATCACCGTCCATTGGGCAAACAATAGCTGGTCATCACTTCGCTGAAAAGGAGCTTTGCTAATTCGCACGCCATGCGATATGCGCCTGATTGCAGAAAATCGGCAGTGGTTAAGCCTTCCTTATCCTCCTGTCGATGCCACTCCCCTGCTCTCCATTGCGATCAGTTGGCTGACCGTGACAAAGCGATAGCCCCTTGCCAGCAGTCCGTCGAGCGTCTTCGGCATTGCAACAATCGTGGGTGCATGAATATCATGAGCAAGAATGATCGCACCAGCACTCGTGTTTGAGATAATTCGCTGCGCAACAACCGCCGGGCCGGGACGCCTCCAGTCCTGCGGATCAACCGCCCACAGGACGGTGCTGTAGCCGAACTCATTGTACAGCCACAACTTCAACTTGTTATTGATATGGCCGCCCGGCGGACGAAAAGTGCGGGGCTTTACACCACAGGCTGCCACGATCGCGCGCTGGCAACCGAGCACTTCCTCACGAGCCTGGTCAGAGCCGATCTTTGAAATGTGTTTGTGATTGACGGTATGGTTTCCAACCTCATGACCCTCGGCGACCATGCGCCTTAGAATTGCCGGATAACGCCGCGCATTGGTTCCAACCACGTAAAAGGTTGCCCTGATGTTGCGCCTTTTAAGGATATCAAGCAGGCGCGGCGTGTTCACCGGGTGTGGCCCGTCATCAAATGTCATTGCCACATACGGTCCGCTGACATTGACACGTGAATAGGTCAGGGCACGTGCCTTGTCGGGATCAATCGGGACATGCGTATTGGGATTGCGACGGAATGAGGATTTAAACTTACCCGGTTTGCCGCCGAAACTGCCGCCGCGTTTTCCGGAATTCCTGTCCTTGGCCCCGTTACCTGTACATCCGGCCAAAACACTGACGACAAGTGAAACCGCCACGATACGAATAAGGAATTTTCCCATAAACAAATTAAGAAAGGCGAACTTAACACCACTCAGGGCAATGACCAGAGGGAATACGCCCGCTGATGACGGCAATATCTCATCCCGGGTTCACAGCAAGTTGGCTCTCGGATTTGCCTCACCACTGAAGGTTGGGCAGGATGAGATCCAATGGTTCCTGCCTTAAGGGCCATATTACACGCTCTTGATTGGAGGACGACCCTGCCCTTGATTGGTGATTATCAATAAATTCCTCCAGCTATCCTTTATCCTCCTCCTCAGTGCAGCGGGCGCGAAACCCTGGCCTGCAAACTTCAACGCGCCGGCAGCAAAATGGACCGAAAAGAAAATTAAAAACGGGCATGCTTACCTTACTGAATCATATCTGATCCTCTGCGAAGAACGCGTCGGCAAAAACAGGCTGGATGAAATGACCAGGTTGGTCGAGTCCGTGAGCAAGGCACTGGAACTTTTCCCCCTCAACCTGCTGCCACGGCGGCAGGCAGCAAAGGACGCCGGAGAATATCCCCGCCATACAGTGCGGATCGTGGCAAGCCAGAAGAAATATCTCGCAATCGGCGGCCCCAAGGGGTCAATCGGGTTCTATGATGGACACTCCGGTGAGGTAACCGTGAGCCTTGAGCTCCTTATTGAACCCAAAAGCCAGCATTCCAGACTGGAACCGCGGCAGCGTTACCGATTGCTGATCCATGAACTTGTCCACCAGGCGATGGGCGAAAGACTGAGCGCACTGCCGCCGTGGTTTAGTGAAGGCATGGCCGAGTATATGTCCGCGCTGCAGTTCGCCCCCGGCCGCTACCAGTTCAAGAACGCATCCCGCCAGATTATAGACCATCTGCAAACATCATGGCTTGGTGAACGGCAAAACGTGATCACCATACCGCACATCGACACGCTCTCAAAAATGACGCACTCCATCTGGAATGCCGATAACCGCATCAACACGAAAAACGCATATGCGAAATATGCCGGCGCTCTCCTGTTAACCCACTACCAGATGGAACTCGCCTCACGCAACCTCGGGGGATTGCGCAAGTTCCTGGCCACAGAAATTGAATATCGGCTAGTAAGGGGACGTCCCGGCCGTTACCTGCAGGTGCTGCCTAACCAGGATATATTCTGGCGGGAACGCACACAGGCCACTGTCCAGGAACAGCTGGTCGCCTACTGGAAAAACAAGGGCTTAAACCTGCAATTCGCAACGCTGGGAGCCCTTCAAAAGCCCCCCTCCCGGTAAAAACCAAACCGCCTGTGCCGCGTCGCACAAGCTGACTACTTCTTCGGCTCGGCAGGCTTGGCTTCCGGCTCCTTCCAGCCCAAGTTGACATCAAGCCCGGGAATGGACTCCTTCAGTTTCTTGGCACCATCCTCGGTTACGCCGGTTTGCCACACGTAGAGCTTCTTGAGGTTCTTGAGGTTCTTGAGGTGCTCAAGCCCGGCATCACTGACCTTGGTGGCGTAGAGGTTGAGATACTCAAGCTTGGTCAATTTACCAAGCTGCTGCAGGGTCTTGTCCGTAACGGCAGTATTCTCAAGATGCAGCTTGGTCAACATCCCAAGCTGACCGAGGTCACCCGCCGCCGCATCCGTGATCCCGCTGCGGGAAACATCAAGCCATGTAAGGTGCCCCTTGACCGGGGTCAGCAGCTTGACCTGGGCATCATTGAAACTCTTCACCACGTTGATGGCATTTGCCGATAGATACTTTGTGTCCTGTGCCAGTTGCATGATGAGCACGCCGGACTTCTTGATCGCTGCAACTGCCGCCGCATCCGCAGCACCTGCCGGCTCCGGCAGGGTAAATGCCTTCTTGATGACCGGCTTCGCTGCGGAATAGACCAAGGCGGCAAGGATTGCATTGACATCATCGGGAACTTTCAGCTCTGAAATCTTCTTATCGAAACTCGCGCCCTCGCCTATCCACCAGCCGATGAGTTTCTTCTGCCCGGCACTGAGGCGCTCCTTGTCCTCCGGGGGCATTACATCCTCGTCGTCATCCGGCAAGTTGATGCGCATGACCATGGGAATGACGCCCTCCTTGTCGGGCACGATCGTCTTGCTCTTGGTGATCTCCTCCGGCATGTGCAGGCGGAATTTCCCCTTGGCCTTATCCGCTCCGTGGCAGCCAATGCAGCGGCTGGCCAGGATCGGCACGATGACATGCTCATAGGCCTTGTCAGTCTTGAAGTCGAGTTTACGCCCGTCTTCAGCCGCCACGTTACTCTGCAGCAAAGCGGAACTGGCAAAAAACAGGGTGATCAGGGCAAAAGCGGTTAATCGGTCGGGTATCATTGCAGGTAATTTTCGCGGTTGTAAGTTTACGCCCACCACGGTGCGCATTTCACATTAATTTGGACAGAAAAAATTGTCGACATCTCTTTCATTCATTGCTCTCCCCATGTCCTGATGATTGCTGCTGAATGCCTTGAAGGGCAAAGACTTTCACTCTTCAGCAGGAAGAAAAAAATCGCGCCTTCCCCGCCTAGGTGATTTTTGAGCGCAATAGGTCGCCAACCTGCCGGGCATTTGCCTTGCCCTTGCTGGCCTTCATTACCTGGCCTGTAAGCCAGTTGATCAGCTTGTCATTGCCTGCCTTTATCTCGGCCACCTTCTCGGGGTTTGCCGCAATTGCGTCATTTACAAAAGCCTCAATCTCACCGCTCTCGGCAGGCTCAAAACCCAGTTTCCTGGCAATCGCATCCGGTTCTGCACCCGGGGCATCAAAAAGTGCCGCGAACACTTCCTTGGCCTGGTTATTGGATAACTGCCCCGACTCCACGAGGTCGACAAGCCCCGCGAGTTTCGAGGGTGTTACCGGGCAATCGTTAATGCCGATGTCATGCTCATTAAGCAGTGCTGACACATTATTGATCACCCAATTGGCAATTTTCTTCGCCACTGCCGAGCCCTTCGCCGCCGCCTCAAAATAGACAGCACGGTCACGGTCACTGGAAAGGACGCTGGCATCGTAATCACTGACGCCGAAATCCGCAACAAAGCGGGATGCTTTCTGGTGCGGAAGCTCGGGAACCCTTGAGCGCATTTTTTCAATGATTTCCCCGGTGCGTACCGGCAGCAGGTCCGGATCCGGAAAGTAACGGTAATCAGACGCATCCTCCTTGGTGCGCATCTGCTGTGTTTCACCAAGGTCGTCATCCCAGCGCCGTGTCGACTGCACGAGTTCACCGCCGCTCTTGAGCACTTCCACCTGGCGTTCAATCTCATAGTGCAGCGCACGGCGCACAGCACTCACCGAGTTCATGTTCTTTAACTCGATCTTGACGCCGAGTTCCACCTGCCCCTCGGGCCGCACTGAAACATTCACATCACAACGCATCTGGCCCTTTTCCATATCAGCATCGGAGAGCTCACCATAAATTAAAATCTGGCGCAGTGAATTCAGGTAGGCGAATGCCTCCTCGGGGGACTCTATCTCAGGTTCACTGACAATCTCCATGAGCGGGGTTCCGGCACGGTTGAAATCAATGGTCGTGCCGTCGGCAGTATGCGTGCTCTTGGCAACATCCTCCTCAAGGTGAATACGGGTCAACCCTATGAGCTGCTCCGGGCGGGCAATATCCTTCTGGGCATCCTTGGGATAACAGTGGCCGTAAAGGGGCACATTGCCACCCAGGCAAAGCGGCAGGTCAAACTGGCTTAACTGGTAGTTCTTCGGCATGTCCGGATAGAAATAATTCTTCCTGTCCCACTTGCTCACGGGGGGGGTCTCACAACCAAGCATCATGCCGGCAAGGACAGTATGCTCAATGGCCCCGCGATTGAGGACCGGCAGGGCGCCGGGCAGGCCGAGGCATGTCGGGCAGGTGTTGGTGTTGGGTTGCGCACCATACTCTGCCGGGCAGCCGCAGAACATCTTGCTTTCTGTCTTCAGCTGGACGTGAACCTCCAGGCCAATTGTTGTGATATAATCCATTGTCCTCGGGAAAGAATTCTATATATCCCGGTTGAGCCCTTCCTAGCGCAGGGAAAAGCGCATGCTGCGCGTGCGCCTCACGCGGGTACCGCTCTTTTCCACGGTATAAAGCGATGCGTCCACCGCTTTCTCGACATGCAAATCCTCAAGCAATCCAGAAACTTCGGGATCGGCAGCCACCGCCTTGACCTTCGGGTGATTCATCAGCCGGGTATAATCCCCCCGCTCCACGAGGCCGGAAACCTCGGGGTCCTTGTCAAGCTCGCGCACCTTGGCATTGCGCAACACGCGCCCGGCAGCAGGATTCTCGGACAGCTTGCCGCCGGCAGCGTTGTCCTTAAGCGCCACCAGCAGGTTCAGGATGGCCCCCTTGGAACGCACGGCAACCGGGTCAATCTTTGCAATTAGTGAACCGATGTAATCACGATCAAGGGCCTCATTCCACCGTGCCCAGAACGGCCTCTCCGTGACAACCTCACCTTCCTTCACGGCAACCCCCGCATCGGTATTCCCGATTGAGAACAGGACCCCTGCCATCCACAGGCCAACACCCAGTAAAAATACCACCACGGCAGCCGGGATAAGGCTCAGGGCCGCACCGAAAATTCCTCCCACCAGCCTGCCCCCCTTCTTCTTCCGGATCGGGGCAAGCAGGAACGCCCCGACAAGCAGGCGCAGGCAGACATAGACCGAGAAGCCGATCCCCAGGGCTGCAAAGAAAGCGAAACTCGGGGACGGTTTGTCGGAAAAAACAGCAATCCACCCGGGAATCAGCGAATAACACCAATAGCCGACGAACGCTCCCGCCAGGAGACAGGCAAGCCCGACAAACATCCCGATCACGCCACGCACAAACGCCAGGACCGCGAGCCCGATGGCAAGCCCGATGGCAATGGTGGTGAAATTCACCGGGAAAGGCAGGCTGCCGTTAAATAAATCCGACTCCATTACTGACACTCAGCCGTTTTGCCCCTTCTGTCGAATTGCATGATCGCACAGCACAAGGGCAGCCATTGCCTCGACCATTGGCACTGCCCGCGGCAGCACACAGGGATCATGCCGGCCGCTGCCCTTCAGCCCGGTGTCCTCGCCGGAGCTGCTCACTGTCTCTTGCTCGCTCATGATTGTCGCCGTCGGCTTGAAGGCGACCCGGAAGAAGATATCCTCGCCGTTGCTGATGCCGCCCTGGACCCCGCCGGAGCGATTGGACTTCGTGCGCACCCGCTCACCATCCATGTAGAAGGGGTCATTGTGTTCGCGCCCGGTCATCCTCGTGCCCGCAAATCCCGAGCCTATCTCAAATCCCTTGCTTGCCGGCAGGCTCATCATGGCCCTGGCCAGCTCCGCCTCCAGCTTGTCAAAGACCGGTTCACCAAGGCCGGCCGGAACACCCCGGATGACACACTCGACCACCCCGCCCAGCGAGTTGCCATCGGCGCGGGCCTCCTTGATGCGCTCAATCATTCTCGCCGCGATTTCCGGGTCACCGCACCGGACAATGTTGGACTCGACCGCTTCCCTGCCCAGCTTTGCCAGGTCCACCTCGGCAACGATGTCCTGTACTGCGTGCACGTGGGCAACGATCTCAAGATTCTCCGCAAAGCGCTCACGCATCACCTTTGCCGCCAGGGCACCGGCGGCAACCCTGCCAATCGTCTCCCGCGCCGAGGCGCGCCCGCCACCCTGCCAGTTCCTGGTTCCATACTTGGCCTCATAGGTATAATCAGCGTGGGACGGGCGGTATTTCTCCTTCATCTCCTCGTATGCCCCGGGGCGGGCGTCCTCATTGCCCACCAGGATCATGATCGGGGTGCCGATGGTGGCACCCTCGAAAGTCCCGGATAAAATCTCACAGCGGTCCTTTTCATCACGCGGGGTGACAATCTCGCTCTGCCCCGGCCGGCGGCGGTCCAGCTCGACCTGGATATCCTCCCCGGTAATCGCAATTCCCGGGGGACAGCCGTCAATAACAACACCAACGCCACCGCCGTGGGATTCGCCGAAAGTGGTGATACGAAAGCTGTGACCGAAAGTATTAGGCATCAGGAGTGGCTAAAATAGCCCACGCCCACGCAGTTTCCAAACGAATCCGATTCCTCGACAGCACCCCGGGCCGGGGGTAGAACTTGATGGGTATGGTCAGCTTCCTGCTTCATCTGGCACTTTCAGCCCTCGCCGGGGACGATTCCCGGCAACCGCCCCCGGTGGCCACTTTTTCCATTGCCGCATGTGATCCCGGAACCGGGGAGATCGGCGTTGCCGTGCAGAGCAAGTTCATCGCCGTGGGCTCCGTGGTGCCGTGGGCAAAGGCAGGGGTCGGGGCTGTTGCCACGCAGTCCTTTGCCAACCTCAGCTACGGGCCGCGCGGGCTGAAACTGCTGCAGGAAGGAAAAGCACCGGCCGAGGCAATCGCGCTGCTCACCGCCGATGACACGGAGAAGGAGCAGCGCCAGGTCGGCATCATCAGCGCCGACGGGCGCACAGCGCACTTCACCGGCAAGGGATGCCTTGCCTGGGCGGGTGGCAAAAGCGGCAGGAACTTCACCGTGCAGGGCAATATTCTCGCCGGTGAGGAGGTCATCACCGCCATGGCCGGGTCATTCACCGGCAGCGCCGGCAAGGGATCCCTCTCACAACGTCTCATAGATGCGCTGGCCGCCGGCCAGGCGGCAGGCGGCGACCGGCGCGGCAGGCAGTCCGCCGCCCTGCTGGTGGTGCGCGAGGACTGGGGCTACGGCGGCAACAACGACCGTTTCCGCGACCTGCGCGTCGACGACCACGCGACCCCGGTTGCCGAGCTGAAGCGCATCTACAACCTGCACCGCAAGATCTTTACCCGGCCGGACGAAAAAAAATGAGCCTGAAGGACAAGTGTGCACTCATCACCGGTGCCTCCAGCGGTATCGGCGCTGCCTGCGCGCACGCGCTGGCGGGACAGGGCGCCCGGGTCATCCTCAGCGGGCGCAATGAGGCGGCCCTCAAGGAGTTGGCGCAAGCAACCGGTGGACAGGCGATCAGCGCCGACCTGCGTGACATGGCAGAAGTCGAGCAACTCTTCACGCAAGCCGGTGAACGCATCGACATCCTCATCAACAGCGCCGGCATCGCCCCGAGGGCACCGATCATCGACGGCGACCCGGACCATTTCCGCGAGCTGCTTGAGGTCAACGTCCTTGCCCTGACAAGGTGCTGCCAGCTTGCGCTGCCAAGGTTCGATCCAGTCAACGGTGGGCACATCATCAACCTCTCCAGCATGTCCGGCCACCGCGTGCCGCCAAGCGGCGGCTTCTACGCGGCCACCAAGTTCGCCGTGCGCGCGGTCACCGAGGCACTGCGCTATGAGTTGAAGGCCGGCGGCAACCGGACACGGGTGGCCACCATCTCGCCGGGCTTTGTCGACACGCCGCTCTTGAACCTTTATTTCAAGGGCAGTGAGGACAAGCTCAAGGCACTCAGGGAGGAACTGGACATGCTGGATCCGGCCGATGTCGCCGCGGCAGTGCTGCACGTCCTGCAGGCCCCCGGGCACGTTGAAATCGGTGACATCCAGCTGCGCCCGGCAGGGCAGGGCGTGTAACGGGAAAGCTTACAGGATCGTTGTATATCAAGGGCTTCCCAGCCACGGCCAGGGGCGCCGGGTCAACATCGCAGGATGCCTCTTGCAAGGCCCAAGGTGCGATAATGAAGGCTTGGGCATGCGCCTGGCCCTTAAGCGTTGCAAGCAGCCGTTTGCCTTAATCCCCCTCCTGCTTCGCTCCCACCGTGTAAAACACCCCATTGCCATCGAGGACCGGGTTATCGATGGTGACCGTGGTATGGCCCGCCCCTACCCCTTCCCCTTCCCGGCGACCCTGATCAAAAACGCCTGCTCAAGGGCGCGCTCACGGTATTTGCCGAAGCGTCCCGATGCCCCGCCGTGGCCGGAGTCCATGTCGGTCTTGAGCAGGAGCAGGTTATCATCGGTCTTGCGCGCCCGCAGGCGCGCCACCCACTTGGCCGGCTCCCAGTACTGCACCTGCGAGTCATGCAGCCCGGCAAGCACCAGCATCGCCGGGTATTTGCCCTCCCGCACATTGTCATAGGGGGAGTAGCTCAGGATGTAGTCGAAGAACTTCCTGTTCGCGGGGTTGCCCCACTCATCATACTCGCCGGCGGTCAGCGGGATGCTCTCATCGAACATGGTGGTCACGCAATCCACCCAGGGAACATCGGCAATGATCGCGGTGAACAGGTCGGGACGCTCATTGACAACCACCCCCATCAGCAGCCCGCCGGCACTGCCGCCGCTGGCACAAAGCCGAGCCCTTGAGGTATACTTGCCCTTCAGCAAAAACTCCGCGCAGTTGATGAAGTCACTGAAGGTATTCTTTTTGTTGAGCAGCCTGCCATCATCATACCAGGCGCGACCCATCTCCTGGCCGCCGCGCACATGCGCGATCGCGTAGGCAAATCCGCGGTCGAGCAGGCTCACCCGGATGCTGGAAAAGGAGGCATCGGTGCTGTAGCCGTAGGAGCCGTAGGCATAGAGCAGCAGCGGGGCAGTGCCGTCCTTTTGGAAGGCATCCCTGCGGTAGATGATGGAAAGCGGCACCCTTGCCCCGTCACCGGCGGTGACGAAATGGCGCTCGGTGGTGTATTTCTCCGGATCATAGCCGCCCAGCACCGGCTGGCGCTTGAGCAGCCGCCTCTCGCGGGTGCGTAGGTTATACTCGTAGAGGCTATCGGGCGTCTTCAGCGAGCTGAAGCCGTAACGCAGCCACTCGGTGTCAAACTGCAGGTTGGTGTCCGTCCACGCCGAGTAGGCCGCCTCGCCGAAATTGACCGTGTGCGTCTTGCCGCCCTGCATCCCGCGCACGCGGATCCTGTTCAGCCCGCCCTCGCGCTCCTCGAGCACGATGAAGTCATCAAACACCTCAAAGTCACTTAAATAAACCCCCCTGCTGCCGGGCACGACCTCCTGCCAGCTCTCCTCGGCGGTTTCCTTCAGAGGAGTCCACATCAGGCGGAAATTTTCCGCATCCTTGTTAGTGCGGATATAGAAGCCGTCACGGTAATGCTCGATATCATGCTCAAGGTCGCGCCGCCGCGGGGTGAATATCCTGAACTCTCCCTCCGGGTTGTCTGCCTCAAGCAGGCGGTATTCGTCACTGAGTGTCTGGCTGCAGCCGATGATGATGTATTTCTCTGACTGGCTGCTGGAAACATAACAGCTGAAGGTCTCGTCCTTTTCCTCATAGACCAGCACGTCATCGCCGGGCGGGGTGCCGAGCCGGTGACGCCAGACCTGGTATTCGCGCAGGGTTTCCGGGTCCTGCCTGGTATAGAAGAGGGTCTGGTTATCAGCCGCCCAGGCATGGCCTCCGTCCACCTTCCCGATCCGGTCAGGCAATATCTCGCCGCTCTCCAGGTTCTTGACCTGCAGGGTGCGGATGCGCCTGCCCTCGGTATCAACGGAAAAAGCGACCAGCTTCTCGTCAGGACTGACTTCACCCTCATCAAAATCGTAGAACTTGTGTCCTTTTGCCAAGGAGGGCACATCAAAAGTGATTTCCTCGGCGGCATCATCAGCCCCGACACGCCTGCGAAAATATAAGGGGTATTCGCTGCCCTCCCTGTAGCGGGAGTAGTAGTGGAAGTTCTTCCAGCGCACGGGATAAGTGTCGTCATCCTGCTTGATGCGCCCCTTGATCTCCTTAAAAAGGGTCTCCTGCAGCGCCTTGGTATCGGCCATCGCCGCCTTTGTATGGGCATTCTCCGCCTTGAGGTAATCAAGCACCTCGCTGTTTTCGCGCTCGCGCAACCAGTAATACGGGTCACTGCGCTCCACCCCATGCTCACGGTGGGCATGGGACTTGCGGGCAGCCAGCGGTGCCTTGGATAAATCAGCTGCCATGATGCCAGGGAGAAAAGCCAACAGGAGGAGCGCGACGCGGATCACCACTCTTCTCCCAGGCCATGCCTGCCGGCAAGTTCCAGCAGTTCGGCACGCATCGGCCACTCATCGGGACGCAGGCTCTCCTCGTGGCGCTTGCTGGCGCCCTTGAGAATCATGCATCCGGTGTTGTCACCGACATGGGCGATCTGCTCCACCTCGTCAGGACTCAGCGGGTTGTCTTCGGGCAGGGCGGCAAAATCACGCAGCAGGTCCTCAACCGGCAGGGCGTCCCCGCCGGCCTCCTGGATAAAGGTCGGGGCCACGCTCCTTACCGGGTCATGGGCCAGGTTCCACAGGCTGGCAAACTGCAGCATGCTCAACCCATGACGCTCAATGACCGGGCGCATCTCCTCAACTTTCTCCAGGCCCGCCTCCACCCAGCCATCCGGCCGGTAGGCACGGTGGTCACCATCGCGAAAAACATGACCAGCCTTCATGGTGCCATGAAAAATGCCGCCATAGTCAACAACGCGGGTCAGCACCTTGACGTCCGCCTTCGCTGCGGCATCAAGGGTCAACCTGCCCGGCCACGGCTCGAGTGGATTGAGAATAATCATGGCCCAGTCGATCAGCTCACCGAAATGCTCGAAGCTGTGGATCAAGTCCAGCGTAAAGCCGTTCGCCGGTCCCGGTGCAATGCCCAGCCGGTCGGCAAGGCCGGCCTCCTTGAGTGCTGACATCGCCTCCCAGACCGAGGCATCGGCATAACCGCGCTCATCCGGGTTGTGCAGCATCATCAAGTCAAAGCTCTCCGCCCGGCAGCGCTCAAGTGACTTCTCGGCCGCCATCCTGAGATATGAGGTGTATTCATCACGCGATCGCAGGGCGGGATCAGTAAAACGCGGGTAGCCGCGCGAGCCCTCGCGTTTACCCTCGTAGATATCGTGGCCAAGCATGCCCACCAGGCAATAGGAATCGCGATCAATGCCCGCCAAGGCAGCCCCGAGCATCTCATCGGCGCGCCCCACCCCGTAGACATCGGAAGTAATGAAGGTGCGGATGCCGGATTGATAGGCAAGCTGCATGAGCCCTGTGAAACGATCATCGTCGAGTGCCTCGCCAAAGTGCATAAAGCGCCCGCCACCCCAGGTGCCGAACGCGGTTCGTGTCAAGTCCATGACGCAACTCTAGTGGCTGGAGGAAAGATTTCCAGTAGACAACACGACTGCGGGACACAAAATACCGCAATTCCCGCCCCGCTAAGAGAGCACCCTCCGCGCAATCCCGGCCTTAAAGGTTAACGCCGGCGGTAGACGCATAGCGGTGACACGAAGTGCAAGCTGATGCGTGTGCCAATGTGCTGTATTGCCGTGTGATAGCCGCAATAGGTCCGCCAATCCGGATGATAACCGCTGCGGAAAAGAGAAACCGGACGATAAGCCCGATAGATGGCAGGCGAATAGACAAATCCCGAATGCCCGTATTCCGGGCGGTAGGCCGGGTATCGTTCCCTGCTGCCGCGCGCATAGCTTCTCCTCGAGGTGCCGGCCTGGTAGACGTATTTGCCGACCGCCCTGCCCTTTGAATCGTAATAGGTCTTCTTGATAATCTCGCCCGCGTTCGCAACGGCAGGCAGAAGGGACAAGCCCACTGCTGCTGCGAGGGCAATGCAAAGTCCGCGTTTCATGTGGCAAGTGTATGCCCGGGATACCGGCAGGGCAAGCCCCCTGATAGATTGCAAAAGCAAAGTATGCCGGGAAAACCGGTATCTACCAAAGGGGATCGGGGCAGTGTTTTGGTGACTCATTGCCCGGAAACGCTGATGGCAATACGCCTGGTATGCGGGGCACGGCGATGCTCAAAGAGGAAAAGTCCCTGCCAGGTGCCGAGCACCATGCGCCCATCGATGACCGGGATGTTCTTGTCGACGTCGGTAAGGCACATGCGGATGTGCGAGGGCATATCATCGCCGCCCTCATGGGTATGCACAAAATACGGTGTATCCTCGGGAACGAGGTGATCAAAGAAGGCGTGCAGGTCAGTGCGGGCGGAGGGATCGGCGTTCTCCATGACCACCAGTGAGCAGCTTGTGTGCTGCACGAAGACGGTGGCAAGCCCGCGGGAAATCCCGCTCTGGGCAACGGCGGAAACCACCCGCTCGGTGATCTCATAGGTTCCCTTGCCGCTGGTGGGTACAGAAAACTCTTCGGCGTAAACAGACATTTGGCAGGAGAAACTACACCGGGCACAATCGTGGAGCCAGCACCACTGTGGAATCCTCCTTCGAAAAGGCAACTATTCTGGTTGCCTTGCCCTGCCGATCCGTATCTAGATAGCAAATACCATGAATCGTGCACTTATCCTCCTGTTATCCCTGCCGGCGCTTTTCCCCCTGAACCTGGGGGCCGAGGGCAGGCAGGTCAGCAAAGACGGCATCCGTCATTCCTTCCTCGTCGCCGGCAAGTTCACCGCCCTTATCAATGAGGAGAGCAAGGTCATCTGGCAGGCTCCCGGTTACGCCCGCGACGGCATGGTGCTGGGCAACGGCAACGTGCTGTTGTCGATTTCCAACGAGGCACGCGAATACAGGAAGGGCACCACCGAGTTGGTGTGGTCCTACAAGCTCGACACGCGCAACAAGGAACTGGGAACCGTCAACCGGCTGAAGAACGGCAATACCCTGGTGGTTGAACGCGGCCCGCTGCCCCGGCTGCTGGAGGTCAACCCGGCAGGCAAGATTGCCGTCGAGGTTCCCCTCAAGCCGGAAACCGACAACGGCCACATGCAGACACGCATGGCGCGCAAATTACCGGGCGGCAATTACCTCGTTCCTCACCTGCTCGGCTTCAAGGTCAAGGAATACACACCGGAGGGCAAGGTGGTGCGCGAGATCAAGACTGACCTTGAGGAACTCGGCGGACGCAAGGCACGCAACTGGCCCTTCACCGCGATCCTGCTGCCCAACAAGAACATCCTCGTCAACCTCACCAACGGCGACAAGACCGTGGAGTTTGATCCCGCGGGGAAAGTCGCCTGGAGATGTGACAACAACCATGCCAAGGGACTCTTTCATGATCCCTGCGGCGGACAGCGCCTGCCCAACGGCAACACCATAATCTGCAGCTATGGACAACGCGCAGCGGACAAGGTGAAAATATTCGAGGTTACTGCCGGCAAGGAAGTTGTCTGGGAATATATCGACCCGAAGGTGTCAGCCCATGAGGTGCACATCCTGACCACCAACGGCAAGCCGGTAACGCCGGTATTGCGCTAGCAGACCGTTGGCAAACCGGTACAATGCCCGGAAAGGGCGATTTGACGGCGCAAGAAAAACTTATTGTCCTTCCTCAACCTGCGGACGGCGGCGGCGCGGGGAATCTTCTCCCGGGGCCGGCCGTTGACCCCTGCCTTCCTCAAGCTGCGGACGGCGACCTCCCGCATTACCGCCTTCCCTGCCGGGACCCGGGCGCTGACCGCCCTGTTCACGGGCATCCGGCCGCTCCGGGCGTTGACCACCCTGCTCACGGGCATCCGGCCGCTCCGGGCGTTGACCGCCCTGCTCACGGGCATCCGGCCGCCCCGTAGGCTCCCGGCCGGGACCAAACCTGCCACCCTGGCCTCTAGCGCCCTCCGGGCGCAATTCATCAACAGTAATTTTCCCGTCGCCGTTCTTATCAAGCTTCTTCAGGGATGCGCTGGCAGCGGCGATCTCCTCTGCGGAAAGCGACCCGTTCCTGTCGGTATCAAGCGCTTCAATGATCGGCGGCACAAAACGGGGACGCTCCCCCCCACGCTGTGGTGGTCCGCCACGTTCACGCTCACCACCACGCTGCGGTGCTCCTCCGCGTTCACGCTCACCACCACGCTGTGGTGGTCCGCCACGCTCTCGCTCACCACCACGCTGCGGTGCTCCCCCACGCTCTCGCTCACCACCACGCTGCGGTGCTCCGCCACGCTCTCGCTCACCACCACGCTGCGGTGCTCCGCCACGCTCTCGCTCTGCCCCGCGCCGGGGTTCATCTGCACGATCGGGAGGAGCCTGGCGATCCGGCCTTCGCGGAGGATCATCTTGTGCATGGATCAGTGCGCTTGAGCCGGCAAACACGGCTGCTAGAATAAAGGTAAGGAATGTTGCTTTCATGGTCTTTGTTGTTGGGTGTTTGGTTTAAGCACGGCTATTTGCCGATGCAGTAAAGAAATTTGTCCGAGCGCAGGAACAGTTGCCCATTGCTGATTGCCGGGGTGCCGTGAAACTGGCTGTCGTCGCCTTCAATCATATTGCGGGCAAGCAGCTTGAACCTGGGGCTGGCAGCAAACACAAATGTCCCGCCCCAGCGGCTGACCGCGAATATATTGCCGGCAACCGCCACGGCAGCGGCGTAAAAGGGCTTGCCACGCGATCCCTTACCGCGGGCATCAAGGCGTTCCTTGAAAAGTAACTCTCCCGACTTGGCATCGGCACAGCAGGCGTAACCCTGATCACTTGCCCAGTAAAGCCTGCCGTCAACCAGCACCGGGGTCGGCACATATGAACTCTGGTTGTCATTCCAGAGCACGCGGTCTTGCCTGATCTCGCCCTTTGCGCCATCAATGCGCACCGCAGTGCGGCCAAGCCGGGGATACCCGCCAAAGACATAGACAGTACCCCCGCCAATGACCGGGCTCGGGGACACATTGCCGCTGATCCCAGTTGGCGCATACCAGCGCAACTTGCCACTCTCCGGGTTGATCCCCCAGATCTCGCCGGGTACCGGCAAAACCAGGTCAATACGCCCCTCCTTTGACTTCATGATCGCCGGCGTGGCATAGGCCATCTCGAGGCTTTCGCCCTCAGCCTTCCACTTCTCCTCACCGGTGGCAGGGTCGAGGCCAAAGACAGCCAGGGCCTCCTCGGCGGCACTGACCACCAGGGTGTCACCAACCATCACCGGGCTTGCTGCCGATCCCCACTTGCGACGGGTCGATCCCATGCCAAGGCTCTTGCTCCAGAGCTTCTTGCCGTTGAGATCAAAAGCATGAATACCGCCCTTTGCCAGATAGACAAAAAGACGCCCGCCTGAGACCAGCGGCGTATTCGAGGCATAGCCGTGCTCAGTGATAAATCCCCGGTAGGGATCCTCCGGCTGGGTGGCGGCGATGGTCTTCTGCCAAAGCACCTCACCGCCGGATTGATCAACACACACGACATGGCGCTTGAGCCTGGTGACATCAGTCTGGCCCTCCCCGACACCGCTAAAGCAGGTGACGAATACCTTGCCGTTTGCAACCACCGCGCTCGAGCTGCCCATGCCGGGAAGTTCACGCTTCCACCTGATATTCTTCTGGCCCGACCATTCGAGGGGAACCGCGCCGTCATCACTTATCCCCTGGCCGTTGTCTCCCCGGAAGCGCGTCCAGTCCCCGCCAAAGGAGAAACCCGCGCCAAATGCGCAGAAAACAGCGAAAGCCATAAGGGCCCGGAAAATCATGATGACATTAAAGCACCGGAAAGGTTATGCGAACATGATGGGAAATGGCAGGAAAACAGTGATTGTCTGATGACTAAGGCAGGGGCACTTCCCCGTATTTAGGGTCAGTCAGGGTCCTTAAAAACGCAACAAGTGCGGCTTCGTCGCTTTTTGTCAGGCCAAGACCGCCCTCCGGGTGTTTTGCAAGGTTGGCGTCAAGCTCACCTGAGCGGTGCAATACCGAGTTATAGTGGGCAACAACCTCCTCAAGGCTTGAGAAGCGTCCATCGTGCATATAGGGGGCGGTAAGCGCGACATTGCGCAGCGAGGGCGTGGAAAACCGACCGCCACCGATGCCATCATCTTCACCCATGGGCTTCAACCCGTTGTTGTGAAAATCATGGTCGGAGAAAAGCGCACCCCCGTGACAGTGGAAACAGTCGGCACCGAACTGCCTGGAACGCGGCTCATATTCGGTCATGAAAAGCTCAAGCCCGCGCTTTTCCTCCATCGTCAGTTCCGCCTTCCCGGCCATTGCCCGGTCAAACTTTGAATCATACGAGGTGAGCGTCAGCAGAAAACTCTCAAGGGCGAGGGCGATCTTCTCTGCACTTACCCCGGGTGAAGCAAATGCCTTTTTAAATGCCGGTGGATACCCCGGGTCGCCACTGAATTTCGCAACCACGTTATCAAGGGATTCATCAAGTTCTGAGTGACTCTCTATCGGCATCAGCACCTGTGCACGAAGTGAAGGTGCACGCCCGTCCCAGAAGAACTTCTCCTTCCACGCGAGGTTGAAGAGCGGCATGGAATTACGAGTGCCGGTGCGATCATCAATACCGACACTTTTTGCACGCCCGTCAGTAAAAGCCTTGTCCTGATGGTGGCATGATGCACAGGAGAGAGAACCGTCGCGGGAGAGTTTTGTATCGCTGAAGATCCTGCGCCCAAGCTCAACCCGGCTTCTTAAGAGGGGATTATCCAGTGGCAGCCTGGGAAGGGGGAAAGTGGCGGCCATCTTAAAGGGGAAAGGTTGAGGATCAACCGGAAGATACAGCGGCCGCTTCTTTGGCCCCGCCGCGGGAAGGCCGCCTGAGGTGCCGATATTCCGCACCCGAAAGGCACCGGGAAGGTTTGCCGCCAGCGAAGCCGCCAGCACATCACCTTTGCGGGAATGCGTTGATTCACCATCCCTGCCGAACACGATCGGCCGGGGTGCTGCCAGCAACGACGTGACATCAAAGTCAAGATTGATCCCGGTTGCAGAGTTGAGCTCCAGTCCCACCGGCAGGTTGATCACCGTCCGGTTGACAGTTCGTGCGAAGTGCAGGGCATACCCGCGACGATCGCCGGCACCCCGATAATGCCCCTCAATGGCAAGGAAAATATAGCCGTCCTGCCAGTTCCAGTGCAACTTGTTGATTGCCGGATTCAAGGGATGCCCGGCCGGGAATGATGCAGGATCGGCGGTATTGGTCTGCTCTGACAGGCCAATGGCGAAACGCAACGCCACGTATCTGCCGCGCGGCACATTCTCCACGCGGAAAGAATCACGCCGCTTCACGGCATCAAGCCATGCCGCTTCAAACTCCGGTTCCACCCAGGATCCGTCCGGGCGCTGCAAAGCCAGCCCGCTTACCAGGTAACTGAGCCGCGACACCGAGAAGGTCTCCTCACCGGATTTTGCATGGCGCAATGAATCCAGCAACAACGGCCGACCGACAGCCACAGGACGGATCCTGATGTCAACCGGGACAGCCCATGAGCGTCCCGGCAGGCACAGCACGAGAAAAATGATGCCGCGAATAAAACTCATCTTGAATGAGATAAGCATTGCTTAGCTTAAGCCGAGATGATGAAGCGCAGGAAAAAATCCGGCATTGTAGAAACCCGGTTTTGTCGCCGGGCCTGCAAAAGAACATTCCCGTGTAAATCCCCGAAAAACAGGTAATTCCTCAAGGCAGCTAACGCGGCGCATACCAGTAGTCGTCTTCTCCCACACTTATGCCCTCGGCAAACTTCTCGTCAGGTCCCGCAGACTGCACCGCATACGCGTCATTCGAGAAAAAATAGCGGTAGGGGTTCTCCCATGGATCAATGAAGCGTCCCTCCGGGTCGAGGCGTGCATGACTGTAAAATGCCTTTGCCCCACCCTCGCCGGTCAAGGCCTCTGCCACCGAGCGCCCGCCGGAGGATGGCCACTTGTTGTTCTCCTGGTAATATTTTCCCAGGGCGATGCCGATCTGCTGTAATTCCCTTTTTACCGCCTTTGTATTTTCATTGTCGTGAAACAAAGGAAAAATAAAGATCCCGCAAAAAATGATAATCACAATCGCCAGGGCAAGGCGATTGACAATCGAGTTAAGTCCCTTGATGAATTTCTGCACCACTCCGGCAACCTTATATACGCTACAGCAAGCCGCAAGGCAGTGCTTCACCCATCCTCAAGGAAAAAACATGCTATGCGGGTTTTCCCTGATCACTCAGGACCAATGGCCTCGATCTCAGCCTGCTCAGTGCCGGGATCATCCGGCCCCGGTAGAAACTCCGGAATCCTGACCCTGGGAGAACCTGTCCGGCCGGGGTCCAATTGACGCGGCACTTCAGGTTTCCCGGGGGCATCGAGTTCGGAATCAACAATCTTGAGAGGGCCGCCGGGTTGCCTGTAATACCAGACCTTCCGGTATACCCTGCCGTCAGATCCGGAAAGCATCACCTTGCCCGCCACGTTACCTCTCACGTCCCTGGCTGTCAGGCTCCACACCGGCTCATCGCTGAACTCCATGCTGCGCAGTCTGTAGTCAACGGAATCAAAACCAACCCTGGCCGCTGTCGCCTCCCTGATAAGGATCTTGAATGCAGCGGGTGAGTCCACCTTGAGCTTCTTGTCGGAAATAAACCCGAGCGGGATCAGGTTGGGATAGAATTCCTTGTTCTCACCTTCATCAGTGGCGCGCACGTCACCCACCCACATCGTGCGCAAACGGGAACTGCTGCGTTCATCACGAACAACAATCCACCACTCGCGCGGCTGACTCTGTCCGCGGCGCCCCTTCATCTCCACGATTTTCTCAATGATGGCTGCCCCGTGCCTGGACGCTATCCGGTCAAGCGCAACGCGTGCGGGTATCCCACGCCGGTCATCCTGGGACAAGGCGGATGGAACAGGGCAAATAACTGCCAGCATCAACAACAGGGTGATTGTTCTCATTAATATTAAATATTAAATCATTAACGGCAGGTGACACGGAAATTTTAGTTTAAAATACACACAAAAAAAATCGTTGCTCCGCCGGAATTGCCAGAAAGCCTGTATCTCAGCGGTATTGAGGATATATGACCCCTCTTAAATGGCATGCACCGGGAGAAAAAACTACCCCTTGCCACGGCACTCCATCACAATGCTGACAAGTGCCGGAACAAACTCTCATTGGCGCAATTGAACGCGTCACCTTCCACAACGAGGAAAACGGGTATTGCGTATTGCGCGTAAAGCCAAAGGGCAAATCCGCATTGGTCACGGTGGTGGGAAACTGCCCCGCCCCCATCTCCGGGGAACAGCTGGTCGCCTCGGGAGTTTGGCATAAGGACGAAAACTACGGCGCGCAGTTCCGTGCGGAGGAAATCACCACCTCGGAACCAGGTACTCTGGAAGGCATTGAGCGTTTCCTCGGCAGCAGCCTGATAGAGGGTATCGGCCCGGTCTACGCAAAGAAAATGGTCACTAAATTTGGTGCGCAGATATTTGATGTCATCGACAACCGCTCGAAGCAGCTTGAGGAAATCGATGGTATCGGCTCCAAGCGCCGCAGGGAAATCAAGACATCCTGGCAAAAGCAAAAGAGCGTCCGCCAAATCATGGTGTTCCTTCACCAGTATGGCATCAGCACGGCACGGGCCGTGCGCATCTACAAGACCTACGGTGAGCAGAGTATCCGCCAGTTGCGCAGCAACCCCTATCAACTGGCACACGATCTGCACGGTATAGGCTTCAAGACTGCCGACACCATTGCCGCTAAACTGGGTGTCAAACCCGATACCCGGGCACGCATTGCCGCCGGTCTGGATTACGTCATGACCAGTGCCGTCGGCAGTGGCCATTGCGCACTTCCCGAGAAGGAACTCATTGCATCTTCAGTCGAGCTGCTGGGGATTTCCCCCGACAAAGTATCAGATACTCTGGAAACCGAGATCGCCGCAAAGCGCATGGAACGCGACACAGAGGATGGTAATCCCCTGATATTCCCCCCGTATTTGCTGCAGGCCGAGCGCCGGGTCGCTGAGAGGATCAAAAACCTCGCTGAAAAGCCGCCGGGATACCCTCTAATTGATGTCGCAAAGGCGATGGCATGGTGCGAGAAAAAGATTGGCTACGCACTGGCACCCGGCCAGCGCAATGCGGTGAAAGCTGCCTTGATGCAGCGAATACTGATCATCACCGGAGGCCCTGGGGTCGGTAAAACAACGATCATTAACAGCGTGCTGATGATCCTGCGCGCCAAAGGTGTGCAACCGATACTCTGTGCTCCAACCGGCAGGGCGGCGAAACGAATGGCCGAGAGTACCGGACTTGAGGCCAAGACAATACATCGACTGCTCGAATATCAATCACCGGAAGCCGGCTTTACCCGCAACCCGGAAAATCCACTGGCAGGTGACCTGTTCATCATTGATGAAGCATCAATGATCGACCTGCCGCTAATGGCCGCATTATTGAGTGCATTGCCGGAAAATGCTCATCTTGTCATGATCGGCGACGTCGACCAGTTGCCTTCAGTGGGCCCGGGAAGCATCCTGTCGGACCTGATTGAGAGTGGTGGTGTTCCGGTTGCGCGGTTAAACGAGATTTTCCGGCAGGCCGCCGAAAGCCGTATTATTGGTGCCGCCCACGATATCAACAACGGCAACCTGCCTGTGGAATTTGCAGCCGCGGCTGAACCTTCACCCGGCTCCGATTTCTTCTTTATTGAGCGCAGTGACCCGGAAAGTGCAGCAAACACGATCGTCAAGCTGCTGCGCGAGCAGATACCCGGAAAATTCGGCCTTGACCCGGTGCATGACGTGCAGGTGCTGACCCCGATGCATCGCGGGATCCTCGGCACCCAGTCGCTGAACCGAAGGCTTCAGGATGCTCTCAACCCGGCAAACGAGGCAACCTTTGAAATCGAGCGCTTCAATTCATGTTACCGCACCGGCGACAAGGTCATCCAGCTGCGCAACAACTACGACAAGGAAGTCTTCAACGGCGACATAGGCAGCATCGCCGAGATTGCAACCGATCCCGGATCCATCACAGTGCGCTTCGATGACGGGCGGCTCGCAGACTACGAGCCGGGGGAACTTGACGAGTTGGCACCGGCATTCGCCATTACTGTGCACAAGTCACAGGGCAGCGAGTTTCCCTGCGTTGTATTGCCTGTCGCGATACAGCAGTTTGTCCTGCTGCAACGCAACCTGCTCTACACCGCCATCACACGCGGTCGACGCCTGGTGATACTGGTCGGACAGAAAAAAGCCGCCGCGCTTGCAATGAAGAATATAGACACCAAAGGCCGCTATCGCGGACTGCTGAATCGACTGCGCAACCTGGAATAAGAGGTGAACCGCTACCGGATCGTGGAATAGGGCGTGGCCACGAGGAACCTCGATGTGATCTTCGATACTGTATCCTTGTAGATCTCCTCGCCCTTCAGGGCCTGCCATGCAGGAGCCTTCAAGAAGGTGCCCCAGGCTTTCTTTTTCTCCGCCTCGTTATCATAAACCAGCATGTAGGTGAGGTTCGGCAGGTTATCCCCGCTTAAAGCACTGCCAAAGAACACTCCACGAAGGCCGACATCGGCAAAGATATCCAGCTCAGCTTCATCGAACATCTTGACCTTCATGAACGCCTTGAATTCACTGTGGCTCTCGTAGATGCGCAGCTCAAAATAACGCTCACCTCCGGCATCAGCTGCGGGTTTGATGAGCTTCGGGAACCCCTTAAAGGCAGCGAAAGTCGCGATTGAGATTCGTACAAAGGCAGGATCGGATTTCTCGTAACTGAGGTAATCACGTGCCTGCTCCAAAAATGCCTCATCTAAGGCGAATGTGCTGCGGTCCCGGGCAAGGGTATCCAGTGAGCCGGCGGCGGAGAGCACATAGCGCCAGTTCGTGTCACCCGCCTTGTCATCCCTGCCCCTGAACACGCCAACGTGAGTTACCCCGGCTTTTGTCAGGACAGGAATCGCCGCTGCCGTCATCTTGTCGAACGCTGCAGCCTTTTCCGGCGAGTTCAGCTGATAGGTGCGCAGTTCGTAGAACTCCCCGCCCATGGCGGGAATGGCGAGGGCAAGGATTGCCGCAAGAATGGTGAGTGGCTTGTTCATGCCCCGGGATACTAGAGCCATTGCGATATCATGTGAAGCACCCATTGTCTACCTCATGGCCCTGTTCGCCATGCATGGGAAAAAGCGTTTTCCCCCGGGAAAGCAGTGGCTGCATAAAAGACAGCGAATTTGTGTCATGGGGAATCCACCCGCAGTCGCATGAAGCGCGATCTAATGCTGCCGGGCACCTCGTTCAATGTTGCCCGGTAAGTACTCTTGATGCCGTCATCGGCAAGCATTTCGACGGTGACGTGCTGCCCCGCATCAGACCAGAGAGCAAGGTCATTGGCAAGTTCCGGGGTAACAGTCACCCCATCCGGGAGGTGAACGGTGGTGTAGGTGAGTGCAATCTTCCCGTGCCCGAGCGAGGCTTGCGGCAGCGCGGATTGAGAATCGGGATGATTGGGATCAAGCCGGAAAACAAACTCCAGTAGATTCACCATGCCGTCACCATCAGGATCGTCGGATTTGCCGGTAATTCCCGGGGTGATACCGCCGAAGCTGATCGTTGCCCAGTCGCTGTAATCCATCATGTTATCACCGCTCACCGGTTGCCAGCTTTCCCTGAAATTCCAGCTCGCCGGTGCCGCGGCAGGGTTTATGATCTGCAGCAGTTGCCCGTCGCCGTCGGTCCCCGGGTACCAGTCATCATCGTATTCGAAGTCCAGGATGCCCGCCGCCAGCGAGGCAATCTCAAGGCGCAGCCTTTCCCCGTCGTTGGCCAGCTTGCCGCCATACTCACCAAGGATCGTCAATCCCCCCCCGTTGTGCGCAATGAAAGAGGCAGTGTCACGCACAATGTAGGCTCCCTCGCCGGGGAACAGCGTCACATCGGGAAAATTAAAATCAATGCCCTCGTCAAACTCCACGTTGCCAAGCCCGATCGCTGCCGCGCCGACATTCTCAACCCTGATGAACTCCCAGTTGGACCCGCCAGGAGGATTGTACATCAATTCCGTGATCCTCAGGTTTTGCAGGATAAGCGCCTCCGCGCTCAAGTCAGTGCCATTGGAGAACCCGGGTGTTGGCAGGGAAAAATCGGTAAACAACAGGTTGCCGTCCGTCGCCCTGCCTTCAGAAGTATCGTCCATGGCATTGGAGGACTGCACCCGGTCAATCTCAACCCCCGAGGAATCAAAAAGCCCGACTTGCTCAATCAGCTTCGACAGGTTGAAATTGAGGTGATTTGGCCCCTGTGATTCATCGTCATCGGCAATAAATTTCACGAACCCGCCCGCCTCTATAAAGCTGAGTGGGCCGACAGTATGGCGTCCGGGTCGGTTGTTGGGATCGTCACTGATCATCATGCCTGTAAGCGAAACCGGAAACCCGCCCGGATTGTAAAGTTCAAGGAAATCGTTGTCGTAGACGATGCCGCTGGCGGCAAGCCATTCGTTGATGACCACCTGGCCGGGCGAACCCAGCGCAATCGGTGACGTGTTGACCCGGCCGGGCGTTGGAATCATCGCAGCAAACCCCTGTTCACTGCGTCCGCGGCCGATTGAGCGGTCGGAGAGCTGAAACCCGAACTTGAGCGAATCCACAAGCCCGCCACCCTTTGCCGGAGTGTCAAACAGGAATACACCCTCACCGTCGTCGTCGATTCCAAAACCGCAGTGCAGGCCGCTGGTGGCATCCTGCGCATTGGCAAAGACAAGCAGGTAACCCCCCGCCGGGATCAGTGCCCCCGGCGGAAAACTCCATCCGCTCGCAGGATTATCGTTGTCGCTCAATACCATCCTTGAGAGATCCCTTGGCACCGGGCTGTCATTCCATATCTCAATGAAATCAGGAAAACTGCCCTCGTGATTATAAACACCGCCATTATCAGCCAGCACCTCGTTGATCAGCAGGCGCGAGAGGGTGGAATCAACGACCCATGTATCCGAGGGGGTTGCCTCACCTTCAGCCTGCCAGAAACCTGCCGAGTCCTTGCCAACGACTTCCACGAAATGGGAACCGTCAACAAGACCGCTTAATTCGATCACACTGGCAAGCGGGACGGGCGCACTCCATTGCCCCCCGTCCAGTCGCCAGCGATATTCACTGACAAACGACCCGGCCTCTATCCCGGAAATGCCCGGCACATGAACGGCAAGCCTCGCGCTGTTGTCACGCCCCAGTGCCCGGGGTTCTCCGGAAATGCTCGCGCCGGCGGCAACCGCATAACCCATATCCAGCCCGTTAATGCCGCTGCCAATCGCCGGGGAAGCTGATGCAAGCAAAAAATCACCGCCGCCGGGATTTGTGAACAACGGGTTGGCGGCAATATTACCCGACCCGAGACCATGATGCTCAGCGGGAATAATATTCAGATCAGCGATAATCTCCGGATCATCCTCGCCTTCTTCAGTGGCAAACTGATTCTCAAAGATCGCGGTATTGTTCCAGAAAATATTGCCCCGCATCGTGATGGCCCGCCCGGGAATTGCACCGCCAACATTGGTTTCATCAAAATTAATTGCGCCAATCGTGGCATTTATAACCGTGTTGTTCTCAAAGAGCGCATCGGAATTGTTCCTGAGGAGCAGTGCGTGATCAACGCCATTAAACAGGTTGCGCACCACAGTGAGGTGGGAGCTGCCGTCAGCGGAAATTGCATTGGAACTGCTGTCCCTGTCCGGGTCATCGGTATGTACATTTGTGAATAGATTCCCCTCGATGTGCGCATCGATTCCGTCGAGATCAAGGCAGTCATCAGCAACCCCGTTGAAAATGTTGCCGACAACATAGATAATTGGACCCGGGCGCCGGGCGCCGGAAAAATCAATGATATCATTATACCCCGATGATCCCTGAAACACGTTGCCCTCCAGGTTAAAGGAATCACCGCCGTTGAGGTCTGTCCCGTGAATCACATCCTGCCCGGAAGTGGCGGGAAATGCACATCCTGTGACCTCAATCCGCGGATGGCTCAACTCCAGGATCGTCTCCTCTGTTCCCGTCCATGATACATTGCGCAGGGCCAGGCGGGCAGCGCTCACCCCGATCGAGTGACTGCCTGCATCTGAGCCGTCCTGGACCAGGTATGCCATGCGGTTATCCGCCAGCGTGTTCTCAAAGTAAACACCTTCCCAGCCGCCTGCAGTACCCGGTTGCTGCGCGAAGATTATCAACCTTTCCGGCGTTCCCTCAGCGAGCAGTCTGCCGCGCACAGTCATCCGCGTGTCGTTGGCAAAGTAGACGCTCGTCCCGGGTTCAATGGTCAGGGTGACTCCATCACCAACCACGATGTCAGCACTCACGAGATACGGGCCGGCAGCCGCTGTCCATGTCATGTCTTCTGTCAGTTCCCCGGATACCTGGGCCGTCGATCCGTCATCAAGCCAGATGGCTATCTCGCCCGTCTCAATCACCTCCCCGGCGGCGTTGATGGCCTCAACCCTAATATGGTTAATCCCCGGGGTCAGGTTTGGAGGAGAGGCCGACGCGATCAACTCGGCATTGAAGCTGAGATCAGCACTCTCGCGGCGCGCCTGATGAATCTCGACAGCGATGGTGTTGGTGCCCCCCTGCAGGGTATGCACTGGAATATTGAAGGACACGAATGCTGCAGCCCCGTTCACCTCGGGATTTGCCAATTCATTAAAGGAAGCGTTCGCCGTCAGGTTCTCGCGCCGCACCTCGACACCGTTGAGGTAAACCGCGGCACCGTCATCAAAGAGCAACCTGAGGACAAGGTTCGTGTAGTCGCTGGTCTCGGAGAGCTCAAAAGTGGTGCGAAAATAGGTGGTGACATGCTTGTCATTGGCATCCGGGCCAAAACTAACGGTCGTCACTTCACCGCGGTTGCCATTATTACTGTAGCCGAGTTGTGCCGGCCCCTGTGACCATCCGGAATCATCAAACCCGGGTGACTGCCAGGCAACTCCCTGGTCAGAACCGTCATCGAGAAATCGCCAGATGGACCCGGCCGGCAGCAGGATCTCTTCTATGACCCCACCGGCTTCCCAGGTGCCGGCACGGGCATTGAGAGAAACCCTCGTGCCGTTCACGCGCACCGCCGCGGTGCGGCTCGCATCAATCGTGCCGCGAAGGCCGGTAACCTGCGTGTCATCGGTGCGCGGAAAGCCATTCGACGCCGACAGGCTGCTGGTCACGCTGAAGTCACCCGGAATCTGCGAGAGGATGTGAGCCCGCCTCGCATCCATAAAACTGACGATGTTCTCATGAACCTCCGAATTCTGCGGCAGCCAGTCAAGGAAGTTGACCACCGCGGCATCAAAGTTTCCCTTCGCGAACACGGTTCCTAAAAGTTCCCTCAGGTGCGCGTAATACATGCGAATGACCCTGGGATCATTGAAAAACGGAACCAGCGGGGGAAAGGTCTGCCCGCCAAAGTTGGTGATCGCGGGGAACAGGGTTGCTTGCGGGCTGGTCGAGGTGTCGCCCAGTCCAAAAATGGTATCAAAATCGTGCGGGATCAGCTTGAAGCGAACATCCTCTGCCCCACTGTACAACTTGTAATCATCATCGGTGCCGTTGGACAGGTTGGTCTCACGGCTCAGGACAATGGTCATGTAGGCAAACCAGCGTGCCCACTGGTCAACATCGACCACGCCTGAAATCTGCTCGAAATAGCCGCTTCCCGAGGCATTGTTCATGGTGATGAAGAGCTGGTGCAGGTCATCCCATTGATTGGCCGATTCATTGGAACCCTTTGACCAGCCGTCGCTGATGTATGCACCGGGATTGGGCGACACTCCATCCCCCCCGTAGCGGACATCCCACTTCACGTCGGGACGACCCTTGGAATAAACGTTGCCGGCAGGATCCAGTGCATAATGAATGTCTGCCCAGTCACCATCAATAGCCTCAACGTGAAGATAAGAACCGTAGCGCCGTCCGTTCTGGTTGTCCTCTGCACGGTTGATCCCGTTGTGACGCAACTGCACCGGTTTCGCCGCCGCCGCCTCAATCCCGGAGGCCAGAGAAAGCCTGGAACCCAGCAGCTGGAGATAGATGAACTGCGTGTTGAGATTAATCTTGGTAACGCCATTCCATGCCCGGTCACGCGGGATATTGAGGCGGTTGTTACGCGGGTTGCGCCCGCGACTCCCTGCCCCGCGGACGCGCAAGCCACACTGGTAACGAATGTCAACATCGCTGCCCTGACGCGCAATCAGGGTAACGTTCTTCTGCGCATTACTGCCGGCATTAAACGCACCGAAACGGAAATCCTCATCCTCCTCAACGGTCATCACCAGGCGATAGACCGGCTGGCCGCCGGCATAGAGTTCATCGTCAAACTGAAACAGGGCATTCGCCCGCTGGCGGCCCGCGTCGTCACTGGGGGCAGGCCAGGTACGGGAATTTTCCCCGTCACTCGCCTCGACGTAGAACTCAATCACCGTGCCGTCCGCTTGACCCGGAATCTGCGCAGCGAATGTGCCGTCACCGGCATCACCATCGCCGTTCCGGCCATCATCCGACATTGACGTCACATTAAACGAACCTGGATTCCCCGTCGATATTCGCCAGTGCAAAACACCGGAAAGTTCATCACCCTCAGTATCTTTAAAATCCGCGCTGACCGTTACTGCCTGATCACTGCGCGGAATGGCGGGAGCGTGTTCAACATCACTCACCAGGGGCGGTGTGTTCAGGGATGACACCGAGTTTGCTGCACCGGGAGTAAGGGATGATCCGGCAACCCAGTTCTGGCCGTATTTGTTGGACAGCCCTGAATTGATCAACTCCAGCGAGGCACCGCCGCCATCGGCGGGATTATCCCATTGCCACCCCTCCTCGCCCCCATCGTTCTGCGCGCGCCGCCGCGCCCAGTCACCCTGGTCAGAATACGTGATATCATCAGCCTCATTGCCCAGCGCATCCTCAAGGCGTATCCGCTCGCCGCTGTTGCTCAACCGGCCACTCCATGGCCCTGTCACAATCGACCCGGCACCGTGGGTCGCCTCAAAGACCGGCGGATCGGCAGCAACGACCAGGTAGCCCCCGGGGGGGATAATGATCGCGGGAAAAACAAAATCCACTCCGCTTGTGAACTTCCATCCCTGCAACGGCAACTGGCCGGCACCAACATTGTGCAGTTCTATATACTCCTGTGCGTCATTGTCTGAGGCCGGGTGAAACATGATCTCACTGATCATCAGTGTATCGGCAGCGGGACCCACCAGCAGTTCAACAGTGGCCGCTGCCGAAGTTTGCCCGGCTGAGCTGACGACATAGGTAAATGAATCAATTCCCGAGAATACAGGGGAAGGAGTGTAATCCAGTGAACCATCAGCGTTGAGGTTAAGTTCACCGTTGCCGGCATAGTCGACGAGTATCGCGCTCAGGGGATCATCCTCGACATCACGGTCATTTGCCAGAATGCCATCCGCCGCGGAGACAGAGATGCCCTGGCCAATGATCACGGAGTATGTATCATCCCCCGCAACCGGGGGGTCATTAATTGCAACGATCGAGAGGTTAACCCTCATGGGAATCGAATCCTGCAAGCCGTCACTGACAGTATAGGTAAAGCTGTCGCTGCCGTTGAAATCCTGATCCGGGATATAGGTAAACGCTCCATCCGGGCTGATTCCTATTGATCCGTTGACCGGCGGAGTCGCCAGGACTGCCGTAAGCGAATCATTCTCAGGGTCACTGTCATTGGCAAGCAAGCCCAAAGCAGGAGGCAATGATAAGTTTTCATCCTCATTAAGCCCATAACTGTCCGCTCTCGCCACGGGCGGAGCATTGACATTAATGACCACCGTTGCAGGATCAGAATAAAGCGCCCCGTCAGTCACCCGGTAGGTAAAACTTGTTTGCCCGGTAAAGCCGGGTTGTGGAAAGAACAGAAGTTCCCCGCTTGTTCTGAGAATCACCTCCCCGGAGTCCGCCTGACTCACTAACTCTGCCTGCAGGGCATCGCCATCAATGTCAAAATCCCCAGCCAGGACCCCCGGCACGGTAACAGTCAGCGATACGCCCGGGGCCGTCAGAAAGACATCGTCCCCTGCAGATGGAGGATCATTGACACCGCTTACCTCGATATTCACAACGGCCGGCAGGGATTCATTGACGCCGTCATATGCACGATAGGAAAATGAATCACTGCCGTTGAAATCCGGTGCCGGCGTGTAAACAAACGAACCGTCCGCCGCGATGATCACCGAGCCGTTGACCGGAATGGAGTCAAGCACTGCACTGAGTATTTCACCCTCCGGATCCGAATCGTTAGCCAGCAACCCCGCAGCCGGGTCAACACTAAGCTGCCTATCCTCGACTGTCGTGTAAGCGTCAGCCGAGCTCACCGGGAAATTATTCGCCCCGGGAATGACGGTGATGGAAACAGTCGCCTGATCCTCCAGGTCACCATCCGAGAGGGTATAGGTAAAGCTGTCGCTGCCTTCAAAATTGAGGCCGGGCGTGTAGATGAAACTGCCGTCAGGCTTCAGATCCACGACACCACTGGCAGGCGGCATGAGCAGGTTCACGCTGAGCATTGGCCCATCAACATCGCTGTCGTTATCGATGACCCCGAGAACATTTGGCCGCTTGCCCTCAAGGCTCAGGTCAAAGCTGATATCCGAGCTGGTGGCCACAAACTGGTGAATTTCAACAGCGATGACATTCTCGCCGGTAACGAGGACTGATGCATCCGCGGTAAAGTCGAAGAAATCGGATTCCCCGACGGCGAGGGCAGGAGTAAAGTCACTAAAGCCGGCATCGGCGGCGAGATTGGAACGCAATACTTCCGAGCCGTTGATATAAACAGCAGCGCCATCGTCATGAAGCAGCCTGAGTGCCAGTGACTCAAACTCGGCAGGGTCATCGACACTGAATCGATGCCGGAAGTATGTGGTGGGATATTTTGCGTCGGCATCATCACCGAAGCCCACCGTTGTCACCTCATCGCCGTCACCGTAGCCCAGCTGGGCAGCTCCGCTGGCCCAGCCGCTGTCATCGTAACCCGGCGCGATCCACGCGCTGCCCTGGTCACTGCCATCATCAAGATAGCTCCAAACAGATCCAGCTGCGATCAGTTCACTGGCAATCACGGTGTGCACACTGAGCTCCAGGTTGTCGATCGCCCAGGACTCGTCATCACCGCCATCCCAGCCGCCACCGCTGGCAAACATTTCAATCGTGATGCTATCCGCGGTATGCACGATATCCTGAAAAACCGGTTCATTACGCATATCATAGGCTGAATCCCGGGACAGGTTGCCGGCGGAAAATCCCAAATCAAGGGAACGGGCAAGCTCGCCTCCCGGAACAGGGCTGTAACTCTGGATGCCACCCTGCCCGGCATTGTCAAAGGTGTGGGAAAACCTGCTTTGGCCATCAACGAGGACATTGAAGAAGTCCCCGCCACCTCTATCCCCGTCCCACGAATCGATCACCGCCAACAGGAACGAGAATGAAACCCGGTTATGCGGCGGCAGGTTGTTAATGGTAATCGTCGTGCTGTCTGCAGGGTTGCCGGAGGTGCGGTTGCGCAGAAAATCACCGGAAAAACCGCCAACCCCGCCAACCCCGCCCAGTCCTACAAAGCCGCTGACCAGTTCCACATTTGTCACGCCGCCGAATTGCGGGCCTGCAGCGGTATCGAAATTTTCGCTCAATACACTAACCGGCAGGAAAACTCCTGCCTGGGACACGACGAGCGGGATGTTCTCCCCGGTGGAATAAGAGTCATCTTCTGCAGACGGGGGATCATTGACCGGGGCAACCGTTATGCTGACCGTTGCCGGTAAAGACCGGTCTGTGCCATCGTCGGCAACATACGTGAAACTATCAGTGCCGAAGAAATCGTTGTCCGGAGTGTATTCAAAACTGCCGTCCGCATTGACAATCAGCGTCCCGGAGGAAACATCCGTATCAACGGCGAAGGTGAACGCATCGCCCTCGATGTCAGCAGCCCGGAACTGCAATCCTAAGGCTGCCGGGATGCTCAGAACCGAATCCTCCTCAGATGTCAACTCACGCGCTGCAATCGTCGGCGGATCATTTACCGGCAGTATATTCAGGGTCACTGTGGCAGGTGCCGAGCTCCCGGTATTATCGGTCACGGTGTAGGTGAAACTGTCAGTGCCAAAAAAATTGCTTTCCGGCACATAGGCAAACGTCCCGTCCGGGTTAAGCCCGAGCGAACCATGTAAAGGCTCACTCGCAACTGCCGCAGTGAGCACGCCGCCCTCCCCGCTGTCGTTGCCGAGCACGCCGCCGCCGGTGCCTCCCCCTACCAGCTCAATGAAGATATCGTCAAACCAGACATCGGTAACCTCGCCCACGGTGGTGGAACGGTCGTTGTAGACGCCGAAGTCCAGCTCATGGGTGCCGGCAGAAAACGACACCTCGACACTGAATGTCCGCCACCCGGAATCCTGGTTGCCCTGCCCGTTGGGGCCATACATGCGAAAGATGTCGCCATTGGCGCCTGTCCCGACAAAATTCCCGCCGATCTCGAGAATGACAGCGCTGTATTCACCTGACTCGTATCCGCCACTCATCAGGAGCCGGTAGCGAAAGCTGATCTCGAGAGTCGCCGGGCTGCTCAAGGTAACAGGCAACCTCAGGGCACCTGAGGAGACCGTGGCCTGGCCCTGCGGCCCGCCGCCGACACGAATATGCGCTCCGGCAGATCCGTTAAACCCCCCGCCGGCGGCGATGTCGCCCGAGGAAAAATTCGGTGCCGAGGTGTTGAAGGGGGCGGGAAATGGATCATCCGCGTGTGTCATCAATCCTCCGCCTCCTCCCGCTGCGGCAGGCTCCATGCTCAAATTAAAACCGACATCACTGCTCTCGATGGTTGCCTGATGGAGTTCCACCGCAATTGAATTGCTGCCCGCCACCAGTAAGCCGCCAAGGTCCAGCGTAGCGGTAACGTATGCCGTCTCGTCAACAACTGAAGTAGTGGTAAAGCTCTGTGTGGTCAGCGGCCCGGCAGGCAATAACTCTGAACGATGGACCTCCGTGCCGTTGACATAAACTACAATGCCATCATCGATCAGGTAGTTCAGTTGCCAGTCTTCAATGACAGCCTCTGCCGCACTCAGGGTAAAACTGTTCCTGAACAGGTAGGTGGTGACAAGATTCTGCCCGTTGGCCGCCTGGTCAATGCCGTAGAGCAAATCATCGAGCCCGGAAAAACCGTCAATGCCTCCTGACTGGATTGGCACGGCAGCTGTAAACCAGGGAGAAATCGTGGAGGTTGCCGGGTCAAAATCCGGGTCATTCCATGCCCTCCCCGAGTCGTCAGTCGGGTAATCATGCGCCGCTCCGTTTGCATTTTCAATGCGGTCGAGGATTGACCAGTTACCGTCGAAACTGCCCTGCCCGCCACCGTCAAAATCCTGATCCACAATAGGCCCCGAAACCGCGGTGAACTGGCGATCCTCTGTCACCTCATAAACATCGTCAACTGCAGTTGGCACAGCAAAGACACAAGCCGTGGCGAAAAGCCATATGAAGACGCCCACTGCAAACCAGTGGGCAATCTCGGAATAGCGGAAAACCGGGGACATCAGGCGGGGGAACACTAAAACGAAAAACGATTAGGTGCGCACATAAGATCGTTCAGGCATCAGGCAATTGCAAGAACCCGCAGCTTTCTTCTGAATGCCGGGATCAACGCCGCTAATTGTAAGCGGATGCAAACCTTCCCGTAATGCAGTCAATCGCCCAGCGGGCATGCTCGGCAACAAGCTCTTCCTCGCTCTCAGCAGTATTCCTGAGCGCCGGCAGATCAGAGCAATCACCCACGTTGCCCAGTGCCACGCAGACATTGCGCAGGAGACGCTCCCTGCCGATGCGCTTCACCGGCGACTGCCGGAACAACGCATGGAAATCCTCCTCGTTAATTGCCAGGAACTTACGCAACGGCCACCCGGTAAAATCCCGCGCAGCAAACTGTGATTCTTCGGAAGCCCTGGCAAAACGATTCCATGGACATACCTCAAGGCAGTCATCGCAACCGAATACCCTGTCGCCAATCGCCTCGCGGAACTCCTCGGGAATCGGGCCGAGGTGCTCAATGGTAAGGTAGGAAATACAGCGGCGCGCATCAAGGTGATGCGGGGAGGTGATTGCCGCAGTTGGGCAGCAGTCCACACAGGCGGTGCATTTGCCGCAGCGATCGGGCATCGGTCGGTCAGCCTGAAGCTCCAGCGTCGTTACCAACTCGGCCAGGAAAAACCATGTCCCAAGCCTCGGATGAATCTGCATCGTGCTCTTTCCACTCCATCCCAATCCCGCATCAGTGGCAAAATCCCGCTCCAGAACCGGCCCGTAATCAACATAAAAGCGCTGCACTCCCCCCAGCCCCTCCAGTTCCCGGGAAAATGCCTTGAGTTTCCTGTCGATCACCAAATGATAATCGCTTCCCGTTGCGTATCGGGCAAACCGGCCGGAACGAATTCCGGGCGATAAGCCCTTTGCGGCCGGATCTCCTCCCGGAAAATAATTCAGCGCGAGGACAATAACCGTTCTTGCCCCCTCAACCAGCAGGCGGGGATCCTTGCGCCGCTCCGGGGATTTCTTCATCCACTCCATGTCACCATGCTCTCCCGCATCGATCCAGGACTGGAACACATCGGCATGCGCCGCCTTGCGTGCAGGAGTGAAGCGGCAGTCTTCAAAGCCCAAACCCGAGGCAATTGACCTTACCCTGTCCTCAAGTGTCACTGGCATCGTTCAGTTACTCCCTGCAAACCAGACGCGGGCACTTTCAGCAATCCCGTATGCCAGGTCGTCGCAACTCAGGTTATCAATATCAACTCTCTCGTCAGCAGCCTCCTTATACATATCAAGGCGCTGCCCCAAAAGCTCCTCCACGCTCTTCCTCGGATCATCGGTCTGCAGCAGTGGGCGCTCATCATTATCGGCCACCCGCGCCATGATGGCATCAACACTGGCATTCAGCCAGATGACCATTCCCAGTGAACGCAGATCCTTAATATTCTCCTCACGGGTAACAATCCCGCCACCTGTTGAAATCACCAGGCGTTCACGGGTCATCAGTCCCTGCAGAACCTCCGATTCAATGCCACGAAACCCCTCCTCACCCAGGTCCTCGAAAATCCCGGTAATCGGCTTGCCTACCCGCCGGGCAATGATGGCATCAGTATCCACTGCCTCAAATCCCAGACCACGCGCCAATGCCCGGGCTACAGTGGATTTCCCTGTGGCCATAAACCCTATCAGGACAAGATTCATCGGGGTTCTGCGGATAATCTCTGCCATGAGGGGTTGAATTTACGATGCCAACCGCCGTGCGCAACCATTAGCCCAGCCTGTGTGTTATTGACGCGTCCCGCCGATTCGGGATTGTTAGGCACAATCCAACGGATGGAAACTGTAATACTTGATGCCGGTTCACCTGAACAAATCCGTTCGGCCGTTCTGGAGGCGGCTAACCGTCTGCGCCGTGGACAAATCGTGGCCCTGCCGACAGAAACTGTTTACGGTCTCGCGGCCTGCGCATTCAACGCCACGGCCTGCGCCGCGGTATTCGAGGCCAAGCAACGCCCGGAATTCGACCCGCTCATCATCCATGTCTCGGGAAGGACAATGCTCGAAACTGTTGTCGAATTGCCCGCAGAGGTTGCTGACACGGTTAAAATCCTGATCACTGAGTTCTGGCCGGGGCCACTGACTTTTGTTCTGCCAAGAACTGCGGTAGTCCCCGACATTGTCACTGCCGGGCTCGACACTGTGGCCGTGCGCTGCAGTAACCACCCGGTATTTAAAGCCGTGATTAAAGAGCTCGGAACTCCACTCGCAGCCCCCAGTGCCAACCGCTTTGGCAGCATATCACCCACCTCCAGCTCAGCGGTAATGACCGAGTTGTCCGGTCGCATCCCGCTCATTATCGACAGTGGCGCCTGCTCCAACGGCATGGAATCAACCATCATCCGTGTAGAGGCCAGCGGCAAGCCAAAGCCTTTCATCCACCTGCTGCGTCCCGGCCCGGTTACCGTCGAGATGCTGAAGAAGTTCGGAAAAGTGACAGCCGCAGGGCGATTATCACCACACGACGGCAAACCCGAAGCACCCGGTCAACTCTCGAGCCATTACGCACCGCAAACCTCACTGCAACTGCTTGCAAAGCCCGAGGATTTCAAGCCGGAACCCGGCAAGCGATATGCCATGCTCAGTTACAGGGGACAGCCAAAGGACGGCTACATTGACCTCCACCCCTGGCACGAGTTGGAAATACTGAGCCCGGGATCGGGAAAACTGCCCGAAGCCGCGGTGCGCTTCTTCTTTGCACTGCGCAAGCTTGATGAATGCGGAGCCGACACCATCATCGCTGAACCTGTCCCCGAGCGCGGCGTCGGGCTCGCCATTCAGGACCGTCTCCGCCGGGCGGCGGCAAAGTAACAAATACCGGGAATCTATTTGGCAACCATAGAGAAAAAAATGAAAGGCTCACCACCTGCCGGACGTTTCCCTGTCCCGGTCCTGCAATTTCCCGGCTCCTGAAATCAGCCCTATAATGCACCATCAATGTCGATGCTGAAGTCCATGGCAACCGTCAGCGGTTTCACGCTGATAAGCCGGGTGCTTGGCCTGCTGCGCGAGATCCTTATTGGCCGCTACCTCGGGACGGGAGGAGCCGCCGATGCCTTTGTCGCCGCCTTTCGTTTCCCGAACATGTTCCGCCGGATCTTCGGGGAAGGCGCCTTCAACTCTGCCTACGTCCCCCTCTTCGCGCGGGAACTTGAGGAAACCGACCATGCCGCGGCCGAGCAGTTTGCCTGCCGGGCTTTCACTGTACTGGCACTCGTATTGACACTCGGAACCCTGGTTGCCATCCCGGCAATGCCCGCAATCATGTGGGTATTTGCCCATGGGTTCATTGACGAGCCGGACAAATTTGATACCACTGTCGCCCTCGCCCGCATCATGTTCAGCTACCTGCTGTGCATGGCGCTCTCGGCACACTTGAGCGGCACGCTCAACACACTCAAGGTATTCGCCATGCCGGCTTTCGCGCCGGTGCTCCTCAACATCGTCTTCATTACCGCCCTGCTCTTTGTGGTGCCTGCCCTCGGGCTGACCGGGGAATTCCGCGAGATCGGGCATGTCATCTCATGGGCGGTTTTTATCGCGGGATTCGTGCAATTGTCCGCCCTCTACCTCACATGCTGGCGCAAAGGCATCCGTATTCGTCCTGTCACCCCGAAGATCACCCCACCCATCAGGCGCTTGTTCATCCTGATGGTTCCCGGGATTTTGGCCGCCGGCATCCAGCAACTCAACCTGTTTGTAGGCACCATCATCGCATCAACACAGGACGGTGCACTTTCCTACCTCTACTACTCTGACCGTATCTACCAGTTGCCGCTCGGCATGATCGGCATCGCCTTTGGCGTGGTATTACTCCCGGAAATCACCCGCAAGCTGCGCGGCGGAGACCAAGCGGGAGCAACCGGCAGCATTACCCGCGGCATGGATTTCGCGATGCTCCTCACCCTGCCCGCCGCGGTCGCCATGCTTGTCATTCCGGTGCCAATCATCAGCACCATCTTTGAGCGCGGGGAGTTCGACGCCGAGAGCACCAGGCAAACCGCCGCGGCACTTGCCGGTTTTGCCGTGGGCCTGCCCGGTTATGTCCTTGTCAGGGTGCTGCAGCCCGGCTACTTCGCCCGGGAGGATACCAGGCGGCCAATGATCATGGCATTGATCACCGTTGCCGTGAACATTGCCTGCTCACTCGCCCTGTTTCCCTTTTTAGGACACGTTGGCATCGCAATTGCCACGGCAATCAGCGCATGGGTCAATGTCGCCCTGCTGGTTCTCGGCCTGCGCGGCTTCTGGAGACCGGACAGCAAGACCCTGCTCCGTCTGCCAAGGATGCTGCTTGCCGCCCTGCTCATGGGAGCAGCCCTGTGGGGGATGCACCAGATGACAGGCAACTGGTTTGAGGGGGGAACTCTCTTGAGGGCACTGGGCCTCGCAATGCTGATCATTGCCGGGGTCGCTGTCTACTTCACCGCTGCCCTTGTCCTGAAGGCAACCAGCATGCAGGCGATAAAGGCCGGTTTCACCAGGCGTTAATCACCGCCTGGTTGAAAGGCTATTGCGCCTCAGGTGGTGTCACATAACGGCCAAGGAACAGAATGCTGCCGGTGGCCTTGTCACGAATCAGATACAGGAAAGGGTGATCGGCGCGGAAACGGGGACCCATCGGGCGGGCGGATCTCAACCCGACAATTGCGGCGGTGGCTGCCGCGGCCTCGGTTCCCTCCTCATTGACTTCCACAAAGGCCTTGTGGAGCACCGCACTCAGGTAAAGCCTCCTGCTGCCGTCCATGCCGGAGAAGTCGGCATCACCGAAAGCCTTCCTCATGCCCAAAGCCTGCAAATTCCGGGACAAGCTGAACTCGGAGGTCATCTTGAACTTGGGAAACCAGGTATCGACCTTGGTCTTGCGCACTTTCCCGAGCCACTCCGAGAGTTTGGCGATGGTCAGCATCTTTTCCAGGTCGGCAAGGGTTCTTTTTTTTCCGGGGGGATTTGCCGGAGGACGCAAACCCGTGCCACCCTGGTTGGGCAACAGGACGAACATGGAAACCTGCTCTCCCTTGTAGGGCATCTCGAGCATCTGGACATCAGCATCCTGATAATAGCCAAACTTCCCTTTCTGGAACATCATCGGGGTCTTGATGGATTTTCCCGGGCTGACCTTGAAGGACATCTCCCGGGTGGATTTCTCCTTGAACTCGCTGGCCCAGCTGCCCTTGAAGTAGATCGCGTTGGTGAGCACCATGCGGGTCAGGGAATCGATTACACCCTCGGCAATGAGATCCTTGATCTTTTCCCTGGTTTCCTTCTCGACCCAGCCATTGATGATGCCGCGGGCCGCTTCCGGCCTGCCGTAGTCCAGTCCCTGGCCGGCTGAATCATAGCTTTTCACAATTAAATCAATATAGTCCTGCCGGAATGGGTAGTTCTTGTGCGGCCACAGGGCATTGGCAATTGCCAGTTCCACCCCATCTTTGGCACCACCGCCCTGCAAGCCCGACTTAAGCCCTGAAAAGGCGGCGTGCAGCTGATCCTGTGGCAGGTTGAAATCAAGGGCCCCGGCCATTTCAGTTGCCGTCTCCCCCCTTGCCCCGGCATAGGTCATGGAAAGAGCGGTGGAAATGCTGTAGGGCGAAAAGAACAGGTTGTCTTCCTCGTCGTTCAACTGGTGATAAAGCTTGATGGCAAACTTGGTATTTCCGGCGGCAACCACGCCGATGTCGGCAGCCGGATCAGCGCCGGCAGGCGGCACGGGGAGCGCAAGAATGGCCAACAGGAGGGCAACACCCCCGCCGGTGAATTTCATAAGTTTTCTGTTCATGTCTTTTTTTGATTCCGGTTGATCGCTTCTTCAGGATGCTCCTTGAATCCTGTCTTAATAACGAGGGAAGTGGTATTTTCTTAGCACTTTATTGAAATTCTTCGCTCTATACCGCGGGCAGTATAAAGAAACCCGGGCAGGGCGCACCCGCTGTTGCTGCAGGATGGCCGGCTAACCGCTGCCCGCCGGCTGTCATTCGGATAACCCGTTATTTTGCCTCTGCCAACGCGTCCTCAACGGCAGTAATGAATTCTTTTGAGTCAGGCTTCGTGCGCGGTGAAAAACGCGCCCTTACCTCACCGTCCCTGCCGACAAGCACCTTCTCAAAGTTCCATGAGATGCCACCTTTGCCTTTTGGTTTGGCATCACTGGAGGTCAAGTGGCGGTAGAGTTCGCAGATTCCTTTCCCCTTGACCACCACCTTGGAAAACATGTCAAAGCTGACATCATAGTTCTCTTTGCAGAAGACGCTGATCTCAGAGTCAGTCCCCGGTTCCTGCTTGCCGAACTGGTTGGCCGGGAAACCCAGCACCCGCAATCCCCTGCCTGAGAATTTTTTGTGCAGTGCCTGCAACTGCTCATACTGTGGCGTAAGCCCACACTTGCTGGCGACATTAACAAAAAGCACAACATTCCCCTGGTAATCGGCAAGGTCGACCTCCTTGCCCTTGATGTTCTTTGCCTTGAAGCGCAGCGCGCTGCCGATTTTCTCATTTCCTGTCGCCGGCGTTGACGATCCTTCCCCGGCAGAAACAAACGGGCAAATAAACAGGGCCAAGATACTCGAGAATAAGCTGGAAAATTTCATGCCTTCTAAAAGACCTATATATCAAACCCTTTGCAACCAAAAAACCAACACATCGCGACCCACCTTGCCGGCAAAGCTTACACTTGTTGCATGATGCGCCTTCAGACCGTACCCGGTTATTGTGATCGTCATTGATAATGCCGAAGGCATGCGCAGCCGGGAGAACGGCAAGCCTGGTGTTCTGGTACCGACCATGGGAGCGCTTCATGCCGGGCATGGTAAACTCATCAGCCACGGGCGCAGACTCGCCGGGAAAAGCGGATTACTGATCGTATCAATCTTCATTAATCCCACCCAATTCGGTCCAGAGGAGGACTTTGAAGCCTACCCTCGTGCGCTTGATGAGGATTGCTCCCTGTGTGCCGCAGCCGGGGCGGATATTGTATTTCATCCATCAGCAGCGGATATGTACCATGACGATTCCCCGGACATCACCGCCGATGCCGGACTCATCAAAACCCTGTGCGGGCCAACCCGCCCCGGACACTTTGATGGTGTTTGCACGGCGGTCCAAAGGCTCTTCGAACTGGTAAAACCCGACATCGCCGTGTTCGGGAAAAAAGATTATCAACAACTCGCGGTGATCCGGAAAATGACACGCGGGTGCAAACTCCCGGTCAGGATCATTGGCGCGGAAACCGTGCGCGAGGAAGACGGACTGGCCATGAGTTCACGCAACCGCTACCTGAACGCAGAACAACGTGCCCAGTCCCCGGCGATAAGGAAGGCCCTGCTCAAACTGAAAGAAGCCACTGCCCCGGAAACCTCGACAAGGATCAAAATCGCCCGTGATGTCATCGCCCGGGAAGCGCCTCTTGGGGAAATCTCCTATCTGCAAATCGTGGATCGCGAGACAATGCAGGAAATCAAGGCCATTGACCGCCCCGCACTTGCCGCCACGGCGGTATACTTTGGCAAGGCAAGGCTCATCGACAATGTCGAGATTGATGCGACCGCCTAGCCAGGTGATGATGGAAAGAAATAACGCGGGTGAAGATTTACTGAATCAATCTTATTGAAAGAAACATTAATATGCAAAACATGCTGAACAAATGTATATAGATAAACATTAATGGGCGGCATTCACAGCCCCACAGACAAATGAACCATGGCCAGCATCTATGAACTGAAGTCCAGATTCCAAGGATTGCTGCGGCCGATAACGAGGGGACTGGCAAGCTGCGGTGTCACCGCCAATCAGGTGACCCTGTCTGCGACGGTTCTTTCCATCGCCGCCGGGGCATGCATCGCGGTGTGGCCCGAGCAACGTTGGCCGCTCTTCGTGATACCCGTAATGTTGTTTGTACGGATGGCATTGAATGCCATCGACGGCATGCTGGCTCGTGAGCACGGCATGAAATCAAACCTCGGCGCGATTCTCAATGAAATCGGTGACGTGCTGTCGGACACAGCCCTTTACCTGCCGCTTGCCCTGGTGCCCGGGGTGCATCCCAAGTTGGTGGTGGCCGCCGTCCTGCTTGCAGCAATCAGCGAGATGATCGGCGTTGTTGCGGTGCAAATCGGCGCCAGTCGCCGCTACGAGGGGCCGATGGGCAAAAGCGACCGGGCGTTCGCCTTTGGATTGATATGCCTGCTGCTGGGCTGTGGCATGCCGGCCGGGCTGTGGCTTGATTTAGTCCTTGGCGCAATCCTGCTGTTGCTGGCGGTAACAATCTCCAACCGGGGCAGGCGAGCCCTGCGGGAGGCGGGCCCATGAGTTTCGAGATACTCTCCACGGAGGTAAGGTGGTTCCTCGCCGCGATCGCAGGGGTACTGATCCTGGCCACTATCATCGTGCAGGTGCTGATTCGCCTCAGGCCGGAAGCCGATCTCGCCAACCTAGCCCAGCGGATCACCTCCTGGTGGGTGATGACAGGCGTGTTCACCTTCGCCATGACCCTGAGCCGGAACATCTCGATTGGCTTCTTCGCCTTTATCAGCTTTCTTGCACTCAAGGAATTCCTTTCCCTCATCCCCACCCGGCGGGCAGACAGGCGGGTGCTGTTCTGGGCCTACCTGGCGATTCCACTCCGGTTCTACTGGATTTACCTGGAGTGGTACGGGGTATTTATCATTTTCATTCCGGTTTACATGTTCCTACTTTTGCCGCTGCGGATGGTGATAATCGGCCAGACGCAGGGATACATCCGGGCGGTCGGCACTATCCACTGGGGATTGATGTTGACGGTTTTCTGCCTCAGCCACACGGCCTTCCTGCTTGTCCTGCGCAGGAGTGATTCTCCCGGCGAGTTCCCGGGGGTGGGGCTTGTGCTCTTTCTCGTCGTCATGACACAGCTCAATGATGTCTGCCAGTTTCTCTGGGGGAAATCGCTGGGACACGCCAAGATCCTGCCGAAGGTCAGCCCGGGCAAGACCTGGGCCGGTTTCCTCGGCGGGGTGGCTACCACCACTGCCGTCGCCTGGCAGGCCGGTCCATTCCTGACCATCCTCAGCGCATGGCAGTCACTGGCGGCAGGCCTGATTATCGGCATTGGCGGATTCGTGGGGGATGTGAACCTCTCAGCCTTGAAACGTGACCTGCAGGTCAAGGACAGCGGCAGCCTGCTGCCCGGACACGGCGGCATCCTCGACCGCATCGACAGCCTAACCTATACCGCCCCGCTGTTTTTTCATTTCGTTTACTGGTTGTTTAATTGGCATACCTTCGGGGCCGGCATCGGCAAGTAATGAACATGGTTAATAACCTGTGCCGCACCTTGTTCTTCGCCCTCTTCATGCGGCCGTTGATACTGGTCATGCTGGGCCTGAACGTGCGCAACCGCGAACGCTTGCCTCAAGCGGGACCCGCCGTACTGGTGGCGAACCATAACAGCCATCTCGACGTAATCACGCTGATGAGCCTCTTTCCACTCAGCATGCTTACAAAGCTGCGACCGGTGGCCGCACAGGACTATTTCTTCCGCAACGCACTGCTGAAGTGGTTTGCCCTCCGGATAATCGGCATTCTCCCGATCGATCGGGAAATGAAGTCGAAGCACAGCCACCCCCTGTCCGGCATCAACGGGGCCCTGAAGCGCGGAGAAATTGTCATCGTGTTTCCCGAGGGTTCACGCGGTGCTCCAGAGCAGTTGGGAAACTTCAAGTCCGGCATCGCCCATATCGCGAAGCACAACCCGGAAGTCCCGGTGAGCCCGATTTTCATGCACGGGCTGGGCAAGGCGCTGCCCAGGGGCGAGGCGCTTCTGATTCCCTTTTTTCTCGATATATTTGTCGGGCAGCCTGTGCTTTGGAATGGTGACAGGAAGGCTTTCATGGAACAATTGTCCGCCCGCATGACGGCGCTGGCTGCAGAAGGAGAATTTCCTCCATGGGATTGAAATTAACAGCTCTGATCTGGGGATTTGCCGAGGGCACGTTTTTTTTCATTGCCCCGGACGTGCTGCTCACGTTCATTGCCCCGAAGAATCACCGGCAAGCGACCCGGGCATGCCTCTGGGCACTGGGGGGAGCCTTGGCAGGCGGTGCCCTCATGTTCGCGTGGGGCTCCTCGGAACGGGAATCAGCCGAACATTTCCTTGAACATATCCCGGCAATCAGCCACGAACTGCTCCAGGAAGTCGATCGTCAGGTGCAGGCCGGGGGCGCCATGGCGACCTTCGCCGGCCCGGTTGCAGGACGACCCTACAAGGTCTACGCGGTGTATGCGGGGGCATCGGATGTCAGTTTCCCCATGTTCCTGCTCATCAGTATACCGGCACGATTGCTGCGTTTCCTGCTTGCCGTATGGGTCACCGCCGCCATTTTCAATAGCCTCCTGAAGAAAATGCAACCCCGACACAAGATATTCGTGCTCTCCAGTGCCTGGATAGTGTTTTACTGCTGGTTTTTCTCGGTCATGTGAAGATGGCCCCGACTATACCTAGTCTTCTTCCCGTTCTGGCAGCGGTTAAGCCGGCCATTACACACCTGCATGAAGAATAAAATTTCATGTCCCCTGAATCCCCGCTCCGCCTCCTTGTCCGTGGCAAAAGGAAAGTGTAAAAGAGAAGCGAGAATAAGAAAACAACCGGTGGCAGGCAGTATTGCCACTGTTCCAGAACAGTTTAAACAGGTGTGCAGAAACACCTATTTTTTGTTATGAAATACAGGATTAAAAAAAGAATCACGGAACTAATATTTCATTAATTCCACTTGGAAGATTCCGCCCAAATGCGCGAATACGATTTTATCGTCGTCGGTACTGGTGTATCCGGCCTGAGCTTTGCACTCAAGGCAGCCGCACACGGCAGGGTCGCGGTATTGACAAAGCGCAGCCCGGAAGTGTCCAACACCGCCTGGGCACAGGGCGGCATCTGCTGTGTAGCCGATCCGCAGGATTCGTTTGAGGCCCACATAGCCGACACAATCGACGCCGGCGCAGGCTTGTGTGAGGAAACGGTGGTGAACACCATTGTTAGATCCGCACCCGCAGCAATCGATGCCATGATTGCACAGGGTGTGAACTTCGACCGTGAACCGGATGGCAGTTTTGCACTCGGCATGGAAGGCGGGCACACACAGCGGCGCATCCTGCATGCCCGGGACACCACAGGGAAGGAAATCTCCGGGAAACTGCTGGCTGCGGCACGTCACGAGAAAAACATAGAGATTCTGGACAATCACTTCGCCGTTGATCTCGTCACCACCGCCAAACTCGGCTTTACCGGCGGCAACCGCATCGTTGGCCTCTATGCACTGGATGAGGCGAACGGAAAAATCCTCACTTTCCGCTCTGACCGGGTAATACTCTGCACCGGCGGATGTGGTCGTGTTTATCTTTACACGACAAACCCGAAAGTGGCGACCGGCGACGGTATCGCAATGGCCTACCGTGCCGGCGCGACAGTGGCCAATATGGAGTTTATCCAGTTCCACCCGACCTGCCTCTATCACCACGAATTGAAAAACTTCCTGATCTCCGAGGCAGTGCGTGGTGAGGGCGGCATCCTGATTGGCAGGGACGGCAAAGAATTCATGTCCGCATATGACCCGCGGGGGTCACTCGCCCCGCGGGACGTCGTGGCGCAGGCCATTGACCACGAGATCAAGCGCACCGGGGGACCATGCGTCTATGTCGACATTACCCATCGCGGCAAAAACTACATCACAAAGCGATTCCCAAATATTTATGAGACCTGCCTGTCGGTTGGTATCGACGCCGCCGGGCAACCCATCCCGGTTGTCCCCGCCGCCCACTATCAATGCGGGGGCGTACAAACCGATATTGATGGAGCCACCTCCATAGCCGGCCTTTATGCCGTTGGTGAAGTCGCCTGCACTGGATTACACGGTGCCAACCGGCTTGCCTCAAATTCACTGCTGGAGGGTGCCGTTGTCGCCACGCGCACCTTTGAACGGATCATGGCGCACCAGCCCCCGGGGGAAAGCGTCGAAAGCTATGATGTGGCGGATTGGATCAGCGGGAATGCTGAAAACGTGGACGAACTGGTTGTAATCTACCACAACTGGGATGAGATCCGCCGCCTGATGTGGGACTACGTGTCAATCGCACGCACCGACAAGCGGCTCAAGCGTGCTGCAACCCGCCTGCAGAACCTGCGACGCGAAGTGCAGGAGTTCTACTGGAACTTCAAGATCTGCCCCGAGCTCCTTGAACTGCGCAACCTGGTTGAGACCGCCAGCCTGATTGTCAAGTGCGCACAGAGCAGGCATGAAAGCCGCGGTCTGCATTACACCCTTGATTTCCCCGCGCCGAATGATTCCGTGCCGCCACAAGATACCCTGCTGGTGCGTGAATCAGTAATCGGCTAAACGCAATCCTCTGGATTTGCCTATTCCGGGTCAGCCTTCTTTTCCTCCATCTCGTGCCCGAACTGCATCATGTAAAGGCGCCGGTAAATATCGGATTCCTCCATTAGCTCAGCATGGGTTCCCGCTTCACAAACCCTGCCCCGATGCATCACTACGATCTGGTCAGCATTGAGAATCGTCGATAACCGATGGGCAATGGCAATGGTGGTCTTGCCTTTCGAGAGTGCCTCCAGTGCCGCCTGAATATGTTTTTCCGCCTCGGAGTCAAGTGCTGAAGTTGCCTCATCAAGCAATAGAATGGGAGCATCACGCAGAATTGCACGGGCAATGCTGATCCGCTGCTGCTGTCCCCCGGAAAGCTGGCACCCCTTATCCCCGACCTTGGTGTCATAACCTTTGTCCTGCTCGACAATGAACTCATGGGCATGGGCAAGCCGCGCGGCATGCTCAATTTCCTCACGGGTGGCATCGAGCTTGCCATACCGGATATTCTCATAAATTGAATCATGGAACAGGAAGGTATCCTGGTTGACCACGCCGATATTATCGCGCAGCGAAGCCTGCTTGACCTTGCGTATGTCAACGCCGCCAACCGTGATCCGCCCCTCGCGCGGTTCGTAAAAACGCAACAGCAGGGAAAAAAGCGTGCTCTTGCCGGCTCCGCTCTGGCCAACAAGGGCATAGGATTTTCCCTGTTCAATGCTGAAATCGATGGCAGTCACGGCATCAGCCCGCTTGCCGTAAGCGAAGCTGACTTCCTCAAAGGCGATACCCTCGCCGACACCGTCGATATCCACAGCGTCCTCGGCATCCTTAATTGCCGGTTCACGCTCCATCATCTCAAATACCTTTGTGGTCGCCGCCAGGCACTTCTGCATGAGGATATGGAGTCGACTGAGCGTCTTGGCCGGCGGATAAAGCAGCACAAGCCCGCACTGCAGGGCAAGGAAATGAGCGGCACCCAGATCGGGCCTGATCGCCACGTAGACAAGTGCCGCGGCTACCCCGAATGAAGCTACAGTTTCAACAAGCGGCCCGACCAGTTCCATCGCCTTGCGCCAGCGCATGATGAACTTCATCATTTTATTGTTGGCATCGGTAAACTTTGCAATCTCGTGCGCTTCACGTGCATGACTTTTAACCACGCGGATACCGGCAAAAGACTCCTGCATCACCACCATCAGCATACCCGCCTCCTCTTCCTCCTTGCCGCCTGACTTGCGTACTTTGCGGCCGACCACGATCACCGGGATAATGCAGATTGGAAACAACACCAGTGCCGCGAGCGCGAACTTCCAGTCAATGATGAAAATTGCCGCGATGGCGGAGAGCACCGCAATCGGCTGCTTGATGATGTCACTGGCAACGGTAGTCAGTGCCTGTTGTGTCATGCGCGTCTGGTTGAACACTGTCTGGATCAGTTCTCCGCCCTTCTGCTTATTGTAAAAGTCAAGGGACTGCCCCATGAGCTTGCTGAAGAGCCTAATACGTATGTCACTCAGCACGCGCAGGCTGACCCACAACATACAGTAGGAGTTCATGTAACCACAAAACCCGCGCAACAGCATGATCGCCGGCACCAGCATTGCCGCCATCAAAAGCGACCCGCTTAAGGCTGTCCCCGAATTTGCGGCGGAGGCCTCTTCAAATACCGCCCGCACTGCATCAAACGCCGCACCACCCTCTGCAACGGCCTTTCCCGGCAACCCGTCAACCAGCTTTTCAAATTCCTTGGCGTCATCCTTGATGCCGAACACCATCTCAGCAACATACTTGATGGTAAGCACCATCCCGCCGTTCATGAGGCCATAGAGTGCGCCGAAAAAGATGCCAAAGAAAAAACGCCCCTTGTAAGGCTTAAGATAGCCGGCGAGTTGGCGATATGGGCCAGCCCCAGCTTTCAGAAACTCCATCGTGGACATCTTTGAGATATCCTTGCGGGAAATCTTTTTCATCGTGGTGGCTGCTAAGAGCCAACGGCGTTACCGATAGCACGAATGCGCTTAGTGGTCGAAAGTTCCTAAATAATATCCTTGTTGTCCTTTATTGTGAATAAGTTAAAAATTCTCATTAACCATCAGAAAAACACCCATGCTGCAAATTTTTGGCGGAATTCACTCCCACTTATCTGAAACGCGGCAATCCAGGTGTGAACTGCGAAAACACACAGTGCAGGCTGAGAAACCCCGGCAATAATGTTCAGGTCATCTTGAATCCGCACCTTATCGATATTGTCATATGCGTGCATGCGCGAGAGCATGCCAATAATGTATGCTTACCCAGGACAACAACCAAGTAACCTTGAATCCTTAAACCCCCATGAACCTGATAAACATCAACCTCCCTGCGATCAAACTCTCCGCGTTCTCACTGCTTGCCATTGCATCGGCAGGAGCCGCGCCGGAACAATCCATCAAGACGGTCTTTGATCACTGGGACAATAATGGTGACGGTAAACTGGCCCGGGAGGAATTACCTGCACATGCACGGGCAAACTTTGCGCGTGCGGACAAGGACAGTGACGGCTTCATCACACGGCAGGAAGACACCCTGTTTCGCAAAAAAACATCACAACCTGCCGGCAAACGGGAAGCACAGCCGGGAAAAAACAGCGCTGCAATAAACATTAAGTCAGATATCGCCTATGCAGAAACTGACAATCCCAGGCAAACCCTCAACCTGCTGCTGCCAAGAACACGCAAGGCAAAATTACTTCCGGTCGTGGTATTCATTCACGGCGGAGGCTGGCAGAACGGTGACAAGCGTTCCGGTACCAGGCAACTGACAAGGTTCGTGGAAAACGGTGAATATGCCGGGGTCAGCATCGGTTACCGTCTTACCAATGAAGCCCATTGGCCGGCACAGATACATGATTGCAAGTCTGCAATTCGCTGGATCCGCGGCAACGCCGGAAAATACAATCTCGACCCCGAGCATATTGGCGTATTCGGAACCTCCGCCGGCGGCCATCTGGTGGCAATGCTGGGGACAAGCGGAGCAATTGATGACCTTGAAGGGCAACTTGGATCATATGAAAAATTCAGCAGCAATGTAACCTGCGTTGGCAACTTCTTCGGCCCCTCGGCATTGCTTGAAATGTCAAAATTCCCAAGTCGTTTGGATCATGATGCCGCAGAATCCCCGGAATCCAAGCTGGTGGGGGGGCCACTTCAGGAAACCAGAAAAGTCGCGCTCAGCGCCTCGCCAATCACCCATGTATCCAAGGACGATCCCCCTATGCTCAGTATCCACGGAACCGATGACCCGCTGGTGCCCTACAATCAGTCAGTCATCCTTGATCAGGCCCTGCGCGAGGTGGGCTGCAATTCCACACTCATTACAGTAAAAGGGGGTGGCCACGGTGGGTTTAACAACCCCGAAATCAACGAACTCCTGGCGGCATTCTTCTCTAGGCACCTGCTGGGAAGCGCATTGGAAATCAAGGGCGGAGAGGTTGAATCCTTCCGCCGGGAACGAAATCGAAGGCAACGGAGTGAAAACCGGTAACCGTTCCCGGTTGATGGATTTCAGTTTCCGTAGTGCCATTTTTAGCTCAATTTAACGCGTGGCTAGACAATCCCGCTCCACCGGCCTGCGCAAGCACTCCCATGCTGACTTTTCTGCAAAAAGGAAAGCCGCACACGAGGACAAACTGCCGTTAATCATCAAGGTCGCCGAAACACCGCTGATTCTGGTTCTCGATCATATACAGGATCCCCACAATCTCGGTGCCTGCCTGCGCACCGCAGATGCCGCCGGGTGCTGTGCAGTGATCGCACCTAAGGATCGCTCGGCTCCGCTCAACGAGACAGTTCGGCGGGTTGCCTGTGGCGGAGCTGAATCAGTTCCCTACATTCAGGTCACCAACCTTGCCCGCACCATGCGCAGCCTGAAGGATGCAGGCGTCTGGTTTGCAGGCACCTCGGACAAGGCGGAGCAATCCCTCTATGACATCAATCTCAAGGGCGCCATGGCCATTGTCATGGGAGCCGAGGGACATGGCCTGCGCAGGCTCACCGAGGAAAATTGTGATTTCCTTGCAAAAATTCCAATGGCGGGCTCAGTTGAATGCCTGAACGTTTCGGTCGCAGCCGGAATATGCCTTTTTGAAGCAAAGCGGCAACGCGACGGGGCCTAGTGGAGGGTGCAATTGTGTTCCCTTTCCCGCCAATCGCCCCTGAGTGACTGGGTTTCCCGGAACAAACGGCACCGGACAGGCATTCCTTCAGGCATATCCTGCTGAAAAAATCTGCATAAGCTCGGAAATTCACCCGTCATCAATATCACAACCATCCCGTTTCCCCCCTGGAAAAAATCCCCCAAACCCCGCTGCAATGCGTGAAGCACAGCGACGACGCCCCGTTTTACGGGGCGTCGTCCGTTGCCGCACCATTTCCATGACGGTCGGTGGTTGACGCAAAGGCCATGTTATGGGGAAACTGTCATGAACAAAGTCAAGATGGAGGAACCCAAAGGCACATCGAAAGAAAAACGCAACGACCTCATCCTGATCGAGGCTGCACTCACAGGCGACGAGATTGCAGCTTCCGCCATCCGCTGCCCGGAAACCAATGCCCGCCTTGAAGCTGTTCTTCGCAACCGGGGTGCCAGTGATACCGAGGCAAAGGATATCACCGCCGACATTTGGGCTGACTGTTTTGACAGCCGGGATAACCGCCGGCCACTACTGAAAAAATTCAGCGGCAAGGGCTCCCTCGGTGCGTTCTTGACCCGCACTGCCCTTAACCGCCTGATTGATTACAAGCGACGACAACGCTTCCGCGGCGAGTTGTCTGGCAGGACAACACGAATGAGCAGAGAAGATACCGAGATTGGCGATCCCTTTGACTCCCTGCCTGGTGAGGATTCCGCAAGTGAGAGCGAGGACCAGCTCGTTGGGCTGCTGCGGGATGCAATGCTGGCGGCATTCACAAGCATTGATCCAGAGAAACTCGCCATCCTCAAGTTGGTGAAAGTTCACGGTCTTGATCAGGAGCTGGTTGGCAGGATGTGGGGCTGGAGTCAGAGTAAAGTCAGTCGCAATATTTCTGCCGTGATGGAAGAGGTCCGTGTCACCACAATGAACGAGCTCCAGCGTATAGATCCCTGGCTGGAACTGCGCTGGGAAGACTTCGTGGAACTCTGTAAGCAATCCTCAGACCTGTTTGGCTAAACCCGATATCCAGTAGCATCGAAATAACCTGTAATTTATTTGCATATCCCTCACCCCCTGTTCGTCCTCCTCACAAAACACAACCCCTTCCCAATCATAAAATGACTAATGAAATCGATGTCCTTGACCGGTTCCTCCAACAATTCTCACCTGAAGTTGGCGGACGATCCAGCGAGACACTTACCCCGGCCATGGAATTAAAATTAAAGCAACTGAGCACCGGAAAATTGCCCGCGGGTGGCCGCATGGAAGTCTCACGCGAATTGCTCACTAACCAGAATGCCGTTAATTTCCTTCTCAGCCAGATAGACGGCTAGGAAAAATCCGGTTCCGAAAACCTTAGTTTGCCCTTAAACTGCCAGCCAGCATACCATCTTCGAGCCAAGTGCCAGTAAAATAGAAATGGGCGGTTTAAGCATATCGCCAAACCCCGAGCTTGCCAGTGCCGCCCAGCAGCTGCGCGATGAACTCACGAGCATGGGCGATGGGCTCGACGCGGGAAGCTTCACCCGGTTACTGCCTCCACTTGCAAAAAACACCGCGTTGCGCGCATTCAGGAGGGCCGGTACCGAACACGGTGCCATATGGCTCACCGACAATACCGGCGACCACCTGATCCCGGTTTTCGGCTGCGGTGGACACGCGGAGGAGTTCTTGAATGGCAAATTCCGGCTGCCGACCGACCAGGGCCTCATCAGCATGGTGTTCGCGACGGGTCAACCATTCTGCGAAAACGCCATTCACGAAAACCCGGGTCACAGCCCGCTGCTTGACAGGCAACTCGGCGTGCACACCGAAGCAATGATAGCGATCCCTCTCACCTTTGCAAACCGCCTGCGCGGGATCGTATCCTGTGTCCACCTTTCCGCAGCTGCGAAAACCGAAAAAGCAAGATCCTTTTCCGGGGAGGATCTCACCGATCTGGAACTTGCCAGCGCAGTCATCGCGCGCATTCTCGATCTTGCCCTCATTGAACATATCCTCGGCTGGCAGGATGGCTGATGATCCCGCCCCCATCTGGATCGACCCTGCCGAGACGCGGGCAGCACTCGTCTCGGGAAGTGGACGCGGGGTGCGCATCGCAATCCTTGACTCCGGGATAGACAGCTCGCACCCGGAACTGAGCAACCTTACATTGAGTGACAACCTCTGTGTGAAAGCGGAAGGCGGCATGATCTCAGTGCACGAGGGTGACGGGGCCGATGTATTCGGGCACGGTACCGCGGTAGCCGGCATCCTGCACAGCATTGCCCCTGAAGCAGAAATCGGAAATTTTCGTGTACTTGGTGCCTTCAAGGAAGCCCGCTCCTCGGTAATCCGGGCGGGTGCCCGGCTGGCAATCGACCGCGGTTACGACATCCTCAACTGTTCGTTCGGCTGTCCCGGCAGGGCAGAGTTTGTGATGAGCTTCAAGTCGTGGATTGACGAGGCCTACATCCGCGGCGTGCACGTTGTCGCCGCCTGTAATAACCAGGATTACTCAATTGCCGAGTGGCCGGCGCATTTCCCCTCCGCAGTAAGTGTTACCCGCACCGCCGGCGGACCCGAGGAACTGTTCTTCCAGGCCGGCGACCTCGTTGAATTTGGCGCGCGCGGTGAGGAGAAAAAAGCCGCATGGCTCGGTGGCGGCACACGCAGCGTGATCGGCAGCAGTTTTTCCACACCCAGGGTCAGCGGTTTGCTCGCCCGCCTGCTCTCACTGCATCCCAAGCTGCCGCCCCTGTTGGCAAAGTCCGCCCTGCGCACAGTTGCTAAAGCCTGGCCGGCCTGAACACCCAGCCGGCGGACAAACCCGAAGCACCAAGGAGCCCTTGCCAGCCTGCTCTTTCGCTATTATCCTGCACGCTTAAATACAGGAGGCCATCACTCCCTAGACAGCCCAGCAAATCGTCGACCCAAGCTAAAGCCAACCATGACCACAGGATACGCAAACCCTTATGTTGTTGCCATGGCGGAGCCCTCGGCACGCGCGCAGTTCATCAGGCAAACCTATTGCCATCTGGCGGGAGCAATCGCGGCGTTCATCGCCATTGAAGCCATGCTCCTGAAGCTGCCCGGCATTGAGTCCATAATTATACAGATGACCGGCGGCATGGGATGGTTGCTGGTCCTGGGTGTATTCATGGTCGTTTCCTACATCGCTAATAAGTGGGCACAGTCGGATTCCTCAAGGGCAATGCAATATGCCGGCCTCGGGCTTTTTACCATTGCCGAGGCAATTATTTTCCTGCCGCTCATTTACATTGCACTTACTTATATGCCTGCGGGCAGTGAACTGGTGGCCAAGGCCGGGCTGATCACTGGGTTAATGGTGGCCGGAATCACGGCGACAGCCTTCATTACAAAGAAGGATTTCTCCTTTCTCGGCGGCATCCTGACAATCGGTGGTTTTGTGGCACTGGGCATCATTGTTGCCAGCATCATCTTTGGATTTGGCCTCGGTCTCATCTTTGCAGGAGCCATGGCGATTTTTGCCTCGATTGCCATCCTCTACACCACCTCAAATCTCATCCACCGCTACCGCACTGACCAGTATGTCGCCGCGTCACTGGCACTTTTCGCAGGTGTAGCGCTGCTTTTCTGGTATCTGCTCCATATATTAATGTCACTGGCCGGAAGGGACTGAATGAGACCACAATCCCCCTTAGCTCAGCATTTTACTGCGAAAAACAACCTGCCAGCGGGTCTTTAGGGTTGTTTTTTCCTGCTTATATCACTAATAATTGGCAGATTAATACAATCAGACCAGCCAACATCTCCAACCTCTCCCAGCCAAGAACTGCCCTACTGCCATGTGGAAGTCACTGACCATACTCGTAATCCTGCTCGCGATCGCCAGCTCAATCTTTCGATATCTCAACCAGAAAGACATTGCAAGGGAAGTAAAACTCCTGGATCGCTCCGCGCAAAACCTGGCCGATACACTGGAGCACCGCGCCAAGATGATTACACGCCAGCAGGAAACAGAAGCAGAAATTGTCCGCGTGACCGGCGAGAGGAACGAGGAAGAGAAAATGAGCCTGGCCGCGCAGGCAAAGGAAGCGCAACTGGAAATCGACAAAAAGCAACTCGAGAACCTGATCGCCGAAAAACAGGTTAAACTCGATAAGCTCAGGAAAGATGTCGCCGAGATCGGCGAGATTAAGGATCTCGTTGAGAAGAGTGAAAACCTTCAGGCCGAGATGGCAACCGTCCAGCAGGAGATCCTGATCGCGAAAGAGAACTTCAAGAAAATCGTGGCAACCCGCGTGGCAACGGAAAAAACCATCGCCGCCTACAGAGAAAAAGTATCAATGCAGCGCGCCGGTGAAATGGTTACAATCGAAGCCAACATTGCGGCGACCTACGGGGACTGGGGTTTTGTAATCATCAACGCCGGTGCGAATCAGGGTGTTAATGCCCGCACAAAGCTTGACGTCAAGCGCGAGGATAATCTCATCGGAACCCTCATGATCACCAACCTTGAGCCAAACTTCAGCATATGTGACATCCTCTCAGTCACCGAAGACGCGGCCATCGCCCCGGGCGATCAGGTAATAATCAACACATCCACCAAATGGGATCCTGAGAAAAGGGCTGCCGCTGCCGCCAAGCTTGCCCCGGCGGCCGCACCAGTGAAGAAACCCGCTGCTGGTGATGACCCTTTTGCGCCCGATCCCGCCCCTGCCGCCCCTGCCGATGATGATCCTTTCGGACTTGGCAACTAGAAGGTGCCGCGAAGAACCCACTCCATAAACTTTACCTAGAAAATCATGATCAAAATCTTTCTTATCATTACAGCAGCCGCACTCATTGCCTGCTCCGTATTGAGCTGGCAAAATCGCGGAAAATATATCCAGGATCGCGAAGCCCGTCTGGCGAACAACAATAAAATCGACACCCTGCTTGTAGAATTTGATGAAATACTGGATCCCGCGCTGGTGACGTCCTTCGAACTCCAAATGAAAACCGAGGGAGAGCTCGCGCAACACTCGGCCGATCTTGAACAGGCCAACCTGGACATCACCAAGCTCAATTCGGAAATCGGTGCCCTCGAAGGCAAAATGAAACCGATCGATGAGGAAATTGCCGAAGCCGTGAAAGCGGTCGAGACGATGAGGGCACAATTCCCGGGCGTGACTCTGGAAAATGTCGCCGATACCCTCAAAAAATTCGAAAGTGATCTCGATGATGCCAAGCAGGACCTCGCCGCAAAATTGACCGAGATTGATATCGTCAGCAAAAAGGTGGCAGCAAATCAGTCCCGTATTGAAAAAGCAAAGAAAGTGCAGGCTGACCGTCTTACCGGCGTCGCCCGCAATGCGATTGTGGGCGCTGTCACTGCCGTGAACAAGGGTTGGGGATTTGTTGTCGTGAACGTTGGCAAGGATCAGGGAGTTGAAAATGATTCCGAGTTGATCGTCAAGCGTGGCACAAAGCGCATTGCCACCCTTAACATAGTGTCAATCCGACCTGGACTAACTGTTGCGGACATCAACCAGAAAACCATCAGTGGCCCCGTGCAACAGGGTGATACAGTCATCTTCAAGAATATAGGTGAGTAGACTGTCTTCCTTGTTGTGCCGCAAGTTACTGTGGCGGCTAATCACCAGCGACAGGTTAACCGTAAATCAACGATGATCAGGAAACTTCTACATACTATTCTTCCAACATCCGCACTGGCTATATTTGCCGCCACTGCCTTTTCCGGCTGCGAGGCCACACAAGTTGGCAATTGGGATGGGTCAGGCCTCGACAGTGGTCTCAGCAACCTGCCACAGGCACGCCACGAAGCCTGGGAAACAGATGCCCGCTTCGGCAATCTGCCGCAATCACGCTAATTGATCCGGGAGCATTCAATTTCATCGCCCGGGTAAACAAAAGAAGATAAAGGCCGCGCTACACGGTCATAATCTCCTTTTCCTTGTGCCCGACATGCTCGTCAATCTCTATGACGAACTTGTCAGTCCATTGCTGAACTTCATTTTCCAGGTCTCTCTGCTGATCCTCGGTAAGCAAATTGTCCGACTTGAGCAATTTCACGCCGTCCATCCCCTGCTTGCGCGCTGCACGCACTCGCACGCGCCCTTCCTCCGCCATTTGCTTAACCAGCTTGGCCAAGTCCTTGCGACGTTCCTCGGAAAGCTCAGGAATGGGCAGCCGTATCGTCTTGCCGTCAACTGCAGGATTTATTCCCAGCTTTGATTCCTTAATCCCGCGCTCTATATCCTGTACTGTTGAAGGATCAAAGGGAGAAATCATCAGCAGGCGGGGTTCAGGAGAAGATATCACCGCAAGCTGCTTAAGTTTCATTGCCGATCCGTAAGATTGCACCCGGATATCAATGTTCTCCACCAATGCCGGTGATGCCTTTCCGGTACGCACACTGGAAAACTCGTGCAGGGTGTATTCAACGGCCTTTCTCATGGCCTCCTGTATATCAGCGCTCAGCGATTCTTTGTTCATTGATCTTGATGAGTCGTGGTTCTAATGGCCGGTCACAGGCATACTACTCACATTCCTCGGAAGTTACCAGTGTGCCGACCGGTTCACCGATCAGTGCCTTGCGAATATTATCCTTCACTTTCATGTCAAAGACAATGATTGGCTTGGAGTTGTCCATGCACAAGCTGAACGCGGTGGAATCCAGTACCCTGAGGCGCTTTTCCAGACATTCCCGGAACGTCACTCGTTCGTAACGCCTGGCATCATCGTTCTCTGATGGATCGGCATCGTAAACTCCGTCAACCTTGGTTCCCTTGAGAACCACGTCAGCACCAATTTCACTTGCACGCAGGGCTGCCGTGGTATCGGTCGAGAAAAACGGGTTGCCGGTACCGGCGCCGAATATAACAACCCTGCCAAGTTCCAAATGACGCATTGCCACCCGGCGAATAAAAGGCTCCGCAACATTTTTCATCTCTATGGCGGTCTGCACCCGTGTCGGGACTCCCATATCCTCCAGCATACTTTGCAGCGCGAGAGAATTCATCACCGTGGCCAGCATCCCCATGTAATCGGCCGTTGCACGCTCCATTCCCCTGTTACTGGCACTGATCCCACGCCAGAAATTCCCACCACCCACCACCACTCCGATCTCAATGCCGGCCTGATGCGCAAGCTTGATCTGTTCAGCCATGCCCTCAACAATTTCCGGTGAGATATTATCATGACTGCCCGGTTCACGCAGTGCCTCACCGCTTAACTTCAGGACAACGCGTTTAAAATTTCGCCGGGAAATTGGATCGGACATGTTTGTGTGGCAAAAGCTCGACCAAGAAAACAACAAACCCGGTGAATTGGAAAGCTATTTCCTTAACTGCAGCTTGCTAAAATATCCCCCGCCTGCAGTTTCCGGCCTGCCAGGAAATCAATGACAGGCATCCTACGGCTGCCTGCGGGCTGAATCTCCAGGATCCGCAGCGCACCTTCTCCGCATCCAACGATGATGCCCTGCCTATTGGCCTCAATGATCTCACCCGGCGGCGCAGATGTGCCCGGCAAGAGTTCAACGGGAGCAAAAATCTTTGCCCCCATGCCATCGCCCAGCCCGGTGAAACTACCCGGCCAAGGATCAAAAGCATGGATCTGCCGACAGATTCTCCCGGCACTCAGCTGCCAGTCAATTGCACCATCTCCGCGCTTTAATTTCCCCATATGGCTTGCTGCACTGTGATCCTGCACGATTCGCGGGGCCCGGTCATCACCCAGCAGGGTCAATGCCTCCATCAGGGCCAAGGGGCCAATCTCAGCCAATCGATCATGCAATGACCCGCCGGTTTCCTCAGCAACAAGCCCGAGTTTATGCACTAAGAGGATATCTCCGGTATCAAGCCCCTCATCCATATACATCACCGTCATTCCACTTTCCCTCTCACCTGCAAGAATAGCCCCTTGTATCGGAGCTGCTCCACGATATGAAGGCAATATCGATGCATGCAGATTCAGGCAGGCAATAGAGGGAATCTCCAGCACCTGCTTTGGCAGGATCTGACCGTAAGCGACAACCACGATGATATCCGGTGCATACCTGCGGAGGATTCCCACGCTATCAGTATCACGCATATTTGAAGGCTGATGTATTGCGATTCCATTCTGCCCTGCAAAAAGCTTTGGCCCCGGCACTTTCAGATCACCGGCCCGGCCAAACGGTTTGTCCGGCTGGGTAAACACGGCAAGCAGCTCATGTTCGGCAGAGGCAAAAAGTGCCTCAAGGCTGGGTAAGCCGATGTCACCTGTCCCGAAAAATACAACCTTCACTGCGAATCAATCCTCTTCATGATCTGAACTGAACCTTCAGCTTAATACACCTCGTTTGCAGTCTCCTGCCAGACCCGCAGTGAGGTAACGGTATATATAATATCCTGGAGAACTTTGATGGGTGGCTGCTGGGCATTTATATTGGTCAGGATTTCCGGAGAATAATAATCCAACAACTGCTTGGTCTCCTCCTCATACTGACTCATCCGACGCTCAATAACTTCATCAGAAGCATCATCAAGGCGGTTCTCTTTAAGTGCCCGCTTACGGATGCGGCGCATCAATTCATCACGTTCGGGGCAGCTGAGATGGAAAACCTGCACAATCTCGCAATGCTGATCCATGATCTTGGCCTGCCCGATATTGCGTGGAATTCCATCAAGGACAAGAAAATCGATGTCAGGCTTGAATGCATGGGAATCAACCTTGGCATCAATGGCAGCCCTCCACAGCTTCACGGTAACATCATCAGGCACCAGCTCCCCCCGGCTTGAATATTCAACAAATTCCTTGCCCAGGTCAGTGCGGGTATCCAGGGAACGGAAAACCTCACCACAGGCACAGTGATAGAAACGCGGTATCTGACCAAGCACCCGCCCCTGTGTTCCCTTACCGCTCCCTGGTGCGCCAAAAAACAAAAATGTGTGGAATCGCTCAGACATATACCAGATTAAATAGCAAATACGGGGTGACTTACAAGCAAAGCTACAAACTGCTTAAAAATGCGGACACCCTGCTCATAACATCCCGGTATGGAATATCACCCATCCTCCCGGTCCCACTGCGCAACACCTTCACCCCGTCATTGGCCGGTGCCCAGATGGCCGGGTCAGTAGGACCGAAGAGCAACAGGCATGGAATGCCCACCGCTGCAGCCAAATGCGAAATACCGCTGTCATGCCCGAGAAAAAGACGACATTTCGAGAGTGCATCCCCCAAACGGGGTAATGGCCAGCCGTGCGCATGTTGAAAACTGACACCGGCAGAACACCACGCTGCCGACAACTCCGCATGTTTCTCCTCCTCCGCTTCACCGGTCACCAGTAATATCGGAGAACCGTTTTCATGCCGCGCAATCGCCTCACCAATCCGCATCCAGTCCTCCAGACCCCAGTTTTTGGCAACTCCGCCACTCCCCGGATGGATCGCAACACCATCTTCGATGATCTTCTCCCCCGTGCTTGGCAGAGTGATCGCCGGAGCCGGGTCGTCAAGGAAAAGTGCGATCTCCTCCAAGACCTTTGCCAATTGGTATGCCGCATGTTCACCGGTGGAGGGATCAACCCTGGAAATCCCCTCAAGCAGCGCCTTCACCCCGGCACGCTCAAGATTGCCGCGGAAAAGGCCATCGTGATCATGGAGATAACTCACGACAAGGTCAAACCCTGCGAAATAAGCGCACCATTCCTGATCCAGATCAGTGCCCGGTGCGAAAAAGCCGGCGAGCGAGCCGTGTTCCATTGAGCGCACCGAATCTGCGAAACCCGCAACTTCGGCCAGATCAACAATCGGCCGGTAGCCAAGTATCTCGACACACGCATCCGGGAAATCACGCCTCAAGAGAGAAATGGCCGGCAGCGTCAGTATAAAATCACCGATCGCACCTCCGCGGATGACGAGTATTTTGCCCATGGCAGGCAAAAAGAACCCCATATTCCAGTAATTTCCGCAAGTTTATCCGGAACCATAGTACAACCTGCGATTTCCCGGAATTACTTCACCGGTTGTGGCAGGTGAATGAAATATGTGCGCATTTGTTTCCTATGAGCCCTTATCTCCCCAAAATGCCATGGCACAAACCAGCAAGGCAGTACCGTAGAGCAGCCCCGTTCCGGAAAAAATGCGCCAGCGACCGCTACTGCGACTCACCCAGGTAATCTGATCGCGCATCAGGTAAGGCATCCCGATCCAGAAAAGTGCCAGCATAATCCAGACGTAAGCAAGCAATGGCAGCAATAATCGAGTCACCGGATCTTTGAGGAACGCCACATCAAGCACAGGACAGGCCAGCAGCAGAAAAAAGATCCCGATAGCACGTACAGCGAGAAATTCCTCCACATATACAATGAACAGCACGAAACAAACAGGCAGAATAAAGCGAATCGGCGTTTCCCATGTATAAAATTCCCCTAGATCAATGTTCCCGATAAGCCAGAAAGCCCAGATAAAGTCGATTGCTAAAACCGCGATACCGATTTCCCGATAACGCGGCAGTTTCCTGAGGAAATCCTGCATCATCACCGGTTTCAAAAGCGCCAAGGCATGCGTTATGACCAATAGACACCCGATAATCAGGCCAACTGCCTGCAGGTTCAGAAAATCGCAATAGAGGTGACGGGTCATGGGCTTGAGTCTAGCACGGGATCCCCATACAGCACATGACCGGTGCAGTGTTCAATGTCCACATCAAACACCTTTCCGGCAAGCTGTTCACGCTGGCCATCAAAAATGACGATTTTGTTGGTGCGGGTACGCCCGGTAAGTCGTTCAGCCTTGCGCTTGCTTGGCCCCTCACACAACACCTGCTGACGGGTTCCTACCAGGGCCATGTTCTTCTCAGTGCCGATGCCGTCGACAACTTTCAACAAATCCTGATTACGCTGCTCTTTCACCCGCTCGGCAACCTGGATTGAATCCCCCATCTCAGCCGCCGGCGTTCCCCTGCGCTTTGAGTAACGGAAAACAAAAGCGTTGTCAAAACGTACACGCTCACAAAGAGCCCGGGTCTCGGCATACTCCTTGTCCCCCTCCCCGGGGAAACCCACAATAACATCAGTGGTTATGGCAACCCCCGGCTTCACCGCACGCATGCGCGCACACAAGTCCTCAAACTTTTCCCTCGTGTAGGGACGGCGCATCGCCTTGAGGATCTTGTTCGACCCGGACTGCACCGGAAAATGCACATGCTCGACAAGCTCGGGGATAGCACCGAAAGCATCGATTAAATCCTGCTTGTAACCCACAGGATGAGGGGATGTGAAGCGCACCCGTTCAATCCCCTCCACAGTCGCCACCTTCTCAAGCAGCTGCACAAAGGGACTCTTGCCATCGACAGCGGGAAATTCATGGCGGCCATACAGGTTAACTATTTGCCCCAGCAAAGTCACCTCACGCACCCCGCCGGCGGCAAGCCGCTCCACTTCATCCACAATCTCGGCAATTGGCCGGCCGCGTTCAGCACCGCGCGTATAAGGAACAATACAGAACGAACACTTCATGTTGCAGCCCTGCATGATCGATACAAAAGCAGTCACCGCGTTTGTCGCTGCCGCACCATCACGAATCGTGTTCTGCGAACCCGCCTCTTCTTCCGTATCGACAATTGAAGTGCGCAAATCCTCCATGCGCACATCCGCACGAGCCTGGAGAATCTCCGAGACGTAATCAGCCACGCGGTGATATTTCTGCGTACCCACCACCAAGTCAGCACCGGCATCAAGCAGTTCCCCTCCACGACTCTGCGCCATGCATCCCATGAACCCATAGACCATATGCGGGCGGGTTCTGCGCATATGCAGCATGGAACTCATCTTGTTAAGGGCTTTTTGCTCGGCCATGTCACGCACTGAGCAAGTATTTATTAACACCACATCTGCCTCAGCCTGCTCTCCCGTCATCAGGTAACCCCTGTCAGACAACATCCGGGCAACCTGAGCCGAGTCACGCTCGTTCATCTGGCAACCATAGGTCTTGATATATACTTTTGGCATCGGAGAAATTCGTAATGCGCGGGCGGGGACTATATTACGCCACCCCGGCTACGAAAGTAATTTTCTGAGACGGGAGGCATATTCACCCCCATGACACCAACCTCATGCTGGCGGCAAAGAGTTTTGAATCCACCTGCGTGGACAGAAATATCAGACAAGATTGATTTTGTGGCAGTATTTTACAGGTTAATGACTATGACTGCGCAAAAAACTGACCAACCCCGGGGCAAAGCACAAATCCTGACCGTGTTGCTGTTCATCACAATTGCCACCCTGCTTCCTCAATCTGCTGGCGGAGCAGATTACCACCTGATTGAGGATCTTCCCTATCACAATGAATCCTCAACAGGCTGGAACGACTACATGCGGGAACGCTGCAAGCTTGATGTATATCATCCTGCCAAGGCAAAGAATTTTGCCACCGTCGTCTGGTTTCACGGCGGCGGTTTGCGCGGCGGCAAAAAATCAATTCCCGCCGGGCTGAAGAACAAGGGCATTGCCGTGGTGGCAGTAAATTATCGGTTATTTCCAAAGGTGAAATGCCCTGTTTACATCGAAGACGCTGCCGCCGCAGTGGCATGGACATTCCGCAATATCAAAAAATACGGTGGAAATGCCGATCGAATATTTATCTCCGGACATTCTGCAGGCGGTTACCTTACGAGCATGGTCGGTCTCGACAAAAGCTATCTCGCCGCCCACAAAATCGATGCCGACCTCATTGCCGGGCTGATTCCCGTCAGCGGCCACACAATAACCCACTTCACGCCGCGCGAAGAGAAAGGTATTCCCGAGGAACAACCGCTCATTGATCGTTTCGCGCCACTCTATCACGTTCGCGCTAGTGCACCGCAACTCATCCTTATTACAGGTGACAGGGAACTGGAATTACTGGGCCGTTATGAAGAAAATGCCTACCTCGAGCGCATGATGAAAGTAGCCAAACACACCCGCACCAAACTCTACGAACTGGACGGCTTTACCCACGGAACCATGCTCGACCCCGCCCTGAGCTTATTACTGAAAACCATCAAGACAACCCCCGCACATGACTAAGCCATACGCACCCCGATATAGGCACTACATTACAATCCCTGACAAACAAGACCTCACGTAGTCACTTAACCCGCTTTTCGAAGACGACAACACACCATTTTGAACCGAGGTTCAGGAACCTGAACGTCTCATCTGAAATGGAGTCGGCAATCGATCTCTTTATCATGTACTTGGCGACCGAGCGCGGCCTCTCGACCAATTACCAGACACTCGTGCGCCGTAACCTGGAAACCTTCGCTGAATGGGCAGACGTCAGGCACGGACCCACATGCCCGGAAAACTGCACTATCGACGAGTTGTCCGCATATCTCTCCGAGCGCAAGGGCAACGGGCTTGCCGCCTCGAGCATCAGACAAATCATCGTAATTTTCAAAATATTTTTCCGCTACCTTGCCGACAGGAAACTCATTGCCGAAAACATCGCCGAAGGCCTGCTTGCACCGCGCCCTGACCGGATGCTGCCAAAGACCCTGAATGAAAACGAGGTCGAACTCCTTCTTGAGTCAGTAACCACGGACACTCCCCTCGGCATGCGTGACCGGGCACTTCTCGAGTTGCTCTACGCGAGCGGGCTGAGACTCTCCGAGATCATCAATGCGCTACTGGAAAATATGTACCTCGAGGAGGGCTTCATCCGCGTAACCGGAAAAGGCAACAAAACACGTGTTGTCCCTGTCGGGAGAAAAGCACGCAGGACAATCGAACATTATCTGCGTTCCGGCCGGCCGAAATTGGTCAAGCCGAAGACATCCAGTCATATCTTCATCTCAGTACGGGGCACACAGCTCAGTGCCTCACGCATCTGGCAAATCGTGCGCGAACGCGCTAAACGTGCAGGTCTCAAAGAGACCGTGCATCCTCACCAGTTGCGGCACAGTTTCGCAACGCATCTGCTCGGCGGCGGAGCCGATCTGCGCATTATTCAGGAAATGCTCGGACATGCTGATATCAGCACAACGCAAATCTACACCCATGTGGATGAACGACACCTGAAGGAAGTTCACCGCAAGTTCCATCCACGGGGTTAACACCTCCCCTCCTTCGGGTTACCGGCCAAAAGTCACCTGAACGAAAAACTCATGCCTCTTCCGCTGATTGCGTTGATGACAATACCCACTGCAGGTAGACAGGCAGCCCGGCAGACAGATCCAGAGCGATGAGCTCCGGCATCTCATAAGGGTGCATCTCGGTTACCACCTGCTGCAGCTCGGAATATCGTGCCGTCGTTGTCTTAAAAAGTGCCAATACCTCCTCCTGTTCCTCAACTTTCCCTTCCCAGCGGTAGATCGACTGGATTGCTGGGATCAAATTGACACAGGCAGCAAGTTGTGTTTCTACCAGTACTGTGCCAATTTGTCGCGCTTTTTCAACACTGGGAAACGTGCACAGTACAATTTTTACATTCTCCTGATTCATCACCGGCAATCTTAATGAAATCTCGCTTTGTTGACAAGCTAATCGAACGTGTTGATCGCGTTGACCCGGGCGAAGTGCAGGCATTCCTCAATCGCCTGTCCGAAGAACGCGGTTTCTTCAAAAGCATTTTCGATGCACTGCAGGAGGGCGTTATTGTCGCTGATGCAACCGGCACTATCCGCTACATCAACCGCGGTGCATGCAGGTTGTTTGGCCTCAATCCCGATGAAGCCACAGGAACACACATCGCGGAAAAAGTGCGCGGCCTGGATTGGAATGCCCTGATCTCCGGCGAGCATGGAACAGTATCACGTGATCTTGAAGTATTCTATCCCGAGAACCGATACCTCAATTTTTACATCAAGCCGGTGGAACGAAAAGAGGAACCAGAGAGCACCGCGTATGTCATGCTGGTACGCGACATCACCGAATCACGCCAGAGTGAGGAGGAAAAGCTTGAATCCGAGCGGGCCGGGGCACTCACTATGCTGGCCGCAGGCGTGGCACATGAAATAGGAAATCCGCTTAACTCAATGAATATTCACCTGCAACTCCTGGAGCGGAAATTGAAAAAAGCGGTTCCTGAACTTTACGAGGCGGAACTGCGCGAACTGATCGACATCTCAGCAGTTGAAGTCAAGCGCCTTGACCATATCATTGACCAGTTTCTAAAGGCAATCCGTCCCTCTCAACCCAGGATCGAGCCAACTGACATCAATGAGCTGGTGAAGGAAGCGATGCGTTTTCTTGAACCGGAACTTAATGACCGAGGATTGCAACTGACCCTCGAACTGCACTCAGCGCTTCCACCCCTGCAACTCGATCCTGATCAGATAAAGCAGGCTTTCTACAATGTCGTAAAGAACGCCACTCACGCCACGCCGCCGGGTGGTTCAATCGTTGTCCACAGCGACCTCACTGACGAATACGTTACCGTCAGTTTCACCGACAGCGGAAACGGCATTTCAGCTGAAGACATGTCCAATGTCTTCCAGCCCTACTTTACTACAAAGAAATCGGGAACCGGCCTCGGTTTGCTGATCATCCGCCGCATTATCCGTGAACACGGTGGCCAAATTAAACTCGCCAGTGAGGAGGACAAGGGCACAACCGTGACGCTTTTCCTGCCGCGCTTCTCCCGGTCAGCACGCCTTTTACCCGACTCCGGAAGCCGGTAATTCATTAAATATGAATACCATACTCATCGTCGATGACGAAAAAAATACCCGCGAGGGGCTGCGCCTGTCACTTGAGGGAGAATTCGATATTTACATCGCCGCCGATATCAAAGGTGCCATGGATGTGCTCAAGAACGAGACTGTCGATGTCCTGGTAACTGATCTCCGGATTGGTGCGGATGACGGCATGGAACTCATCGACAAGGCTCTTGGACTTCCCTCCAGGCCAGTATGTATTATGATGACTGCCTACGGCTCGGTCGATACCGCAGTCGCAGCGATGAAACGTGGTGCATATCACTTTGTCACCAAGCCGCTTAACATTGATGAACTCGAAATCCTTATCAAACGCGCAATTTCCACACGCTCCCTGCAAGAAGAGAATGCACAGCTCAAGAAACAGGTAGAAAAAGAATTTACGGTCTCTAACATCCTTGGAAAATCGCCTGCAATGCAACCTGTATTCGAAACTATCGAGCAGGTTGCCCCGTCCAGAGCAACCGTGCTCATTGACGGAGAAAACGGCACCGGAAAAGAACTTGTTGCAAAAGCCATTCACAACCTGAGCGGCAGGCCGAAATCAAAACTCGTTACTGTGCACTGTGCCGCCCTTTCCCCACAACTTCTTGAGAGCGAGCTTTTCGGGCATGAACGAGGTGCTTTCACGGGTGCCATTGAAAAACGCATCGGGCGTTTTGAACAAGCTGACGGAGGCACCCTATTTCTTGACGAGATCGGGGAAATCGACACTTCCACTCAAGTTAAACTGTTGCGCGTGCTGGGAGAACGGACAATTGAGCGGGTCGGTGGTAATCAAACGATCAAGATCGATGTTCGCCTGCTAACCGCCACTAGCAGGGATATACCGGCACTGGTGACAACCGGTGAATTCCGCGAAGATCTTTTTTACCGCCTTAATGTTGTCCGTATTACTTTACCGCCACTGCGCGAAAGAACAGAGGACATAGCTCTGCTCGCCAATACTTTTTTAAAAGAACTGGCGGAAGAAAACGGCAAACCGATCAACGAACTCTCCAGTGAAGTGATGCGCGCGCTGATTGCCCACAACTGGCCGGGAAACGTGCGCGAGTTGCGCACAGCGATTGAACACGGTGTAGTCATGAGCAACGGTTCAAAAATCACACTGCGTCATCTGCCGGCGGTATTGCGTGGAGGTTCTTCTTTACCCGCCTCCGTACAAACCGATGCCGGTAATATGCCCGGGGAACGATTCGACCTGTCACGTGCCGAACAACAGCTGATAGGAGAAGCGCTCGCCCACACGCGCAACAATAAAACCGAGGCAGCAAAACTGCTCGGTATCAGCCGTCGCACCCTGCAACGCAAGCTCAAAGGAAATGCTGCGTGCCGAAAGTCAACGGTCTAACCCAATTGTTGCCCTCACATGATGCTTGATTTGCCTCCCCTTTGACAGACTGTTATCTCTGCGCCCATGTCCTTGAGAAATATTTTTTCCGCATCAAGTGGTGAATTAAACCCGATCATTATTGTTCGTTATGCACTATTTCTGCTGCTGCTCATTGGTTTGACATTTTTCTACATCTCTCCAGGCTTCCGCGGCTTGAATCATGAAAAAGGTCTGGAACAAGCGCAAATAGCGCGGGAAATAGCGCGTGGAAATGGCTTCCAGTCGAAAGTGATCCGTCCCCTGTCTCTCCACCAATCCCTGGAGCACAACGAAAACATCACACTCGCCGGTTTCCACGACACCTATCACGCCCCCCTTAATCCACTGGTTAACTCCATCGCTCTGAATTTCGCCAAAGAAGATTACGAGTGGGATCGCAAGAAAACCGTCTATCCCCTTGACCGTGTCATAGCCGGTGTCTCCATTTTTTTCCTGCTGTGTTCAGTAGCCATGACCTACCTGCTGATCACGGGAATCTTCGATGCCAAAATCGGCGGCATTACCGCCCTGCTTATGTTGCTTTGCGAAATGCTATGGCAATTCTCACAATCAGGGCTGCCTCAAATGTTAATGCTGTTCCTGTTCACCTGCGTTAGTTACTTCTCGTTTAAAGCCCTCAAATCTGAAATCAATGGTCGCAAGCCGCTGCTCTGGCTTAGCCTCTGTTCGGTGTTTTTCGGGCTATTGGCACTCGCTCACTGGATTGCAGTATGGCCTTTCGTCGGGTGGCTCATCTTTACCGCGTTATATTTCAAGCCGCGCGGTGTTGCCGCCGTCCTCATGCTGCTGATCTTCCTGGCAATTGTCTCGCCCTGGGCAATCCGCAATGCCCAGATAACAGGCACCCCTCTCGGCTCCGGATATTATTCAGTGCTTGGTGGGATGAGCGTTGAAGAAGAATATATTTTCCGTAGCTACGAGCCTCCTGGCCGGAACATCTTCGATGATGGCTTCTACACAAAGATCATTAACACCTCCATTGACCAATTAAACGGTATATACGCCTTTCTGGGGTCAATTGCCGTTGCCCCGCTGTTCTTCCTGTCTCTGCTGCATCCGTTCAAGCGTCGTACAATCGCAGACTTTCGTTGGTGTATTCTGGCAATGTGGCTCTTCGCGGTAATGGGAATGTCGCTCTTTGGATTGCCTGAAAAAACCTCCGATGCCAATCAATTGCATATGTTGTTTATCCCGCTGATGACGGCATACGGGCTGGCATTTCTCTCTATACTGTGGAGTCGCTTGGGATTCTCCTCAAATATACCATTGGTCATTAACGGCCACCTGGTACTGGCAATTTTCTTCAGCAGCATACCAATGATCCTCGGTTTCATTCCCAATATTCGTCGGTCATTCAGCGAGAGAAATATGAATACACTGGCACTGCAAATATCCTACATCCGCGAGGAAGTCGCCCCTGCAGGAATAGTGGTCTCAGACGATCCCTGGCGTGTTTCCTGGTATGGTGACACATTGTCATTGTGGCTTCCGGCAACCCCTCGCCAAATGAATAAAATACAACATTTAACTACACAAAACGGGCAGCCGCTGACGGGGATACTCATAACCCGGGAATCATCACAAAAATCGCTGCTGGAAATGACATATGGGAAAGAACGGGATTGGGCCCCACTCATTGCCGGTCAAACAATAGCGTTTGCTGGCTGGCGGGAGAAGCAGGCAAAAAATTGGACGCAAGCTGGACAAATGATGCTCAACTCAATGAACAATATGGAGTTCACCAAGCTCAACATCGCCATGACTTCCAGGGGGTTTTTCTATCTTGTAAATCCCAAGGAATAACCGTTCCAAGAGAACCGCATCATTGGAATATAAAGATCACTTTCGTGCTGATTTGGCGATGCTATGGTGCCTGACTGAATACGTACCACTCCATAATGCCTCGCAAAGATAAAGCTGCCTCAAAACAAGACCTGCGTTTCGAAGACGCTGTAGAACGTCTCGAAAACATTATAGGGCGCATGGAAACCGAACGCATCCCGCTTGATGACTTGTTAAAGGATTACGAGGAGGGCACCCGGCTCTTGAAGTTATGCCGGGAGCGTATTGACAACGCACGGACAAGAGTGGAGGAAATAAACAAGGAACTGGACGCCGGGGAAAATGCTCTTGCCCCTCTGGATGATAACAACGCGCAAACGCAAGAAATCGAACAGGAAAATACCAAAAAAAACACACCGCCAGGGAAAAACCTAAATGAAGGAATCCAACTCCTCTAAACCCGTCCTGTTGCCCACCATCCGCAGCCCAGAAGACGTTAAAAAACTCTCCGCCAAAGACCTCGCACCTCTCGCGGCTAAGATTCGCTGTGATCTTATTGAAAAACTTTCGCGAACCGGAGGACACCTTGGTCCCAACCTGGGCGTTGTCGAACTTACAATCGCTCTGCACCGGGTCTTCAACTCGCCTGAGGACAAATTCTTATTCGATGTTTCCCATCAGGGATATGTCCACAAAATGCTCACCGGACGCTGGGACAAGATTGACAGCATTCGCCAATACGAGGGACTCAACGGCTTCCTTCTGCGCACCGAGAGTGAACACGACTGTTATGGGGCGGGACATGCTGGCACCGCACTCTCCGCCGCCCTTGGTATAGTCGCCGCTCGTGACCTCAGGAAAGGAACCGAACATGTAATTGCCGTTGCCGGGGATGCCGCCTTCACCTGTGGCCTCACATATGAAGCACTCAACAACATCTCGAACATCAACAGCCCATTCATTGTTGTTCTTAACGACAATAAATGGTCAATCGACAAAAATGTCGGCGCCATCGCAAAATACTTTAATAAGATCGCCACCAGCAAAACCTACTCGGGACTCCATGACGCCGCCGCCAGGTTCGTCGAGAAAATCATGGGGAAAGGCGCTCGCCGGATCGCTGCAAAAGTTGAAGAAGGAGCTAAAAACATTCTGGTGCCAAGCGTTATCTTCGAGGAGTTCGGGCTGCGATATTATGGCCCCATTGACGGGCATGACCTGCCTCTGTTAATCAAGACCTTTGAGTTCCTGAAAGAGCAAAAGGAACCGGTAATCCTGCACATCATCACAGAAAAAGGACACGGCTATAAACCTGCCCTGGAAAAACCAGATAAGTTTCACGGCCTCGGAAAATACAAAATTGATACCGGTGAAACCCACAACAGCGCAACACCAACATACTCGGCTCTCTACGGAAAATTCCTCACTGAATTTGCAAAGAAAGATGACAAAATAGCAGCGATTACAGCAGCCATGCCGGGAGGCACCGGCCTCTCTACCTTCCGTGATGACAAGGATGTTGGAACCCGGTATTTTGATGTAGGCATTGCAGAAGAACATGCCGCGCTTTTTGCATCAGGACTGGCAACTCAAGGAATTAAACCATTTTTGACCATCTATTCGACATTCATGCAGAGAGCTGTTGATATGCTCATACACGATATCGGCATACAAAATCTTCCGGTCCGGATTTGCATGGATCGCGCAGGACTCTCCGGCGATGATGGCCCCACTCATCATGGATTGTTCGACATTGGTTATCTGCGTCACATTCCAAACTTCGTGTTTATGCAGCCTAAAGACGAAGAAGAGTTCATCGACATGCTATGGACCATGGCCTGTTACAACGAGAGCCCGATCGCCGTTCGCTATCCACGCGGCCCGGGCACCGGAGCAACACCCAAGTTACAACCTGAATTGCTCCGGATCGGTAAAGCTGAAATGGTCACCGAAGGAAACGATGTCGGGCTTATCGGCCTTGGCCATTTATTCTCACTGGCTGAAGAAACCTGCAGAAAACTTGAAGCAAAGGGGCACTCTGTCGCCCTCATGAACCCGAGATTCATCAAGCCCTTGGATACTGAGGCTATTGAGAACATGGCGCGAAAAGTAAAGGTAATATGCAGCTTCGAGGATCACGTGTTGCATAACGGCTTTGGCGCGGCAGTAATTGAACACCTGAACGATGCCGGTATTCAAACTCCGGTGGTGCGCATAGGATGGCCGGATGAATTTGTAGAGCACGGCAATATTCCCGCGCTGCGCGTGAAGCATGGCCTCACACCGGAAGTCGCCATCTCAAAAATTACCGGTTATCTCGGGAAGAAAATGTCCGGTCAGAAATCTATTCACCTGTCCCAGGTGAAATAAACACAAACCCTACTCCGTCAGAAAAACAGCAGGATGCCACTGAACGCATCTACTGGTTGCTCCCCAGCAATAGCCCTTACTGGCCGTTTTCTGAGGCATTACAAGGAGCGCTTAAGCAACCGGAAAACTGCCCTTCACCACCCTCAACTGTCACTCAAAAGAACGGTTCCGCTGATAATGAAACTGCAAACCTTGGCACTCGCGCCATTGATCCTCTGCCTGTCCGGGCATGCAACTGAGAACGACATTGCCGGTAAATCACAGAGTTCCGCGAAAACAGGCAAACCGGCACCAAATATTGTTCTTGTGGTCATCGACGACATGGGCTGGGGAGATTTCTCCTGTTTCGGTAACAAACAGGCAAAAACCCCGAATATTGACCAACTCGCGGAGGAGGGCATCGCCTTTGATAATTTTTATGTGAATTCTCCAATCTGTTCCCCCTCCCGGGTTGCAATATCCACCGGCCACTACCCGCAACGCTGGCGAATTACCTCTTACCTGTCAAACCGCCAACACAACAAGGCACGGGGCATTGCCCAGTGGCTTGATCCAAAAGCTCCTATGCTGGCACGTTCCCTTAAGGCAGCCGGATACACCACCGGCCACTTCGGCAAGTGGCACATGGGCGGCCAGCGTGATGTCGGGGAAGCTCCTCTCATCTCTGATTACGGCTTTGAGCAATCTCTCACCAATTTCGAGGGACTCGGCAATCGCGTCCTGCCGCTCAAGTTCACACCACAGTCTAAGGAACCCAGTAAACATGCCCTCGGATCAGATAAACTCGGGCGCGGAAAAATAAGATGGCAGGATCGCTCCCTGGTGACCGCCGACTTCACTGCCGCCGCGCTTAATTTTATCAAGTCATCTGAGGCTGCAGGTAAGCCCTTTTATGTCAACCTGTGGCCTGATGATGTCCATACCCCCATGCATCCACCACTCGATCGCTGGGGCGACGGCTCAAAGACAACCCTCTATCATGCCGTGCTGGAGACGATGGACAGCCAGTTTGGGGTATTGTTCAATCACATACATAAAACCGAACGGCTAAGGGAAAATACTCTAATCATTGTCTGTTCCGACAACGGTCCTGAAGTAGGGTTCGGCTCACCTGCCAATTTCACAGGTCACAAGGCAACGCTTTTTGAAGGCGGCATCCGTTCACCCCTCATCGTCTGGGCTCCCGGCCTCATGGCAGCAGAAAAAACAGGCAGCAGGAACACAACTGCGATTCTCTCAGCCGTGGATCTGGTGGCTTCGCTGCACACGATAGCCGGCAGCAAGGTGCCGCAGGGAACGCTTCTCGACGGGGAAAACCTCGCCAACACACTCTTGGGAAGGAATGCCGCCGGAAGAACCATGCCGCTGTTCTTCCGAAGACCACCTGATCGTGAAAATTTCAGGCACTATAAAAATCTGCCGGACTTGGCCATTCGCGACGGAAAATGGAAGCTGCTCTGTGAATACGACGGCTCAAACACGCGGTTGCATGACCTGATCACCGATCCCGGGGAAAAGCATAACCTCATTAAGGAACATCCAGAACTTGCAAGGCGCCTGACAGATGATGTTACCGCATGGCATCGGCAAATGCCGGTTGATAACGGATCTGAAAATCCAAGGTGACTGTTACGGCAATTCCCGGATACGGATATTTTTGAACTCCACCGGCGAACCTTCACTCTCAAGACAAAGGTAACCTTCCGCAGGCTCGCAACCGCTGCCACCGGATACCTCCTCACCGTTCACCCACAGCCGCACCTCACCATTGATGGCGCGAACATAATAGTGGTTCCACTGATTAATTCCCCTGGTTAACTCCTTGGTCGGAAAACTGCGCTTGCCGTTAGGCGCCACCGGCGGGAAAGGCTTCATTTTCGCCGGTCCGGTCGGGAAAACATCACCGTGTGAAGTGAACCAGTCCGACGGCTTCTTATGTTTCCTTGTGTATTTTTCCGCATACCCAAGATCCAGAACCTGCACTTCAATTCCATGAGGCAATCGCCCCTTCCCGGCTTCCAAATTCTTGATCGAAGTCGGGCTCGCCCACACGAATACACCTGAGTTGCCGCCGTCTTTCTTGTGCATCCACTCACATACCAACTCAAAATTCTTGATCGGGTTCTTCATGCGGATCACTCCAACAGGTTTCCCGCTACAGAAGGCATGACCTTCCTCCCATCGCCAGGTTTCCTCGGCACAGTTAACATTGACAAAATCCTTGCCCTGCAGATGCCGCCACCCCTCGCCGGTACCGTCGATGAAGGCCTTCTTCATTACAGCAGCCGATAAAGCTTTTGCTTCATCGCAATACAATGGAGTTATAATCTCGCCAAATATAACCGCCGCACTGAAAACGACAAAATAAGAAAAATACAGTCTCATGGGTATTAAGAAAAAATTATGACGCGGAAATCAGAGGATGTTTTCATGTATTGTAGGATTTAAGCCTTTAAGGACACGACCAAAAAAACCGGTTGCAGTTCAATATGCCTGTTTCTGCCAAGGGAAGAGGCTGATAACCTGCAACTTAACGCTGCTCATCTTGCCCTGACACCACAAGGATAACGGCCGGCTCGACCTGATGCCATGCCCGATTTAACTTAATTGGTCAACAATCCACACCATTATGCACCTGTTGTTAAAAACCATACTTTTCACCGTGATCATCTCACCTGCCCTTTCTTCTGCGGAAAAACCTTTGCCCGGCACCCAAGTGGAACAGTCACTCAAACTGACATCAAGCGCAGCCATTCCCTACCTGCTTTATTTGCCGGGAGGAGTCGATGTGAAAACACCGAAAAAATGGCCGGTGATCCTGTTCCTGCATGGCCGTGGTGAAAGTCGCGGGCCATTGAGTATCGTTGCCAAGTGGGGCCCCCCCCGCATGGCTGCCAGGGGTGACAACCTTCCTTACATCATCATTTCACCCCAATGCCCAGCCGACCAGCGCTGGACTTCACCTGAACAGATTACAAGTGTCCTTGAATTGCTTGACCATATCATCAAAAGCTTTCCCGCGGATGCCAGCCGCATTTATCTAACCGGGCTGAGCATGGGGGGATACGGCTGCTGGAAACTCGCTGCAGAAAATGGCAGACTGTTTGCTGCCGTAGCCCCAATCTGCGGAGCAGGAAATCCCGCGGATGGAAAAAAATTAAAGGATCTTCCTATATGGGTCTTCCACGGAACAGAGGACCGTGCAGTTCCTTATCAACGCTCAGTGGACATGATTGAGGCAATCCATAAAGCTGGTGGCACTAAAGCCCGCTTTACCACCCTTAAGCACATAGGACACAATAGTTGGTCCGCTGCTTATGCCACTCCAGAACTTTATGAATGGTTCAATAGAAATGCCCGTCGCCAATAGGTTGCACCTATCCTCGGCATGCTCCACACCCCCATTAGCCCTCCTATTGATCACTGATCAATGCGTTCAAGCACTTTCTTCCCCAACTCGTATTGACGCTCGCTGACATAATGAGGCAACTCAGATATCGGAGTCTCAAAGAACTTCCTTGCCGAACGAAGCAACCATTGCGCCTCGGATGAGCCGGGTGATTTCACAAACAGTTGTTCTGCAAGCAACGCCCTAATCGTGGGGTGATCCGGACATAGATGTAGGGCTAAACGTAATTCCACAATATTACTCGAACTTATCCGCCGCCCTATCCATTCCCTCACCCTTGTCTGAGAATTAGGAGCTATCGGCCGTTCTGAGCGTGCCGCCACCACCCACTTAGCCCAATCCCTCAACACTCCGGAACTGACACGCTCCAGGATCTGCTCCCGTATTTTGACATACTCCTCAAAAGAAACCTTAATCCATCTGCCATTATCCCCCAGCTTTATACCACCGATCGCCTCGCCAAGATTACTAATCCACGATGGAGCCTCCCCATCAAATGACGGAAAAACGTTCCAAAGGAAAGCCGTGCCATTCTTGTAGGTGACCGAGAGTTGCCGACCCTCTTTACCCATGCCAACCCGTACCGGAGCAAACTGCAGCCACAGGTGCTTACTCGAGCCTTCTATTTTAATTGGAGGAGTAAGGGACTCTTCAGTCGCCATATCCCAAAGCTGGAGTAACTGTTCACGCATCTCGTCATCAAATGTTGCCGAGAGTGTAACTGCAAGTTCTCCTCCAGAAGAATCCTTCCCAAAGGCTACGGCCACCACCGGCCCGGAATGTCTTAATGGAGCACTTATGAGCTGCTGATCATCAAATCGAAAAACACGCGCGGTATAATCAATGCGCCCACATAAAAGACGGGACCCATCATTGCTGAAGTCCATGGAAATCGCATACTTGAGTGCATCAAATTGACGAGAGACATAACTCCCATCACTTAATCTCTCATACAACCAGCCTCCGCTGCTTGTTGCGATTGCCAACCGCTCTCCATTTCCATGGATCGCCAGCGCAGCAACCGAGTGGCTCATTTTGAACTTGGTGGATTGCACGTCGCCATTGCTAAAACTCGTCAACATGAAATCAGATACCTGCCTCACTCCGGGATTATTAGCAGCAGTAATAATACAATTGCCATCCGGACCAATGACCCAGATTATTTCTCCACCTTGGCTGCTCAGTTCATGCGCAGTGGTTTTCCCATCCTTAACCTCGGTGACTTTCGCCTGCCGCTCGGAAAAAGACGTTAATCGTGTGCCATCTCTACTGAACTGAACGAGTTGGACCTCCGAACCATGCCTAATGTCCGGGCAAATGAAATTCCTCGTGCCCATGCTCAATACCCGCAAGGTTCTGGAATCAATGAGTTTTGCGTAAATCTTACCGCTTACTGAAACGGCAACTATACGCTCACCGGGCATATCAATCGGGATACTGAGTGCCCCACTGCCCTGCAGATCCCAAGACCAGGCTTTACCATCAAAAGAAGCAGTGACCAGACGACGCCCCGCATCAAGGAACTTCGCAGCCACCGGTGTATCGCTGTGATGCATTGGTTCGGTAAGCGCAATACCGCTTCCGAGATCCCATTCCCTGGTTGTCATGTCGAGGGAGCCGGTGACAACACTAATTCCATTCGGACTCATCCAAATCCCTGTTACCCCGCCATTATGATGCAAAGGTGAACCAATAGGGACACCTGTTGCGATGTCCCATATAAGGGCGGAATTGCCCAGGTAACCTATAACCAGCCTGCCTCCGTCACGGCTAAACTCCATCGTGCCGACCTGATCACCTGCCTTAGGGAAAATCTGTAATAATTCTCCATCCGGCAGACGCCAAACCTTCACTGAGCCGTCTTCTGATGCTAATGCCATCATGGAGAAATCTGCGCTGGTATGCAATAACCGAGGTGCGGTGTAGGAATCCTCAAAACGCATGATCTCATGCCATTGAGGAGAAATTTTCCCACCTTTATCAAGATCAAGCAGCGAAAGCACGCGCTCAAAGGTCTGCTCCTGTCGATGAATACTAAGAGCCAAAACCTGCCTCCCGTTCGGAGCAAAGGCGAACTCGCGCGGTTCACGATCCAGCGAAGGTATTGATGCCTGGATTTCCTCTTGATTCTTCAGATCCCAAAGAGAAAATTTTGGACTGCCGAACCGTCGAAACCAGTAACGGCCATCCATGCTCAGTAGAGCCTTCGCAGCCTTGCGTTCATTCTTCAGTTCCCCGGTATCGGAATTCCAAAACCTCAACGCACCCAAGCTGCTCGTAATCAGCGTCTCACCCGAGCAGTCAAAAGCCAACCGAGAACAACGCCCACCACCGGGATCCAGATCCTTTGCTAAAGATTTTCCACTCCGCAAATCCCATATGCCAACCTTGGTCGCCAAATCATACACAGTGGCAATCTTTGTTCCATCAGGGGAAACTGCCATCGCGTATGTTGTGAGTAAATCCCCCGATCCACCCATATTAAAAGGCACACGATCTGGTCGCTTGAAATTGCGTGCGGCAAGCGTTGCCATCAGCTTGCGTGTTGCCGCTGAGTTTTCAGGATTGTAGCGTATTGCCCGCGAGAGGTGGGCTACGGCAGCAGCGGAACGATCCTGCACAAGAAGTTTGCCGGCAATACGAAAATCCAAGTCACTGGCCATGGCCCTCGCCTGTGATTTGAGTTCACGCTGCTCTTGGGCAGTGGCTCTCGCCTGTGATTCGAGTTCCTTCTGCTGCAAATAGGCATATCCAAGAAATGCTGCAATGACACCAAGAATCACCATCCCCGCTCCCGTCAGGATAAGCAGCCGGCGCCGGCGAACCGCAAGAAATTGGCGTTGCTCCTCGGCTTTGGCAACAACACGCCTCTCGTCCAGGCTGGCGATACGCTCAGCTAAACTTTGAGCGCTTGCAAAGCGTCGTCGCGGATCCATGTCGACACACCGCTCTATATCCTCACGCAACAGGTGATCGTCGATATCCCTTTGCCAACCTGAACCCAGCGGCTTCGACAAATCACCAGTCACAAGCTGGTATAAGATGACCCCCAGCGCATACACATCCCCCTGAACAGATGGTTCCGCACCAACGAGATATTCCGGCGGGAAGTAGAGTTGTGTCCCGGCAAGGGTGGAATCTCCGCTGCAATCGATTTCTCCTGTAAATCCGGCTTGAGTAATGTCAAGCCGGTGGATTTCAGAGGTGCTCGCCAATTGGCCAATCCCGAAATCCGTGAGACGCGGCAGAATTTCGCCGGCCTCAACCGCAATCAGGATATTGGAAGGCTTGATATCCTTATGGATGATCCCCACGGAATGCGCCGCATCCGCCGCCCGCGCAATACTGGCCAACAATTTGAGCCGGCTTGCCATCGCCACCTCCTTTATTCCTCCTTGTGATTGTGCCCACTCGGCAAGGTTTCCAGTCTCTACAAATTCACTCTCAAGATAAAAGGGTGGCTCTTCAACAGAAACCTCGTACAAGGAAGCGATGTCCTTGCGCTTGCCAAGTGCGTCCCGCAACAGGCGGAACATGGTAAGTTCACGTTTGAATGATTGCAGCCGTTGCGCGTCGAAACAGAACTTGAAAGCGCGCTGTTCTTTTGTGGTCTTGTGCTCAATAAGCCAAACCTCTCCGCTGCCACCGACTCCTATTTTACGAATCACTACCCAGTCCTTACGCCGCGGGATAACCAATCCGGCTCCCGGACGCCATCCAAGGGTTGCCTCCTCATCGGCAACCACGGCACGTTCCGCCTTAGCATCTCCCGTGGGGGCCTTAAATGGAGCAATGCCCTCAGCCCCAACCTCAAATATATCCACCGGGGTATCATATCCCTTGAACCGGTAACGCCCGTGTGCCGGCCACTGAAGCTTCGGGATCCTGAAAGTTTCATCGCCGATCGGGGGATGCGCAGAAATGAACTGGCGGGCATCATCAAACACTGAACGCGTGGTCAGGATCTGCCCCGGTTCGGCAAGATTCATCACCCGCGAAGCAAGGTTAATAGCCATACCGACAGCACGTCGATCCCCGGTAATCTCCTCCGGCATCTCAGTCACCTGGCCAAGATGAATGCCAATACGCACCTGAAGTTTTGCGATCTGCCATTCTTCATGGGCGAACAAAGCCTGGATGCGAAGCGCTGCATTCACTGCATCGCTTGCTGTAACAAACTTTGCCAACACCCCGTCCCCGGTCTCCTTAAGAATAACCGGGGGAGTCCCCGACTGTTCAAAAGCCAACTGGATCAGTGCATCATGACGGGCAACAACTCTGGTGTATGCTTCGGTTCCAAGACGTTGCTGTAACTCAACTGAACCGGCAATATCAGTAAAAAGCAGAACGGTGAGCTCATACATGGATTCGTTTCCTGATTCTGTTCCGGGCATTAATGTAGCGGAAACTTGGCCTATCCATCGCCGTATTTCCAGCCCCTAACTCAAGATCACGGGACTTTTACCGAAAAATTACAGGCCCGGTGAAAATCGATGGCATGACAAGCATGAAATCATGCCCTGATATATACAGTTGGAAAAGCGACGCCTAATAAATACCTTGGTAGAATGGCAAATATGAATATCTCCTCAACTTCAGAAAATTTCAACAGACGCGACGTCACTAAAATAGCGGTTGCTTCCGCCCTTGCCGGCGTAAGCATCCCCCATGTTCATGCCGCACAAGGCAATGATCCAACCCGTCTTGCGCTCATTGGATGCGGTGGACGCGGAACCGGTGCCGTGGCCAACGCAATCACAGCCAGCAAGGACTCCATTCCCGTCAAGCTATATGCCATGGCGGATGTTGACACCGACCGGCTCTACCAGAGTCACGCCTCACTGGCCGGACAGAGAGCCCGTCCCGAGATTAAAGCCGCATGTGATGTTCCCAAAGACCGCCAGTATATCGGCTTTGACGGCTATGCAAAAGCCATCGATACGCTCCGAGCCGGTGATATTGCCATCTTTACGACTCCCTGTGCTTTCCGCTGGGTACACTACAAAAAGGCAATTGAGAAAGGGGTGAACGTCTTCATGGAAAAACCTCTCACTCCGGACGGACCCTCCACCCGCAGAATGTTCGCCTTGAACGAGGAGGCGAAGAAAAAAAATCTCAAGGTCGGTGTCGGCCTGATGTGTCGCCATTGCGATGCCAGGGGCGAATTGTTTAAGCGTATCCAGGATGGCGCGATCGGCGAAATCAACATGATGCGTGCCTATCGCATGCAGGGACCTGTTGCCAGCTGCCGGACAAGGAAAAATCCGGGAACCCAAAGCGAAATGCTTTTCCAGATTCAGAATTTTCACAGCTTTCTCTGGTTATCCGGCGGTGCGTTCTCAGATTTTTTCATCCACAACATCGACGAGTGCTGCTGGATGAAAAATGACTGGCCCATTGAGGCACAGGCTATTGGCGGACGCCATTACCGCGAGGACTATATCGATCAAAACTTCGATTCCTACTCCGTTGAATACACGTTCACCGACGGATCGAAGCTCTTCATGGACGGCCGTAATATCACGGGTTGTAAGCAGGAGTTCGCTAGCTATGCTCACGGAAGCAAAGGCTCCGCGGTCATCTCCTCAGCCAGCCACACGCCTGCACACCCGCGTATTTACAAGGGACAGAAAATCGAGCGAGTCTGGCGACGGCGCAATCAGCCAGGACTGGTCTGGAAGTGGGATAAACCCGAACCCAACCCATACGAACTGGAATGGAAATATCTGCTTAATGCCATCCGTGATAACACGCCACACAACGAGGTTGAGCGCGGGCTGAAATCAAGTCTGGTCACCAGCATGGGGCGCATGGCGGCACACACCGGCCAGCTGATCAATTATGACCAGATGCTTAACCTTGAGCATGAATTCAGTCCCGGAAATGACAAGCTTACCCTGCAGTCGGATTCTCCGCTCACCCCTGATGTTGACGGGAAATATCCGATCCCACGGCCCGGTATCCTGCGGGATCGTGAGTATCAGGCATGATTCCCATGATCACCCCGCGACTGCTTGCTCTATGCACGCTGCTACCGGTTCTGGGTTTTTCAGCCAGGGTCCAGGCAGTGCCGAACATCTTGTTCATAGCCATTGATGACCTGCGCCCCGAGCTTGGGTGTTACGGAGCCGGATACGCACGGACGCCGTATCTGGACACCTTTGCAAAAACCGCTGTCACATTCCTCAAACACTACGTCCAGGTCGCCACCTGCGGCGCATCGCGCTATGCCCTGCTGACCGGGCGCTCGCCGAAGAATTCCGGCGCCATGCAGAATCACGCTCTCTACGGAGGAGCAACCGCCATCAGGCCGAAAGAACTCCCCGGAGCACAGACCATGCCCGAGTTATTCCGCCGCTCAGGTTACAAAACTGTGCTTATCGGCAAGATCTCGCACACAGGAGACGGACGCGTTTTCGCATACAACGGCAAAGGGGATGGCCGCCCGGAAGTCCCGGGAGCCTGGGATCAATTTGCAACTCCAATGGGGCAATGGAAACGCGGCTGGGGAATTTTTTTCGCATACAGCGCAGGCAGGCATCGTGAGGACGGCGGTGGCCATAAGGACCTGATGGAATTTGTGGCACAAAAGGACACTGATTTGCCTGATGGCCTGATGGCTGAAGCAGCCGTCTCAAAGCTTGCTGAACTCAAAAATGAGGAGAGCCCCTTCTTTATGGGGCTCGGGTTCTTTAAACCGCACCTTCCCTTCGTCGCGACGAAGCAGGATTGGGATGCCTTCGAAGATGTAAAGATTCCGCCACCCGCCGATGAAAAACCCTTTGCCTCCCCCTACAGACACGGCAGCGGCGAGTTCTTCAAATACACAACTCCTTACAAGAAAACCCGCCCGCTAAGTCGCAAATCCGCCAATACTGCCCGTCGTGCCTACCTGGCTTGCGTACGATATGTCGACCGTCAGGTAGGCAAAGTCCTGCACGGACTCGAAGAACTCGGCTTAAAGGAGAATACAATCGTCGTTGTCTGGGGCGATCACGGCTGGCATCTGGGCGATGGCCAGCAGTGGGCCAAGCACACACCCTTTGAACGTGCCAACCACAGTGTTCTTATGATACGCGCACCGGGCATGCAGCGCGGCATTGCCACCAATGCGCTGGCTGAAACAATTGACCTCTATCCAACCCTGATCGAGCTCTGTAAACCAGGTTTTAGTAAAACACACCATCAACTCGATGGGGTGTCTCTGGTGCCGATTCTCAGCGGAGAGAAAGCAACCGTGCGTGGTCATGCGCTTAGTTACTGGCGCGATGCTGCGAGTGTCCGCTCACAAAGCCACCGGTTGGTGGCCAAGGTTAAAAACGGTGAAATTCTCGCCAGCGAACTCTATGATCTGCGTGAAAACATAGACACCGTTGAAAATGTTGCCGCAAAAAATCCGGAGCTCGTCACTGAACTCTCAAAGTTACTGCAATAAACCCGATGCAGCCACTCAACCCAAAACCTCTGCTGCTATCGACTCACCTGCTATACGGCCGGTAGTCCAGGCACTCTGAAAATTGAAACCTCCGGTGAGACCGTCAACATCCAATACCTCGCCGGCAAAATAAATCCCGGGCACCCGGCGACTCTGCATCGTTGTCAGGTCAATGTCCTTAAGCCGCACGCCTCCGCAGGTGACGAATTCCTCCTTATTCATGCTCTTGCCTTCTACCTGCAAGGTTTCCCCCAGCACAATCCCACTCAATGAGGCAATTTGCGACTTCGAAAGCTCGGACCACAGGGTATTCTCCGGAATGCCTGCCCTGCTCACAAACCGCGCCCATAGCCGCCGCGGCACTGCCTGTAGCAGGGAATGCCTGCTGACGCCTCGTCCCCCGTGGCATTGACGTTGTCCGGCAAATTTCGTGTGCAATGACTCTTCTGTCTCAGTGCCTCCCGACCAGTCCACCTGCAATCCGAAACGATAATCACAGGCCTCGAGTTCGCGCGCACCCCATGCGGAAATCCGCAACACTGCTGGCCCGCTCAAACCCCAATGTGTCACCAGCACCGGCCCGCAGGCGGTGAGTTTGGTGCCTGGTACGGTTACAACTGCCGCAGTTACCGAAACTCCTGCCAACTTGACGAGTCCAGGATCATTAATCCTGAAAGTAAATAATGAGGGAACCGGTGGCGCAACGATGTGTCGCATTGAATCGACCGGAGCACGTGCCACGTTGCTGCGAATCCCGCCGGTGGCAATCAGAACAGTTTCAGAAAAAATGTCTTCCCCCTCTTTAAGCGCAATTCTGAAGCCACCGCCGGGATGAATCTCGATACCCTGCACCACAACCCCGATTGCAACTGAAATTCCCAGTTCGCCAGCCGTCTCCTTGAGGCAGTCAACCACCGTCGATGAGCAATTGGAAGCTGGAAACATCCTGCCATCACTCTCGGTTTTAAGTTCAACGCCATGAGCTGAGAACCAATCCACTGTGTCGCTTTGTCGCCAGCGATGCAATGGCCCGATCAGGGCCTTGGATCCACGCGGATAGAACTGGGCGAGTGCCTGTGGATCATCCAGGTCGTGGGTCACATTACACCGCCCGCCACCGGAAATCCTGACCTTCTGCAGAACCTCCCGCGAACCCTCAAGAATGCGAATATCACACTGGCCCCGCCCGCACTCAGCACAGGCAATTGCCCCAAAAAAACCGGCTGCTCCGCCGCCGACCACGACAAGGCTTGAAACCTGCGGCGGCATCACTCGAAGGAAATCAGTTCAATCTCGAAATACAGGGTCTCAGACGGTGGAATCACATCACCAAATCCTGTCTCACCATATGCAAGGTCATGTGGAATAATGAACTGGAATTTCGCACCCGCTGTCATCAATTGCACCCCTTCAGTCCAGCCGGGAATCACGCCTCCAAGCGGGAACGTGGTCGGTGCATCACGCTTATAGGAGCTGTCAAATTCCTCCTCGCTCTCGAAGCACCCCGTATAGTGCACGGTCACGACACTGGAAGCGTCAGGCTGATCGCCGTTCCCGTCTTCAATGACACGATATTGAAGACCGCTTTCTGTGGTCATATAAGACGCAGAAGAATCAGACAGCGGCATAGTAGAAAAACCTCATGCCTGTCACGCACGGTTGCAAGCGGCAAAGAACCTCCACCTATCCTGCGGTTATAGCTGCACGGGCATCGGCCATCCCTCCGGATTTTTCCAGGTAGTAATCATAATCACCGGCGTATTTGGTCACCTTGCCCCCGTTAATATGCCAGACGGTGGTGGCAAGCTTGCGGATGAAATGCACATCGTGTGAAATAAAGACCAGTGAGCCCCCGTAATTTGCCAACGCAACAATCAACGCCTCACTACTCATGAGGTCCAGATGCGTCGTCGGTTCGTCCATCAGAAGGAGGTTGGGCGGATCAACCAGGAACTTCACCAGGTTCAACCGGCTTTTCTCACCTCCTGACAAGACCTCGGTCCTTTTAAAGACTTCCTCCTTGCGAAACAGGAACGACCCCAGAACCCCACGGCACTCGTCTTCAGTGAGATCCCTGGCACTTTTCACCACCTCTTCAAGCACGGTGGCTCCAGGCTCAAGCGTGTCGGCACGATGCTGGCTGAAATAGCCAATTCGGCAGTTATGACCAGGGTCACGCTCTCCCTGCTGGAATTCAATGACCCCGGCAAAGACCTTAAGCAGTGTTGATTTACCTGAACCATTCGGGCCGACCAGTGCAACACGGTCTCCACGCTCAATATCAGCATCAAGATTCTGGTATATCCTGTGTTCGCCATAGGCCATATCCACACCCTTCAGGCTAATCACCCGCTGGCCGCTGCGGGCAGGCTGCGGGAACTTAATCTTGAAAACTTTCCTGACAGGTCTGGGCTTCTCCAGCTTTTCCATCTTCTCAAGCTGTCGCTGTCGACTCTGCGCCTGGGCCGCCTTCGATGCCACCGAGCGAAAGCGGTCAATGAATTTCTGGTTCTTATCGATTTCCTTCTGCTGGTTCTTCCACGCAGCCAGGCGTTGTTCATAACGCTTCTGTTTCTGTTGTTCAAACTCTGAATAGTTGCCGGTGTAATGGACAAGATTCTTTTCCTCAATGTCATAGACCGTCTGTACCAGGTCATCCATGAATGAGCGGTCGTGGGAAATCAGTAATACCGCCCCGGGATATGCCTTTAGATATCCCTGAAACCAGAGCAATGACTCAAGGTCAAGATGGTTGGTCGGTTCATCGAGCATTAATAGGTCAGGTTCCATCGCCAGCAACCGGGCAAGGTGTACACGCATTACCCATCCGCCGCTCATTTCCTTAGCAGGCCGCTCAAAGTCAGCCGCGTCATAACCGAGCCCCCGCAGCATCTTCTTGGCTTTTGCCTCGAGCCCGGCATCACTGAGGGCGTCAAACTTAGCCTGTGCCTGGTAATATTCAGGACAATCCACTGTTCCCTCCTTCTCCAGGCCTTGCAGGGTTTTCTCGATCGCGGCGATCACGCCGGCCTTTCCGGTGGCAACTTCAATTACCGTTTCCCCGCCCAGAGCCTCACCCTCCTGAGGAAGAAATCCGAGTGTTGTCCACTCATCACGCTCGATCGCACCACTGTCTGCAACATCCTCTGCAAGAATGACATTAAACAATGTCGACTTGCCCGCGCCGTTGGGACCAACAAGCGCGACCCGTTCCGCATAATTAACGGTGAAATCCGCAGCCGCAAACAAGGTACGGCCACCAACAGATTTAGTCAGTTTGCGAATATTCAGCATGACAATCACCCCCTTTGCCACAGGAATAGACCTGAAGCAAGATGACGTCACATTACTTGACCTGCCTGGACAATCGCGATGCCCTCAAGTGGATGGGGCATCCATTGACCGCATTAAACGCGATGTCCCGGCATCAATGACGGGGTCAAAGCTCCCGCCTATCTCGGTTTAGGCAACGCCGCCTTTGTGTCACCGCGCCAAGTGTGCAATTGAGCCTTTAACCGCATTGCAATCCCGGGTCTCACCTCGGCCAGGTTCACTGTTTCGCCTATGTCCTCACGAAGATTATAGAGTTCCACCGAATCATCATCAAAGAACTCGAGCAATTTATAGTCACCTTCCCGGATCGCGGAACCAAGGCGATTGTCCCGGTGAAAGGCAAAGTTCGGATAATGCCAGAAAATAGCCCGGCGTTTCAAGCTCTTCCCGGCAATAAACAGTGGTAGTAAATCTTCACCATCAGCGGCAATGCCCGCCTTTGGATTCAGCCCCGCCGCGGAGAGCAGCGTCGGATAGAAATCAGTCGATATTACCGGGGTGGAATTGACACGTCCGGCCTTTATCTTGCCCGGCCAGCGAACTATCAACGGCACACGAATACCCCCTTCGTAAAGATGCCCCTTGTCGCCGCGCAGCGGACGGGCATCACCAACACCGCCAAAAGGGCCGTTATCGGAAGTGAATACCACCAGCGTCTCCCCGGCGATCCCAAGTTCATCCAGTGAGTCCAGCACACGCCCGATCGCCGCATCCATCGCCTCAATCATCGCCGCATAGCGATGATCCCTGTAACCTTTAAGCGGTCGACCCTTGTATTTCGCCACCAGGCTTGCCGGTGCCTCCATCGGCCAGTGGACAGTGTAATTCCACAGTGCCACAAAAAACGGTTTCTTTTCGGCTTTCTGTTTCCCAATGAAAGAGATCGCTTCATCAGCGAGACGATCAGGAAGATACTCACCCGCCCTGCGGTTAGGAAGAAAGTCTATCCGGTATGGATCAAAAAAGGTTGGGGGCCCGCCATACGAACAACCTCCGATATTGATATCAAAACCCTGATGCAGCGGGTTGTATTGCTCTTCTTTGCCCTTGTAGAGATGCCATTTGCCGATAAATGCCGTGGCGTATCCGGCCTCTTCCTTAAGTCTCTCGGCAAGAGTCACATGCTCAAGGGGTAAGTGATCAAGCATCTTCGCAGGCAGTAGTTTGGAATCCTTTGGGGTAAACCGCTCCTGATGCGGAAGGTGATTGGTAATATGAAGGCGTGCCGGCGACTGCCCTGTCATGATGGCCGCGCGAGTCGGCGAACATACCGGAGCAGCAGCATAAGCATCGGTGAAACGCATTCCCTGCCCGGCCAATGCGTCGATATGCGGCGTATGCAAATTGGCATTACCCTGACAATTCAGATCCATCCACCCGAGATCATCGATGAGAATAAACAGAATGTTAGGTTTCCCCGCATAAGCTGGGGTCACGACAAAACCCAGAAAGACAATCAGGAAAAGAATTTTCACCCTGCAAACATAACCATTAATGAATCAACTTTCCACACCTCTCACAATAAAGGGATCGACTGTTCCGTTGCCGGGAAACAGGAGCTTTTATTCAGTCAACGAAGAAGAGATCATTCAATCCCTGCCGTCGTAAGCCGCCCTTAATCTCCCTGCTGGTGCTGCCCGTCATTGCCCTTGTCGCGTGCCGCCTGGAAAAAACGACGCAACAATGCTGCGCAGTCATCGGCAAGGACTCCATGGCTTATATCGCAGACATGATTGAGGGCGGGCTGTTGCAACAGGTTAACGAACCCGCCCCCGGCAGCTCCGTCCTTGGGTGACGGGCAACCGAAGATCACCCGCCGAATACGGCAATGGACAATCGCGCCGGCACACATGGGGCACGGTTCTTTTGTCACATAAAGGTCACAATCAGTTAACCGCCAGTCCCCGACTGCCTCTTGCGCGGCGGTTAATGACAGCATTTCTGCATGGGCAGTGGCGTCTTTGAGCACTTCCACCTGATTGAAACCTCGCGCAATTACCTTCCCCTCGTTTATAATCACTGCCCCCACCGGCACCTCTCCTCCCTCATATGCCTTGAGCGCCTCACGCAGGGCCTGTTGCATGAAATAGACGTCACTGTGCAAATCGATTGCGGATTCCTCGGGAAAATCACTCATGAAAAATAGGAAATTACGATGCCCGGACTTGCGGGTCGGCAAGGGCGGAACATAGTGGCGGCAGATGCCGGATTTCAACCAAAGGATAATCGCCCCCTCACTGCTTGCCGCAGACTGGACAAAACTTGGCAAAGAATGCAGGCGGGCACTGGATGCCGGCGGCGACTGGCTGCATCTCGACGTAATGGACGGGCATTTCGTGAAAAACATCTCCTACGGGGCAACTTTCGTGAACCATGTGCGGCAATCTGTCCCGGAAGCATTTCTGGATACCCACCTGATGATTGAGCGCCCGGATCAATACCTCCAGGGCTTTATTGATGCCCGGGTAAACAATATATCAATCCACCTGGAACCTGAATACGATGTTGGAGATACCCTGCAGAGAATCCGCAAATCCGGCATCTGCGCAGGACTGGCAATCAATCCCGCAACACCGCTGGGAAAAGCGGAACCCTTCCTTGATCAGATTGATCTGCTATTGATCATGACCGTCGTTCCGGGATTGGGAGGCCAGGCATTCATGGCGGCGGAGACCATGCCGAAAGTCGCCGCTGCCTGCGAACTCAGGGCTTCCCGCGAACTTTCATTCCATATAGAAGTCGATGGGGGAATCGACAGCAAGAGCGCACCAATCGCCGCCCGTAACGGGGCCAATGTTTTTGTGGCGGGAACTTCCGTTTTCAAGGCTGATGATATGGCCACGGCATTAACCGGCCTGCGGGAATCTTAATCCCGGCAAACACCCCTTGCCAAAGCACAGCTTTCCGCTGTACTCAATCTACGCATCAACCAACTCGGCTGCCTGTTTTTTGCGGTACTCATCGACGAAGTATTTCATCGTCTGAGTAATCACGGAATCGAGATCATGCTCAGGTTCCCATCCTAGGAGAGTGCGGGCCTTTGTAATATCCGCAATGCGGCGATCACAGTCCTCATAACCTGCACCATAAAACTCCTCACCGCTAATACTGACAATATCAGGCCTTGGCGGATCGCCCTCCTGACGAAAATGCGCATCAAAAATGTCGCACATCTTTTCCGCCATTTCAGCTATTGTCAGTTCATTCTGGGGAGTTCCTATGTTGAAAATCTGACCATCGCAGTTGTTGTTCTTATCCTCAATAATTCGAACCATGCAGTCAACCGCGTCATCAATGTAGGTATATGCACGGTATGCATGGCCGCCATCGACAAGCTGCATCGGCCTGTTGCCATAAAGCAATGCATCCATAAAATGCGAGAACACACGCGGATTGCCTCCCCCGGTCTCGGAAGGAAGATAATCAATACGAGGCCCAATAAAATTAAATGGCCGAATAACGCTGAACTGAAAACCCTCTGTTTTCCACAGGGCATCAAGAACACGTTCCAGCAATTGCTTGGCACAGGCATAAATCCACCGGTGATTCTTTACCGGCCCCATAATCAGCGGAGTTTCATCTTCATTGAAAGGACAGGGGTGCGTTTTGGAGTTAAGGCCAAATTGCTCGGCAGCCTTTGCCGCGGTAATTCCATAGACCTCGCAGGTCGAAAATTGAATTAAGCGTTTTTTATACTTACGACACTGCTCCACGACCTTCATGTTCTGCGTATAATTCAGATCGTAGACCTCAAATGGTGACTCGACATAAAGCGCGGGGTTGGCAACGGCAACTAGATCAATCACGACATCCGCCTCCGAAACGAGTTTATCCAGTTCTCCCTCGTCCTTTGAAATATCCAGATGACGATATGTAAGTTTTGAATCAGGATCGTTAACCAAATGGTCGATCTTCTCCTCCTCAATATCTATGGCTGTAACATCATGCGTTGCGTCCTTCAGCAAACGTTCGGTTAAATGCACGCCGATAAATCCCCCGGCACCCAAAAGCAGAACTTTCATATTATATTTCTATGTATCACCAAGCTTGCTGCACCAAAAAAAGATCTGTAGAGGCGAAATTTTTACCAGCAGACCGGCAATCTTGCAAGCCATTATAAAATTCCGGGAAGCATGACGGCAACCATCTGCAACAGCATGGCAATAATATTAAGTTTATAAAAAAAACGCAATCCGTTCAGGCAAGCTCATCGCCCTCAATAATCTGGAATCCTTCAACCTTCTCCAGAATATCAGACATGTCTTCAGCCTGATCCCATACGCTCTTGCCGACATAAATGGGAGATTCTGATTGAAGTGCCAAGGCAATACAATCGCTTGGCCGGGCATCAATCTCGATAATTTTCTTCTCATCCAACTCATTCTCGGCAACCAGAATAAGCCTACCGTAATAAATGCCATCCTGCACATCATTGATCACCACCCTTTGTACCTTTGTCCCAAGCGCAGTGAGCATATGCCCAAAGAGATCGTGTGTCTGCGGACGCTCCTTGGGCAATTTCTTGATGAACATCATGATTGCACTGCCCACCATCTGGTCAACATAGATCACAAAAGCTTTCCCCTTGCTGCCCAGGAAAACTGCACACCCACCGTTGGTTGGCAGTGCAGCCTTCACCTGAACCTCAACTACCAAGTTACTCATACGCTCACGTTGAGGGTATAATTCACGAGGGTCAAGGAACGGAAAATTGCCGCTCTTTCATTGCCCATCATTTAATTCCCTTGGCAAGGTAACGGCGGGAAAGTCTGACATAATTATCTGCCCAGCCCTTCAACGACTTTTGTTCCTTGTTGCTCAGTGCCCTAACCACCTTGGCCGGTGAGCCAAGAACAAGAGAACCCGGGGGGATCTTACTGCCCATAGTCACAAGGGCGCCGGCACCGATAATCGATCGGGATCCGATTTCCACACCATCCATAACAATCGCACCCATCCCAACAAGGACTTCGTCATCAACCATGCACGCATGAAGAATTGCCTTATGCCCTACCGTTACGTATTGGCCAACATGGGTACCCTGTCCCCGTTCAAGATGGACAACGCACCCGTCCTGAATATTGGAACGCGGCCCGATCTCGATCTGATCAATGTCTGCACGAAGCACCGTGGCATACCAAATACTGGCTTCCTCTCCTATAGTAACAGCCCCGATTAGATCGGCACTGGAAGCAATAAAAGCGCTGGCATGTACACGAGAACGCTGATTTAGAGGGTCTGGATCGGACATTGGCACTCGCCATTATTTAAGACTTTTAAGCAATTTATCAGGCCAAAATAGCTATTAATCGCCAAAATCCCCGAAAAATAAGGGTTTTTAGCACTTTTTTAGGTTTAGACCCCTTTACAAGAGGTGCTTATTTGCCTATGAAATCGTTATGAACAAAGGAGAACTTATCGACAGAGTGGCAAATGCCCTTGGGGACGGCGCTTCAAAAAAAGATGCCGAAGCCGCACTTACCGCAGTATTGGAATCAATCGCAAACGGTGTCCGCAGTGACGGCAACGTTCAGATCATCGGATACGGAACCTTCAAGAAAAAGAACCGTGCTGCACGCATGGGTCGCAACCCTAAAACCGGCGAGGCCATGCATATATCGGCATCGACCTCTATGGGCTTCACCCCGTCAGCAGCCTTGAAAAAATCGCTTCAGGAGCAGCAGGTTTGAAAAAATCGCTTTAACCAAGCGGTTATTTCATTCGTGACCTAGTAAATACTGTAATCGCCCTTAATACTGTTTGCGAAAACCCGCCCTCGTGAGGGCGGGTTTTCCGTATCAAAGCACAGGGTATAGCAAGCATAACGGAAGAAAAAACTAACGCCCGCGTGCTGCCGCAAAGAAACCTGCTGCCTTGTGCAGAGTCTCCTCATACTCGGCATCAGCCTGCGAATCTGCGACAATCCCCGCACCGGTATGAAGATATAAAGCCCCCTGCTCCAGAATCGCAGTACGAATCGCTATACTAAACTGGCTTTCACCGTTTACCCCAAAATAACCGATTGCCCCGGTATAAAGCCCCCTTGGAACCGGCTCGAGTTCTGAAATAATCTCCAAGGCTCTGCGTTTCGGAGCCCCGCTAATCGAACCGCCGGGGAAACACGCGGCTAAAGCATGCAGATGACTGACCTCGGGACGCAACCGACCTTCGACCGTGCTCACGAGATGGAACACTTGGGCAAACCTTTCAAGCTTAAGTAACTCTGCCACCCGAATGCTGCCGAATTCGCACACCTTCCCAATATCGTTACGCTCAAGATCGGTAATCATGATGAGTTCTGCGATTTCCTTGGGAGATGTCATCAGTTCATAAGCGGAACGTTCATCTTCCCCGGGATCGTAATGCCGGGGGCGGGTCCCCTTAATCGGCCGGGTACAAATCCTCGAACCGCTCAAGTCCAGAAAACACTCGGGGGATGAGGAAATGACCTGGCGGCCCCCAATGTCAAAAAATGCTGAATAAGGAGCAGGAGAACAGCCCCTGAGCCGCAAATAAAGCTCAAAAGCATCGGCGCCCTCCGGCCAATATGCATCAAAGCGCTGTGACAAATTGACCTGATAGATATCGCCCGCAGCAATATAGTCCTTGGCGCACTCTACCATTGCACAAAACTGAGCACGTCCATCTCCCGCAGAAAAATCAATTCCGGACAGCAACGAAACTTCGCGGGGACTCTCTCCCAGGCAGGATAACAAATCCCCAACCTCCAGCCATTCTCCGCAATCATGCCGAAAGATCAAGAGGCGCCTGTAATGCCCGAACTGATAACTGCCATCAAAGTCAATCAAGCCAAACAGCCCACCCAATGGAACTCCCCAATCGGCCTGCCCACTGTCATCATTGATCTCCAGTGCATTTTTAAGCGACTCGGTGTCTCCCTGGATATTTCCGGTTAAAACCTCCTCCGGCAACGCACCAATAATGGAGAGAGCCCCCGCACCCGTGCTGCCAGGTGATTCGGGAACAGTATCCAGGAAGAAAAACCCTGATAGAGAACGCAAACGTGCTGCAACCTCTACCGGCGAGAGTTCAAGATGAATCGTCCGTAAAATGGGGGTCGATTGCGCAGGAACAGGCATATTCCTAGATTGCGGGCAAGTCACGAATGCGCAACCCGGAATTCGCTTGGCTCACCACATCCTTTGCCTATCGTAAATTCATGAGATTGGTTGCCAAATCGGGTTAAGATCTCCCTTTCCCCTGCGTATTCAATATATACGATGCCCAGTCCCCATATTATCCCGTCAACTCCCGGTCGTGCATTTACAGTCGCCGTTTGCAGTATCGGGATACTAGCTATCGGCCTCGCCATCACTGGCGGGCTGGCTCTTATTCACCACCCAGACCGGCCATTAAGGCTCATCTCGCCCGATCAAGGCAAAACAAAGCATTCATCGTGGACACAGCACAATCCCGCCACTGCAGAAAAAATTCCTCTGACAATCCAGCCAGCTGTAAATACAACGACTATTCCAGAAAACATTTCTTCAGCCATTCCCCTGACACCGGGAAACCTGCGCCAGACAATAACCAATCCTGAAGTGCTCGAACTCATCGAAGTTGCCACAGCATTAAGAAAAGACGGAGATACCGCGGGAGCTCTGAAAAAACTGCGGGAAGCCGATAGTTACTTGCCTTCTCACCCGCGCATTCTTTGGGAGTTGATCGTCACTTACAAATCCATGACTCTCGAAGAAAAAGCACGGGGGAAACTCAGTCAACTTGTAGAACTCGGCCCCGTAGCAGGTGGGGAATATTACCAGATTGCCAAGTTGTCACACGATGCAAAATCCTCAAACCCGGCACTACAACAACCCGCGTATTTCTCATATGGCAAAGTCTTGACAATTACTAAGCCTGACGAAGGTGACGGTGAACGCGTACTGGTGAAAATGGCGATCCATTCACGCCTAGAACATGCTGTATCTCCTGAAGACATCGGAATCCTCATAGAATTCTATGACCTCGTTGATGGCACTAAAGTCGAAAAGACACGCTCAAACACACCAACCTCCCATTGGCCTACGAGTCCGGTAAACTGGGCTGAACCCGCAACCGAAATAGTTGAATGGCAATATCATATGCCCGTGCTCACGCCTCGCGAGATTGCCGACTTTGGGGAAAGGCAATATTACGGATTTATTGCCCGCCTATATCACAAAAATACACTGCAGGACATATACGCTGAACCCCGCACCCTGCTGGCACAGCCGCCACAGGAGGCAAGACCCCTGCTCGACAGTTCGCTTTTCCCTGGTTCCAACTGAACCGTGTAAAGTCTTCACTCATCCAAAGATGATTATTCTCATTATTGCCGAAGAGCAGAATGTCATTACTGGTATCCTTTCTGCCCTTCGCATCAGTAACGATTCACACGAAATCCATACAGCATCGTGTTTTGACACAGCGCGCAAAGAAGTTGAAAAAAAAGGCGCACTCGATGCCCTGATCACTATGGCATTCGCCAGCGACGGTAAAAACGCCTTCGATCTCCGTGACGAATTACGGCAACAATTTCCAAACCTGAAAGTCGCATTCCTCAATAAGCATGATCTTGCCGGATGGACAAAACGACTGGGCAAGGATCCCGTGTTCAGGCCTCCTCCGGAAAAAAGCGCACTAATAAACTGGGTTGAAAATATCGGACACACATCCGTACCAACCGGGAAAAAATCTCTCCCTCAGAACCTTCCGCACAATGCGCTTCCTCTGCAGATCCTGGCAACCAATGACGAGAATGATGACGACATTCCGATCGCCGAAACCGTAACTGCGCCTGGCAAACATCTTGGCGACTATGAACTGGTGCGCTTTATCGGCGATGACGAGAAAACCGAGACTCATGAAGCACTGCAACTCTCAATTGACCGGCCGGTCGCTCTGGTGCTCCTTAAACCGGAATTTGCCCAACAAGAGCAGGCTATCCGCGAATTCCGGGGGTTAGTACGTGCGCGCGCCAAGGTTTCACATCCAAATATCGCTCCGGTATACGAGGGCTACGAGGAAGCCGGGGCACTATTCTACACGCGAGAACTTATTGAAGGACGTAATCTTCCCCAGCTTTACGAGAATGGTGAAAAATTCGACGACCGGACCCTGATCAGCATGGTTAAAACGATTGCTGCCGCACAGGCATATCTCGAAACAAACGGCATTGATCATTATCCAATAAAGATGCGGCATATTTTTCTCGGCGATGATGGAAAAATCCGGATTGCCAACACCGCCACCGCTGAATCCGGCGACAAAGAAACGGTTGCCGGATTGGTCTTTTACCTCGGCACTAAACTCCAGAGTTTCGTTGACACTTCCAACTCAGTAATAGGCAACCGCCTATTGGCAGAAATGTGCAATCCTTCAGTCCCCTGGACCTGGCAAGCGTTGCAGGGGGTCGTGGCACGCTGTGATGATGAAATTGCGCAGGCTGCACCCTATGAACTGAAGAAATCAACGGCTGGACAACAGACAAGATTCCTCCGGTTTGCAGGTATCCTTGCCCTGATACTCCTGGCAGTCGGCATCCTTCTAATAACACTGAGGGAACCGAACAGTTCAAAACAACGGGTTCTCAATCAGATGATAAAAATCAAAGGTGGTGAATTCCATTACCAGAAGCAAGAGATTCATACCCTGCCAAATTTCTGGATTGATACTTACGAAGTTTCCATCGCTCATTATCAGGAGTTCATCAGTGACCTTGAGACCACAGGGAGCAGCGAATACGATCACCCCGAGCAACCGCCGGACAAAGCAAACCATAAGCCGGATAACTGGCATGCCTACTATGATGCCGCCAGCCAAAGCATCCGGTACGAGGGGCATCTTGTTGACCTCAACTGCCCGGTGGTTTTTGTAGACTGGTGGGATGCCTACGCATATGCAAAATGGAAGGGACGACGACTTCCCACCGAACAGGAATGGGAAAAATCCGGACGCGGGAAAAAAGGCAACCTTTATCCCTGGGGAAACGCTCCGGATCTGGAAATGTTCAAATCCTCGCAGCAAGACTTTTCAACCTGGCGACCGGTAGACAGTGTGCCTGGTGACAAAAGTCCGGAAGGGGTATTTTGTCTCGCCGGCAATGTCAGTGAATGGACATCCGGCTTCATCGATCATCCCGAGATTTTCGGAGCGGAAGTTCCCGTTGTCCGGGGCGGAAGTTTCCGCAACGACATCAGCGGTATGCCTGCTCTTACCGTGCGTCAGAGGGTTAACGACCCGGGAGAATCCCAGAATGGTGGATTTCAGGGGCGCGCCTGGATTGGTTTCCGGACAGTTTCCGACATCAATCCCGCACTCAAGATCAGCGAGTAGCCTGTTACTCTTTAAACTACTAAAGGCAATGAAACACCTGATAAAAAATTAAGTAAGAATAGGCATTACGCCGACGTTATAATATATGTTAGCCTGCCAACCATATTGGAAAAAATATCTTCATCTTAAAGAAAAATGAGAAAACAAACATTCTGCTTCATCCTCTCCTTCATCACAATGGCTGGCTTTCTCGCGGCGGACAGTAACCAAAAACAGCAAATACTGGTAATCCCCGGAGAAGTTACCATTGATGGTAAAAGCCGCCCGGATCTCGGGCGATCTTTTGGTGACAGTATTACGGGGAAACTCCTGCAAAGTGGGCTGTTCAAAATTGTTGATCAGACTGCAGAGAGTAATCACAAAATCACAAATGACGGAGTTGCGGCAGGATCCGGCATAAATCCCGAGACAGTCGTCAAACAACTGAGTGGTAAGAGCACAGCACGCTACGCTTTAATTACGAGGATGATAGCAGAGGATGACTTCTGTAAATTCTCTATCAAGAAGCTGCGCGTTGCCGATTCTGAAATTGTCGCTGTCTATCAGACATCCGCAGTAAGCAACGAGCGCTCGATAATGTTCGAACTCTTGGACAAGACCACAAACCTCCTCCTTAGAGAGGTATACCAGGAGCAGGCACGTATAAGAAGAAAAAACCGTCCAAGCGTCATTGAAATTCAGCAATCGGAAACTCCAGGGATAAGCAAGCAAAGCCCTTCAAACCTTCCAAATACACGTATTTCTGAGCGGGATCTTGATGACAACGAAAAGAACGGGGAACCCGCAACTGCAAAAATGCCAAACATACCGCCTTCAAGTAACAAATCAGAAATTAAAGCTCAGGAAAATCCTCCAGCCTTCAAGATCACGGGAGCAGAAGAAAATGAAACGGGAAATACTCCCAAAACTGCTCAATACGCCGGGCGTATCTGTGCCGTCGATGCCAAGTGGCAGTTCTGCATCATTGAACTTGAAGAAGAAAATTCACTTGAGGTCGCCGATCTTTTGCTAGTTCGCACCGAGAATCAGACCAAGTCAATAAGCCGGCTCACTGTCTCCAGAATCGAAGGCAACAAGGTCATCGCTGAATCCGAAGACAGTATTGAACTATCCGCCATCCACGCGGGCCTTAAAGTCTATCGCTGGGGTATTGCGAAAAATCAATAGGCAAACAAATAGCCGGTTCACTGAAACCCAACTAACGGGACTCAGAGTATTCTATTGTCTCCAATCCCTCTCATCACAAAGCCTGTGCATAAAAAACCGGATTCGCCATGCGGCGAATCCGGTTCGTGAATGGATATGGGCAAAAGAATGCTCCTTAGCCCTGCGTTGGATTGACCATCTCAACTTCCTCCTGCTGGAAAATGTCGATCTTGGTGCCTCCCTTGTTTCTTATCCAGCGATACTGGTCATCAAGTGATACCTGCTCACCTCTGCCGTCACCGTAGATGATGATGGCGTCCAGTCCTTCCCAGACGCCACCGACGTCTTTCTTTTTATTAGTATAAACACCAACATTGCTGGTGAAGCCGGATGCAAGAATCGGCCAGCGCGGCCCGAAATCCGACAACCTGTTGACCGCATAATGGTTTTCACCTGCTTCAAGCGCAGTTCCCTGGGGAGTACTTGTCTCCCACAGGTCATCGCCGCCATCACGGGTTTGAGCCTTGCCGTGCCAGGCACAGCCGGTCACAAAGAACGGTTCTTCTGACTTCAATTTCCTGATTAACGGTCTAAGATAAGCATTGGCATCCGCACCTCCATCCTCAGGATCGGGAAGATAGCCTAGCTTAGCCCATTCAGCATACATTGCTATTTGTATGCCCTTGGCCTGGCTCAGGGACTTGGTTAATCTTGCGCTACGCTGAACGGAAGAATACACAGGTACTGAAACGCTCGCCAAGATGGCAATGATGGTAATCACCACCAGGAGTTCAATCAGGGTAAACCCCTGATTATTTCGTTTAGTTTTCATTTGTTGTGATGTGGGGGTTGGGGGTTGTATTATTTATTTCTTATATTATTGCATTGAGCAGACCCCGCCTCCGAAAGACAGCTTGCCATCATTGCATCAGGGGGATCCGATCGTCTACAGTGTAGCAACAGGATTAAAGTGATCAAGACCTTTTGTGCCGGGGTGGTTCCAGGATCCAGGAACATATCAAGCCATGATCAAATATGGCTTTCTCCCTGCAATTCCAACCTCGGTCAATCAACAAGTTATGGATATCGGGCAGCCTGCGCGCTGAAATACCTGCAAAAATACGGAAAAAAAACAGCATCCAGAAAATCAGTAGGCGCCCCCGGAAACGCCATATCCAACCACCATCAGGAACTCTGAAATCAGTAACGATCACTTTCGCTCCGGGTGCGCTCCAGCGGGCAATATTCGCCGCTATATCAAGCAGTTCCTGCTCACCAAAACAATCCAGGAAGAAATGTGCACCAACGACATCCGGCCGGAATCCCTTGGGCAACCGGAGGTTGCTGACATCACCGTGTAGAAATCTTACTCTGATTCCCCTTTCCGCTGCCCGCTGCCCGGCAAGATCCAGCATTTTAGGGCTGGCATCAACACAGACTATTTTCGTGCGACATCCTGCCGCAAGCAGTGCCTCAAGGAATCTCCCGTCACCCTCACCGAGAAGAAGTATGGACTCTGCCGCAAGGAAAGTATCCATGTGAGCACAGCGGGCACGCTGCAACCTGCCTCCAAATACCGCCCGCTCCAGCCAGCGATAGGGACGAGCTAGCTGGTTGAATCCCACGGCAGAAGTGGCAGGTAAACAAGGACTGGAAAAATGACAGCGGCATCTGCCCCGACACGCAAGGCCGCGGGCGATATCCTGCCGGCAGCGGATGCCAGAAGTGCCAACAGCCCGCCGCCGCTGGCGACTGCAAGGAAGACCGGAAACATCACGGTGTCCGCATGGACACAGGTAAACACTGCGCCTGCAACCGTAAACCCCCAGGCGCAAACCGGGAGGAAACGCACAGCTGAAGGCCAGATCTGTGGCAGTGCATTGCCATCATTACCCGCATCGGAATTGCGTTCCCACACCGATATCGCCATACAATTAAGCGAACAGAGGCCGCCAAACCATAAAACTTCCGGCGAATAGAGTGCATCAGGGATATCATTGGACCAGGCATAGCCTGTCAGTGTTGCCCCGATCGCGAACACCATGCCGGAAAATATCTCCTTGGGAACCACCACCAGCATTGGACCCTCCACCCATATGCGGTGCACAAAGTAGACGATGACAAAGAGGAACACCACCACGCCGGAATGCAAAAGGGTTTCCGGTAATATCGTGACAACAGCAAAAGCCGCCAACAGGGCAGCCAGCCCGGTTAAGGGCATCATGAGCCAAAACCAATCACGGTAAAACCGGTGCCTCGCGGAGGCAGCCTGTGGATCCCCAAGACGGCGGGCATCCAGCAGGCGATCTACTGAATAAATTACCCACACCACCAGGCCAAGCACCAGGTAATTGCTGGTCGGAATTTTTAACCGGAACGCCTCAGCGAAAAAAAACTGCCACGCGAGGGCAACAAACGGCGCATCAAGACCAAGCACATTCAGCCAAAGCCAGCAGGGCACCTGTGGTTTCTTCAAGGCTAACTCGTCCCTCACAGGGCTACTAAGCCCCGATGGGGACAACTGTCTAGGACAGCGTTCGCCTAGGCCACGAACGGCGGGATCGGGCAATCAAGGGCATCAGCGATTGCCCGCAGCAGTTCAGCCTCCTGCGAAGCCACCATGCCGTCAGACACCACCGCCTTGCCACAGGCATGCAGGATCACCTTCTTAACCGGCGCGATGGCATGCTCAATCTTGCCCAATGCCGCATCGATCTGTTGCAGACCGCATTGACCAGCCTCCTTGAACGGCAACTTGCCACCGATATACGGTTCAAGTTCCGCGGCTCCCGCCGCAAAGGCGTCATCCACTGCCCCCTGCTCATCACTGCCGACGCCGGCAAGGCTTGAAACCAGCACCGCAACCTCGTCAACCAGCACTGAGGCCGACTTATAGCGGTCTTCAGAGGCCCTGTGGCGGTTAAAATAGATATCCAGGTGCCTGCGCACGATGCGCTGCAGCATGAACTCGAACAGGTCCACCTGCCGGTCACTCTCAATCAGGTTGTTCATCAAGGCCAAAAAATGATCATACTCACCTGGTGACATTCTCCGGAGGGTCGGGATTGCCAGGTCAATCAGGGTGATCTTGAGCGAGGAGTGCAGTCCCGCAAGTTCATCAAAGAAATCAGGGTTCGGCAGATGGGTGTCAAAATCAATCCCGGCCTCAAGCAGCTTCTTGAGTTCCACGGCACGCAGGGCCTCCTCCCCCGGCAACAGCATCGCCAGCACAAGGGCCTTGGCACCGGTATCACTGTGCGCGGCAGCCAGCCACCATTCGGGAATGGACGCGTAAAGCTGCCGGGCGTGTTCAACCTGTCCGCTGTTGATCTCACCCACATGATCGAGGATCCCGGCAGCAGGAGTTTCTTCAGCCAAGCCACTGAGCGCAGGCTGTGTCCCTCCGGATACACTTGCCCCTGCAAGGGAAGCCATCCCGATGGCAGCCGATTCGCCTGCCCGGGCATCACCGGAATCAGACACGGAAACCACCACATCCACCTCGGGGTAGCTGCCCTGCCAATGCGGGTCAATGGCACGGATCCGCTCTTCAATCGGAGGATGAGTCGCAAGGACACTGGACATTGCCGCCTTCAGGCCATGGGCAAAAAACATGTGACTTGTCTGCTCGGCTTGGGGAGCAATGATTTTCGATCCCCCCGCAAAGCCCCCGATCTTCTTCAGGGCGCCACCAATGCCCTGCGGGTTGCGCGTAAACTGCACCGCGGAGGCATCGGCAAGAAACTCCCGCTGACGGGAAACGGCAGCCTTGATCAGGTTGGCCATCAAAACCCCTAAATAACCGATAATCAACAACGCCAAGCCAATCCCTAACAGGGCCAATTTCCCACCTCCTTTGTTATTACTGCTGCTTCTGGAGGAACGAGAATAAAACATCGCATGCAGCATTAACCTTCCGCACAGGGCAATCATGAGGATCCCGAACAACAACCCGACCAACCGCAGGTTGAGGCGCATATCACCATTGAGGATATGGCTGAACTCATGGGCAACGACCCCCTGCAACTCGTCCCGGGTCAGGCGCGTGACACAACCCCGCGTGACACCGATCACCGCGTCACTGGTGGTGCGGCCGGCGGCAAAGGCATTGATGCCGTGCTCATCCTCGAGCATGTAGACCTCCGGGACGGCAACCCCGCAGGCAATCGACATTTCTTCAACCACGTTGAGCAAAACGCGCTCATGAGCATCCGCGCTGTCGGGGTTGATCCTGTGCCCACCGAGGGAGCGGGCAACAGCGGATCCTCCAGCGCCAAGGGATATTGCCTTGAACAGGCTGCCGAGAAGGATCAACGCCAGGGTGATGCCCGCCATCGTGATAAAAGCTCCCGGGTTCCACCATGGATATTCGGGTGCAGAACCTATCGTATACTCCCGCTCCGCCAACGACCCAACCGCCATCGACCCGACAATGCCGACCAATCCGGCGACACCCAGAACGCCGATCACGAAATACACCACCAGGCGCTTTGAGCTTTTCCGTGCAGCCTCCTGACGATCGAAAAAGTCCATCTGCATGTGATTTGCCTGTTAGCTCTCCAGGGCGGCCCTGTAACACCTGTGCGATAAAAAGGTCACGACAAATCAGTGTTTTCCACAACAATCTAAAACTCGACCTTAACGGGGTTTGTGACCTCTTCACGATCTGCGACCCCGATCTCAAACATCGATGCCACCGCGAAATTGAACATGCCGGCAATGATGCTCGAGGGAAACATCTCCCGCTTATTGTTGTAGGACATGACGCTGTCGTTGAAGTGCTGGCGGGCAAAGGCAATCTTGTTCTCCGTGGTCTTCAGTTCCTCCATCAGGGAACTCACATTCTTGTTGGCCTTCAAATCAGGATAGCCCTCGGAAAGGGCAAACAGCTTGCCGAGCGCGCCGCCAAGCCCCTCCTCCGCAGCCATCAGTGCCCCCATGCTCTTGGGATCACCGGGATTGGCCGCCGCACTCTCACGGGCCGAGGTGGCAACACCGCGGGCCTGGATCACGGCCTCAAGCGTCCCGCGCTCGTGCTTCATGTATCCCTTGACGGTCTCGACCAGATTCGGGATCAGGTCGTAGCGGCGCTTGAGCTGCACGTCAATCTGGGAAAACGCATTCTTGAACTTGTTTCTCAAGGTTACCAGGGAGTTGAAAATTCCTATCACCCAAAGGATGATAATTGCGACAACAGCCCCCACGATCCACATGGTTAAATCAGCGATAATTGGTATAAACATGGCAGTTAATGGTTTTTATCCACGGTATTGCTTCATACTTTGAAGGGAAAACTGGCACAAACTCGACATAATTCGATTATAAAAACCCCGTCTTTTTATAATCCCTGCCCCCATACCCCCGCAGATATGCAACCGCAAGTCCTGAGTGAAAATTGCTCGTTTGGAAAAACACTCAAGGCCCACAACCTGGTGCTGCAACGCACAAGGCCTGAAATCCTGCAACTCAATGTCGGCAAGCTCTGCAACCTGACCTGCAGCCACTGCCATGTGAACGCAGGCCCGGGGCGCAGGGAAATCATCACCGGCAAAACGGTCGACCGGATCCTTGAATGGTTCGAGTCCACCGACATCCCGATCCTCGACCTGACCGGAGGCAGCCCGGAAATGGTTCCCGATTTCCGCCGGTTAATTAAAACCGTGCGGCAATATGATTCCCCCCGCAGGGTGATTGACCGGCTTAACGCGACAATTATTGAGGAACCCGGTTACAGCTGGGTTCCTGAATTCCTTGCTGACAATGAAGTGGAGATCATCGCCTCCATGCCCTGCTACCAGCCCGACAATGTTGAAGAGCAGCGCGGCGAGGGGGTATTCGATACGAGCATCCGCGCCTTCCAGAAACTCAACGCCCTTGGCTACGGGCGCAACCCGCACCTCAGGCTCAATTTCGTCTACAACCCGAATGGCGCCTTCCTGCCGCCGGCACAGGCCAGACTGGAGGAAGACTACAGGGATGCCATGCAAAAGCATTTCAAGATCAGCTTCAACAGCCTCTACTGCATCACCAACATGCCCATCGCGCGCTTTGCCGGCTACCTCAAGCGCGAGGACCTCCTCGCAGATTACATGGCCCTGCTCAGGAATGCATTCAACCCCGCGACCATCGACAGCCTGATGTGCCGCGACACCATCAATGTCAGCTGGCAGGGGGAAGTGTTTGATTGCGATTTCAACCAGATGCTTGAGCTTCCCACGCTCAAGGGCGGTCAACGCCTCAAGGCATGGGAAATTGATCCCGACACCTTCAGTGAACTTCCCATCCAGACCGGGACACACTGTTTCGGATGCACGGCAGGCGCTGGAAGCTCCTGCGGCGGAACCCTTGCCTAAAGGCGGAAAATTCAGGCAGCAATGGCGAAAAGCTGCTTTTCCCGGCGAACAGGACATGTATCCTCAGCGAATACGTGATCTTCCCGGATCCGATCCCTTCCATCACCATCACATGAACTGCCCGAAAGCCTTCATCTTATCAATACTCATCTCACTCGCCTGTGAGGGGCCCGCAAAAGCTGCCGCCACGAATTTCCTGCTTATTACCGTCGATGACATGAGTTGTGATTCGACCGGGATATTCGGTTGCCCGCTGCCCGGCATTACCCCGAATATCGATAAACTTGCCGCCGAGGGGCTGCGCTTTGAACATGGACACGTCACGGTCGCCATCTGCCAGCCCTGCCGGGCGGTGTGGATGACCGGTCGATACCCGCACAACTCAGGTGCCCTCGGCTTTGACCAAATCAACCCGGGCATTCCCACCCTGCCTGAAGCCCTTAAGGATGCCGGTTACCACACCGGCCTGATGGCCAAGCACGGTCATGTCGTGCCCTCACGCGCGGCGGCATTCAACGAGATTGTGCCCGCCAAGGAACTCAAGAACGGCCGTTCACCCGGATTGTTCGGCAAGCGTACCGCAGCTTTCTTCGCTGCAGCCAGGAAAGCGGGCAAGCCCTTCTTCCTGATGGCCAACTCCCAGGATCCCCACCGCCCCTTCGCCGGCAGCAAACAGGAAAGCGGCGCGAGAAAACGCGATAAGAAAAAGAAAAGCCATCAATATGGCGGGGGCTTCCCCGAGACAAAGGTGGCCTTTGACCCTGCGAAAATTCCACTGCCCGGCTTCCTGCCCGATTTACCCGACATCCGCCAGGAACTCAGTGAGTATTTTACCTCGGTAAAACGCGCGGATGCCATCACCGGTGCTGTTTTAAAGGCACTGGACGATGCCGGCCTGCGTGACAACACGCTGGTGATGTTCCTCTCCGATCACGGCATGCCCCTGCCCTACGCAAAAACCAACTGCTGGCACCACAGTACGCGCACCCCATGGATCGTGCGCTGGCCCGGCAAGATCAAGGAAGGCAGCCACGATACAGAACATGTCATCGGCGGGGTCGACCTGGCACCCACTGTTCTCGATGCCCTCGGGCTGCCGGCCCTTGAAGGCGCAGACGGACGTTCATTCCTGCCCCTGCTGAAAGGTGAAAAACAGGACGGGCGCGACATCGCCTTTGCCCATATCAATACCATCGCGAGTAAGCGCGCCTATACAATGCGTGCGGCCATCACGCGCGACTTCCGCTACATCTGGAACGGCTGGCATGACGGCGAGACCGGTTTCCGCAACGAATCCCTCAGCGGCCTCACCTGGAAGGCAATGACAAGTGCAGCAAAGACCAACACGGGGATTGCCGCCCGGGTGGAATTCTACTCGAGACGCGTTCCCGAGGAACTCTATCACACCTCAAGGGATCCTGATGCCCTGCAGAACCTCATCACCGAGCCCGCTCATAAAAAACGCATTGCCGAACTCAAGGATCAGCTTCGCAGGCATATGGAAAATTCCAAGGACCCGCAGTTGATAAAATTTACCAGGTAGCCCTGAAACATCTCAACCTATGTTAACGTATACAAAGCATGGCTCTTTTACGCACACTTTGTATCATTTTCCTGCTAGCAGGACACAGCCTGGCACAAGGCTCCAGGAACAAGCCACAAAGGCTCATTGATGCTACTCGCTCCAAAATCGGTGTCACTCTTGTCTACGATCCCTCCTATCAGGCCATCAAATATCCTATGGGGGATGTTGCCCCGGATCGCGGTGTATGTTCTGACGTCGTGATCAGAGCCTTTCGCAAGGGGCTCGGGATGGACTTGCAAAAGCTCATGCACTTGGATATGCGGAATAACTTTTCCAAATATCCGGATAATTGGGGCCTGAAAAAAACCGACCGGAATATCGACCACCGCAGGGTTCCAAACCTTAAAACCTATTTCACCCGCAAAGGGTGGAAAGTTCCCGTCACCAAAAACAAGGACGATTACAAACCCGGAGATCTGGTCATCTGCAGGGTTGCGGGACGCCTTCCACACATCATGATCGTCAGTGACAAGAAGTCGTCAAAGGGTGTTCCGCTTGTCATTCACAACATCGGCCGTGGTACTCGCGAGGAAGACACGCTGTTCACCTATCCCATCTACGGTCACTTCCGCATCAAGTAAACAAGCCGGGAAACTCCTTCTCCCCCCGCATTAACCGCTCAATCGCCTGTCATTATCGCCTGGTTGCCCATCTCTGCAGTCGACCTTGTTTTATGGCACGAATCGTGAAACAATGCGTGCCATGAAACTTTGTAACCTTTTTCTAACACTGCTCCTGCCGATCGCTACCGGCATCCTGACAGCCAACCCTGAGCAAACAGCTCTCACCATCATTGAGCAATCGGGTATCAAGGGCGGCTTCATTGTTCATCTCGGTTGTGGAGACGGTAAACTGACTGCTGCCCTCAGGATCAATGACAGCTACCAGGTACAGGGCATCGACCGGAACCCGGAAAAAGTAACCTCAGCACGCGAGCACATCCATGCACTCGGTGTCTACGGCGAGGTATCCGCCGACTATTTCAGCGGTAAGTCCCTGCCATACACCGATAACCTGGTGAACCTTCTTGTCTGCGAAAATGCCGATACCGAGGGCATCCCCATCAATGAAATCCTGCGCGTGCTGGTTCCCAACGGCATCGCCTACATCAAGAATACCGACAACAAATGGGATAAGACACAAAAACCGCGCCCGGACAATATTGACGAATGGACGCACTACCTGCATAGCGCCACCGGCAACGCGGTGGCCAAGGATGATGTCGTCGGTCCGCCCCGGCACCTGCAGTGGATCGGCAACCCGCGCTGGTCACGCCATCATGACCGCATGGCCAGCACCAGTGCCATGGTCTCGGCGAATGGCCGCTTGTTCTACATCATGGACGAGGGTTCCCGCATATCGATCCAGTTGCCGGCGAAATGGCAATTAATTGCCCGTGATGCATTCAACGGCACCATACTCTGGAAACGGAATATCCCGGACTGGCAAAACCACCTGTGGCCGCTGAAAAGCGGCCCCACGCATCTCGCCCGGCGCCTTGTAGCCGAGGGTGACAGGGTGTTTGTCACACTCGGCTACAAGGCGCCGGTGGTGGCCCTTGATGCCGCCACCGGAAAAACCCTCAACACCTTCGCGGACAGCGAGGGAACCGAGGAAGTCATCCACACCAACGAAGTGGTCTACCTGCTGGTCAACAAAGGCGAGATGGAAACCTCGCGCTTTGCCCCAAAGCTCAATGTCGGTGACCAGGCACGCGTTGACAAGGAGTTCCACTGGAACAAACAGCCGCGCAAGATAATGGCCTTCGACGCCAAGACCGGCGAGCGGCTCTGGCAGCGGGAAACCAAGGTCGCCCCGCTGACTCTCTCAGGTGATGAGCGCAGCATCTACTACTTTGACGGAGAGAAAGTTGTCGGCCTCGGCCAAACCAGCGGCAACGTCCTCTGGGAATCCAAGTCACTGGGAATGAAGTCATACGTTGCCCAGAACTTCGGGCCAAAACTTGTCGCCTACGGCGATGTCGTCATGTTCGCCGGCGGCGATCGGCTGGTAACCACACTTGACCGCAAAACCGGCCGGGAAATCTGGTCCGAGGAACATGCCCGCGGGGGCTACAAGTCGCCGGAGGACCTGCTCGTCTCCGGCGGGCTGCTCTGGTCGGCGCCGACCACCAGCGGCCGGGACTCCGGGGTGTTCACCGGCAGGGACCCGCTGACCGGTGAGGTAAAAAACCAGTTCGCACCGGAAGTCGACACCTACTGGTTCCATCACCGCTGCTACATTGCCAAGGCCACCGACAAGTTTCTCCTGCCATCACGTACCGGCATCGAGTTTGTCAACCCCAAGGAGAAAAGCTGGGAAATTCACCACTGGGTACGCGGTGGATGCCTCTACGGCAGCATGCCGTGTAACGGCCTGCTCTACTCACCACCCCACAATTGCGCATGCTACCCGGAAGCCAAGATGTATGGCCTTAATGCACTGGCCCCCGCGTCAATAACCCGGGATCTGCCGGCCACAATCACTGCTGAAGGCCGCCTGGAAAAAGGGCCTGCCTACAACGCAAAGATCACCACGGCAGCACTTGCCGGAGACTGGCCAACTTACCGCGGCAACAATGCCCGCAGCGGCAAGAGTAACTCCACGGTTTCAGA